>JBDKJY010000003.1:0-219063 GCA_039796295.1 Verrucomicrobiota bacterium
TGAGGTTCGCCAGCCCCTGGCTGGTTCCGTTCCGCCAGTCGGGCTACGCCCGCCTGGCTCCACTCCACCAGCCAGGGGCAATCCTCACCACCCTCAAGCCAAACACCTCATGCCCACTGGGGAATTATAGTTGTCGCCACAAGGAGAAATAGTTGTCGTTGACGGACCAAGCTGCGTAGCGCAGTGCAACTCTCGCCTCACGATGGGAGCCTCCCTCTCTCTCGCCGCGTGCTCCCGCAGCGTCCGGGTGGCAGCCGCCGAGGGGGGCACCCCGGCTTACAAAGTTGGGCCCTTGGGTTCATCGAGGTGAGGGAGAAGCTCATGTGCTTGGCCGTTCGGTATCGGGATTCGTGCGCCCACCTCACTCAGACCCGCTTCCACTAATCGATCCGGTGCCGGTGGAAAGTGTTCAGAACAACAAAAAAGGGACACTCTTGCGAGTGTCCCTTTGCGAAAGAAAGCTAGCCGAGAATCACCTCGGGTGGACGAAGGTCGAAGCGGCTCCGAGAGAGGAGGTGGCTTGGTCGTTCTGCGTCTTCAGACCCGAGCTGGTGATCTGCTGCACACTGCCATCTGACAGCGTGAGGTTGCCCGCTTGGTCGTGCTGCGCGGCAGCACCGGCGGAGACGGAGGTCGCAGCCGTGGCAACGATCCAGCCCAAGACAACGCCGTTGGCGCGGCTGACGGAGCCGACGGGCATCGCAGCGCTGTTGCCACCTGCTGTGACAACGGCGAAATTGCGATCGCCGCTCAGGATGGCGTTGGGTTGGGTCTCATCGGCGCTCTGGCCCACGACGAACGAGAGGGCAGCAGATTTGCCATCCGCAGCGGTGTAAGCCGCGAACGAGCTGGCCGTGTCGCCACTGCCAGTGGGACGCTCGAAACCAGTCGTGCCGCTGGTGAAGTCGCTCTTCTGGGCGTTCAACTTATTACGGTCACCCGGGCAGGTGAGGATCTTCGCCGAGGCGAGCTCGTTGGACATGACCCAAAAGTGGGTCCAAGCCGCGCCGCCTGCCGTGTTCGGGGCGCTGGTCAGGGCGAGAGTCACGGTGGTGGCGGCGTAGCTGGCCACGCGGTAGGGGAAGCGGTCGTCGTTGTCGTTGGAGAACACGCGGAAGCCCAGACCAACCTGTTTGAGGTTGCTGGCGCACTTGATACGGGCGGCCTTGGCTTTGGCCTTGGCGAGGGCGGGCAGGAGCATGCCGGCCAGAATGGCGATGATCGCGATCACGACGAGCAGCTCAATGAGCGTGAACGCCCCAATTTTCTTACTGCGTAGGTTTTTCATGGTTTTATTTGTTTTGTTGTCCGGCTGGCGCACCCGGAGAACCGCTCTCCGAGACTGCCAACTTAGGTCTGGCAGCACTTTAGCAACGCCGGTGCCAGCGGTGGCCATGCTTTGAAAGTATTTTGATCGGTGACTGGCGCTGACTCAGGCCGGTGGTGCTAACCAGCTGGTTCCCAGTGGATTGTAACCAAGCAAAGGCCTTGAAAATGATAGCCTGAACCAGGCTCCAAGCACCCGCCAGTGGAGCCGTTAGCAGCCCGCCGGTGGCCGGCCACGGAGCGCGTGATGGTTTCCACGCCTTGTGCGTGAAATTGACGCATCTGTCGGCGAGAGGTGGCTGCTGGTCGCTCCCATGCGCCAACGAGCGTAATCGGAGCGTGGGATTCGGCCCGTTTCGCCCTCCGCTGGCAATCACGATGGTGGACTCAACCGGTTCCGCGTCGGTTATCGGTTTTAGGCCAGGATGGCGTTCACCACGTCCCCATGCACATCCGTCAGCCGGCGATCCAAGCCACTGTGGCGGAAGGTCAGGCGCTCGTGGTCGATGCCCATCAGGTGCAGGATCGTCGCGTGCAGGTCGTGGCAGTAGGTCTTGCCCTCGCCTGCCTGGTAGCCCCACTCGTCGCTCTGGCCCACGGACACACCGGGCTTGATGCCCGCGCCGGCCAGCCAAGTCACAAACGTCCCGCCGTTGTGGTCGCGCCCGACACTGCCTTGCGCGAAGGGCGTGCGGCCGAACTCCGTGGTCCACACCACCAGCGTGTCGGCGAGTAGGCCGCGTGATTTCAAGTCGCGCAGCAGCGTGGCGATGGGCTGGTCCACGCTTGCAGCCATCGGTGGGAGTTCGTTCGGGATGTTGCCGTGGTTGTCCCAGTTGTTCACCGCGCCCTGCGGCCCGCTCCACACCTGCACGAAGCGCGTCCCCCGCTCAATAAGCCGTCGCGCCAGCAGACAGCGCCGCCCGAAGTCCTCCGTCACCTTGTTCTGCAGCCCGTAAGCCTTCCGCGTCGCTTCGCTCTCGCGTGCCAAGTCAAACGCCTCGGGCGCGCTCAATTGCATCTTCGCTGCGAGTTCGTAGCTCGCGATGCGCGCGTCCAGCCGCGAGTCGGCGGGGTTTGCGGCGGCGTGAGCGCGGTTCAATTTGTCCAACAACGCCAGCCCGTCACGGTCCGCTGCGCGTGAGGCAAACTTAAATTTCTCCCGTGCGAACAAGTCCGGCACCAGCTCCGGCGCGCCCGCGTTGAGGATGGTTCCCTGATGCACGGCGGGTAGGAAGCCCGCGCTGAAAGTGCCGTTCTGGTTGTAGGGCAGGCCGCGCGCATCCGGCAGCACCACGAAGCTCGGCAAGTTGTCCGTGAGCCGGCCCAGTCCGTAGCTCACCCACGCGCCGAGGCAGGGGAAGCCCGGCAGCAGCATCCCGCTGTTCATCATGTAGGTGCCCGGCCCGTGGACGTTCGTCTTGCTGGTCATCGCCATGAGGAAGGCGAGTTCATCCACGAGCTTCGCCTGCTCGGGGAAGACGCTGCTCACCCAGCGCCCTGACTGCCCGTGTTGCCGGAACTCGAACGGGCTTTTCATCATCGTGCCCGGCATGGCGGTGAAGCCTTCGGGCTTCTCCGTCGGCCCGAGCTTCTGCCCGTGCAGCATGGCGAGCGCGGGCTTGTAATCGTAAGTGTCCATCTGGCTCACGCCGCCGGTCATGAAGAGCTGGATGACCCGCTTCACCTTCGCCGGATGGTGCAACCCGCCGTTGAATTCCGGCCTTGGTTTCGACGCGCCGTCGCCGAGCGCCTCGCGCGCGAACAAGTCCGCCATCGCCAGGCCGCTCAGCCCACCGCCGATGCGCCAGAGGAAGTCGCGGCGGCCCAGCGCAAGATTAGGAGCACGGACGCCCACATCCCTGTCAACCGGCCCCACTGCGCCAGCGGCTGCGGACGAGGGCGTCCGCGACCCCTCGCTCGCTTCAGTTGATGAACAAGAACTCATTGCTGTTGAACAAAACCCGGCCCAGCGCCGGCAGCCCGTGTTGCTCCGCGTAAGCCGACAGCGCGCGCACTTCCTCCGGCGTAGCCGCGCGCTGGAACGCCAGCCGCACCGCTGCCTTCACCCGCGTCGTCGTGTCCGTCCCGAGCTGCTCGACGCGCGCCGCGAAGTGCTCACTGTGGCGTAGGACGAAGTCGTTATTGAAGAGTGTGAGCGCCTGGAGCGCCGACGCCGAGAATGACCGCGTGGGCTGGAGCAGCGCCGCGTCCGGGAAATCCAGCGCCTCCATAAACGGGTCTGCAATTCCGCGCCACACGACGCGATAGATGCTGCGTCGTCCCGCGCCCGGACTGTCCCAATCGAACGGCGTGTAATCCACCTTCGGCGTGGCCTGCGGGCCTTTGCTCAACTTGAAGTGCTGCGTCCCCGGTCCGCCCAGCGTGAGGTCGAGTCGCCCGGACACCGCGAGCACCGCGTCGCGGAACGACTCGGCGTCGAGGCGCGAGCGGTTCATGCGCCAGAGGAGGCGGTTATCGGGGTCCGCCGACGCCGGATTGGAAAAGTGATTATTCCTAGGCAAGTAATTAGTGCTTAGTCGGCGGCGCGCCTCGGACTGATTACTAATGACTAAGCACTGACTACTTTGCCGATACGTCGCACTCGTCACAATCAGCCGGTGCAAATGCTTCAGCGACCCGCTGTCCCTCAACTCGCACGCCAGCCAGTCCAGCAGCTCCGGGTGTGACGGCAAGCTCCCCATCCGCCCGAAGTCGCTCGGCGTGTCGCACAGGCCGCGACCGAAGTGAAAGTGCCAGACGCGGTTCGCCGCGCTACGCCAGGTGAGCGGGTTGCGCGGGTCCGCCAGCCAGTCCGCCAACGCCACGCGCCGCATCGCCTCGCGCTTTGGGTCCGCGAGTGCGAAACGCGCGGGCAAGTCCGCGAGAGCTGAGAGCGCGCCGGGTTCTGCGAGCTGGCCGGGCTTCGCAATGTCGCCGCGCTTGAGGACGTGAACGGGCTTCGGCTCCAGGCCGGCCTTGACTGCGAAGACCTGCGCGGACGCGGGCAATTTCGCGAGTTCCGCCTGCGCGTGCAGCCGCAACGCGTGGGCCGCGATGGCCAGCCGTTGCCCCGCCGTGCGCTGGTCGCGCGGCAGCTTCAAACCCGCCGACACCAGCGGCGGGGAGGCCTCTGCGTTCGCGTTCGGCGAGTCGGTCGCGGAAAGCCGGAAGCGCCCGATGAGATGCCCCGCACCGTGCAGTTGCTTGAGCGCGACCACGAGCTTCGCCCCCGCTGCCAGCGTCACCGGCGACTCGAACTCAAACACCGCGAGATGCGATTCGCCGACGCGCGGGTAAATGCCCCAGGCCGTCTTCTCGTTGCCATCGAGCGCGTGCTGAATGGTCCAGCCCGCTTGGTCGAAGTCAGCGGTGGCGCGCTTGATTTTCAACTTCGTGGCGTTCGTCGTGCCAGCCGCCAGCAGCCGCACCTCGACCTCGCTCAAGTGCAGATTCCCGTTGTCCTGCCGGCCTGGACCCTTCTTCGGCAGCTTTTCGTCGCGCAAGACTTCGAGCCGCAGCGCGGTGACGCTCGTGAACGTCGTCGTGGCCGTGACCGTGTAAGTGTCCTTCTCTGGTCGCGTGCCGCCCGCCGATATCGAGCCGTCGGCTTCCGCCTTCAAGGTCGAGCCGTCGGAGGACAAAAAGTTTTCTAACGCGAGCGTTCGCCATTCCGTGACGGAGCGGCCGTGCGTTTGTTCCCAGCGCGCGACGAAGGCGTCGTTCTCCGGCGTGTGCAGCGTGGTCGCGTCCTTTGCTTCCGCTGCGGCGACCAAGCTTTGCCAGTGCCGTCGCTGGTGGCCCGTCTCCGGCGAGTCGTCAAACGGCACCTCGGCCTTCGTGATGCCCGCGAAGACGGCTTGCAGCGCGTAGTAATCCTCCTGCGGGATGGGGTCGAATTTGTGCGCGTGGCAGCGGGCGCAGTGCGCCGTCGTGCTGGCGAAGGCGGACATCGTCTGCGTCACGAGGTCATCGCGGTCGAGGTAGTCGAACGTGCGCGGCGCGGTGCTCTGCGTGCTGGTGTCGAGCGGCCCCGCACCGAGGAAACCCAGCGCCGCCGCCAGGTGCGGCTCGGCGGGGTAGAAGACATCCGCCGCCAGTTGCTCGCGGATGAAGCGCTGCCACGGCACATCACGGTTGAAGGCACTGATGACGTAGTCGCGGTAATGCCAGGCGTTCGTGCGGAAGATGTCGTGCTCGAAGCCGTGCGTGTCCGCGAAGTGAATCGTGTCCAACCAGTGGCGCGCCCAACGCTCGCCGTGGCGGGGAGAGGAGAGCAGCTTGTCGGTGAGATTGCCGATCGCCGATTGCCGATTGCCGATCTGGCACTCGCGCTCGAACGCCTCGACTTCCTCCGGCGACGGCGGGAGGCCGATGAGGTCGAAGTGCAGCCGGCGGATGAGCGTGCGCGCATCGGCCTCGGGCGAGGTCGCGAGGTTCTGTTCGTGGAGCTTGGCGCGGATGAACGCGTCGAGGGGATTGCTGACCGCTGACCACTGACCGCTGACCGCTCCCGGCAATGCCGGTCGCACGAGCGGCTTCAGCGACCACCAGTCCAGGCCCACTCGCCCCGTCGGCTCCTTCAGCGGCTGCACCTGCTTCACCCACTCGACCAGCCCGGCGATTTCCGCGTCGGACAACTTCGCCTTCCCCTTCGGCGGCATCTGCAAGTCGGAGCTGACGTGGCGCACGGCCCTGAGGAGCAGGCTTTTCTCTGGGTCGCCCGGAACGATGGCCGGCCCTGAATCGCCGCCCGTGAGAATGGCCGCCGCCGAATCGAGCACGAGACCGTTCTTGGATTTCTTCGCCACATGGCTGTGGCATTCATGGCAATGCTTGACCAGCACCGGCAGCACACGGTGCTCGAACAACGTATCGGGTTCCGCCGCGCCCGCGCCCAGTAGCGTGAACGTGGCCAGCAGTGAGCCAAAACGGGCGAGATTGTGTGGCAGAGTCACGGGTGGTCGCGCGGATGCAACGAGTCCAGACGGCCGGACGCCCAGCCCATTCAGCGGCGGAACAAGCCGTTGACAACGAATGGCCATTGGCTAGGGTGCGCGCCTCTTAAACGAAAAAACACTATGCCGAATACTAAGTCAGCCGCCCGCCGCATGCGCAACAGCGCGCGCAAGCAAGTCCGCAACACTGCCGTCCGCACCCAGGTCAAGAACGTGGTGAAGAAGTTCCGCGCCGCCATCGAAGCGAAGCAGGACACCTCGCCCGCCGCGCTCCGCTCCGCCATCTCCGTCCTCGACAAGGCCGTGAAGAAGGGCGTGGTCAAACGTGGCACCGCTGACCGCAAGAAGTCCCGACTCACCATCGCGCTCAACAAAGCGACTGCAGCGACTGCGGCGAAGCAATAACCAGCGCCCCTTTCAGCCAGCAGGCGTCCCCTTCCCGGGACGCCTGTTTTGCTTTGGGTTGGGCCCACGGGCTGGAGCGCCGACGCCTACGTCCGCCACACCGCCATAGCTCAGGATGGGCTGCGGACGTGGGCGTCCGCGCTCCAGTCACCCGCAAGTTCCTTGTCGCTCGTCCGTGTCCTCCGTAGGCTGCGCTCCAGTTCAGCATTATGGACAACCCGTCTTCGCCCGCCGCGCCGCGCCGCTTCACCCTGTCCGTCCTTCCGTGGGTCGTGGCGGTGGGTGCGGCCATCCTCTATCTCATCACTCTCGCTGGCTGGGTCACCCTGCCGTCGCTCGGCCTGACCGCTCAAGTGCTCGGCTGGGACTGGTGGAATCCCAAGCTGGGCCGCCCGCTCTACCACCTGCTCACGCTGCCGGTGAAGGCCCTGCCCGCTGGCGCGCAACTCTTCGCCCTCAACGCCTTCGCCGCCCTTTGCTCCGCGCTCACGCTCGCCCTCCTGGCCCGCAGCGTCGCGCTGTTGCCGCAAGACCGCACGCGTGACCAACGCGCGCTGCTGCGCGGCGAGAACAACAGTCTCCTCACCATCCCTGCCAACTGGCTTCCCCCGCTCCTCGCCGTCCTCGCTTGCGGCCTGCAACTCAGTTTCTGGGAACACGCCACCGCCGCGACTGGCGAGGCGCTCGACCTCCTGCTCTTCGCCGCCGCGATTGGGTGCCTGCTCGAGTTTCGCCAGGAGCAAGACGACAAGTGGCTTGCCCGCTTCGCCCTCGCGTGCGGCCTGGGCTTTGCGAACAACTGGGCGATGGTCGGCTTCGCGCCGTTCCTCCTCGCCGCGTTGGTTTGGGTGAAGGGCCGCGAGTTCTTCCGCCTCCGCTTCCTCGGCCGCCTCGCCCTGTGGGGCGGTGCGGGACTGATGCTCTACCTCTTCAACCCGTTCACCGCCTCGCCGGAGTTTGGCTTTGGCTTCGGCGATTTCCTCCAGGCCGAACTCGGTGCGCAGAAGAACAACCTTCTGTTCAATCCCAAAGGCCGCGTCCTGCTCCTCTCGTGCGTCACGCTCCTGCCGCTCGCGCTCATCGGCATCCGCTGGTCCTCGACCTTCGGCGACGTGAGCGCCGCCGGCAGCTTCCTCTCGAACCTCCTGTTCCGCCTCATGCACTCGCTCTTCCTCGCCGGGTGCGTGTTCATGACGCTCGACCAAGCGTTCAGCCCGCGCGCGCTCGGCGAAGGCCGCGCGATGCTGCTGTTCTACTACCTCGGCGCGCTCGTCATCGGCTACTGCGTCGGCTACTTCCTGCTCCTCTGCGGAACGAAGGAGGAGAAATCCTGGCAGAAGCCCAGCCCGTTCGGCACCGCACTCAACTTCGTAATCCTTTGCCTCCTCTGGCTTGGACTGATCGCGTTGCCAGCTTGGCTGGTGCTGAAAAATCTCCCCTCCCTCCGCACGCAGAACGGCCCCGCCGTCCGCGAGTTCGCCGCCCAACTCGCCAAGAGCCTACCGGCCCAAGGCGCGCTCGCCCTGAGCGAACAGCCCACGCACCTGCTCCTGCTGACCGCCCACCTCCACGGCCAGCCCGCGCCGCACATCCTCCTCGACGCGCGGATGCTCCAGCTCACCCGTTACCACCGCCAGCTCGCCCGCCGCCACACCGGGCGCTGGCCCGACCCCGGCGCGACGCCTGACACCCAGGTCATTCCGCCCCTCGCCATCGCGAGCTTCCTCGGCGCGCAGACTAGCTCGAACCACGTCTTCCTGCTCCACCCGCCGCTGCCCGCGATGTATCTGGAAAATCTCTACCCCGAACCACTCGGAGCCGTCAGCGCGCTGCACCTCTACACCACGAATCAAATCGTGCCGCCGCTGCTCTCCGCTGAAGCCCGGCGCTTGAGCTTGAGCTGGGCCCCCAAGGATGTGCGGGTCTGGGAGCCGTCCGCCGCCGACTCCGCCAAAGCCGAATCATCACCCGACATGCTCACCCTGCGCGCCTACTATTCGGCCATCGCCAACGGCCTAGGCGTGCACCTGCTGCGGTCGGGCAGCTCCGCCAACGAAGTGTCCGCCCTCTTCGCCATCGCCCTCAAACTCAACCCCTCCAACCTCGTCGCTGTCCTCAACCGCGACACCGCCGAAGCCCGCCACACGGGCAAACCCTCCGCCAGCAACCCCGCCAAGATCGCGCAGGAACTCCTCGCCGTTCACCAGAACTGGCCCGCCATCCTCGCCCGTCACGGCGAGCCGGATGAAGCCAACTTCTGCTTCGCCCTCGGCCACCTCTACCGGCAGTCCGGCCTGCCGCGGCAGGCCATCATCCAGTTCACGCGCGTCACCGAACTCGCGCCCACCAACCACACCGCCCACCTTCTGGTGGCCGACACCTTCATCGCCCTCGGCGTGCCCGACCGCGCCAAAGCCGCCCTCGATACCGCCCGCGCCCGCCCCGAGTTGCGCGCCGGTCTCACCGCGAGCGCCGCCACCGTCCTTCGCCTCGACGCGCTCTACCTCTCGCAGAAGGGCAAGTCCGCTGAGGCCGAGCAGGCGTTCGTGGATGCGGTCAAGCAGTTCCCCGGCGACCTTCCGTTGCTCGATTCACTCACCGAGCTTTACCTGCTGTCTGGTCGCTTCACCAACGCCCTCATCTACACTGACGCGCAACTCAAAGTCGCGCCCACCAGCGCCCGCGCTCTTGTCAACAAAGGCGGCCTCCACATCCAAATGAAACAGTTCGAGGCCGCGCTCCCGCCGTTGAGCAAGCTCATCGAGCTGCAACCCAGTCACGCCGGCGCGCACCTCAACCGCGCGATGGCCTTGCTGAATCTCAAGCGCCCCGACGATGCCGCGCGCGACTACCGCAAGCTCATCGAACTCGCGCCCGACAAGCACAACGGCCACTTCGGCCTCGCTGAAATCGCGTGGCAGCGCAAGGACGCTGCCGAAGCCCGCAAGCACTACACCGCCGGCCTCAAGTTCGCCCCCCCCGACGCCCCCGAAACCAAAATCGCCCAACAGCGGCTGAAGGAATTGTCCGGCGGGAAGTGAAACGGAACATGAGTGACACGAACCAGTCCGACCGCCGCGCGCTCCCCATTCCGCATTCCCCATTCCGCACTCCGCATTCGCCCGACCCATGCGTGTCGCCCACGTCATCACGCGGTTGATTGTCGGTGGGGCGCAGGAGAACACCATCGCCAGCGTCCTCGGCCTGCGCGCGAAGCCCGGCGTGGAAGTCAGCCTCATCTCCGGCCCCACCACCGGCCCCGAAGGCAGTCTGGAGCCGCGCGTCGCGCAAATCCCCGGCCTGCTCACCCTCGTCCCCGAACTCATCCGCCCCGTCTCCCCGTGGCACGACTGGCTCGCCCTCCGAAAGCTCACCGCCCTCTTCCGTGCGCAGCGACCCGACATCGTCCACACCCACAGCGGCAAGGCCGGCGTGCTGGGCCGTCTCGCGGCTCACGCTGCGGGCGTGCCGATCATCGTCCACACCATCCACGGCCCCAGCTTCGGTCCGTTCCAAGGCGCGCTGGCGAACTTCGTCTTCCGCGCTGCCGAGCGCCGCGCCGGCCGCGTCACCACGCACTTCGTCTCCGTGGCCAACGCGATGACCGAGCAATACCTCGCCGCCGGCATCGGCCGCCCCGAGCAATACACCCGCATCTTCAGCGGCTTCGACCTGGAGCCATTTCTGAACGCGAAGAACGACCCCGCCCTCCGCGCGCAGCTCGGTATTGGCCCGGATGACTTCGTGGTCGGCAAGGTGGCGCGGCTCTTCGAGCACAAGGGGCACGCGGACTTGCTGGCCGCCGCCAGCCAACTCACTCAGCAGTTTCCCCAATTGAAAATCCTGCTGATTGGCGACGGGGCTCTGCGTTCCAAATTGGAAGCACTGATTCGCGGAGGGCCCAGCGCCAAGCCGCTTCAAGGGCGCGTGATCTTCGCCGGCTTGATCCGGCCCGAGGAAGTCCCCAGCTACATCGGCATCATGGACGCCGTCGCACATCTGTCGCGCCGTGAAGGCTTAGCCCGAGTCCTCCCGCAGGCACTGGCAGCGGGCAAGCCCATCGTCGCCTACGACTGCGACGGCGCGCGCGAGGTGTGTCTGGACAACGAAACCAGTTTCCTCGTTCCGCCTGGAGGTCTCAGCACGGTTGCGATGAGTCTCGGCAAACTCATCACCCAGCCCTTGCTCCGCGAGCGCTTCGGCCAGCGCGGACGCGAGCTGGTGAAAACCCAGTTCCCCGTCCAGCGCATGGTGGACGACCTGCACGCTCTCTACGAGCGGCTGCTTGCGCCGCAATCGGCAATCGGCAATCGGCAATCGGCAATCCCATGACCTTCGCCTACGTGCTTGCCGTCCTCGGTGGCGCGCTCGCGACCGCCGCGTCGCTGCCGTTCTGGCGCGCGTGGTGCGTGCGCACGGGCTTGGTGGACGATCCCGGTCACCGGAAGATCCACGACACGCCCGTCCCGCTCGCCGGCGGACTGGCGGTGCTCACGGGCTTGCTCCTCCCGTTGCTGGCCGGCGCGGTGGCGTTGCAACTCGGCGTGCTCCCGGTGGGTGTGGTGGAAAAGCTGGCTTACGGTTTCGAGCGGCGCGGCCTGCAACTCGCCGCCATCCTCGTCGGCGCGCTCGGTATGGTCCTGCTCGGCTGGCTGGATGACAAACACGAGCTGCGCGCCGGGCCGAAGTTCACCGCACAACTCGGCATCGCGCTGCTCGTCGCGCTGGCGGGCGTGCGCATCAAGTTGTTCCCCTCCAGTCCGCTCTCGCCGCTGTTGAGCTACGGCCTGACCGTGCTGTGGATTCTCACCGTCATCAGCGCGGTCAACATCATGGATAACATGAACGGCCTCTGCGCCGGCCTTGGAGCCATCGGCGCGGCAGCCTTCGCGGCCATCGCCGCCGGCCAGGGGCAATACCTCGTCGCCTCGCTCGCGCTGCTGGCGGCGGGCGCACTGGCGGGTTTCCTCCCTTACAACTACCCGAAGGCGAGCGCGTTCCTTGGTGATTCCGGCAGCCATCTCACCGGCTTCCTCCTCGCCGTGCTGGCGATTCTGCCGCACTTCTACACCGCGCAAAACCCACGTCCGCTCGCTGTGCTCGCACCGCTGCTCGTCCTCGCCGTGCCGCTGGGCGACCTCGTTTGCGTGATGTGGATTCGTTGGCGTGCGGGCAAACCCGTTTGGGAAGGCGACACCAATCACCTCTCCCACCGGCTCGTGCGCTGGGGCCTCGGCAAGCCGCAGGCGGTCGCGGTGATTTGGGGAATCCACGCGGCTGCGAGCGCAGCCGCCGTGTGGCTGGCGGCGGGCTAGCCCACCAACTCGCGGATCGGCGTGATGCCGGAGTCCACGAGGTATTGGGGGCGACCGGAGGTGTCGGTCATCGTCGCGGTGGCGGTGTCGATGCCGAGGCAGTGGTAGAGCGTGGCGAAGACTTCCTGGAACTTCACCGGCCGATCCGCCACGTCGGCTCCGATGCGGTCAGTGGAGCCGATGACTTGACCAGTCTTCATGCCGCCGCCGGCGAGGAGCGCGAAGTTCGCGCGCGGCCAGTGGTCGCGGCTGTTCATGTTGTTGATCTTCGGCGTCCGCCCGAACTCGCCCCACATCACCACGGCCACATCGCGGTCCAAGCCGCGTTCCTTCAAGTCGGTCAGCAGCGCGGAGAGGCCCTGGTCGAGGAGCGGGAATTCCTCGCGCGAGCTGGGGAAGTTCATGCCGTCGCTGCCGTGCCAGTCCCAGCGGCTGTAGTTCAGCGAGACCACGCGCGCGCCGGCTTCCACGAGGCGGCGGGCGAGGAGGAAGTTGCGGATCATGCGCGGCGCGCCGTCGCGGAGGTATTGGTCGTTGTTCACGCCGTAGCGGGCGGCGACGGCGGGATGTTCCTTCGAGAGGTCGAGTGCGGCGGTGAGCTTGGAATCAGAAAGGATGCCGAGCGCTTGCTGGTTGTAGCTGTCGAGACCGTTCATCTGGCCGGTCGTGTCCGCGTCCTTGCGGAACTGGTCCACGGCCGAGCGCAGGCGTTCGCGGTCCTGAAGCCGGTCGAGGGAGATGCCTTGAAGCGTCAGGTTTTGCACGCGGGCATTCGGATCCTTCGCCACGAGCTGCATGGGCGAATGGGCATGGCCGAGGAAGCCGCCTTCGCCGGGTTCGCCCCAGGTGCGGTTGCCGGTCGGATACATCAACGACGTGTGCGCGGGTGCGCCGGGCGCGGCCCCGAGGGCCTTGGAGACGAACGCGCCGAAGCTCGGCCAGCCGCCGGCGGGCGCGGTGCGTTTCTCCTTCTGCGTGCGGCCGGTCATGCACTGGAAACAGTCGTGCGCGCCGTCGGAATCAGCCAGCGAGCGGATGATCGCGAACTGGTCGGCCTGCTTGGCAAGGCGCGGGAACAGCTCGCAAATCTCCATGCCGGGGACGTTGGTGCTGATGGGCCGGAACTCGCCGCGGACCTCGCTGGGCGCGTTGGGCTTGAGGTCGAACATGTCGATGTGCGACGGCCCGCCCGGGAGGTAGATGTTGATGACGGCCTTGTGCGACTTGCCGGTGCCCGCGAGCGCATCAAGCCGGAGCAACTGCGCGAGCGACAAGCCGCCCGCGGCCATGCCACCGATCTTGAGGAACTCGCGCCGGGCCATCCCGTCGCAGTGGGCGTTGCCGGCGATGCGCTGGCCGAAGAGGTTTAACATAACGGTGCTTAAAAGTTGCCCACCACTGACGCGGCGGACCGGAGGATTATTCCGGTCGGAAGCGAGCCCCCGCTCACCCTCACACGCCCCTTGGCACGCCCCAGTGGCCTTCCTTGCGATACTCGCGGCGCACGAGCGCGTTGGCTTCGGCGTCGCCGATGAACTGCTCCTTCGCCGAATCAAAGTTCAGCGTGCGGCCCAGGCGTGTGGCGAGGTTTCCGAGATGGCAGAGGCTCGCGGAGTAGTGGTGGATTTCCACGTCGGCGTTCGGGCGCGCGCCGGTCTTGATGCAGTCGAAGAAGTTGGCGTGGTGCGCGGGGAGGTCGGGTGAGCCTTTGCCGGATTCCACGAGCTGGTTCTTC
The DNA here is from genome assembly GCA_039796295.1 of Verrucomicrobiota bacterium. Taxonomy (GTDB): domain Bacteria; phylum Verrucomicrobiota; class Verrucomicrobiia; order Limisphaerales; family SXTU01; genus SXTU01. The sequence continues at coordinate 13,740 of JBDKJY010000003.1, forward strand.
GCCGCGAACATCTGCCAGCCCGACTCCTTGCCGCCGATGACGTAGCCCTTGGTGCCATACCACGCGTCGCCGTTTTCGTAGGTCTCCTGCTTGTAGGGTGCCCAGATGCGCTGTTCGTAGATGAGCTGCTTCTTTTTGCCGCCGGGGAAATCCCACTCGAAGAGGCACGTCTGCGTGTCGGGGAACTGCTGGTCATCGTCGAAGAAATACTTCCCGCCCAGCGCGGCGATGCGGCTCGGGTGCTGGAAGCCGACGTTCAAGCCCCACAGGCCCACGTCGAGGTCGTGGACGCCGTCGTTGCCCATGTCGCCGCTGCCGAAGGCGAACTGCCAACGCCAGATGCCGTGGAGCAATGTGGACTTGTAGGGAACCATCGGCGCGGGGCCAATCCAGGTGTCGAAGTCCAGCGTGGCGGGCGGAGCGGAGGGCTGGGCCTTGCCGATGTTGCGGCGGAGCTGGCTGTTCCAGACGCGACAGGCGAGCACCTCGCCGATGGCCCCGCTACGGACCTTCGCGGTCGCCTCGGCCATGTGCGCGGAGCTACGCGTCTGGGTGCCGACTTGCAGGACGCGCTTGGTGCGGCGCGCGGCCTCGATCATCAAGCGGCCCTCGCGGATGTTGTGCGAGCCGGGCTTCTCGACATAGACGTGCTTGCCGGCGTCGCAGGCGAGGAGGGCGGCGGGCGCGTGCCAGTGGTCCGGCGTGGCGATGAAGACAGCGTCCACGGACTTGTCCTCGAGCACGCGGCGCAGGTCGCCGACGGCTTTGGGGGCTTTGCGCCCGGCGGCCTCGACGTTCTTCACGGCGGTGGCGAGGCGGTTCTGGTCCACGTCGCAGACGTAGGCGAGGTCCACGGCGTCGTTCTTCACGAGCGTCTTGAGGTGGGCGGTGCCCATGCCGCCGGGCCCGATGAGGCCGATGGTGAACTTGCCGTTCGGACTCTGCGCGCGCACGCCGCTGGTGAGGTGCAGCGAGGCGGCGGTGGCGGCGAAGGCGGAGGAGTGGCGGAGGAAGGAACGGCGGTTGAGCGTGGACATAAGGCGCGTGCGATGGGTTGCGGTGACGGGGCGAAGGTAGCAACCGAGCGGCGGCGGGGAAGGTGAAATTTGGCGGGCAACGCCACTGTAGCGCGGGCAGCCCTGCCCGCGCGTTGGGAGGAGTTCACCGCCGTGTGGCGTCGCCAGGCTTGAACCCAGATTCCGCAGTGCCTCACGCAAAGGACGCGAAGGGCGCAAAGGAAGAGACCGCGACGGCTGCAACTCCCCCCCGTTGGGTGAACGCCGCCACTGCAATTGACCGGCCCGCCCTCCGGCGTTGCGCCCTTCGCGTCCTTTGCGTGAGGCCACTGCGGGTTTGAGGATGAACGCTCGGGCAGGGCTGCCCGCGCTACTGGGTCAGCGCTGCGCCGTCTTCGCGCCAGCGGTGCCGATGCAGAAGAGGTGCTTGTCCCCACGCAGGTAGAGCCGACCTTCGCTGATGACGGGCGAGGCGTAGGTGGGTTCACCAAGTTCGTTCTTTGCGACCAACTCGTAGTTCCGGCCGGGCTTCACCACGTAGGCCACGCCGTCGTCGTTGAGGAAATAAACTAGGCCGTTGGCGGAAACGAGGGAGGCGTGGCTGCGGCCGATCTTCTCGGACCAAAGGGGCTCGCCGGTCTTCGCGACGAGGCAGTTGGCGTGGCCTTGGTCGCCCACGACGAGGAAGTAGTCGCCTTCGCTGATGGGCGAGGGGACGTAGGAAACCATCGTGGCTTTCGTGTGATGCCAGGCGACCTGCGGGTGCGTGATTTCGGCCTGGTGATAAATGTCCCCGAGGTCGCCGCTGCCGTTGTGCCGCAGGCCGAGCAGGTGATGCTGCGGGAAGCCGGCGGTGAGGAAGAGCAGGTCGGCCTTCTCATTGTAAACGAGGGAGGCGACGTATTGCTCGGTCGGGCCTTTGAAATACCAGTGGACCTTGCCGGTGTCGGGGTCGTAGCTCGCGGTGGATTTGTCGCCCGCGAGAATCATCTGCGTGCGCCCGGAGAGCTGGCGGATGAGCGGCACGCAATAGCTGCGGGTCTTGTTCGCGCGCGGGACTTTCCAGAGGGTCTTGCCGGTGGCCTTGTCGAGGCCGGCGAGGTAGCTCTCGCCGTCGTGGTCGCCGTTGACGATGACCTTGTCGCCGTGGAGCACGGGCGAGGTGCAGAAGCCGTGGACGCTCTTGAAGACGCCGGGCCGCGCGAGCCATTGCTGTTTGCCGCTGAAGTCGTAGGCGGCGACGACCATGTCCTGCACGTCGAGGAAGGCGACGTAGATGAACTTACCATCCGTGGCGGGCGTGCTGGAGGCGTGGCTGTTCTCGCGGTGCTTCTTCTCCAGCGGGGATTTCACGACGGTCTCGCGCCAGAGAACTTTGCCGGTCGAGCGGTCGAGGCAGACGAGGTTGCGGCCCTCGGTGTCCGCGACGGACTCGACGGTGAAGAGGCGGTCGCCCCAGACGATGGGCGAAGCGTGCCCGCCGGTGAGGGGCGTCTTCCAAAGCACGTTTTCCGTGCCGCTCCACTTGACGGGGACGTTCTTCTCCGTGCTGGTGCCGTCGCCGCGCGGGCCACGCCAGCCGGGCCAGTTCTCGGCGCTGGCACTGTGGGTCAAGGCGAGGAGGGCGAGGAGGGCGAGGGAGCGGTTCATGATGAGAAAGTAGAGCGGGCGCACGGGCGTTTACGTGGAGCGTCAGACTTTTCGGCGGGGCGGGGTATTTAAGGCGAAACCATGCAGAGGAAACCTCCCCAGCGCACTTAACCATCGTGGCAGCAGGTCGTTCATGCGCTTGCGCGCCTGCGGAGCAGCAACTTCTTTTCCCGGCCCGGCGGGCTCGGAATGCGTCCCCCTCCACGTCTGCGTGAAGGCCAAAGGAATTGCGGGCAAGGGAATCCCCCTGAAATTTTCTCCCTCCGCCCCACTTCCCTTGCCACCGCTGGGTGAATCCGCCCTGGTGAAAGTGTAGGCAGCGAGTCAGAGCTTCCGGTGGTTCGTTGCCCCGAGGGGGATGTCCTTGGGCGCTTCGACGAGCAGGCGCTTCACGTCGGCCACGAAGGCGCGCACGTCAGCCTCGGTCGTGTCCCACGCGCACATGAGTCGGCAGCCGCCCTGGCCGATGAAGGTGTAAAACTTCCAGCCCGCCGCCCGCAGCGCGACGATGAGCCACGGCGGCATCTCGATGAAGACCGCGTTCGCCTCGCGCGGGAACATGAGCCGTAGCTCGGGCAACGCCACGAGTTCGTCGTGCAAGAGCGCCGCCATCGCGTTCGCCTGCGCGGCGTGCCGGAGCCACGCGCCGCCCTTGAGCATCCCGACCCACGGCGCGGAGAGGAAGCGCATCTTCGAGGCGAGCTGGCCGGACTGCTTGCAGCGGTAGTCGAACTCGTGCGCCAACTCACGGTTGAAGAACACCACGGCGTCGCCCACGGGCGAACCGTTCTTCGTGCCGCCGAAGCACAGCACGTCCACGCCCGCTTCCCACGTCACCTCGCGCGGCTTGCAGCCGAGGGAGGCGACGGCGTTGGCGAAGCGCGCGCCATCCATGTGGAGCTTGAGCCCGAGTTGCTTGGTCTTCGCCCAGATGGCCTTCAGCTCCGTCGGGGAATAGACCGTGCCCAGCTCCGTGGCTTGCGTGACGCTCACGGCGCGTGGCTTGGGGTAATGCACGTCGGAACGCTTCTTCACCAGGCGCTCAATGCCGGCGGGGTCAATCTTACCGTTCAAGCCGGGCAATGTGAGCACCTTCATCCCATTGCTGAAGAACTCCGGCGCCCCGCACTCGTCCGTCTCCACGTGCGCGGTCTCGTGGCAGAGGACGCTGTGGTAAGACTGGCCGAGCGACGCGAGCGAGAGGGAGTTCGCCGCCGTGCCGTTGAAGACGAAGAACACCTCGCACTCCATCTCGAAGGTCTCGCGGAGCAGGTCGGCGGCCTCGGCGGTCCACGGGTCGTCGCCGTAGCTGGGGGCGTGGCCGCGGTTGGAGGCTTCGAGCGCCTGCCACGCCTCCGGGCAGACTCCGGCGTAGTTGTCACTGGCGAAGTGGCGGCGGGCGGTGTGCATGGTGCCCGGAGGATGGGCGGGCGGGCGGTTCATTGACAAGCGCCGGGGTTGGCCGGATAAGAAGCGCGGCCCGCAACCCAACTTTAGCCGCCATGAAAGCAATCTGCTCCGCCACGCGCTCGTCCCCCCGAGCCGGCTTCACCCTCATCGAACTACTCGTTGTCATCGCCATCATCGCGATTCTGGCCGGGATGCTGTTGCCGGCGTTGAGCAAGGCGAAGCAGAAGGCGCACGCAACGCAGTGCCTGAACGGGCTAAAGCAGCTCGAGCTGGCGATCACGATGTATAGCGACGACCACGAGGACAGAATCATCTCCAACAACAACGCCCCGGCCGCCGCCACCTCGGCCGAGCCGAACGCCTGGATTCAAGGCAACGTCCAGCTCGGCAACGCCAACTACACGAACGAAATTCGGAACGGCAAGCTGTTCTCCTATCACAACACCGAAAAAATCTACATCTGCCCCGGCACGCGGGCGAAGACCGTCTCGGGCACCGTCGGGGTTCCCCATCACCGATCCTACGCGATGTCGGTAGGAGTTAACTGCTCGGTCGAAACGCGCAGCGTCACACGCATCGCTGATATTCAGAGGCCCTCGGACTTGATTGTGTTTTTGGAGGAGAATCCCGTGAGCATCGACAACGGTGCTGCAGGCATCCGTCCGTTGAGCGTGCTGCAGGCCGGCACTTGGACGGCATGGAACCCTCCGGCCGGGCGACACAACAGCGGCGCCGCCATTTCCTTCGCTGACGGGCATGTGGAAAACTACGTGTGGAGGGGGGCGTTCCGAGTTCTGAACGCACAATACAATGACACGACGCATCCCGTGCAACGAACGAGCGCGACGGTCAATCCCTTCAACGCTGGCACTGGCCTTCCTTTGCCTGTAGTTCCTGACCCCGACTCCCTCCGCATGGCCAACGGCTTGAACTACCAGTAAGCTCCGCAAACCGCTCGCCACGCGCCCGCTCTGCTCTTATAACAGCCGCACACTTATGCGCGGCTCCACTGCCTCCCTCCGCTTCCGCTCCGGCGTTGTATTCCTCCTCCTGGCGCTCACGGCGCAACTCCCCGCCGCCCCGCGCACCCCGTGGACCACCTCGCGCGTCATCGGCTCGCCGAACCCGCCCGCGCCCCTCGCCGTCGAGCGCGTCTTCCCCGGCATCAAGTTCGAAAACCCCGTGGACTTTGCGCCGCTCCCCGGCACCGACCGCTGGGCCGTCGCCGATCAGGACGGCCGCCTCTGGACCTTCCGCGCCAAGGCCGATGCGAAGGACCGCGAGCTGTTGCTCGACTGGCGCAAGCTCCACCAGCCCGCCAGCGGCATCCTTGGCTTCACCTTCCATCCCGGCTTCGCGACGAACCGCTTCGTCTTCCTCAACTACAACGAATCGGGCAGCGGCACCAACGGCGCAGTCATCGCCCGCTTCACCTTCACCTCGCTGAACCCGCCGGTCATCGACCCCGCCAGCGAGCGCGTCATCATCCGTTGGCGCGGGGGCGGTCACAACGGTTGCACGCTCGCCTTCGGCCCGGACGGTTACCTCTACTTCTCCACCGGCGACGGCGCGAACCCCGACCCGCCCGACATGCCTTACAGCACGGGCCAGGACATCAGCGACCTGCTCGCGTCCGTCATCCGCATTGACGTGGACCGCACCGAGGGCACGAACCACTACGCCGTCCCCAAGGACAATCCCTTCCTCACCACGCCCCGCGCGCGCCCCGAGGTCTGGGCCTTCGGCTTCCGCAATCCCTTCCGCATGAGCTTCGACCGCGCGACCGGCGACCTCTGGGTCGGCGACGTGGGCTTCGAGCAGTGGGAGATGATTTATCGCGTTGTGCGCGGTGGCAACTACGGCTGGCCCATCACCGAAGGCCCGAACACCCGCGTCCGCACCGACGTGAAGCCCGGCCCCGGCCCCATCCTCCCGCCCGCCGTTTCCATCCCGCACAGCGAAGGCGCGAGCATCACCGGCGGCCAAGTCTATCACGGCAAGAAGTTCCCCAAGCTCCAAGGCACCTACATCTACGGCGACTGGGAGACCGGCAAGTTCTGGTCGCTCCGGCACAAGGCCGGCGTGCTCATCGCCAACGACGAGCTGTGCAAGACCGCGCTCAAACCCGTCTCCTTCGCGACCGACGCCGACGGCGAACTGCTCGTCCTGGACTACAACGGCGGCCTCTACCGCTTCGTGCCCAACCCCGCGCCGCCCGCGAACCTCGCCTTCCCGCGCAAGCTCAGTGAGACCGGCGTTTACGCGTCGCTCACGCCCCTCACGCCCGCGCCCGGCGTCGAGCCTTACGCCCCCGTCGCGCCGATGTGGAACGACGGCGCGGTCGCCCGCCACCACCTCGCCATCCCCGGCGACGGCGTCATCGCCGCGACCAACTCGCGCAAAATCATCTCCGGCCAGATGTGGTTCTTCCCGACGAACACCGTCTTCACGCGCACCCTCACGCTGGAGCTGAAGAAGGGCGATGCCGCCAGTGCCCGCCGCATCGAGACGCAGCTTCTGCACTTCGACGGCCAGACGTGGAACCCCTACACCTACCGCTGGAACGCCGCGCAGACCGACGCCGCGCTGGTCCCCGCCGAGGGCGCGAACGACACCTTCAACGTGACCGACGCCGCCGCGCCCGGCGGCCGCCGCGAGCTGGCGTGGCGCTTCCACAGCCGCTCCGAATGCCTCCGCTGCCACAACTCCTGGTCCAGCGAAACCATCGGCTTCAACTGGCTGCAACTCGGCGTGGCCACCGCCACCGCCGCGTCCGAGCCGAGCGAGACCCTCAACGCCCCCAGCGAGATGCGCCGCCTCGAAGAACGCGGCCTCCTCGAAGCCAAGCACCTCACCCGCCTCGTCAACCCCTACGACACCACCCAACCGCTGGACCTCCGCGCCCGCTCCTGGCTCCACGCCAACTGCGCCGCGTGCCATCGCAACGGCGCGGGCGGCGGCGTGGCCGTGCATCTGAACGCGGACAAGAAGCTCGCCGAGCTGCGCGCGCTCGACGTAAAGCCCACGCGTGGGGACTTCGGGCTGACTGACGCGCGCCTCGTCGCGCCGGGACAGCCCTACAGCTCCGCACTACTCTGGCGCATCGCGACGGAAGGGGCGGGGCATATGCCGGCCATTGGCTCGCGGACGGCGGATGAGGAGGGAGTGAAGGTGGTGCGGGACTGGATTATGCAACTCGGTTCCCCTCCCCGCCCGCAGCCTGGTTCTCCGCCGGGATTGAACGACTCGGCTAAGATCAGATTGACGCCGGACGACCACCCTAGCACGGCACTCCGCCTCGCACTTGGCGCAACTCAAACTGAGTTCCGACTCCACCTCGCACGCGCATCTGCAAATCCCATTGTGCGCGATATACTCCAGCGCTTCCTCCCGCCCGAGCAACGCCGCCGCACGCTCGCCCTGGACTTCGCACCGAACGAAGTCCTCTCCCTGACCGGCGATGCCAAGCGCGGCCGCACTGTCTTCCTCGCCGAGACCGGCGGGCAATGCGTCCGCTGCCATCGCTCCCACGGCACGGGCCGCGACTACGGCCCCGACCTCACCGACATCGCCCGCAAATACGACCGCGCCACGCTGCTCACGCACATCATGCAGCCGAACCTCCTCGTCGCCCCCGAGCACCGCACCCACTCCGTCCTCCTGCGCGACGACACCGAGTTGACCGGCTTCCTCAAGCAGCGCACCCCCACGGACCTCCTCCTCCGCCTCGAAGACGGCACCGACCGTCGCATCCCCGCCGCGCAAGTTGCCAGCACCCGCGAGTCCGCCCTCTCCGCCATGCCCGAAGGCCTCCTCGCCGCGCTCACCGCCCAGGAAGCCGCCGACCTGCTGGCCTTCCTCCTCACACCGTAGGCCACCGACTCCCGGCCGCCGCCGTGGGAGGGCCATAGCCGAAAGGTGCCTGCTGGTGAATGGGTGGCCGCTCTCCCTCACCCTGGTCCTCTCCCGCTGGGAGAGGGGACCGCCACGCCCATCCTTCGCATTATCAAGCGCTTACCCCTCCACCATCGCGGGCTGCCGTCCTCCCTCTCCCAGCGGGAGAGGGCCGGGGTGAGGGAGAAAAGCCCCACGCACCCGACGGGGTCTGAAAAACACCCACCCCACTCCCAGCCACCCGGCAAAAGGTGCCGTTTCCAAGGTCAAGGCACCTTTGCCGACCGATCAAGGCACCCTGTCCGACCGATCAAGGCACCTTTTCGGACACATCAAGGCACCCTTGCCGACCGGGCCGGGCGACTGGGCAGGCGGGGAAGCTGGGGCAAATTGACCATTTTTGGCTGTAGGAAGTAACGAGACTCTCAATGTGCAACCAATGGCAATGACTTCAATGTAACGGCCTCGACAGTGGTTTTCATTGTCCTAAACTCTATGTCCATCAACGGGAACTTAAAATGCGCAGTTCACTAGCTGGTTAGGAAACGGAGGACACGTTATGTCAACGACGGAATCGAAGGACAGTGGTATCCGAGGCAAAGTCATTGCATCGCTAATTACGATGTTAATCGCCAGCTTCATCACGTTTGTGATTCCCGGAGGTTGGCAGTGGTTGTTCACACAGGGCCAAACTTTTTGGCAATGGTTTAGCAGCACCGCCTCGGTTCCTGTCTGGTTGTTGGCAATCTTGTCTCTGGTTGCACTAGCAGCACTCGCTGTCGGGGTGGTGCTGGTTTATGCAGCGACGAGGAAAGAAGGCACTTGTGCGCCTGACACAACGGCCGTCTTTTTCGATATTCGCTGGCGCTGGCGTCATGGACAACATGGCATTTACGACTTGGCAGCCTTCTGCCCCCATTGCGACCTTCAGATGCATCCTCAAGCCACCGTTCCGGGGTATCCAGACCATAGCCCGGTGCTTTACCACTGCGATGATTGCAGACGCGACATTCACCGGTTTGATCACTCGTTTGATACGGTCGAGGACAAAGTAAAACGCAAGATTCAGCAGCGCCTCAGAGAATACGGCAGGAGAATTACGTCCGCAGACGAGTCATGAGAAACCATCGAATTCTTAGACATGACACGGCACCCTGCTGATGCAGCATGCGGTTTGCGAACGTAATGGATAACCTGCCTCCAATCCGTCTCGCACCAGAGTCGTCCCGGCACCGGCTCCTGCGCGTGCTGCACCCGGACTACCTCCTTGCCCTGATTCGGAGCCGCTCGCGCTGGGTGTTGGCGGGGATATCCCTTTGCGTCGTCCTCGGCATCTACTGGGCGTTGCAGTCCCCGACGTATCACGCTAGCACGGTGATCGAGGTCAAGGGCATGTGTCCGCACGGCTTGCTCATAAACCCGAGCGGCACGTTTGACCCTGCGGATTACCAGCATTGCCCCCACTGCAAGCCGGCCACAGCAAAGTAAGCCGCCCGTCGCTCCTTTCCGTTGCCTCCTGCCCCGCCTTCCCCTAAAACCGCCCCATGCAACTCCGCTCGCTCACCCACGCCCTCCGCTCCTTTTGCCTTTTGCCTTTTGCCTTTTGCCTGGCCGCCTCCGCCCAGCTCCCGCCCGGCGTCACGGATTCGCAGAAGGCGGGGGACTTGCCCACTTCTCCGGCGGAGTCGCTGAAGAAGATTACTTTGCCGCCGGGCTTCCGCGCGCAGCTCTTCGCCGCCGAGCCGCAGGTCATGCAGCCCATCGCGATGGAGTTCGATGACCGTGGGCGGCTCTGGGTGGTCGAGAACTTCTCCTACCCCACGCTCAAGAAGAACAACGGCGTCACCAACCCCGCGCCCGACCGCATCCTCATCTTCACCGACCGCGATGGCACCGGGCGCAACGTGGAGCGCAAGGTCTTCCTCGACGCGGGCCGCAACGTGACGAGCGTGCTGCCGGGCTTCGGCGGCGTGTGGGTGCTCTCGCTGCCGGACCTGCTCTTCATCCCCGATGCCAACGGCGACGATGTGCCGGATGGCCCGCCAGTGGTGGCCTTGACGGGGTGGAACATCAACGCGGGGCACAACTTCGTGAACGGCCTCGCGTGGGGTCCAGACGGCTGGCTCTGGGGTCGGCACGGCATCACGCAGAAGTCCACGGTGGGCCGGCCGGGCGCGCCGGAGAGTGAGCTGGTCACGCTGGATTGCTCCATCTGGCGCTACCATCCGGTGACGAAGAAGTTCGAGGTGGTTTGTCGCGGCACGACGAATCCGTGGGGCCTGGACTGGGATGAGAACGGGCAGGCGTTCTTCTCGAACAATGTCATCGGGCACTTCTGGCACGTCATCCCCGGCGGGTATTACAAGCGGATGTTCGGCGAGCATAACCGGTCGAACCTCTTCGAGCTGATGGAGAGTGCCTCGGACCACTTGCACTGGGCCGGGGCGAAGTGGAGCGAGGCGCGCGGCGGGGCGGCGCACGACGCGCTGGGCGGCGGGCACTCGCACTGCGGGCTGATGATTTACCAGGGCGACAACTTCCCGCCCGAGTGGCGCGGGCGGGCCTTCATGGGGAACATCCACGGCAACCGCGTGCTCTACGATGTCCTCGCGCGCAAAGGCTCCGGCTACACGGCGTCGCACGGCGGCGCGTTCCTGATGGCGAACGACCCGTGGTTCCGCTCGACGGTGCAAATCACCGGTCCCGACGGCGGCGTGTTCATCGCGGACTGGAGCGACCTCGGCGAGTGCCACGACAACGATGGCTCGTATCGCAGCAGCGGGCGCATCTACAAGGTCATGTATGGGCCGCAGAAGCCAGTGCCCCCGGTGACCGCTGCGCCAAAGGACTTCAACCTCGCGAAGCTCAGTGACGCCGAACTCATCAAGCTTCTCGGCCACGCGAATGAATGGCAGCGCCGCCACGCGCAGCGGCTCCTGCAAGAGCGTAGTGCGGCGGGCAAGCTGGCGGCGGGCCCCGTGGCTTCGCTGCGCACGCTGCACGCGGCGGAGAAGGACGGGCCGCGCCAGCTCCGCTTGCTCTGGGCCTTGCACGTCACGGGCGGCGCAGATGCGGCGTTGCTGACGGCGCAGCTCGGCCACGCGAGTGAGCACGCGCGTTGGTGGGCGGTGCGCTTGCTGACCGAGGACAAGAAAGTTTCCCCCGCGCTGCTGGCGAAGTTCGTGACGATGGCGCGCGAGGACAAGTCCGCGTTCGTGCGCCTCGGCCTTTCCTCCGCACTGCAACGCCTGCCGGTGAACGACCGTTGGGAACTCGCCGCCGCCTTGCTCAGTCACGCCGAGGACGCCGCCGACAAAGACCTCCCGCTGCTGACCTGGTATGGCATCGAGCCCGCCGTCGCCGCCGACCAGACCAAGGCCGCGCTGCTGCTGGCGAAGTGCCAGCAGCCGTCAGTGCGGACGTTCATCACGCGCCGGCTGACGGCGAAGTAGGCGCTGGCTTCGGCCTGCGATTGAAACGAGGCGAGGCCGCGCGCGTGCAGGGGGCGACGGCGGATTCCCTTTGCCCGCGGGTGTTTTCTCCCGTTGTATCTCGCCCCACATGGTCGGCAGCACGCGGCAATTTGACTTCCTCATCCTCGGCAGCGGCATTGCGGGGTTGACGTTCGCCCTCAAGGTCGCGCCGCGCGGGCGCGTGGCCATCGTCACCAAGAAGAGTCGCGCGGACTCGAACACGAACTGGGCACAGGGCGGCATCGCTGCCGTCACCAGCCGCGAGGATTCCGTGGAGATGCACGTGCGGGACACGCTCACGGCGGGCGCGGGCCTGTGCCGCGAAGACATCGTCCGCACCATCATCGGCGAAGGGCCGGCGCGGATTCAGGAGCTGATGGAGCTGGGCACGAAGTTCAGCGAGCGCGAGCTGCCCGACGGCAACGGCAAGGAACTCGACCTCACGAAGGAAGGCGGCCATTCCAAGCGTCGCGTGCTCCACGCGAAGGATGCGACCGGCGCGGAGATTGAGCGCGCGTTGCTCGATGCCATCGCGCGCGAGCCGAACATCACGGTGCTGGAGAATCACTTCGCCGTGGACCTCATCACCACGCAGAAGCTCGGCTACGTGGGCCCGAACCGCTGCCTCGGCATCTACGTGTTGAACAAGGCTAGCGGGCAGGTGGAGACGTTCGCCGCGCCGGTCACCGTGCTGGCGACGGGCGGTTGCGGGAAGGTTTACCTCTACACGACGAACCCCGATATCGCGACGGGCGACGGCGTGGCGATGGCCTACCGCGCAGGCGCACAGGTGGCGAACATGGAGTTCATGCAGTTCCATCCCACCTGCCTCTTCCACCCCAAGGAGCGCACGCTGCTCATCACCGAGGCGGTGCGCGGCGAGGGCGGTTATTTGCTCGGCTCTGATGGCCAGCGCTTCATGCCGCGCTACGATGCGCGCGCGGAGCTCGCGCCGCGCGACATCGTGGCCCGCGCGATTGACAGCGAGATGAAGCGCACCGGCGCGGACAACGTGTGGCTCGACATCACCCACAAGCCCGCCCCCTTCATCATCTCGCACTTCCCGAATATCTACGAACGCCTGCTGCGCCTCGGCGTGGACATGACCAAGGAACCCATTCCCGTCGTGCCCGCTGCTCACTATCAATGCGGCGGCGTGGTGACGGATGTGAACGGCGTCACGGACATCGCGGGCCTCTACGCCGTCGGCGAAGTCGCCTGCACCGGCCTGCACGGCGCGAACCGGCTCGCGAGCAATTCCCTCCTTGAAGCCCTCGTCTGCGCTCACCGTGCGGCTCGGCTCGTCCTGGAAAGCCCTTCGCCGCAAGCGGAGGTGAACATCCCGCCGTGGCAGTCCGGCAAGGCGCAGAACGCGGACGAGCTCGTTGTCGTCTCGCACAACTGGGATGAAATCCGCCGCCTCATGTGGGACTACGTGGGCATCGTGCGGACCAACAAACGCCTCCAGCGCGCCCAAGCCCGCATCGCCCTGCTCCAGGAGGAAATCCAGCAATACTATTGGGACTTCACCGTCACCAGCGACCTGCTGGAGCTGCGCAACATCGCCACCGTGGCCGAGCTCATCGTGGCCTGCGCGCTGCGGCGACCGGAGAGCCGTGGCCTGCACTACAACCTGGACTTCGCGCAGCCGGACCCGGCGTGGGCGGAGCGGGACACGGTGGTGCGCAAGGGCGCGTGAGGGCCTAAGCCGTCGGAGCGCGGCCTGCGACCCGCAGCGCGGTCCAAGTGCCAGGCGCATTGGTCAGCGCGGAAGCCGCTGGCCGGTTCAATGGGCTGCGGGACACAGTCCCGCGCTCCACCCGCTTGCCTTGTCCCCAGACACGCGGCTAGCCTCACCGCCTTTATGACGAAGCATCTTCTCGCTCGCACCGCCCGCGCCGGCCTCGCCCTCTGGCTTTTCACCGCCTTCGCCCACAGTGCGGAGCTGCCCAAGAATCCTTCCAGCGGCTCCCAGCCGGTGCGCATCAACCCCGGCGCGGCCACCGCTGAGGCCGAGTTGGCCGCACGGAAGTTCAAACTCGCCCCCGGCCTCAAGGTGGACCTCTGGGCCGCCGAGCCGATGCTCGCGAACCCTGTCGCCTTCTGCATCGACGAGCGCGGGCGCATTTACGTCTCCGAGACGCATCGCCTCCACCAGGGCGTCACCGACATCCGCGGCCACATGAACTGGCTCGACGAAGAACTCGCCAACCAGACCACCGATGACATGCGGCAGCTCTTCATCCGCTACAAATACGACGGCAAGACCAACGTCTCCGAGCGCGTCACGCTCTTGCAGGACCGCACCACCGCCGGTCACGCCACGCACTACAGCGTCTTCGCCGACAAGATTTTCAACTCCACCGTGGACGGCATCGCGTCGGGCGTGCTCGCGCGCAAGGGCAACGTCTGGTTCGCCAACATCCCGAATCTCTGGCTGCTCCGTGACAACGACGGCGACGGCAAGACCGACGGCCCGAAGGACGTGCGCAAGCCGCTCCTCACCGGCTTCGGCGTGCGCGTGGGCTTCCTCGGCCACGACCTCCACGGCCTGCGCATCGGGCCGGACGGCAAGCTCTACTTCAGCATTGGCGACCGTGGTGCGAATGTGAAATCCCTCGAAGGCAAGACCGTCGCCAACCCGGAGATGGGTGCCATCTACCGCTGCAACCAGGACGGCAGCGACTTGGAGATTTTCCACTTTGGCCTCCGCAACCCGCAGGAACTGGCCTTCGATGAGTTCGGCAATCTCTTCACTGGCGACAATAACTCCGACGGCGGCGACCCCGCGCGTTGGGTTTACGCAGCCGAGGGCGGCGACACCGGCTGGCGCATCGGCTGGCAGTTCATCGAGAGCGCGCCGTGGACCTCGCGGCGTGGCCCGTGGCTGGGTGAGCGCATGTGTTTCCCCGAGGACCGCGCGGCGCACACGCTGCCGCCCATCGCGAACATCGCCAACGGCCCCAGCGGTCTCGCCTACTATCCCGGCACCGGCCTCGCGGAGAAATACGACCGCCACTTCCTGCTCTGCGACTTCAAGGGCTCCAGCACCGCGAGCGGCATCTGGAGCTTCAAGATGCAGCCCAAGGGCGCGAGCTTCGAGTTGGTCGAGAAGGAGCAGTTCATCTGGAACACGCTCGTGACCGATGTGGACTTCGGCTACGACGGCCACGTTTATTTCTCCGACTGGATTGAAGGCTGGGCCATGACCGGCAAGGGCCGCATCTACCGCGTCTCCGACCCCGTCGCCGTGAAGTCCAAGGACGTGGAAGCTGTGGGCGCGCTCTTCGGCGTGGACATGAGCTTGCGCGCGGCCGCTGAACTCAAGGGTCTCCTCGCCCATCGCGACATGCGCGTGCGGCAGGAAGCGCAGTTCGCGCTCGTGGACAAGGGCGCGGACGGCCAGGTCGCGCTGACGGAAACGGCGGCGAAGGGGAAGACGATTCAAGCCCGCGTCCACGGCGTTTGGGGCCTCGGGCAACTGGCGGTTCAAGGTTCAAAGTTCAAAGTTCAAAGTTTGGTGGCGCTGCGTCCGCTGCTGGCGGACTCGGAAGTCGAAGTCCGGGCGCAGGCGGCGAAGGTGCTCGGCGATGCGCGTGACGCCACTGCGGGCACGGCGCTCACCACCTTGCTCGGTGATGCCAGCCCGCGCGTCCGTCACCTCGCGGCGATTGCCATTGGTAAGATTCGCGTGACCGCCGCCGTGCCGGCGTTGGTCAAGTTACTGGCCGACAACGCGGACAAGGACGCCGTGCTCCGCCACTCCGGCGTGATGGGTCTGGTCGGCTGCGCTGATGTGAAAACCCTCGCGGCGCTCAAGGCTCACGAGTCGCCTTCGGTCCGCGTGGCCGCTGTGGTTGCGCTCCGCCGCTTGGAGAGCGCCGAGGTCAGTCAGTTCCTCGCCGATGCGGACAGCCGCGTCGTCCTCGCTGCCGCCCGCGCCATCAGCGAAGTGCCCATCGTCGGCGCGCTGCCGGCGCTTGCGGCGTTGAAGCCGGACTTCACCAAGTTTAGCGCCGACCAAGCCCAGCCGCTCGCCCGCCGCATCGTCAGTGCCAACTACCGCGTCGGTGACGCCGCCGCTGCCAGCCGCCTCGCCGCACTTGCGACCGATGCCGCCGTGCCCGAAGCCGTGCGCGCTGAGGCGCTCGACCTGCTCGCTGACTGGGCCAAGCCCGCCGGTCGCGACCGCATCACCGGCCTGTGGCGTCCGCTCGCCGCGCGTGATGCCAAGCCCGCCGCCGCCGCCGCCAAACCCGTGCTCGCCGCCGCGTTGCGCACCGGCGCGACGCCCGTCCGCCTCGCCGCCGTGAAGGCCGCGACCCAGCTCGACGTGGCGGAAGTCAGCCCGGTGCTCTTTGAACTCGTCTCCGACCCGAAGGCCGACTCGGGCGTCCGCGTCGGCGCGTTGAACCGCCTTGCAGCCGTGAAGGACGCGCAGCTCGCCGCCGCGCTGGAAGTCGCCGCGAAGGACAAGGCCGAGCCGCTGCGCATCGCCGCCACCAGCATCCGGGCGAAGGGCGGCAAAGGCAGCGCCGTAGCACCGCTGCTGGCCATCATCGCCAACGGCTCCGTGGGCGAGAAGCAGAACGCCATCGCCACGCTCGGCGGCATCCCCGGCGTGGAAGCGGACGGCGTGATTGCCTCGCTCGTTTCCGAACTCGTCGTCGGTAAGCTCGCGCCCGCGCTGCACCTGGAGTTGCTCGAAGCCGCGGACAAGCGCACCGACGCCAACGTGAAGACCGGCCTCGACAAGTTCAAAGCCCAGCGGCGCGCCGATGACTTGCTCTGGAACTACCGGATGACGCTCGCCGGCGGCAACGCGGCGAGCGGCAAGAAGATTTTCCTCGAGCGCGTCGAGGCCTCCTGCGCCCGCTGCCACAAGGTCGGCGCGGACGGCGGCGAGGTCGGCCCGGTGCTCGACGGCATCGCGAGCAAGCAGACGCGCGAGTATCTGCTGGAGTCGCTGGTCGCGCCGAACGCGAAGATCGCGCCGGGCTTCGAGAGCCTGACCGTGGTGCTGAAGGACGGGCGGAACTTCGCTGGCGTGACCAAGCCCGGTGGGCCGGACGAGGTGGTCATCCACTCGGCGGAAGACGGCGTGATGAAGTTCAAGAAGGCGGACGTGGCGAAGATTCAGAAAGGCCAGTCCGCCATGCCGGACACGATGATCAACGTCCTCTCGAAGCGCGACATCCGGGACCTAGTGGAGTTCCTGGCGGGGCTGAAGTAGCGGCGAGCGGTCAGCCGTCAGCGGTCAGCGCTGAGGGAAAGTGATTCGTGATTAGTCGGCGGTGCGAGCCGTGCCGATGCTGGGACTAATTACTCAGCACTAATTACTTCCCCCGCTTCGCTCGCCGCGCTTTCATCTTCGCGATATAGGCCACCGCATCCGGTGTTTTGCACTCCGTGTGACCGTGGTCCACTTCCACCTTGCCGAGGCGTTGGGCGATGTCCACGGCGAGCTTCTCCAGCTTAGGATTGCGGACGCCGATGGCGATGAGCGCGCCGTTCATGGCATGGCGGACGTGGTTCGGCGCATCGGGGAGGTCGCGCGCGATGGCCTTGAGCCAGGTGGTGAACTTCGCGTCCGGCAAGGCGGAGTTGAGCGCCAACTCGGCCACTACATCCCACCCGGTCACGGCGACGAACTCGCGCGGGTCCGCACACCACTTCGCCGCAGTCGCCTCCGCGAGCGAGGTGCTGGCGGCAAACTTCGCGATGCCGCCAGCCAGCGCACGGTTGGCGCAGTCTGCCCAAGCGTCCAGCAGCGCGGCGTCGGTCTGCTGCGGGTCGGCGATGAAGGTGGCGAGGACACGGGCGTCGTGGACGCCGGAAGCCCACAGGCCCAACGCCAGCGTGTGATCGCGCTTGATCTGGCGCGTGAGTTTGCCGAGGACCGCGTAGCTGACGCCGAACATCGGCGGGACGCCGCCGTGGCGGGCGTAGGTCTTGCGGGTTTGGGCCGAACCGGCGGCTTCGAGTTGCAGGAGGGCCTGGGCGAGCGTCATGGCGAATGAGGTTTGAGTGGTTTGGCTTTAGCCGTGCCGTGCTGTGAACTCAAGCTCGGCGAACGGGAGCGCTCGGGCGGTCATCGCATTTCTGCCCACGGGCCGAACTGAATCTCGACAACTTGGCGTCCATGCCGGAAAGTCCTTCGGTCAAAAATATCCGATGCGCACCGGACACGAACTCATCTTAGCGACGAAGCAGTATGCCCACGACAACACCGCCCGGAGTTGGTGGTATTTCCTTTCCACGGCGGGGCTGCTGCTGGCCACTTTGGCGGGCACGCTCTGGAATGAGTTCTTCGCCGCGAAGCTGGTGTGCAGCGTGTTCGCCGGGTTGTTGATCCTGCGGTTGTTCGTCATTTACCACGACCAACAGCATCACGCGATTCTGCCCCGGTCCTTCCTCGCGGAGATTCTCATGCGGGTGTTCGGCATCCTCTCTCTGAGCGCGAGCAGCATCTGGCGCAGCTCGCACAACCATCACCACAACCACAACTCCAAGCTGCGTGGCTCGCACATCGGCTCGTTCCCGATCATGACCAAGCAGCAGTTCCTCAAGACCACGCGCGGCAAGCGCTTCTGGTATCTCTTCGCGCGGCACCCGCTGACGATCCTGTTCGGCTACGTCACCGTGTTCCTGATCGGGATGTGCATCACCCCGTTTCTCAACAACCCGCGCAAGCACTACGACTGCCTCATCGCGTTGCTGCTGCACATCGCGATTGGCGTCGTGCTCTACGTGACCCACGGCTGGCAGGGCGTGCTGCTGGCGCAGACCCTGCCGCACTTCATCACCTACGCGATTGGCTCCTACCTGTTCTACGCGCAGCACAACTTCCCGACCGTGTCGTTCACCGACCACGCTGGCTGGACTTACGAAAAGGCCGCGCTGGACTCGTCGAGTTACATGCGCACGAGCCGGCTGATGGCGTGGTTCACGGCGAACATCGGCTACCACCACATCCACCACTTGAACGCCCGCATCCCCTTCTACCGGCTGCCCGAAGTGCTGCGCGAGATGCCGGAGTTGCAAGCGGCCAAGACCACTTCCTTCCACCCGGCGGAGGTCATCCGCTGCCTGCGCTTGAAGGTGTGGGACACGGAGTTGCAGCGGATGGTTGGGTTGCCAAAAACCACCTGAGCGGACGCCCTCGGCTCATGGCGCTGGAAGCACCGGGAAGCCCCTTGACTCAGCCTCGCCACGCGGGACGATGCGCCCATGCGCTTTGCTGTCGTCCTGTTCGCCGCCTTCCTCCTCTGCCCGCTGCCGGTCCGCGCGGCGGACGCGCTCGGTGACTACGTCCGCAAGCCTGACGATTCCTACGCTTGGAAACAGGTCGCGCAACGGGAGGTGGACGGTTTCACCGCCACGCGCCTTGATCTGACCTCACAGACATGGCGCGGGAACACTTGGCGGCACCAGATGCTCGTCGTCCGCCCGCCGCAGGTGCGGAATGCGGATGTCGCCTTCCTCTTCATCACGGGCGACAGCGACCCCGACCGGCTCTTCGGCTTGCTGAAAACCATGGCCGAGCGCGGCGGCGCGGTGGCGGCAGCGGTCACCAAAGTTCCCAACCAACCGCTCTACGACGGCCGCCGCGAGGACGCGCTGATCGCCTACACGTTCAACGAGTATCTCAAGACCGGTGACCGCGAGTGGCCGTTGCTCTTCCCCATGGTGAAATCTGCCGTGCGCGCGATGGACGCCGTGCAAGCCTTCGCCAGCGTCGGCGGGAGCGCCAAGCCTGTGCGCTTCGTCGTCGCCGGCGCATCCAAGCGCGGTTGGACCACCTGGCTCACCGCCGCTGCGGACCCGCGCGTCGTCGGCATCGCCCCGATGGTCATTGATATGCTGAACATGAAGGCCCAGTTGCACTGGTCGCAGCAGGTTTACGGCAAGCAGAGCGAGCAAATCAACGACTACACCGAGCTGAACCTCATCGAGCGCCTGGACGAGCCACGCATGGTGGAACTCCGCTCCTGGGTGGACCCCTACAGCTACCGCACGCGCTACACCTTGCCCAAGCTCCTGCTCCTCGGCACCAACGACCCGTATTGGACCGTGGACGCCTTGCGCCACTACTGGAACGACCTACCCGAGCCGAAGCTGATCTTCCAAACGCCCAATGCCGGTCACGACCTCGCCGGCGGCAAGGAAGCCACCCAGACGATGGCCGCCTTCTTCCAGATGATCGCCGACCGCGAAGAACTGCCGAAGCTCAACTGGACCCGCCAAGGCCCTGACTCCCCGACCTTGACGGTCACCGTCACCCCCGCCGCGAAGGCCTTCCACCTCTGGACCGCCACTTCGCCTGACCGTGACCTGCGCAACGACCGCTGGGCCAGCGTGCCCGTTTCCTCGAACCCCGGGCGCACGGCTACCACGCAGATCGAGCGCCCCGCGACCGGCTACCGCGCCTACCTGATGGAGGCAGAGTTCACTACGAAGTCCGGCCATGACTACAAGCTTTCCACGGAAGCCCGCGTGACGCCGGACACCCAGCCGCAGCCGCCGAAGTAGGCCTCCTCGCGTGCGCACGTTGGCTCAGGAATTTCCTGAACCGCCAGGCCCGTCCGGTTACGTCAGACGCTGCCTGTGAAAAATGAAACTTGGCCTCGCGTGCTGGTCGTAGATGACCACGTGGAGGTTCTGCAACTGGTCACCGACACCTTGACCCGCATCGGCCTTCAGACGACGACCGCCCGCACCGGCGAGCAGGCGCTCGAGCTGGTGGCGCAAACCCAGTTCGACCTGATCCTGCTGGATAACCAGATGCCCGGGATGCGTGGCCTGGAGGTCTGCGAACGGCTCAAGGTAGACCGGCGCTCATGGGCCATCCCGGTGGTTTTCATCACGGCGAACGGCAGCCATGCCTTCCTCGCGGAGGCGCAGCGGATCGGTGCGGTGGCGGTGGTGTGCAAGCCGTTCGGCATGGAGGCGCTGCTGCGAACTGTGCTCACCGCGCTCAAGCGTCCGCCGGCGGCAGGTCTCACCTTGGCCGAGATATTGCGCGCCAATGCCCCGCCGCCGGTCAAACCGCCCGCCTGAAACCAAGCGGCCGCTCAGTTTGGCCACCGGAAAGCCGCTTGTCGGCAAGGTTGCTGGCTGACAGATTCGCCGCATGGAACTCGTGTTTAGTGTTACTCAGGAAGAGGATGGCGGCTGCGTCGCGGAGTGTCTTTCCCACGACATCTTCACCCGGGGTGACACTTGGGCGGACCTGCGGGCGAATGTGGTCGAAGCCGTCTCCGCCTTGTCCGGGACGAAGTGACGGCCTGCGCATGAGCCACCTCACCCAAGCCCGCCGCGTTTTCGACATCGAACTCGCCGCCCTCCGCGCCGTCCGCGCGCAACTCGACGACTCCTTTGACCGTGCCGTCGAACTCGTCGTCGAGACCCTCCAGCGGCGCGGAAAGCTCGTCATCATCGGCATCGGCAAGTCGGGGAACATCGGCGCTAAACTCGCCGCCACGCTCACCAGCACCGGTTCCACCAGCGTCGTCCTCAGCAGCGTGGACGCGCTCCACGGCGACCTCGGCATCGTCAACGACGGCGACCTGGTGCTGGCCTTGAGCTACTCCGGCGAGTCGGACGAACTGGTCAACTTGCTCCCGGCCCTCAAGCGCTTCGCCGTGAAGCTCCTCGCCTTCACCGGCAATCCCAAGTCCACCATCGCGCGCCACAGCGACGTGGTGCTCAACGTCCGCGTGCCGAAGGAAGCTTGCCCTTTCAACCTCGCCCCTACCGCCAGCACCACCGCGACGCTCGTCATGGGCGACGCGCTCGCGATGGCTGTGCTAGAGGCGCGCGGCTTCACGCAAAAGGACTTCGCCCGCTACCACCCCTCCGGCGCAATTGGCCGCGCGCTGCTCGTGCAGGTCCGCGACATCATGCGCGCCGGCGACCGCAACGCCGTCGCCCCGCAGACCCTCACCGTGCGCGACGCGCTGCTGGTGATGACCAAGGCGAAGTCCGGCAGCCTCGCCATCGTGGACCGGCGCGGGAAGCTCGTCGGCGTCTTCACCGACGGCGACTTCCGCCGCCGCATGGCCACGGACAACGCCCTTCTCACGCGCCCGCTGGTCGAGGTGATGACGCGCAACCCCATTTGCATCCGTGACGAAGCGCTGGCCGCCGAGGCGTTGAAGATTTTCAACGAGCGAAACATTGACGACCTCATCGTGGTGAACGCCAAGCGCGAGCCGGTCGGCCTCGTCGACTCGCAGGACTTGCCGAAGCTGAAGCTGATGTAGCCGCTGAGGTGAGGAGGCGGACCCGCTGCCCTTCCGGTATGCTCCGCCGCCTGACCGCGAAGACGCGCAGGGAGGTTTAAGCTCATGCTCGGGGGTAGGGTCGCTTATACTTTTCCCGGCGCGTTGACGGTGGTTCGGCGCGGCCTTTTAATCCGCGCTCGTCGGAAAAGCGGCTGTGTGTCAGTCGCCCTCTGCAATGAACATCATCGAGCGCACTTGGAATTCCTCCCTCGGGAAGAAATACGTCATGGCCGTCACGGGGGCGGGGCTGTTCGTCTTTCTCATCGGGCATCTTGTCGGCAACCTGCAAGTCTTCGGGCCGCCCGAACTCATCAACGGCTACGCGCACTTCCTCAAGAGCAAGCCTGCGATGGTCTGGGGCGCGCGCCTCGGCCTGCTCGCCTGCGTGGGCCTGCACATCCTCGCGGCGGTGACGTTGCACCAGCTGAACGCGGCCGCCCGGCCCGTCGGCTACGCGGGCAAGGGCGCTTACGGCGCGAGCAAGGCGTCGCAATACATGCTGCCGACCGGCCTCGTCATCGCGGCGTTCATTGTCTATCACCTCGCGCACTTCACCGCGCTGCTGCGGATTAACGGCACCGACACTGACTTCGCCAAGCTGACGACCACGCTCCACGGCGAGACCGTGCCGGACGTTTACGCGATGATGGTGCTCGGCTTCCAAGTGTGGTGGGTCGTGGCGTTTTACCTCGTCGCGCAGGCGCTGCTCTTCGTGCATCTGAGCCACGGGCTGACGGCCAT
Organism: Verrucomicrobiota bacterium; assembly: GCA_039796295.1. Lineage (GTDB taxonomy): Bacteria > Verrucomicrobiota > Verrucomicrobiia > Limisphaerales > SXTU01 > SXTU01. The sequence continues at coordinate 36,210 of JBDKJY010000003.1, forward strand.
GTTTCAATCGCTCGGCTTCCGCGACCACGTCTGGTGGCCGCGCATCCAGCTCTTCGCCAAGGGCGCGAGCGTCGCGCTGCTCATCGGCTACTGCGTGATTCCGGTGGCAATTTTCCTGCGCCTCGTCGGCAACGAATACGTGGACCAAGGGCGGTTCAAGCAGAAAGCCCAAGCCGCACCGTCGGCCCTCATCGCGGTTCACGGAAAGGAGGCCAAGTAATATGGCTACGCTCAACTCCAACATCCCGTCCGGCCCGCTGGGAGAGAAGTGGGAACACCACAAGTTCTACACCAAGCTCATCAACCCGGCCAACAAGCGGAAATACAAAATCATCGTCGTGGGCGCGGGGCTGGCCGGCGCGTCCGCCTCCGCCACGCTCGCGGAGCTGGGCTACGAGGTTCACAACTTCGTGTTCCATGATTCGCCCCGGCGCGCGCACTCGGTCGCGGCGCAAGGCGGCATCAACGCGGCGAAGAACTACCAGAACGACGGCGACTCGGTGCATCGCCTCTTCTACGACACCATCAAGGGCGGCGACTTCCGCGCCCGCGAGGCGAACGTGCATCGGCTCGCCGAAGTGTCGGTCAACATCATTGACCAGTGCGCCGCGCAGGGCGTGCCGTTCGCGCGTGAGTATGGCGGCTTGCTCGATAACCGTTCCTTCGGTGGCGCGCAGGTCTCGCGCACGTTCTACGCGCGCGGGCAAACCGGCCAGCAGTTGCTCCTCGGCGCTTACTCGGCGCTGAACCGCAACATCGCCAACGGCGGCGTGAAGTCCTACACGCACGCCGAGATGCTCGACCTCGTGGTCGTGGAGGGTCACGCCAAGGGCATCATCGTCCGCGATCTCCAGACGGGGGCGATCACTCGGCACAACGGCGACGCCGTCGTCCTCGCGACCGGCGGCTATGGCAACGTTTACAACCTCTCGACTTACGCGCGCGGCGCGAACGTCACGGCGAGCTGGCGCGCCTACAAGCGCGGCGCGTGCTTCGCCAACCCGTGTTACACGCAGATTCACCCGACGTGCATCCCGGTCAGCGGCGATTACCAGTCGAAGCTAACGCTGATGTCCGAGTCGCTCCGTAACGACGGCCGCGTATGGGTGCCGAAGCGGAAGGAAGATTGCGGCAAGAAGCCGGCCGACATCGCTGAGGGGGACCGCGATTACTATCTGGAGCGGATGTATTCCGCGTTCGGCAACCTCGCGCCCCGCGACATTGCCAGCCGCGCCGCGAAGACCGTTTGCGACGAAGGCCGTGGCGTGGGTGAGACTGGACTGGGTGTTTACCTGGACTTCTCCGCCGCCATCCAACGGCTCGGCGAGAGCAAGGTGCGCGAGCGTTACGGCAACCTGTTCGCGATGTATCAGGAAATCACGAACGAGAACGCTTACCAGACGCCGATGCGCATTTACCCCGCTGTGCATTACACGATGGGTGGCCTGTGGGTGGACTATAACCTGATGAGCAACGTCCCCGGTCTGTTCGTGCTGGGCGAGGCGAACTTCTCAGACCACGGTGCGAACCGCCTCGGCGCGAGCGCGCTGATGCAGGGCTTGAGCGACGGTTACTTCGTCCTGCCCGCGACGATTTCCGGCTACCTCGCCGGCCAGAATCCCGGCAAGCGTCCGATGACGGACAGCGGCTCGTTCAAGGAAGCCGAGGAGAACGTGCAGACGATGACGAAGCGGTTGCTCGGCAACAAGGGCAAGCGCACGCCCGACAGCTTCCACAAGGAACTCGGCAAGCTGATGTGGGAGCACTGCGGCATGGCACGCAACGAGGCCAGCTTGCAAAAAGGCATCAAGGCCATCGGCGCGTTGCGCGAGGCTTACTGGAAGGAAGTCAACGTGCTGGGCGAGTCGAACGACTGGAACCAGTCGCTCGAACGCGCCGGACGTATCGGCGACTTCATCGAACTCGGCGAGCTAATGTGCCGCGACGCGCTCATGCGCGAGGAGAGCTGCGGCGGCCACTTCCGCGAGGAGTATCAATACACGCCCGACGACCCCGAGACGAAGCAGGGCCTGGTGAACCCCGGCGACGTGAAACGCCGCGACGACCAGTTCGCCTTCGTGGCCGGCTGGGAATACGCGGGGGCGGCGGACAAGGCGCCCATCCTCAACAAGGAGCCGCTCGTGTATGAGGAAGTGAAGATGAGCACGCGCTCCTACAAGTAGGCCAAACCATCCCGAACGATTTAAGACACGATGAAAGTTACCCTCAAAGTCTGGCGGCAGAAGAATCGCACTTCCCCCGGTGCCTTCAAGACCTACACCTCGCCCGCGTTGAACGGGAACATGTCGTTCCTCGAGATGCTCGACGTGGTGAACGAGGAACTCGCCGGCCGCGGCGAAGATCCCATTGCCTTCGACCACGATTGCCGCGAGGGCATCTGCGGCACTTGCTCGCTCGTGATCGATGGCAAGCCGCACGGCCCGCACAAGGGCATCGCGACCTGCCAGACCTACATGCGCAGCTTCAAGGACGGCGACGAGATTGTCGTCGAGCCGTTCCGCGCGAAGGCGTTTCCGCTAATTAAGGACCTCGTCTGCGACCGCAAATCGTTCGATCGTATCCAGCAAGCTGGTGGCTACATCACGGTCCGCACCGGGGCCGCGCCGGACGCGAACTCCATCCCCGTCCCGAAGCCGGACGCTGACCTGGCGATGGACGCCGCGCAGTGTATTGGCTGCGGCGCGTGCGTGGCGGCGTGCAAGAACGCCAGCGCGATGCTCTTCGTTGCCGCCAAAATCTCCCACCTCGGCCTCATGCCGCAGGGTCAGCCGGAGCGCTACAAGCGCGCGAAGGCGATGGTGGACCAGATGGACGAGGAAGGCTTCGGAGCCTGCACCGTGACCGGCTCGTGCGAGGCTGTCTGCCCGAAGGAAATCTCGCTCGACTTCATCGCCCGCATGAACCGTGACTACGGCGTGGCCCTGCTCAAGGGCGACCCGAAGGCGATCAAGGGCGGCGGCGCGGGCTAGGCTTGAGGGTGGTAAAACCACTCCGGCCTCAGTTTGAAAAGGCAAAGGCCGTCCACCGGACGGCCTTTGCCATGTGCCGATTTCGGCGCGGACGTTATTTCTTCCCGAGCACTTCCTTGAGCTTGTCGCTGGCGTCTTTGCCGGCGGCGAGCTTCTGGCGGACGAGTTTGTAGGCTTCGGAGGCACGCTTCTGGCCCTCGGTGATTTGCCAGGGACTCATCAGCCGGATGACCTTGTCGCGCGCCTCGACGGCGCGCTGGTGGCCGAAGGCGCCAACGAGGTTATACCACTTGTAGGCTTCCACGTAGTCCTGCGCTACGCCGCGGCCCAACTCGTGGCAACTGCCCAAGCGGAACTGCGAGTCGAGGTGCGCCTGCTCGGCGGCGCGGGAATACCACTTCACGGCTTCGGTGTAGTCCTGCGGCACCACCTGGCCAGCCTCGAAGAACTGGCCCAGCCGCGCCTGCGAGTCGGCGATGCCGGCTTCGGCGCTGAGGCGATACCACTTCACGGCCTCCTGCTGGTCTTGGCCGACGCCGAGGCCGAGGTCGCAATACTGTGCGAGCCGCGCCTGCGCCTCGTGGATGCCTTGCTGGCCGGCCATGCGGAAATACTTCGCGGCTTCGGCGAAGTCCTGGAGCGTGCCCAGCCCACGGTCGATGCAGCGGCCCAAGCGCCCTTGCGCCTCGGCGTGGCCAGCGTCCGCAGCCTTGCGATACCACGCGACGGCGGCTTGGTGGGATTGGAGCACGCCGCGTCCGAACTCGGTGCAGAAGCCGAGGCGGAATTGCGCGTTCGGCTCGTTCTGGTCGGCGGCGAGGCGATACCAGCCGGTGGCTTCGGTGAAGTCCTGCGCGACGCCGTCGCCGAACTCATAGCAGAAGCCGGTGAAGAACTGCGCGCTGGCATGGCCGTTGTCGGCCACGGTGCGGTAGAGGCCGTAAGCGGTGGCGACATCGCGTTCGACGCCGAGACCCTGGCGAAGGAGTTGGGCGAGGAGGAACTTGGATTCGAGGTGACCCTGGTCGGCGGCGGCTTGGAAGCATTGCGCGGCCTTCGCGTAGTCTTGGGCGATGCCGTGGCCGTGTTGGTAGCAGACGCCGAGCTTGTGCTGGGCGCTGATGTTGCCTTGGTTGGCGGATTGGAGGAACCAGCGGGCGGCGGTGACTTGGTCCTGCGCCACGCCCTGGCCTTTTTGGTAGAGGCAGCCGAGGGCGAACTGCGCGGCGGCGTTGTTGCGGTCGGCGGCGCGTTGATACCAGCGGCCGGCAGCGGCGTAGTCCTGCGGCACGCCTTCGCCGAGTTCATACTTCGTGGCGAGGGTGAACTGCGCGCCGACGTGGTCCTGCTCGGCGGCCTTGTGGAACCAAACGATGGACTCGGCGTAGTTCTGCGGCACGCCTTGGCCGCGCGTGCAGAGTTCGGCGAGGGAGAATTGCGCCTCGGGATTGCCGTTCTCGGCGGCGAGCTGAATCAACATGCCGGCAGCGACCAAGTCCTGCGGCACGCCGTCGCCGATGAGATACTTCTGGCCGAGCGCGTATTGCTCGAAGGGGTTGGCCTGCTGCGCCACGCCCATGAGCGACTCGGTCTCCTCGAACGCGGGCGCGACGAACTGCTCCGGCGCGGTGACGGGCTGCGGGGGGACGAACGTCGCCTCGGTGAACAGCGGCGCGGGCATCGTCTGCGGGGCTGGGGCGAACTGCGCTTGCGTGACGAACGACGTGCCGGGGCTGCTGGGCGCAGGCATGGCAAAGACGGGCGAAGGCATCGCCACCGGCGCGGGCGCGGGTTCCGGGGCGGGCATGGCGAAAGCGGAACGGGCTGGTGCCGGCGGGGCAGCGGGCTCGGGAATTACGACCACCGGCTCCGGGACCGGGGCTGGGGCGGGTTCCGGCTCGGGGGCGGGCGTTTCGGCGACGACTTCCACCTCGACGGGCTTCGGCTCTTCCACCGGCGCGGCCTCGACGGCTGGGGCGGGTTCCGGCTCGGGCACCGGCACGGCCACGACGGTCTCGGCCTCGGCTTCGGCTTCACCCTTGGTCAAGTCTTGCAGCGCGGCCTTTGCCTCCGGGTCGCCCTGGGCGGCGGCACGGCGATACCAAGCCACGGCCTCGTCGCGGTTCTTTGGCACGCCTTCGCCGATTTCGTAGCAGTAACCGAGGTTGAACTGCGCGGCGGCGTTGCCTTGAAGCGCGGCTTGGCGATACCACTCGACCGCCTTCGTGTAGTCCTGCGTCACCCCCTCGCCGCGGTGGTAGTGCGCACCCAGCGCGAACTGCGCCTCGGGCAAGCCCTGCTCGGCAGCGCGGCGAATCCACTTCACCGCCGTCTCGTAGTTGGGCTGGCCCATGATGCCGTTGACGAAGGCGATGCCGAGGTCGAACTGCGCGTTGGCGTCGCCCGCCTCAGCGGACGCGACCATCTTGGCCTGCGGGTCGTCCGCAGCGGGGGAATTGCTGGCCGCAAACGTCGGCGCGGGGAGCGAAGCCGACTCTTGCGGCGGCAACGAAAAGGCAACCGGAGCGGCGGGTTCCGGCAGGCGCACCGGGGCGGGCATCGGCTCGGGTTCCGCGCGTTGCACGGGCGGCGCAGTGACGAGCACGGCTTCCGGCTCCGTTTCGCGGGGCGCTTGCGTGAAGGGACTCGGCCCGCCGCGCGCGGCCTTGGGCATCGTCTTCTCCAGTTCGATAATGGCCTGGCGCGCGTCGTCGTCGCCGGAGTCCGCAGCCTTGCGATACCAGATAAGAGCTTCGTCGGCGTTCTTCTCCACGCCCTCACCGATTTCGTAGCAGTAGGCGAGGTTGAACTGCGCGAGCGTGTGGCCTTGTTCAGCGGCCTTGCGATACAACCCGACGGCCTTCTCGTAGTCAGCGGCGACGCCCTTGCCCTGCTGGTAGAGCGCGCCTAGGAGGAACTGCGCGTCGGCATGGCCGCGGCGCGTGGCCTTCTCGAGGTAGTCGGCGGCGAGCGAGTAATCCAGTGGCACGCCCTCACCGCGCGTGTAGAGGTGGCCGAGCTGGTATTGCGCGTGTGCGTCGCCCTGTTGAGCTTTGAGTTGGAGAGACTTGATGTTAGCGCTGGCCATTCAGGAATGGTCTGTTTTTCGCGTCGGCGAAAGCAATCAAGAAATCGGTTCTACCAGCCACGCCGCGAAGAAGCCCCTGGCCACAAAAAGGCACAGAAGGAACAAGAGCGCAGGAACCCACTCCCCGATTCCGCTTTGTGCCTTCTGTGCTGTTAGGGGTCAATCCTCCGGCTGAATCCCGCTCCCCAGTGGCCCGTCGGTAGATCGTTCGTTCAATCAACACATTTCAATGAAACTCACCACACTGCTCGCCACGCTCATGCTCACCGCCTCCGTGCTCACCGCCTCCGTGCTCACCGCCGGTTCCGTCCTCGATGTCCCGGTCAAGGACATCAAAGGCAAGGACACCTCGCTCAAGGCCTTCCAAGGTAAGGTCATCCTCGTCGTCAACGTCGCCTCCAAGTGCGGCCTCACCAAGCAATACGACGCCCTCGAAGCCACCTACGGGAAATACAAAGCCCAAGGCCTCGTCGTCGCGGGCTTCCCGTGCAACCAGTTCGGCGGTCAGGAGCCGGGCACGAACGAAGACATCCTTAAGTTCTGCACCTCGAAGTTCAACGTGACCTTCCCGATGTTCGACAAACTCGAGGTCAACGGCGCGAACCGCCACCCGCTCTACAAGGAGCTCATCGGCGCGGGCGGCAAGGACATCGGCTGGAACTTCGGCAAATTCCTCGTGGGCCGCGACGGCAAGGTCATTGCCCGCTTCGAGCCGCGCACGGCTCCCGACGCACCGGAAGTCACGAAGGCCATCGAGGCCGCGCTCGCCGCGAAGTAATTTCAACCCTCAACCAGGAGCGCGGGCAGCTTTGCCCGCGCTTTCCATTTTCAAAACCCAAGCCCATGAAACTCCCGCTCCTCCTCACCGCCCTCCTCGCCGCCGCGTCCCTCAGCCCCGCCGCCGACGCGAAGCCCGAACCCGGCACCTTCCTCACCGAGGCCGACGCCCGTGCCGCCGGGCCGGACTTCGACCTTCAAGGCGAGTTCGCTGGCGACAAGCTCGGCGCCCAAGTTATCGCCCTGGGCAACGACACGTTCCGCGTGGTCTTCCACAACGGCGGCTTGCCCGGCGCGGGCTGGGATAAGTCACCGAAGATTGAAATTGAAGCCAAGCGCGACGGCGAGAAGGTCGCCTTCGAGAAGGAAGCGTGGAAGGCGTCGCTGACCAAGGACGCGCTCACCGGCGAAGGCGGACGCGGGAAGTTCTCGTTGAAGAAGGTTCAGCGCCAAAGCCCGACGCTCGGCGCGAAAGCCCCGGCGGGCGCGGTGGTGCTCTTCGATGGCTCGAACTGCGACGCCTTCGCCGGCGGGCACTTCGACGAGCTGGGCCGCAAGCTCCTCGCCTCCGGCAGCAAGACCAAGCAGGCGGACTTCCAGAACTACACGCTCCACGTCGAGTTCATCCTGCCCTTCAAGCCCCTCGGTCGCGGCCAGGGCCGGGCGAACAGCGGCGTTTACATGCAGGACCGCTACGAGGTCCAGGTGCTCGACAGCTTCGGCCTCAAGGGGCTGAACAACGAGTGCGGCGGCATCTACTCGAAGACCGAGCCGAGCGTGAACATGTGCTTCCCGCCGTTGGTGTGGCAGTCCTACGACATTGATTTCACCGCCGCGAAGTTCGACGGCGAAGGCAAGAAGACGAAAAACGCCGTCATCACCGTGAAGCACAACAACGTGCTCATCCACGACAACGTGGAAATCGCCGGCCCCACCGGCGGCGGCAAGAAGGAAGACCCCACCGGCGGGGCCATCCAGCTCCAAGGCCACGGCAACCCTGTGTTCTACCGGAATGTCTGGTTGGTGAAGAAATAGTGGTTTGGAGTGCGGTGGCAGAGCGCAGCGGCGACACCGCTTTGGCGTGACCGAAGCCAAGCTGCTCCGCAGCTCACCAGCCCTATTGCCAATGTCAGTCGGTGGCATACCAGCGAGCGCCGAGAAGGTGGCCGCATGCCGGATGAGGGGTGGGGCACCAACGCCGACGCACGTAACCCCTCACCCCAACCCTCTCCCCTCATCCGATGAAGGGAGAGGGAGAAGAGGGCGGTTGGTTTCACTACGCCAGATACGGAATCGTCAGCGGCCCTTGCGGCAGCACAGCGACGCGCGCTTCAGGTCCGAGGGAAGCCAGCCGCGCGGCCACTTCTGCGCCGATGTCGCGACACGGTTTCAAGTGTGCGGACGCGAGCACTTCCTCCGAGAGCTTGCTGTAAACCAACACCTCCGCTTTGCGCTGGATGAGCGCCTGAATCTGCGCCTGCCACTGCTCCGGCTTCACGAAGCCGGGCGTGGCGAGCATCGCGAGGATTTCCTCCGAGCTGGCGGCACTGCGGAGGAGCTTATCCAGCGGGCTGTTGGCGGGCACCCCTTCGCTGCATTCGCACGCGAGGATGATGAGGCCGCCGGGCCGCACGATGCGCGCGGCGGCGCTCATGCCCTTCACGCCTTGGTAGAGGTTCATGTCCAGCGGGTAGCCGCTGTTCGTGGTCACGACGATGTCGAACGGCTCCTTCACCCGCTGCATCGCGGACTTGCGGACGTATTCGTAACCCGTCTTGTGCGCGGCCTGCATGTCCCCGGCGAAGACGTTCGTGATTTGCTTGGTCTCGTTGAGCGTGACGTTGAGCAGAAAGCTCGGGCCGACGCGCAGGGCGATGTCGAGGAGTTCTTCCCACAGCGGGTTGCCGTCCGTGATGCCGAAGGCGGCGCGCGGGTCGCCGATGTTGTGCGCGCCGTGGTTGCTCATGACCGTGGCCAGGCCCGCGACGCCCGGCGCTATGCCCTTGGGCCCGCCGCTGAAGCCGGCGAAGAAGTGGGGTTCGATGAACCCGGTGATGATGCGCACGTCGGCGTGGGCGCAATGCCGGTTGATGAGCGCGGGCGCACCGGTGCGTGTGGTGCCGAACTGCACCATGTCCGCGTCGTGTTCGCACTCGTGATTGATGACACGGTAGTTCGCCACGACTTCGGGCGTGAGCATCTTCTCCAGCTCGGCCTTGGTGTTCGGGCGGTGCGTGCCGGTCTGATTGAGCAACGTGATCTGGTCACGCGTGACGCCGTGCTGGGCGAGATATTCCAACACCCACGGGATGATGCGGTGGTTCGGCGTGGCGCGGGTGATGTCGGTGAAGTTGACGCAAACCTTCGCGCCGGGCGTGAGCCAGTCGCGCAAGGGTTTCGCGCCGATGGGGTTGTCCAGTGCGGCGAGCAGCGCGGCCTTCTCGTCCGCGAGAGCGGGGTTATGTGCTGGCTCGATGACCGTGGTGCGGGCGTCGGGGAATTCGACCGGCAAGTGGCCTTGGCCGTAGGCAAGATTTACTTTCATAGATTCAAGTCCGGCGAGGGTAAGGTGGCGAGCGAAGCGGAGGCAAAGCGTTTCACGGTGTCCGCGATGGCTTGGGGTGCGTCAGCCCTGGGGCGCTTTGGCTGGGCGCGCGACTTCCGAGTCCGGCGAAAAAGCGGCAGAGTCCGCCACCCTCCAAGACGCTGACACGACCATTCGACTCCATTAACTCGGGGCTGCACTCGGCGCTCCGCTGGGCGCTGGGCGTTGGAAGGCTGCTTTCACCACGCGCAGCAGGTCCTGGCTGGTGAAGGGTTTTTGCAAGTAGGTCACACCCAGTTCGCGGTTGCTCGGGCGGAAATTACCGCTGGTGCAGATGACGCGCAGTCCGGGGGCGACGGTTTGCAGTCGCTGGATTAACTCGTGGCCGTCCATGTGCGGCATCACCAAGTCAGTCACTACCAAGTCCACGTGGATGTCCGGGTGCTCGATGATCTCCATCGCCTGGCGGCCGTTCATGGCCGTGAGCACGCGGTAGCCGAAGGAGGAGAGCACCATGTCGCTCATGGTCAGGAGCAATTCCTCGTCGTCCACGATGAGCACGGTCTGGTCGCCGCGCAAATCCTCGTCGGCCAAGACCCCTTCTTCGAGCGCCTTGCGATCGGCGGGAAGGTAAACGCGGACAGTGGCCCCCTGACCGGGCAAACTGGTGATGGCGAGGCTGCCGCCGTGGTTGGTGATGATGCCGTAAGCCCAGGCCAGGCCCAGGCCGCGATGGCCGGGCTTGGTGGTGAAGAACGGGTCCACGACCTGCGGCAACACGTCCGCCGGGATGCCGGGGCCGGTGTCGTTGATCTCAATGCAGACATAGGTGCCGGGCGGCAGCGTGACGCGTCCGTCCGTGAGCGGGCTGGCGTGGTCGCGGTTCTGGGTGGCGACGGAGATGGTGCCGGTGGCGCCAGCGGCCTCGACGGCGTTCTCAATAATCTTTTCGAGCGCCTGCCCCAGCTTGGCCTCGTTGAAGGGCGCGGAGAACAAGCGGGCTTCCAAGTTGGGCCGCCAAACCAGGGTGTTCGCGTTGAAGTTCTTGGACTGATCCACCAGCTTGCGCACCAGTTTGTTCAAGTTGCCCGAGAGGTCTGGCTGCGCCTCCTTCTCCTCGCGACTGAAGGCGGACAGCTCGAAGGAAACCTGCGTCGCGCGACCCGCGGCCTTCTCGATCTGTAGCACCGAACTGCGCCACGGATGATCGGATTGCATCTGCGCCAGCACATGGGTGGTGTGGCCGAGAATACTCGTCAGGGCGTTGTTGAAATCCATCGCCACCGTGCGGGTGAGCTGAAGGGCGCACAACAGCTTCTGCTGGAGCGTTACTGCGGTGTTCATCGCCGGGTCGGGGAGGACCGGGGGCGGCGCGACGGGCGTGACGGGGGCCGGCTCCGACCGCTCGGCTGGCTTCGGCGCGGGCGCCGAGCGCGTCAGGATTTGGAAGAGGAACGCCTTCTGACCGGCGAGCTGCCAGTGGTTGATGTGGACGACGAAGGGCAGCAAGCCCTCCTTGCTCGTCTGGAGCTTGAGCGGAAACACCGGCGCGGAGGCCTTGTCCAACTGCTTCAGGAACTGTTCGGCGGAACACCCGTTGTCGAAGGTCCAGAGACCCACCAGCCGCTTGGGTGGGAGGCCGTCCGCCCCGCCGAACACGGAGCAGGCACAGGCATTCGCCCGCAGGATTTCGCCACTGCCATCCACCAACAGCACAGGCCAGCCGGCAGTTTCGAGGGGGAAGTCCGTCTTCTTCGGCTCGGCGTTGGGGGCCGGTCGGCGGGAGAACAGTTGTGTGAAGCCAGAGCCTGTCACGTGCGTGCGCGCGGTTTGCGCAGAGAGCGAAACGCCTCCGGCAGCAGTTGGTCAACCGTGAATTCCCGGAACTTCGCCGGTCGGCGGCTGTCCGCGACGAACACGCGCGCGGCTGGCGCATACTCCGCCAGCAACTGCCGGCACGCGCCGCAGGGCATCGTCTGCGCGTGCGGTGCGACGATGGCGATGGCGGTGAAGTCGCTGTGCCCCTCCGTCAGCGCCTTGAAGAGGGCGATCCGTTCCGCGCAACACGTCAGCCCGTAACTCACGCTCTCGACGTTCGCGCCGAGAATGACTTGCCCATCGCGCGTCAGCAGCGCCGCGCCGACGTGGAACTTCGAGTAGGGCGCGACCGCGCGCCGGCTGGCGCGCACGGCTTCGCGGAGGAGAGAACGAGGGTCAGGTTCGGGCATAAAGTCGGGCGAAACCTTCCAGCAACGCGCCCGCATGGCGACTCGCTGCTGCCGCCGTCGCGAGCACGTCCTCGTGCGAGAGCGGGTGCGGGCTGAGGCCGGCGGCTTTGTTGCTGATGCACGAGACCGCCGCCACGCGCAGTCCGTGGTGCCGCGCCACGATGGCTTCGGGCACCGTGCTCATGCCCACCGCGTCTGCGCCGAGCTTGGCGAAGGCGCGAATCTCAGCGGGTGTTTCATAAGTCGGCCCCGACAGCGCGAGATACACACCGCGATGCCAACGCACCCGCGCCGTCTTGGCCGCCTTGTCCAGCAAGCCGCCCAGCACCGGGTTATAAACCTGCGTGAGGTCGAGAAAGCGCGGGAGGCCAGCGGGGCAGGGGCCGCGCAGTGGGTTCTCCCCCATGAAGTTGAGGTGGTCCGTGAGCCGCATGAAGTCACCGGGGCGGAAGCGGCGGTTGATGCCGCCCGCCGCATTCGTCAGCAGCAAATCCCGGATGCCGAACTCCGCCAGCGCCCGCACGGCGAAGGTGACCTCCGCCATCGTGTGCCCCTCATAGAAGTGCGCCCGCCCGCACAGCATCGCCACCGGCACGCCGCCCAGGTGCCCCAGCACCAGCTTGCCTGCGTGCCCCGCCACGGCGACGCGTGGAAAGCCCGGCAGCTCCGCGTAAGGAATCTCCTCCGTCACCACGACCCGCTCCAACGCCGGCCCGAAGCCGCTGCCCAGAACGATGGCGAGCTGGGGCCGCAGTTCGCACGATCGCCGAAGCCCGCCCGCCGCGCGACTCACCGTGGCTTGGTTCAGGTTGGCTGCTTGCTTTCTCATCGCGCGGATTTAGGCTCCGCACCCTATTTTAGCTATGCAATTGAGCAACGAAGAAATCCGCCGCTACTCGCGCCACCTCATCCTGCCCGAGGTCGGCATGGCGGGGCAGAAGAAGATTAAATCTACCTCCGTCCTGTGCATCGGCGCGGGCGGACTCGGCTCGCCCATCGCGATGTATCTGGCCGCCGCCGGCATCGGGAAGATTGGCATCGTGGACTTTGACACGGTGGATTACTCAAATCTCCAGCGCCAAATCCTCCACACCGACGCCGACGTGGGCCGCTCGAAGGCTGAGTCCGCGAGGGAAACCCTCGCCGGCATCAACCCCAACACCGAGGTCGTCCTCCACAACACGCGCATCTCCGCCGAGAACGCCCTCGACCTCATCCGCCCCTACGACATCGTCGTGGATGGCACGGACAACTTCCCCACGCGCTACCTCACGAACGACGCCTGTGTGCTGCTCAAGAAGCCCAACGTCTATGGCTCCATCTTCCGCTTCGAGGGCCAGGCCAGCGTCTTCGCGCCGCACCTTGGCGGGCCGTGCTACCGCTGCCTTTACCCCGAGCCGCCGCCGCCCGGCATGGTCCCGAGCTGCGCGGAAGGCGGCGTCCTCGGCGTCCTGCCCGGCATCATCGGCTGCATTCAGGCCACGGAGATTTTGAAGCTCGCGCTCGGCAAGGGCACGACGCTCGTCAACCGCCTCGTGCTCTTCAACGCGTTGGACCTCAAGTTCCGCGAGCTCAAACTCCGCCGCGACCCGAAGTGTCCGCTCTGCGGCGACGCCCCGACCATCAAGGAGTTGATTGACTACGAGATGTTCTGCGGCATCCAGCCCGCGTCCACCGAGCCGGCGTCGAACCCCGACGAAGTCACCGTGCAAGACATGAAGCGCGCTCTCGACGACCCCAAGCTCGGTATCAAGGTCGTGGACGTGCGCGAGCCGGACGAATACGAAATCGCGATGGTCAAGGGCGTGCCACTGCTGCCGTTGAGCGAGCTGAACCAGCGCTTCACCGAGCTGGACCCCAACCAGCAATACTACCTGCACTGCAAAGGCGGCGTGCGCTCGCTGAAGGCGCTGAACTTCCTCCGTGAACAAGGCTTCAAGTATGTGAAGTCCGTGAAGGGCGGGATCGCCGCCTGGAGCGACGAGGTGGACCACAGCGTGCCGAAGTATTGAGCGGCACGGAGTCCCGCCTTCAGGCGGTGTGTGTCCGTGTTACCTGACGTTTCGCGCAAGGCACACTGGAAGGTCGAAGCGTTCGGCCGGCTGAAGCCGGGACTCCGTGCACGGCTACTTGCTCGCCGTCCGGTCCGCTCCAGCCTTCCGCACCTTCACCAGCACCGGCGAACTCGTCGGCTTCCCTTCGCCCGCCTTCGCCGCGCCGCTGCGGTGGATGACGTGGCAGAGCCGGTCCGTCTCCGGCACCCAGCGCGCGCAACTGAAGAAAATCTTCCGCTCCGTCTCGCCCGCCGCGATTTGCACGCCATTCAGACCGATGTCCGACACGATGATGCCGTGCGGCAGGTTCTCGATCTCCATGTCCACGAGGTTCGTGTCGCCATTGCGCACCACGCGCAGCCACGCGGCCACCTCGGTGCCGGGCGCGATGGTGATTTCTGGAATGCTCGTGGGAATCGCGCCCACGGCGGCGGCGGGCAGCGGCGACGCGGAGTTTTGCAACGAGAGGAAAACCTTGAGCGCGTTGTCGAGCTTGAGCGTGCCGAAGTCGCCCAGCGGCTTGGCGAGTTGCTGGCCGTCCACGGTGGCGGTGGCGGTGAGCTTCACCCGCTTCCAGTCGTCCGCGCCCGGGTCCGTCGCGTCGGTGCTGGCGAAGAGGACGCCCGACGCCTCGAAGTGCCCAGCCTCGACGACGAGCGGCGTGGACGCTAGCCAACCCTTCGGCATCCCGGTCACATCCACGCGCACTGCGCCCTCGAAGCCATCCACGCGGTCCAGCTTCACCGCGAAGCCCCGGCCCGAGCCGCGCGGGATGGACTGGTTCGCGCCGGTCAGCGTCGGGGTGAAGTCCGGCTTCGCCTCGCGCACGATGAGCCGGTAGGCGTAGCGGTCGCCGCCAAAACCCTTCGACTCCGTGACGCGCACGAGATAGCTGCCGTCGGCGGGCGGCGAGAAGTTCACGCGCGAGTCCGTGCCCAGCTTGCGCTCGCCGTCGTCGTCGCTTGCGTAAGCCAGCTTGAAGAGCGGTAGGCCGTTCGACACGAGCTTCGCGCCGGGCGGGTGCGGCTCCACGATGTAAGCCGGCTCATCCAGCGGATGCGCCACCGGGCTGGTGTCAAAGTAGGTGAGCCGACCGCCGCGATTGTAGAAGAGAAAACCCGCGTCCGGACCACGCGGCGCGCGGAAGAGCCGCAACACCTCGCCGCCCAGATAAACAAACTGGTTCAGTTCCATCTCCTCCCAGTTCACGAGTCGGCAGTCGGGGTTGTTCGAGTCAACGCCGCGGAAGGTCACACTCGAATCGCGCACGGCCTGGAGCCACACGCGCTCGACCGGTCGGCCATCCGCGTGCAGCACCTCAATCTTCGTGTCCGCCGGCGAACCGCGCCGCGCGGCCATCGTCTCAATGACCCAGCGCTGGCCTTGCTTCGCGTCGAAGCGGAACAGGTCGGCGTCCGTGGGTTTACTCAGCCGTCCGTTCACCGCGCCGGGCACTTGGATGGAAGTCGCGCTGGCCGGCGTGTCATTCGGCTCCACCTCCACCAGCTCCGGCGTCGCGCTCACCAGCACCTTGAACTCCTTCCGGCCCCGGAACTTCTCCGCGTCCACCGGCACGACCAACTCGCCCGCCGCGCCCGCCTTCACCTTCACGCTCGCACCCACCGGCAAGTTCTCGCCCGCGAACTGGATTTCCGTCTCTGCATCCGCGCGCACCGCGAGCGGGAACACGCCTGTGACCACCGGCAGCTCGCCCACCGACACGCGGAAGAAATGCTCCGGCGACGCCATGTATTGCGGGTCGCTGACGCGTAACGTGTAACGGCCCGCCGCCGTGAGCCGATGCACCAGCAACGCATCCGAACGCCCGTCGAAGCCACGATTCACCGCCAGCACGCGCCCGCGCGCGTCGAGCAGTGTGAGCATGGCGTTCAATGCTTTGGAGCCGAGGCGCTCGGCGGCGAGGTCGCAGACGAGGTTCTGGCCCGCGACGCCGTTGAAACTGAACTCCACCGGCTTGCCCGGCTGCTCCAGCGTGCCCCAGAAACTCACGGGCAATGACTCGGTCTTCGCCGGGTCGGTCGCCTGCCGCAAGTCATCCACATGCAGCTTCACCCGCGCGCTCTCGCCCGCCGCGCTCTTCACGGACAACTCGTAGCTCCCGCGCGCGAGGTCGGGCGCGACGGTGACCTTCAGCCAAGCCTCTCCCGCCTTCGCGTCCGGCAGCAACGCGCCGGAGAGCTTGGGACTGTGGAACGTGACGTTGGTCAGTTCGGCGAGATTGCTGCCGGCGAGTTTGAGCCGCGTCTCCACCCCACGCTGGACGCCGCGTGGTTCGAGCCGCGTGATGGCGGGCGTAGCGGCGGGAGCCATCTCCTTGGCCTTCGCCTTCGGCTTGGGGTCGGCGGCGGAGAGATGTGAGGCACAAGCAAACACAGTGAGCAACGACAAGGTTCGTGCGAAAGATTGCATAGACTTCAATGAGAGTTTCGTGCTTCCGACCATGATTTGGACAAATGACAAGTGTCTTTCATGCCTGATTGCTCGGTGGCATCGATGAAATTGTTGGTGCCCACCAGAGCCGAATGGCTTTGATAACGAGTGCGGCCAGAGCAACCCCAACCGAGATGGTCAGCCAGAACTCCATTCCGGACCGATTATACTTACGTGCTTTGGAAATGTGCTCCTCGATGCCGACAACCCATTTTTCCAGCATCTCTGACTGTGGCGACCCAAGCTGGATAGCGCGTCTGAAGGCGGCGATTGCGAGATTCAAGTCGGCGTTGGACTTGCGCAGACAGACGATGCCGAGCATTACGAAGCAAGCTGGTTCCTTGGGATTGAGCAAAGCGAGGTAGAGGATGCCCTCGGCGAACTTGGGGTCTTCAGCGAGGTTCCATTTGTGCCGGTAAGCTGGCGGTTTGGTGTCGGGAAAAAACTCATCCGCACCACCTTCGGTTAGTGGGCCTCGATGCATGGATTGTGAAAAGGCACCGTGCGACCACCTTGCGGCAACACGGTAAGAAAACTCATCAACAAAGAGGTGAGCCTTCCGATACTCCTCATCACGAATCAAGTATTGGAGCAGTGCCAGATGGTAGCGCTCCAAGCCAAAGTGTGCAGCCGGATTGATTTCCAAGTCGCGAGCGATATGGCGTTCGGCATCGGCGTAACGGCCAAGCAGATGGTATGCGGTGCCGAGGTTTGCGTGGACACCGTAGTCATTCGGAAACTTGGCTAGGAGCGGCTCCAATAGGCGGACTGCTTCCGCAGGATTGCCCAGCCGAACATGAGCACCAGCTAAGTCGTTCCACCAAGCTGGGTCGTCCTCACGGGTCGCGGCTTTCAACTTCGCGATGCGTTCGTGCAGCGGACGCGGGTCCGGTGGTGGAGGCGGGTTTCCGAGTATGACGGCTGCCAATTCAGGACTGGCCCGTTTCTCCTGCCCCAGCGTGTCGCTGTCCCACAAGCAAGCAAACAGATTGATTGCAGGCAGAGCGATAAGCGCGAGGACGAGGATTGATTTTCTGGACCGCATGACTTGCTACTTGTTTGCCGCCACCTTCCCCGGCTGCCCCGTTTTCGCATCGAAGAACTGCAGCGAGCCGTCCAGGCGGCCTACGACGAAGTGGGTGTTGCCGGCGGTGAAGGCCACGGCGGGGGCGAGGTCGGGCTGCGGGTCCAAGTGGCCGTGCTCGACGAGCTTGGCGGCGTCCCACCACTTCACCGTGCGGTCCTCGGCGCTGGAAAGGAGCGTCGCACCGTCGCTTGCGAAAACGATGCGCAGCACCGCGCCCTCGTGCGCGAACTTGGATTCGAGCAACTGGTTGGTGCCCTCCACCGCGCCCGCGCTCACGGCGTAGAGGCGGATGCGGTTGTCCACGCCGCCCGCCACGAGCCTCCGCCCATCCGGGCTGAAGGCAACGGTGTATTGCTCTTTCGTCGGCTGCGAGAAGGTGTCGAGGCGCTTGCCGGTGGCGACTTCCCAGAGCTTCACCGTGCGGTCGCCGCTGGCGCTGGCAAGCACCTTGCCATCGGGGCGGAAGGCGAGGCCATAGACCGCGCCGTTGTGACCGGTGAGGGTGCGGACCTCGGTGCCGGTGGCGGTGTCCCAGAGCTTGATTTTCTGGTCGTAACTGCCGGTGGCCAGCAGCTTGCTGTCGGGGGAAATCGCGACGGCGTAGAGCGCGTCGAAGTGCCCCTCAAACTTCCGCACGAGCGAGCCATCCGCGACGCGCCAGATGGCCGCCTGCCCTTGCAAGCCCGGCTCGCCGCCGGCCGCCGCGACCCACTGGCCGTCGGTGGAGAAGGCGACCGAGTTCACGTTGCCGCGAATGCCCGTGAGCGAGTGCCGCACGGCACCGGAGTCGGCGTCCCGCAGTTCGACTTCACGATAGCGCGCGACGGCAATGACGTTGGGCTGCGGGGCGAAGGCGACGGACTGGATGGATTTCCGGGGTGTGACGCGCGTCGCAATTTTCGGCGTGACCAACTCGCGCACCGGCTCGGTGGCGATGGCGGGCGGCTTGGCCCCGCCGTCAATCCACGCCTTGACGAGAGTCAGCTCGGACGCTTCCAACTTCTTCTTCTTGCCCGGCGGCATGAGCTTCTTTCCGTCCCGGCCTTCGAGTGATTTCACCAGCAAGCTGTCCGCGCTCTTGCCGGGCACCACGGGCGAGCCGCCGTCGCCGCCCTTCATCAGGGAGGCGTGGGTTTCGAGGATGAGATTGTTCTCGGCGTCGCTGGAGGCATGGCATTCGACGCAGTGCTTCTTGAAGAGCGCCTGCACCAGCGTGAAGTCCGGAGCGGCGGGCGCGGCGGACACTGAACCGGCCAGGAGCCACAAGGTGGCAACCGTATGAACAGCCAGGAGAATTCTCATGTGAAAGACAGGCTTGGGTGCGGGCTACAGCCTCGCCGGACAGCGGCAGTCATGGGCGAACCACTCACCACCAACGTCTGCTCGAACCGACAGGACGACGACGGCGGCACCCTGTTCCGGGTGGAGACTACCGGCCACGCGGCAGGGACAAGGCAGTGGCCAATTGCTGGATGGCCTGGTCAACGTGTGTGCGGGCCTCTCCCGAGAACTGGCCGCGCCCCTTCTCCAGCAAGAGTTTCACGGCCAGCAACTGGGCATCGGAAAGGGCTTGTGGTTCCCGGCCCTTGCCGTCCCCGGAGAAATCCGCCCCCAACTGGTGCGCGGCGCGGTCCACTTGGTGCATGGCATCGCGACGATGCCCGTCATAGACGTGATTGCCCAATGAGAGCGTGGCGTAAGCCTCGCGCAGAAGGGAGACGTTGCCAGTGGATTTGGGCGGCTCGATCTTCTCGGAGTCGGCTCCCTTCTTCCCGCTCTGGGCATCACGGGCCAAACGCTGGTAGGAATCAGACGATACCAAATCACTGGCCCGCCCTTGGAAGGACGGACGGGTGGCCTGGATGGGGGCAGAAGGTGCAGCCTTGAGGGGAGCGGAAGTGGCGGCGGCGGTCGCCAGCTTGGATTCCTTGGGCTTGGGCTCAGGAGGCTGGCCCTTGCTCTTGCCCTTCTTCCCCTTGTCGTTGCCGGTGTCCTTGTCGTCTTTGCCCTTGCCCTTGCCCTTGCTCTTGTTCTTGTCGTTGTCGTTGTCGTTGTCGTTCTCGTTGTTCTTGTCGTTGTTCTTGTCGTTGTTCTTGTCGTTGTTCTTGTCGTTGTTCTTGTCGTTGTTCTTGTCCGGCTGCGCTTTGGGTTGCGAGGGCTTGGCAGGCTTCGTCTTCGGTTCTGCTGAGGAGGCTAGAAATGGCAGCCCAACCGCGATTAGCGACGCGATGAGCAAAGCAACGGTAGGCCTCAAGGAGGAGAAGAATGATGTTTTCATGGCAAGCAAGTGGTTAGTGGGTTCGCACTATGCAATCAAGCTGGGCATAGGCAATCGGAATTATGCGGCCAAAATCCCCTTTACCACCTGGCACGCCTCCACGCCAGTAAGCTTCAAGTCCAGGCCTTGGAAGCGCACCGAGAGACGCTCGTGGTCGAGGCCGAGTTGGTGGAGGATGGTGGCTTGCAGGTCGCGGACGTGGACGGGGTTTTCGACGATGTGGAAGCCGAGTTCGTCGGTCTGGCCGTAGGTGAGGCCGGGTTTCACGCCGCCGCCGGCCAGCCACATCGAGAACGCCTGCGGGTGGTGGTCGCGACCGAGGCTGCGGCCCAGCGCTGCATTGGATTCCACCATCGGCGTGCGCCCGAACTCGCCGCCCCAGATGACGAGCGTGTCGTCGAGCAGGCCGCGTTGCTTGAGGTCCTTGACGAGCGCGGCGCTGGCTTGGTCGGTGGTCTTGCAGTTGTTGCGGACGTTGCCCTCGACGTTCGAGTGCGCGTCCCAGCCTTCGTTGTAGATGTTGATGAAGCGCACGCCGCGCTCGACCATCCGCCGCGCCAGCAGGCACGAGCGCGCGAAGGACGGCTTGGCGGGGTCGCAGCCGTAGAGGTCGAGCGTGGCCTTGCTCTCGCCGCGCAAGTCCATCAGGTCCGGCGCGCTGGTTTGGAGGCGGAAGGCCATTTCATACGCGGCGATGCGCGTGGCGATTTCCGGGTCGCCGTCGAGCGCGAGGCGGCGCTGGTTCAGGCTGCCAATCAAGTCCAGCGAGTCGCGCTGCAACTGTGCGTCCGCACCGGGCGGGCTGGAGACGTTGAGAATCGGGTCGCCCTGGTTGCGGAAACGCACGCCGGTGTAAACGCCCGGCAGCACGCCGCTGCCCCAGCACGCCGAGCCGCCGCTGATGCCGCTGCCCGTGCTCATCACGACGAACGCCGGCAGGTCGCTCGTCTCCGCGCCGAGGCCGTAGAGCACCCACGAGCCCATGCTGGGCCGGCCTGGCTGGCCGAAGCCGGTGTTGAAGAAAATCTGCGCGGGCGCGTGGTTGAACTGGTCCGTGCGCATGGACTTCACGATGGCGATGTCGTCCACAATCTTCGCCAGGTGCGGGAGCGTCTCGCCCAACTCCGCGCCGCACTGCCCGTGTTTCGCGAACTTGAAGCGCGGCCCCAGCACCGCCGCATCCGACCGGATGAAGGCGTAGCGTTGCCCACGGATGACCTCGGGCGGGATGGGCTTGCCTTCGAGTTCCGCGAGCTCCGGCTTGTAATCGAACATCTCCAACTGGCTCGGCGCACCGGCCATGAACATGTGAATCACGCGCTTAGCCTTCGGTGCAAAGTGCGGCGGCTTGATGGGGAAAGGATTTGCCGGTGCGGCGCTGGCCCGGCGGGCCAAGGCGTCCGTGAGCAAGCCGGCGAGCGCGACTTTTCCGAGGCCGACGCCGCAGCGTTCGAGGAACCAACGGCGGCTGTTGGCGGTGGCGTGGTTGAGTGAATCCATGCGGTGGGTCATGGCTTGAGGAGTTTCAAGCCTTCAAGTTGGGCAAGTTTGTTCGCCTTTTGGTCGAAGCTCAGGAAAGTGTCGCAGCCGAGCAGAAGTGCTTGCGACGCATGCAGCAGGTCGTAGGACCGGAAGCCGTGCTTGGCCGTGTGCCGGAGCAACAACTCCTCGACTTGCCGCTCCAGTGTGGCGGCTTCCAATCTCACGACATCGAACCATTCCCCGGTCTTCGCGTCGTGCTGGAAGGCAGCGTGTGCGCTGGCCGCCAACTCGGGCGTAACCCGTGGCTGCCGACCGGCGCGGGATTGAAAGACATGTAGTTGAAACGCGTTGGTCACTTCGACGCGATGCAACCAAGTCAGGGGAAACGGGTCCGCTCCCTGTCCACGCCCGGCGGCGATCCAGCGGTCCGCCATTGGTGAATCCGTCAACTCCAGATAAACCCGAACCAGAAAGTTGCTGTCGGCGTAGGGTTTCATTCGCCGCGCAATAGCTTATCCACTGCGTCAGAATCGCGCTTGGATATTTTGGGCATTCCCATCGCGCGCCGACGGGCTGCGAAATCAGGGAAGACCGCCCGGCGTTGCGGCGCTTTCTCCGGGCGCAGTGAGTAAGTGCGTCCGTCGCGGCGGCGGATGAGGACCGCGCCCTCGGCATCGCAGGCGTCCAGCACGGCACCCGGCTCGCGGTCAAGGTCACGAACGGTGTATGTTTTCATGTCGGACAAGATGTCGGCGTTCGCTTCTACGGTCAACCTTTGGCTATGAACTCATCGAGGTTCAGCAGCGCGCGGGCGAGGGCGGTCCAGGCGGCGCGGGTGTTGGCGTCGCTGTCGCCCTTGCCTGCGAAGTCGGTGGCCTTGAGTTCACCGGCGGCGAAGCGGGCGCGCTGGGTGGCGAAGAATTTTACGAGCTGCGCGCGTTCCTCGGTGGAGGGCGGGCGAGTGAGGCAGCGGCGGAAGAGGGTTTCCACGCGGCTCTCAATGGTGCCGGCCTGCGCGGCGAGCTGGCGACCGAGGGCCTGGGCGGCTTCGAGGATGACGGTGTCGTTGAGCAACGTGAGGGCTTGCAGCGGCGTGTTCGAGACATCGCGGCGGGCGACGCAGGCTTCGCCGCTGGGGCCGTCGAAGGTGTTGAACATGGCGTAGGGCGCGGAGCGTTTGGCGAAGGTGTAGAGGCCGCGCCGGTGGCGGTCTTCGCCCTGGCTCTCGTTCCACGACTTGCCGCCATAGACGCCTTCCGAGGTCACGCTCGCGGGCTGCGGCGGGAAGACGCTCGGCCCGCCAATCTTCGCCGAGAGCTGACCGCTGGCGCGTAGGACGGAATCGCGGATGAGCTCGGCGTCGAGGCGCGAACGGGGGAAACGCGACAGAAGGGGATTGGGTCTCGCGTCTTGGGTCTGGGGCGTCGTTCGAGTGTCGCTGTGAAAGGCGGAGCTCTGTTGGTAAGTGGCGCTGGTCACAATGAGCCGGTCGAGCTGCTTCAAAGACCAAGGCTTTCGAGCTGAATCCCCAGACCCCAGACCCAATCCGCTAGAACCTTTGGTAAACTCCACCGCCAGCCAATCGAGCAACTCCGGGTGCGTGGGCGCGTCGCCTTGCAGGCCGAAGTCTTCGGTGGTGCGCACGATGCCCTGGCCAAAAAAAGCGGCCCACTGGCGGTTCACCGTCACGCGGGCGGTGAGCGGGTTTTCGGGCGAGACCAGCCACTGCGCGAAGCCGAGGCGGTTCGTGGGCGCGCCGGGCGGCAGCGGGTTCAGCACGCCGAGCACAGCCGGCGCGACGGCTTCCTTCGGCGACAGGAACTCGCCGCGATGATGGCGGAAGGTGGGGCGCGGGTTCTCTGGCGGGCGCTCGCGCATGACAAGGGTCGTTTGGTGAGCGGGCTGTTTCTGGAGTTTCTCGATTTCAGCCCGAGCGGCCTTCAGTTCGGGTGCAACGAGCAGAAATTGGTCGCGCAGCTTCGCGCGTTGCGCGGCGGTCAGTTGCGCTTCGGGCAAGCGCAGGAGCGCTTCGGTTTCCTCGGGGAGTTCGCTGGCCGTGGCGTGCGCGTCGCCCGTGGCGGAGAGGCGGAAGCGGCCCAACGAACACGCGTAGTGGCGGCCGAACTGAAGCTGCACTTCGAGTTCGCCAGCAGCGGCGAGCGGTTGGGCGAAGTAAAAGACCGCGACGTGCCGCTCGCCGAAGCGCTCGAAGACGCCCCAGCCGGTCTCGGGATTTCCGTCGATGGCCAGCGCGGCGGAGGACCGGTCGCCGCCGAGCCAAAGCTTCGCGTAGGTCTGCGACGCGCGGGTGAGCTTCACCGGCTGGCCGTCGGCTTTCACACGGAACTCGCCAAGAAAGAAGTCGCCTTTCGGCCCTTCGTAATAGGCCATGCCGGGGCCGTGCGCGGGGAGGCGGTCGTCGGGCAAGGCTTCAAGGCGCAACGCGGTGGTGCCGGCGGGGACGGCGCGGAAGCGCAGCGTGTAAGTGTCGTTCTTGCTGGTGTCGCCGCTGGCGAAGATGGAGTTGTCAGGTTGGACGGTCAGGAGCGGGAGGTTGGACTTCGCCTCGGCGGGGCGGAGCGGGGTCCACGGCGCAACGCGGGTGCGCTCGGCGGTGAGCCATTCGGAGAATCGCTTGTCCAAGTGCGCGGCGCTGGCGAGCGGTGGCGCGGCCTTGGCATCAGCAGGGAATTTGCTCGGCAGTTCGGCGAGCAACTTGGCGGCACGCGCCAGGTTCTTGCGATGCTGCTCGTCGAGCGCCGCGTCCAACAGGTCTTGGTCCGGCTCGTCGGCGTTATTGAGGAAGGCCATCATCGAGTAAAATTCGGCGTGCGGGATGGGGTCGAACTTGTGCGTGTGGCATTGGGCGCAGCCGAGGGTGAGGCCCAGCCAGGTGGTGCCGGTCGTGGCGACGCGGTCCACCATCGCGTAGAAGCGGAACTCCAGCGGGTCGATGCCGCCTTCCTCGTTCAGCATCGTGTTGCGGTGGAAGCCGGTCGCGACGAACGGGTCCAAACCTTGAGCCTTGAACCTCGAACTCTGACCTGGCGGCAGGAGATCGCCTGCAAGCTGGTGGACGGTGAACTGGTCGAAGGCAAGGTCATTGTTCAGCGCGCGGATGACCCAGTCGCGCCATGGCCAGATGCTGCGCGGGCGGTCCTTCTCGTAGCCGTTGGTGTCGGCGTAGCGGGCAAGGTCGAGCCACTTGCGCGCCCAACGCTCGCCGTAGTGCGGGGAGGCGAGCAGTTTGTCTGCGAGATTGGCGATTGCCGATTGGCGATTGCCGATTTGAACGGACTTCACGAACGCGTCTGCCTCCTCGGGCGTCGGTGGAAGGCCAATCAAGTCGAGGTAAAGGCGGCGGACCAACGTGTAGTCATCGGCGGGCGCGGATGGCTTCAAGCCCTCCTTTTCCAGTCGCGCGAGGATGAAGTGGTCAATGGCGTTCTGCGGCCAAGTCGTTTGCTTCACCTTCGGCAGCGCGGCTTGCTTCGGTTTGATGAAAGCCCAGTGCGGCTGGTAATCCGCGCCGGCGGTGACCCAGCGGCGGAGCGTGTCCGCCTCGGCAGCGGTGAGCTGCTTCTTCGTCTCCGGCGGCGGCATGAGCTTGTTGTGGTCCGTGCTCGTGATGCGGCGGACGAGTTCGCTTTGCTCAGGCTTGCCAGGGACGACGGCGCGCTGGCCGGACTTGGCGGGCGCGAGCGCGGCGTCGCGGAGGTCGAGGCGGAGATTGGCCTTGCGCGCGTGTTCGTCGGGCCCGTGGCAGGCGAAGCACTGGCGGGAAAGAATGGGGCGCACTTCGCGCTGGAAGTCGGGTGCGGGTGCGGCAGCAGCGGGAAAGGCCAACGCCAGCAACGCGATGAAGGGGGCAACAGGTTGAAGGAAGCGACTGGTCACGGCGGGAGGATAGACGGCGGCGATGGGGTTGGAAATGCGTGAAAGTAGGACCGTGCGTCCCGCCTGTCCCACTGACTTGAAGATTCCGCTGGGCGGGTCGGTTTGAATGGCGGGTCAGGCGGGACGCGCCGACCTACTTTTCGGAGTAGCGCGCGAAGCCGCGCGTCTCTGTGGCTTCGACTTGCTCGCCGGGCTTGCGCACGACTCGTGCGGATGCGCCGGGCGTGGCTTTGACGAGCGTCAGTCCACGCGTCGGCCCTACGACGCAGGTGGTGGTGGAGAGGCTGTTCGCGGTGAGGCAGTCCGGTGCGATGACGACGACGAGGCTGTGGTCGGTCATGCCCAGGCCGGTGCGCGGGTCAACGATGTGCGAGTAGCGTTTGCCACCCAGCTCGGCGTGCTGGAACAAGTCGCCGGAGGTGGCGAAGCCGCAGTTGCGCAGCGAGAGGAAGCGCGTGGGCGGTGCGCCGGGTGCGTCGAGCGGCGCGAGTTCGATCCGCCAGCCGGCACGATCTGGCGGCGGGTCGCCGATGGCCATGTCGCCGCTGCCGGTGACGAGGGCGCGGGCGATGCCGTGCGCGCGGAGCACGCGCAAGGCTTCGTCGAGCGCGCGGCCCTTGGCGATGGAACCGAGGTCGAGGCGCATTCCCGGCACGAGCAACTGCGCAGTGCGGCCGCGTGAGCCGAGGACGACTTTCTGCCAGCCGACGCGCGCCTTGGCTTCGGCGATGACTTCTGGCGTGGGCAATTCGCGTTGCCGCCGGGCGCGTCGCCAGACTTGCACGAGTGGGCCGACGGTGATGTCGAACGCGCCGTCGGAGCGACGTGAGGTAGCTTCCGCGATGGTCAGCAGCCGCCAGAGTTCCTCGCTCACCGGCACCGCGCGTCCGCTGCCGGAGCTGCGGGAGAGCAGGGTCAACTCGCTGTTGTCCTCGTAGTCGCTGAAGACTTGGTTCAGCTCCGCGACACGGGCAAAAGCAGCGCGGGCGGCGGTCTCGGCGGTGGCTTGGCTCGCGGTGTAGAGAACGATGCGGAAGGGCAGGCCCATTTGGGCTTGCTCGAACTCGAAGCGTTGGAGGTTCGCGGGCCGGGGCGTGCGGCAGCCGGGAGCGGTGAGCAGGAGCAGGAGCACTGCGGCCAAGATTCCCCATTGGCCGGGCGAGGGCGGCTTGCTAGGTTCTCCGCGTCGTTGCATTTCCAAACACATTATGTTCGCCGTCATTGATACAGCGTTGCTGGATAAAATCACAGAGCAAGGAATCACCTTTCTGTTCGACTACGGTCCGAAGCTGCTCGGGGCCGCCATCATTCTAGTCATCGGCCTGGCGGTCGCCATGCAGGTGGGTAAGGTGCTTCAGCGCTGGCTGGGCAAGCGGGATCTGGAGCCGCCGGTTCGCATCCTCATCGTGCGCGTGGCGCGGCTCATGGTGATGGGGCTGACGCTCATGCTTGTGCTGGAGAAGGTCGGCGTCGCCATCGCGCCCATCATCGCCGGTCTCGGCGTGGCGGGTGTGGGCGTGGGCCTCGCGTT
The DNA here is from genome assembly GCA_039796295.1 of Verrucomicrobiota bacterium. Lineage (GTDB taxonomy): Bacteria > Verrucomicrobiota > Verrucomicrobiia > Limisphaerales > SXTU01 > SXTU01. The sequence continues at coordinate 62,618 of JBDKJY010000003.1, forward strand.
GCAAGGCGTGCTGGGCAACCTCATGGCCGGGCTGCTCATCATCTTCACCAAGCCCTTCCGCGTCGGCGAATACATCGAGATTCACGGCGTGCATGGGCAGGTCCACGCCATTGAGCTGTTTTCGGTCATCCTCGTCCACGCGGACAGGTCGCGCGTGGTCATCCCGAACCGCAAGGTCATCGGCGAGATTCTCCACAACTACGGCTCGCTCCGGCAGCTCGACCTCAGCGTGGGCGTGGCTTACTCGACGGACTTGAACAAGGCGCTCAACGCGGTCAACGCCGTGCTGGCGCGCATCCCGGCGGTGCTGAAAGACCCGGCTCCCATCGTGGGCGTCGCGTCGTTCGGGGATTCTGCTGTGAACATCGCCATCAAGCCGTGGACGAAAGTCGGAGACTTCGGGCCAACGGCGGCGGAGGTCAACAAAGGCATCGCGGAGGAATTCCGCAAGCAGGGCATCGAGATACCGTTCCCGCAGCGGGAGATTCGGGTGCTGAACGCGGGCGATCCGGCGATCCGCGCGGCGTAGCCTGTGTAGCGGCGGTCTGGGAGGGCCGGGTCGGCGCTCCCAGAGCGCCGCTACAGTTCACTTTCCAAACGCGTAGAGCGCCGTGGTCGTGCGGAGGTAAATCACGTTCTCCACCAGCGCCGGCGTGGCAGCGATGCGTTCGCCGAATTCCACCGAGTGCAAGACCTTCGGCGCGTCGCCACCGGCCTCCACGACGACGACCTTGCCATTCAGCGACGTGAAGTAGACGCGGCCATCCGCCGCGACGGGCGAGGCGTAGAAGCTACTCGCCGCGTTCAATCGCTCCTGCTGGTAGAAAACCTTGCCCGTCTTCGCATCGAAGCTGGACGCCATGCCGCCGTCCTTCACGAGGTAGATGCGACCGCGATAGTGCAACGGCGACGGCACGTAGGGCAGGCCGCGCGTCTGCTTCCACGCCACGGCGTCCTCGCTCAACTCTCCCTTGCCGCCGGGCTTCACGGCGAGGAGGACGTTTTCGCCCTTGGCCATGTTTGCCGCCAGGGCATCCATGTCTTCCTTGGTGATTTTGCCGTCGCGGTTGCCGTCCAGCGAGCGGAAGAAGGCTTCCAACTCCGTGCCCTTCACCTCGTCCGGCGTCAGCGCGCCGTCCTTGTTCTTGTCCATCTGAGACAACCCGGCCCATGTCGGCATCGTATTGGCCTCCTTGCCCGGCGACCAACCGGCGAAGAACAGCAGGCCGTCGCCCAGCACGGGCGTCGTGCAGGTGAAGGACGGCAGGCCGCCCAGCGACCACCGCTCCGCGCCGGTCTTGAGGTCGTAGGCCTTGAGCTTCAACGAGCCGGACATGACGACCTCGTCCACGCCCGCGTTCTTCCAGAGAATCGGCGAGCCGAAGCCGGGGGCGACATCGGGGCGCGGGGCTTCCCACGCCTTCTTGCCGGTCTTCAAGTCCACCGCCAGCAGCGTGCAAGGCCCGGCTTGGTCGCGGTTCACGAGCACCACGCCGCCAGCCAGCACCGGTGAGCCGCCGGAGCCGAAGCTGCCGGGCGATTGGATGACGGGGAGCGTGTGCTGCCAGAGTTCCTTGCCGCTGAAATCGTAGGCCACGAGCCCGCACGAGCCGAAGTAACTAACGACGGTTTTGCCGTCGGTCGTCGGTGTGGCGGCGGCGGGGCTGCCCTCGGTGGCATGGAATTCTTCGAGCTGGGTGGCGGGCGCAACGCGTTTCCAGAGCAACTTGCCGTCGCGGCGCGCATAGCAATGCGTCTCCAACTTGCCGTCGGCGAAGGCGGTCAGAAAAATCCGATCACCCCACACGCACGGCGAAGAGGCGCCGGACGGCACCGAGACTTTCCAAAGCTGGTTCTTGCCCGGGCCGAACTCGACGGGCGGCTTGGCGGTGTCGGAGACGCCGGAGCAGTTGGGCCCGCGGAACTGCGGCCACCACGCTTCGGCGGCGTGGCTGGTCGCGGCAGCAATGGTGAAAGTGAACAACCACAGGATTGATTTCATGGCGGCGGGAGTATGGGGAAGGCCAAGTGGGAGGCAAGTGCGCCAGCGACGTAGGACAGCGCGGCTCGCCTGTCCTTGTGACTTTCGGCCTTCCGCCCGAGCGGGACGTTTCAAATGGAGGACAGGCGGGAAGCACTGTCCTACTTTCATGGCAGGAGCAGCTCGCGAATCTGCGCCACGCTGGCGGTGCCGGTGGTGCCTAGTTGGTGGATGACCACGGAGGCGGCGGCGTTCGCCAGCTCAATGGCCTCGCGCAAGGTCGCGCCGGCGGCGAGGGCGGCGGTGAGGTTCGCGGTCACGGAGTCGCCGGCACCCACGATGTCGATTTCACCACGCAAGGGCAGGCAGGGGACGTGTTCCACCTCGCCGTTCGGAGCCGCGCCGAGAATGCCGCGTTCGGAGAGGGTGATGAAGACTTCGCGGTGGTTTTGCTGGGCCAAGGCTAAGGCGGCGTTCCCGATTTCCACGAGCGATGCAGCGGCGGGGAGGCTCGTCATCCGGCTCAACTCGGCGACGTTCATCTTGAACGTGATGGGGGGCCAGTCGCGCAGGCCGCGTCGGCTATCGCCGAGGATGCGGAGCTGCGGCTGGGCGTCGGCGAGGTGGCGGAGGGTGGCGAGCATCCCGCGCGTCACGACGCCGGTTTCGGGCACGTCCACTTGGTCGAGGACGATGATGGCCTGGAATTGCGCGTCGGTGCGGACGAGTTGCCCAGCCAAGGCTTCCTCGACGGCTTGCGGCGTGGGCGTCCAGTTCTTGCTGTCGAGGCGGTTGAGTTCGACGGGGATTTGGCCGGGCGCGACGACGAGGGGCTTGCAGTAGGTGAAGGTGCGGCGCTCCGGGGTGACGAGGAGGTTGCCGCGCACGCCGGGGACTTGGGCGATGGCGCGTTGCAGCTCGTAGCCTTCGCCGTCTTCGCCGCAAAAACCGACGGGGTGAATCACGCCGACGCCGAGGGCAGCGAGGTTGTTAAGGATGGTTCCGGCCCCGCCGGGCTGGGAGCGGACGCGCACGACGTTGTGGACGGGCAGGCCGGTCTCGATGGAGGTCTCGGCGCGCGCGGGGTCTATCTCCAGGTAGCGGTCGAGGCAGTAGTCCCCGACGAGCGCGAGGCGCAGCGACGGGTAACGGTCGGTGATTTCAACGAAGCGGGCCGGGGTCATGCGAAGAAAAGATTAGCCGCGAAAGGGCGCAGAGGACACAGAGGGGGAACTTGTTTCCCTTTCGGCTTTGTGCGCTCTGCGTCCTTTCGCGGCAAAACGTCCTTTATCACCACTGGTAGCGCGGTTCGGGGTTGGGGTTGCCGATGTCGGGAATCTCCTTGGTGGCGGTGCGGCCGTGGAGGGTTTCCAGCTTGTGGAAGAGGTGGTGGAGGAAGGCCACGTTGTCGCACTGGGCGTAGTGCATCGCGCCGCCCATGCGGGAGAAGCTCTTGCAGAAGCGCAGGTAGTAAGCCGGGTTGTCCTTGGGCGGCTCGCCTTGAGTCCAGTCCCAATTACCACCGTCCTGGAGGTCCACCACGTAGATGCTGTGGCCGCTGACGATGGGGCGGCCGGCTTGCAGGCGGAGGTTGTTCACGCAACTGATGCTCTTCTCGAACACCTGCGGCCCCATGATGGCCGAGCCGACGCTGAGGACCACGCCACCGTCGAGCTTCTCCACCGAGCCGCCGAACAGCGCGAAGTCCACGCCCGCCGCGCGCCCGATGACTGCGCCGTTGAACCACGGGTGGTTCGCGATGATGTCGTAGCCGATGCCGGGGTGGACGGTGAAAGGCACCTCGTGTCGCGCGGCTTGCGCGAGCACGCTGCTGTTGCGGTGCGGGTGCGGGACAATGTGCGGGCCGGGCTTCAGGCCGAAGCGCTGGATGGCTTGGAGCAAGTCCGCGCGCGCGGACGTGAGCGGGTGGCCGGGTTCGGAGGAAATCTGCTTCGTCAGCTCGGCCTCGGTCGGGATGAACGTGCCGTCCTCGTAGATGAACTTACCGAGGGCCTTGCCGTAGCCGAAGCCGCGCACGCCGCCGGTCAGCAGCGCGAGGTGGATGTAGCGCCCCGTCTCGTCCCAGGTGCCGAAGCTGCCGGTGGCGACGTTGTCGCGGACGCTCTCGGTGGAGCGACCCAGCCAGGAGAATTCCCAGTCGTGAATCGTCCCCGCGCCGTTCGTGGCGAGGTGCGAGAGGAAGCCGCGGTCGAGCATCTGGCCGAGGAGGAGCTGGCCGCCATTCTTCACGAGGTGCGCGCCGTAAATGAACATCACCGACGCGCCACGCTCCAGCGCGGCCTTGATGTCGCGGGCGCACCGCTCGATGAGCGCGGCGTTGAAGTCGCTGACGGGCGGCGGCGCGGTGGTCGGCTCGATGAGCACCTCGTCCACGGTGCTCATGCTCTTGCGCTGGGCGAGCGGGAAAACGCGGACTTTGGCGAGGTCGAGGGGGACGGGAGGTTGCATCGGAGTTTGGAGGTCTAACGCTCGCCCAGCAGCAGTTTCACCAACTGCTCGTGGCATTGGTAATCCGGGATGACCAAGTCCGCGCCCGCCGCGATGAGCTGCGTGCGCTTCTGCTCGTGGACTTTGCCGGAGCCAATCTCTGTCTCGTCGCTGGCCACGGCGACGGCGAGGCCGCCGAGTTCCTTCGTGTGGTGCAGCTCGACGGGGCCGTCGCCGAAGGAGAGCAGTTGCGTGCCGGAGATGCCTTCCTCGCGGAGGATGCGGTCGAAGACCTGGCCCTTGGAGAAAGGCGGCGTGGTCTCGTGCCCGCCGTGGATGCGGCCGTCGAAGTAGCGCGCGAGGTCAAGTAAGGCCGCCTCCTGTTTCACGAATGGCTCCAGTGTGGCGCTGAGGATGTAGAGCTTCAGGCCACGCGCGAGGAGGCGCTCGATGAGCGCGCGGCCACCCGGCACGACGAATTTGTCCGGGCTGGTGCCGGCACGGATTTGCTGGCTGCGGCGGGCGATGTCGCGTTCGAGGCGCAACGTGTATTCGGCGAGGTAGCATTGCGGCTCGCGCGGTTCGCCGCCCCGGGATCGGACGCGTTCGGCGAAGGCAACCATCTGGTGAATGGTCTGCTTGCCATTGAAGGAAAGCATCTCTCGCATCAGCTCGGAGCGCAGCGCGGCCGGGTCTTCCCCAACGCTGCGCGGGAGCATCTCCAGGAACATCGTCAGCATGATGTCCGGCCAGCCGTGGCGGATGAGCGAGAGCGTGCCGTCGAAGTCGAACACCGCATGGCTGAGTTCGGGACGCGGGGCGAAGCTGGGGCAAATCTCGATACTGGGGCTTGCGGTGGTGGTCATCGGCTCGGCGGATTTAAGGGCAGGCGACTGGAAATGGCAACGCCTGCGGATGCCACACCGATTCGGGGCGGAACACAGACGGGGAAGTTGGTGGTTGGGAAAGGAGCTGTGTTCCCTGAGGTTGCGCGGGAGGAACGGTTATAGCAGTGCGGATGCAGCCGACACCCCACCCCTGAGAAACTTTCTCCGGCCCGGGGGCACGGAATTCGTCCGCACCACGGCTGAATGAGCGGCAACGGAATAGACGGCAAGGGAATCCCCACACGGAAATGCATTCCTCCGCCTCGATGCCTTTGCCCACCATTCCCTTGCCACCGCTGGGTGGATACGCACTGGCTTCGGCGCGGGTTTCTGAATTTCATCTCGCAGCGGCCAGTCAGCCGAAGCACGCTAAAAATTGTGGCGTGGATGCGGCGGAGTTTTTCACCGCGCAGCCCGTCCAATTGCCCATTCGTGAACGCCGACGCCAATCCCTTTGACCCGACCCGCTGGCGGGCTGTGCGCGCAGGGCATCCGCAGCCGGAAGAGGAACCCGTGCTGGCGGGGCAGCCGCCGGACGTGGTGCGGGTGGCTTTTTTTGGCGTGCTCTCCGTGGTGCTCCTGATACTTGGCACGCTCCTGCCGGCGAACTGGAAGTCCCTCCACCCCGCCTTGCTCGCACGCGCGGGCCACGGGACGCCGACTGCCGCCAGCCTCGGCCTCGCCGCCGTGAAGGCCCAGCGGCCGGGCGTCGCCAACCTCGCGCTCGCGGCGGCGGTGACCGTGAAGGATGAGCAAGTCCCGAAGCTCACGGCGGACTTGGCGGCACTCGGAGCGCAGCGCGGCTGGACGACTTGGGGCGGGCGCGACGCGTTCATCGAGTCGGTTTTCAAGGACAAGGAAATCTCCCGGCCCGCCAGTGAAGTCATCCTGCCGTTCCTGCTCTCGGAGACGAACCGCGCGGTGCTCCGCGAGCATCTGGCCACGGCGCGTTCGCCCGGCGTGCAGGCGATTCTCCAGACGCGCGAGCTGTCGAGCACGACGCAGTTCATCCCGGTGGGCCGGCCCGGCGGGCAACCGTTCGAGGCGACGATTCTGCTGACGGCATTGCTCTATCAAGGTGAGCGCTTCGCCCCGCTCCTCGCCGCCGACCTCCGCGCCACCGCCGAGAAGGCGAACGAGACGCGGGTCGCGGGCGAGTGGGAAACCGTCTGCATGGACCTGCTCACGCTGGCGCGGCGGATGGACTGGATGCAACTCTCCGAACTGGTGCGCGTCCTGCCGAACGCGAAGGCGTTGAGCGACTTCGTCCAGCTCACCAAGGCCGTGCCGGACGGCCTCCCCGTGCTCTACACCGCGTCGCTGCTCACCCGCGCGCCGGACCAGGTCGCGGGCTATCTGCTGCGGTTCGGCAAGGCGGGCGCGGGCGACCTGACCCAGGCGCTGGCGCACGGCGAGGGCGCGGTGCGGCTGCTGTTGGAGCGTGCGTTGCCGCTCGGGCCGGCGCGGGCGACGCCGGGTTTCTTCGCGGGCTGGACGCTGGCGGCCCCGCGCGGGATGCTCGCGGCGAAGGCAATTTGTTTTCTGCTGGCCGGGCTGGGATTTTTTTTAGTGTGGAGTGAACTCTCGCCCGTCAGAAACGGCAGCCGCGCGGCGGCGGGCGTGCGGGTGATTCACGGCCAGCGCGCCGTGGTGGGGCTGGGGCTGGCGTTGATGCTGTTGGCGGCGGGCGAGCCGTTCCTGCTCAAGCCGCTGGGCTCGCCGGAATTTCGCCTCCGCCTCAAGCTGCCGGTGTTGACCAATTCACCGGTGCCGAACCAGAAGACTGATAGTGCAACGAAACTGAAACCACGTATGGAACTCTCCACCATCCTGAGCATCGCGCTCTTCGCCGGGCTGCAAGTGGCCGTGTATGCCGTCTGCCTGATGAAGATTCGCGAAATCGAAATGTCCACGGCCTCGCCCCAACTCAAGCTGCGGCTCATGGAGAACGAGGAGAACCTCTTCGACTCCGGCCTCTACGTCGGCATCGCCGGCACCGCCTGCGCGCTCGTGATGCAGGTCGTGCAAGTCATCGAGGCGAACCTGCTGGCGGCCTACGCCTCGAACCTCTTCGGCATCGTGTGCGTGGCCCTGGTGAAGATTCGCCACGTCCGCGCCGCCAAGCGGCGGCTGATCGTCGAGTGCCAGGAGGCGGTCCCGGAGCGGCAGACGGTGGCGGCTTAAGCGAATCATGCGGCCATGAACAAGACGCTGCTCCTCATCATCTGCGACTTCCTCCTGCTCAATCTCCTGGCCCTCACGCGCTGGGACAAGGTCGAGCCGCCGCCGAATCGCAAACCGCCCGTGCCCGAGGTCAGCGCCAACGCCGCGCGCCCGAACCAGGACCTCGTGGACATGATGAAGCTCTCGCTCGAACAAGAGCAGGCCACGCGCAACCAGCTTCAGCAGCGGCTCCAGTTCGCCGAGGCGGACTCGCAGACGCGGGCGCAGACGCTCACGCAGTTGCAGGCGCAGAAGAGTCAGTTGGAGACGAACCTCAAGCAGTCGCAGACAGCGGCGCAGGATTTGTCGCAGCGGTTTGCCTCGGCCACGAAACAGGTGGCGGACGCCAAACAACAACAGGACGCCCTCACCGCTGCCATCAAGAACGTCGAGGCCGAGAAGGCGCAGATGCAGCAGACGGTCGCGGCCAAGCAGGCGGAGATTCAGAAGCAGCAGACGGCGCTGGCTGACTTGGGTAAGCAACAAGCCGCAGCGGCGCAGCAAGCTTCCAACCTCGCGACCACGGTGAAGGTCGTGCAGGCCGAAAAGGATTTCATCCGCGACCAGTTGGAGAAGCAGATGCAAGCCGCGCTGGCCGCGAAGCAGGCTGAGATCGCGGCGAAGCAGGCTGCGCTGGAGAAGCAGCAAGCCGCGCTGGCGGACTTGGAGAAACAGCGGCAGGCAGCCGCTGCGCAGGCCGCGCAGTTCGCCACCGCCGCGAAGGTCGCTGAGAGCGAGCGGAACTTGCTGCGCGAGAACTTGACCGACTTGAAGAAGGAAGTGGCCGTCGTGCGGCAGGAGAAAGACCAGTTGCAATCGCAGACCGCGCGCTTGAGCGAGGGCGTCGGGCAGCTCGCCGCGAAGTCCGGCGAGCTGGCCAAGGAGATTCGCGAGAACACGCCCATCAACATGAACCTGATGTTCAGCGAGTTCCTCAGCAACCGCGTGGACGTGTCCATCTCCGCGCACCAGTCCGTGCTCCTTGGCTCCGGCGACCGCCTCAAGGACACCAAAACCGTGCTCGTCCACGACGGACGCACCGTCATGGCCATCCTGCACATCACCGACACGCCGTTCTCGCTGACCACGCCGCTGGGGATGGATCTGGTCCTCGGCCGCGTCGCAAAACCGCCGCAGGTTCTCAGCAGTGGAGCCCTGACCTTCATCACCGCCGACCCGCGCCTCGCCGTGATCCCCGTGGATGCCCAGCAGGCGTTGGCGTTGGGCGTGAAGATGTATCCGGTGGCGAAGAACCCGTTCAAGTTCACCGAGGCGGTGCTGGTGAACCGCGGCGGCAAGCACTACGGCGAAGTCGAGTTCAAGCTCGACGCCCGGACGCCGGACTACGTGAAGATGCGCAACCGCATCCTGAGCCGAGTGCTGCAAGGCGAGTTCTCCCCGTCCACCGGCGACATCGTGTTGAGCAAGACCGGCGAGTTCCTTGGCGTGATGGTGAACTCCGACTACTGCGCGGTGGTGCGGACGTTCGAGACGTTGCCCGGCTACGCCTTCGATGCGAAGACCAGCTCCGACATGGTGCGCAACCGGCTGGTGGAGCTGGGCACGCGGGTGTCCCGGCTGCCGTTTGCGTTGCAGTGAGGAGGGGCGGCAAAGACCGCCCACCCTGAAGCCAGCGGAGAACTCTACTACTTGGGTGGCTCGGACTTGAGCCGAGACAGCTCACTGTAGTTGGTGGGCGGGCGACCGAAGCGGCCCTCGAACTTCAGCATCATCTCGGCGGTCATGGGCGGCATCGTCTCAGCAGCTTTCGGCTGTGCTCCAGGTGGTAAGCCCGGGAGCGGGGCCTGCGGGGGGGCGGCAGTTGGCGTAGCGGGTGTGACTGCGGGCGTAGGGGGCGGAACAGCAGGGACGTTCTCGGAACGTTTCCGGCGGCAGCCACCGCACAGCAGCAACCCACTACCGACCACTGCTAGGCCGCAGAAGAGCCACAAGGCTTTCATACGTCAGGGAATCCAAGTGGCCCAGTCGGGCGCGTTGGCGGCGACGAAGGCGGTATTTTGCCAAGTCGCCAGGGAAGTGTCCCACTTGCTCACCACGTAGTCGGCGTGCCCGTCGAAGTAGGTGTAGTTGGCCCCTTTGTTCTGCGTCGTCCCCCCGGGGGTGACGTCCTTGCCGCCCCCGTGCCGCAAGATTCCGGATGCGGCGAAGGACCATAGGCCGATGTGGCACAAACCCACCTGGCCGACGGTCTCACCAATGAAGTATTTGGACGATGGGGAGAGGATATTTTCCGGACGCGGCTGTGGAGAAGTGGCCCCAAGCGAGAAGGAATACACGTTCATCCCGTAGGTCAGGGGCGGGCCGGTGGTCTTGAAGGTTGTGGCATCCGTGGGCAGCTTGAGGTTGTCGCTGGGGCAAATGGCTACGGAGGCGTTGCTGCCAAAATACGGGTCGATGAAATCCAGCCATTTCGTCGAGTAGTAAACCGCTGCGTAGCGCGACTGGTTCGCGACCGGCGTCGAGGGGAAGGGGGAGCCGGCGGCCGTCTCGTGCAGCGGATACTTCTCGTAGTCGCTGGCGTAGAGTGTGCAGGCGAGGCCGATCTGCCTCATGTTGCTCAGGCATTTGGTCATCTTGCCCTTTTCCTTCGCCCGCGCCAGCGCCGGTAGGAGCATCCCCGCGAGGATCGCGATGATGGCGATGACAACGAGCAGTTCGATGAGCGTGAAGGCTAGCCGGCGGATGCTGCGGGTGGTCGCGATGAGCATGGCGTTCGGACGCAGTGAGGCGCGAGAACTTCGAGGTTTCAAGCTGAACTTAGAGCGCCGTCACCGTGAGCGTGTGTTTCACGGGCACGAGCTGCTGGCGGGCCTCGGCGTCGAGGGCTTGCTGGCGGGCTTGGAGCTTGGTGTGGACGGTGGCGAAGGCCTTGGCGAGGTCCGGGTCGGCCTTCGCGTCATTGGCGAACTGGCGGAAGTTGGTCACGAGGCTCTTGATCATTGCAGTCTCGAAGTTCTGTTTCTGACCAACGGCACCCACGAGCTTGGCGAACTGGCCGTCGAACGGCGTGGCGGGAAACTCGGCGGCGAGGTTCACGCCGGCTTCGAGCTGCTCCTTGGTGAAGTCCTTTGCGACCGCGCCCCACGTCACCTTTGCCTTGGCTGCCCCGAGGTTCTTCACCTTGAGCGTGAAGCGGTTCAGGTCCTGGTTGAACGGCGCGAAGGGGAGGATGCTGCGCGTGCTGTTCGCGTTCTTCGGGTCGGCGTCGAAGCAGAACGGCCAGCGGGTGCTCTCCAGTTCGGCTTTGCCCGTGCTGCTGCTCAGAACCTTGTGGCCGTCGGTGGCGGTGGTCATGCCCTTCGCGTCCACGGTGATGGTGCCGATGTCGCCGTCCACGCCGAGGGCCTTGAGGAAAGCGTAGGCCATGAGGAGCTGGCCGTTGGGTCCGGGATGGAAGCCGTCGCCGCCGCAAACGGGGTAGTCGTCACCGAGCGCGGCCTTGGCCTTGGGCATGGCGTCGAACATGGCGTTGTGGACATTGCCGAAGGTCTGTTTGCTCTCGACGGCGAGCTTCTGGGCGATGTCGCGGAGATGGGCGAGAGTGGCGTTGTAGCCGGCGGCGGAGTCCTTGTCGCCGAAGGCGGCGCGCTTGCCGAAAAACTTCGAGTCCACCGCGCCGGGCGAGCCGACGACGATGTGTTTCACGCCGGCGGCGGTGAGCTGCTTGACGACGTTCCGCATGTTGCCTTCGTAGGATTTGCCGAGGGCTTCATCGAAGGGCCGGTAGCCGCCGTCGTTCATGCCGTAGCAGGTGGTGGCGACATTGGGCTGGAAGGCCGCGAGGTCGTTGGCGCAGCGCGCCGCGAAGCCGCTGGCGGTCTCACCACTCCAGCCAAACTGCATGACATGGATGTCCTTCCGGCCCGTGCAGGCGAGGAGGTAGGCCTCCATGTATTTGCTGTAGAGCTTCTGCTCGGTGATGGAGTCGCCAATGATGGCGACGCGGGCGTTGGGCGGGAGTTGCGACGCGGCAAAGAGCGCGGGCGCGGCCAGCAGAGTGGCGGTGGCGAGGAGGAGCGGGAGAAGAAGAAGTTTTTTCATGCGTGATGTGCGTTGAAGCGCGCGAACATTGGCGAATCTCCGTCTGCCGCGCAACTCCACAGGCAATTCGCTTGCCGTCCCGGAGGCGCTCCGGCTTAATCCGCCTCGTCAGGGCCCGCGGAATGTTGACAGGCCAACCCCGCCAGGGCCGGAAGGCAGCAACGGTAACTTGCTCGCATCTGCCGCGGTCACCCTGGCATTTCTTTCCAAGGCAAAAAGTAAAAACTCGGGCGGCTGCCGCCCCTTTTGCCTTTTGCCTTTTGCCTTTTACCTTTTGCCTTCTTAGCTTCCCCGCGTGTCTTACCAAGTCATCGCCCGCAAATACCGGCCGCAGCGTTTCGCGGACGTCGTCGGCCAGGAGCATGTCTCGCAGACCCTCGCCAACGCCATCGCCGCCGGGCGCATCGCCCACGCCTACCTCTTTTGCGGCCCGCGCGGCACGGGCAAGACCACCCTCGCCCGCATCTTCGCCAAGGCGCTCAACTGCACCGGCGGGCCGACGGCGGACTTCGACGTGAACGATACGAAGTGCGTCGAGATCGCCGAGGGCCGCTCGCTGGACGTGATGGAAATTGACGGCGCGAGCAATAACGGCGTCGAGCAGGTGCGCGAGCTGCGCGAGACATGCAAGTTTTCGCCCGCCTCCTCGAAGTTCAAAATCTACATCATCGACGAGGTTCACATGCTCTCCACCGCGGCGTTCAACGCGCTGCTGAAGACCCTCGAGGAGCCGCCCGCGCACGTGAAGTTCATGTTCGCAACCACGGACCCGGAAAAGGTCCTGCCCACCATCCTGTCCCGCTGCCAGCGCTTCGACCTGCGCCGTATCCCGACCGCGCTTATCGTCAAGCACCTCACCGTCATCGCCACGCAGGAGGGTGTGACAATGGATGACGCGGCGGTCCACGCCATCGCGCGCGGGGCAGACGGCGGGATGCGCGACGCCGAGTCCACGCTCGACCAGCTCATCAGCTTTTGCGGCAACGAAATCGCCGAGGCCGACGTGCTCTCCATGTTCGGCCTCACCGCCCGCGCGCAACTGCTCGCCCTCACCCGCGCCGTGCTGGCGGGCGAGGTGGACACCGCGCTCCGCGAGCTGAACGACCTGGCGAAGTGCGGCAAGGACCTCGGCCGCCTCGTCACCGACCTGCTCAACCACTTCCGCAACCTGCTCATCTACCAAGTCTCGAAAGGCGACCTGAAGCTGCTCGAAGTCTCCGAGGCCGAAGCCGCCGCGCTCGCCGAGCAGGTGAAGCTCGCCCCTAGCGACGCCGTGACGCGCGTGATGGAGGTGTTGGCCGATTGCGAAAGCCGCCTGCGCGACACGACCTCGAAGAAGATTCTCATCGAGGTCTCCTTGCTCAAAGCCATCCAAGCCCGCAACGCCGTGCCGCTGGAGGTCGTGTTGAAGCAGCTTCAACAACTCCGCGCCGAAGCCGCCGGGGCCAGTGCCGGCGGTTTGCAACCGCCGTCCCCCGCGCCCGTCGCTAGCAGGGGTGAGCTGCCGGTCACCCAAGACCCGCGGCAGCGCGTCCCTACCACGCCAGCCGCACCCGCCCGTGCGCCGTTGGACCTCGGCGGCTACGAACGCCGGACGGCTCCGCCCGCCGTGCTGGCCGAGACGTCCGCACCCGCACCCGTCCCCGCACCCGCGCCTGTGTCCGGCGGGGCTCCCGACCTCGACACGCTCTGGGCGCAACTCCTCGAAGCCGTGGGCCGCGTGAGCCAGTTCACGCGTGGCTACCTGCTGGAGGCGCACCCCGTCTCGCTCACGAACAAGCTCTTCACCATCGGCTTCGACCCCGAGTTCGCCGACCACATGGGGCTGGTGGACAACGCGCGCAACCACGCCGTGCTGCAAACCAAGCTCGCCGAGCTAGGCTACCCGCAGGTGCAGGTGAAGTTCATCAAGGCCGAAGCCGCCGCCCGTGCCGGTGGCTTGCCGCCGCCGGCGGTTGCGCCCGCTCCGGTCAAGGCTGAAGCCTTGGCCCCCGCCGCTGCGCTCAAGCCCATCCCCGGCGCGGCGAAGTCCGACAAACCGCAGCCCTTCGTCTTCGACAAGGAAGCTTTTAAGAACGACCCGCTCATCAAGAAGGCGCTGGAGGTTTTCAAAGGCACGCTCGTGGAAGTGCGGGCGTGACGGAGGCCTCGCCGCTGCAACGTGGCGATGGAAACTGGCGGTCCCTTCAACGCCGAGACGCGGAGGACCGCAAAGTGGAACCGGCCAACCTCGCCACCTTCTGGCGGGCCTCATCCACACAAAACAACGAAGCGCCAAGTCACCAACCACCCGCGTTCCGGGGGCGGCCAGTCGGCTCCGCGCGCACGGGGTTGAATCACCCTTCCGCCCGGCCAGTCCGGTAGTGCGATGAAAACCCTGTTGTTGCTGGTCGCGCTAGCTTTGGCTGCGCCCTCGGTCCTCGCCCAAAACGCGCCGGTTGTCTTTGATGCCCGCTCGGCCAAGAGCGGCGCGTGGTCCGCACCCGAGACTTGGGCCAACCGCCGCGTGCCCAAGGCCAGTGACCGCGTTCAAGTCCGCACCGGGCACACGATCGTCTATGACGTGGTGAGCACGGACGCGCTGCGCATGATCCACGTCGCGGGCACGCTGGCGTTCAGCCGCGAGAAGTCCACGCGGCTGGAGGTCGGGCTCATCAAGATTGAGCCGGGCGAGACGACTACGGAGGATGGCTTCGATTGCCACGCGGACGCGCCGACTGCCGCGCAAGTCGGCTCGCTGCCGGTGCTGGAGATTGGCTCGGCGGAGCGGCCCATTCCCGTTGGCGTCACGGCGCTGATTCGCCTCGTCCACTTCGAGGGCATGAACAAGGAAACGTTGCCCGCTATCCTCAACTGCGGCGGTCGCTGGGACACGCACGGCGCGCCGCTGAACCGCACCTGGCTCAAGCTCGGCGCATCGGTGAAGGCCGGTGATTCCACCGTGAAACTCTCCGCGCCCGTCACCGGTTGGCGCGTGGGCGACACCGTCATCGTCACGGTCTCGAAGGAGAGTTACGGCAGCGGCAACACCTTCCGCCAGTCCGCCAAAAGCCCGCGCAAGGTCCAGACCGAGGAGCGCCGAATCACCGCGCTGGCCGGCGACTTGGTCACGCTCGACCGCGCGCTCGACTACGCGCACCTGGGTGAGGGCGACTACCGCAGCGAGGTCGCGAACTTGTCCCGCAACGTCACCATCGAGTCCGCCAAACCCGACGGCGTGCGCGGGCACACGATGTTCCACCGCGACAGCACCGGCGGCATCAGCTACGCGGAGTTCCGCCACCTCGGGAAGGAAGGCGTGCTCGGCAAATACGCCATCCACTTCCACCTCGTGCGCGACTCCATGCGCGGCAGCGGCGTGCTGGGCGCGAGCATCTGGGACTCGCACAACCGCTGGCTCACCATCCACGGCACGGACTTCCTCGTGGTGCGCGATTGCGTGGGCTACCAGTCCGTTGGCCACGGCTATTTCCTCGAGGACGCGACGGAGCAATACAACTTGCTCGACCGCAATCTCGCCGTGCAGGCGTATCGCGGGCGCAAGTTGCCCCAGCAGGTTTTGCCCTTCGACCCCAATGACGGCGCGGGCTTCTGGTGGGCGAACGGCCGCAACTCCTTCACGCGAAACGTCGCCTGCGAGAACGACGAATACGGCTACCGCTTCGAGGTCGCCAAGCGCGGCAACTTCAGCCCGGAACTGAACACGCTCCAGCCCAGCGGCGAGCGCGAGCGGGTGGACGTGCGGAAGATTCCCTTCCTGCGCTTCGAGGACAACGAGTCGCACAGCGAGGGGCTTTACAGCTTCAACTTCGGCGACGACGTGAACGGCTCGGTGGGCGGCGACCGTGCGCATCCGTTCATCGCGAAGAACCTGCGTGCGTGGGAGACGCACTATGTGATGCGTCCGAACCTGTCGCACTTCCTCCTCGACGGCCTCACAGTGAGCAACGGGGTGTATGGCGTGTATCACCCGGACTACGACGCGCACGTCTATCGCAACATCAGCCTCACGCAGGTCGGCTCGGAGCCCATCAACCGCGGCCACGACGACGAGAGCATCCAGCACGGCGACTTCACCTTCGACAACGTGCAGCTCATCAACTGCCGCTCGGGGCGTGACCCGCTCATCCAAATGGCCTGCACGTCGCCGAAGGCCGGCGTGTCCGGGCATTTCCGCAACGTGAGCTGGCCCGGCAGCGAGTCACGTGCGGGCAAGGTCGTGGACCTCGGCGGCGGCCCGCGCAACGACAAGCTGGAGCACGCGGTGACTTACTTCTTCCACGGCTACCCGGCGGCGGGCGAGGTGACGAAGGTGGTCAGCACGAAGTTCCCGGCGGCGGCGAGTGCGGGTTTTGCGAGTGTGGAGAAGTTCACCGGCAAAGACGTGCGCGCCGCGAAGTCGGCTCCGGTCGCCTTCCCACAACTCCTCGCGCCGGTGGACGACCTGCCACCCGCGACCGTCATCACCTCCGCCCGCAAGCAGGCCGACGGCAAGCTGCTCGTGCGCGGCGTGACGCACGACAACGGCGAAGTCGCGGACGTGACGGTGAACGGCCAGCGGGCGAAAATCGTGACGCAGCACGCTGGTGTGGCGGACTGGGAAGTCACGCTGCCCGCCGTGAAGGAACTCGCCGCCGCTGCTCGCGACAAGGCCGGGAATGCCGAGCGCAACGGGCACAAGCTTGCATTGCCATGAACCGCCGCGCCTTCCTCGGCTCCGCCGTCACGTCCGTTGGTGCGCTATCCTCGCTGGCAGCCGACTCGAAGCCGCGCCGCGCGCCCGTCGTGGACACCCACACGCACTGCTTCGCGGGCAAGGCGGACGCGCGTTTCCCCTACCACCCGCGCGGCACTTACCAGCCGGAGCAGCCCACCTCACCGGAGTTTCTGCTGAAGCTCATGGACGGCGCGGGCGTGGACTTCGCCGTCGTCGTGCATCCCGAGCCGTATCAGGACGACCATCGCTATCTCGAACACTGCCTCGCCGTCGGCAAAGGCCGGCTCAAGGGCACGTTGCTCGTCTTCTGCGATCGGCCCGGCTCGATGGAGAAACTCCCGGACCTCGCCAAGCGCCTGCCCGTCGTGGCCGCGCGCATCCACGCCTTCCAAGCCGACCGCTTGCCGCCCTTTGGCAAGCCAGAGCTGCGCCAGCTTTGGAAGCACGCGAGTGACCACGGGCTGGCGGTGCAACTCCACTTCGAGCCGCGTTACGCCGCCGGCTTCGAGCCGCTCATCCGCGAGTTCAAGCAGACGCGCGTCATCGTGGATCACTTAGGCCGGCCGTTTCAGGGCGTAGCTGAGGACAACGACCGCGTGCTGCGCTGGGCGGACTTTCCGAATGTGGTGATGAAGCTCTCCTCCTTCCCGGCGCGCGACGCGAAGGAAGCGGCGGACTTGCCGCGCGTGGTCCGTAAGCTCACCGATGCCTTCGGGGCCGATCGGCTCATCTACGGTGGCGGCTTCGACGAGAGGGCGACGGCGGAAACCTACCGGGCCGAAGGCGAACGCACGGCCAAGCTGCTGGATTTTCTGCCGCCCGCCGCCCGCGCGCAGGTGCTGGGCGGCAACGCGGCAAAGCTGTTTGGGTTCAAGGCCGGCTGACAAGGTGGCGAAAGTGGCAGGAAACTTGTTTCGCCTTGCTGCCATTCCCGTCGGTCGCCAGCCTCAGCCCCAAGTCCAATTTTATGTTCATCACACGTTTTCGGTCGGCTGGCGTTGGCCGGCTGCTCGCCATCGGCTTCATCGCTCTGTCCGCACTCACCGCCACTGCGGCTGACAAGTATGCGGAGAATCCCGGCGCGGAAGGCGACGGCAATTTCACCAGCGGCCCCGACTACAAGGTCGATCCTGACCTCACCGACCGGGGTAATCCCAAGGGCAAGTCCTTCGGCTTTTCCATGCCGTTGGCGGACAGCAAAATCTTCCGGGGCGACGACAAGACCCTTGATCCCGTCAAGAAGGCGGTGCGGAAGGAGCGCAAGATCTCGGTGTATGTGCCGGCGGCTTACAAGGACGGCACCAAGGCCCCGCTGCTCATCATCCACGATGGCCCCGGGCCGCTCGGCTCGGTGCGCAATGCGTTGGATAACCTCACCCTCTCCAAAGACCCGAACCGAAGCCTGCCGGCGTTCATCGCCATCGCCGTGGAGAACGGTGGCAACGATGGCAAGGACAGTCAGCGCGGCTTGGAATACGACACGATGTCCGACCGGCTCGCTCGTTTCATCAACGACGAAGTCCTGCCGGCGGTGCTGAACAACGCCGAGATTAGAGCCGCCTACCCGCGCTTGGCCTTCACGGAGAATCCGTGGGGCCGCGGCGTCATCGGCTGTAGTTCCGGCGGGGCGGCGGCGTTGACGATGGCTTGGTTCCGGCCGGACTTGTTCCGGCGGGTGATCGCTTACTCCGGCACCTTCGTGGACCAGCAGGATGACGATGCGCCGGAGGAGGCCAAATACCCGCTGGGTGCGTGGGAATATCACTCCGGCATGAAGCTGATCCAGACCAGCGAACGGAAGCCCCTGCGCATCTTCACCCATGTGTCCGAGAAGGACATCCGCCCGAATGACGCGGAGGAGACGCATCACAACTGGGTGATGGCCGGTCAGCGCACGGCGGCGGCGCTCAAGGCCAAGGGTTATCACCACCGCTTCGTCTTCAGCCTGGCCAGCGGTCACTGCGACGGCCGCGTTTTCCAGCAAACCTTGGCGGACACGCTGGTGTGGGTGTGGCGCGGTTACCACGCGGACTGAGCATTCAAGGTCATGGCTCGCCGCCGACTCCGCTGAAGCCCGCCCAGTGGCATCGCGTCTGCCAACGGTGATTTGGAAATCCTTCGTGCCGGGGCGGCACATTGTCCGGCAAGCGTTTCGCTGCTTGAGCGGACTCTTCTTGCTCAGTTCTACGCTGCCGGGTTCGGCGGCTCCGCCAGTCGCCGGGACGGATTTCAGCAAGGCAGTTGCTCCCTACCTCGCCGAGCATTGCACTCGTTGCCACAACGAGAAGCAGCCGAAGGGAGAGTTCCGCCTCGACACGTTGTCCACCAAGGTCGGCTTCGAGAACACGCCGCAGTGGATCGAGGTGATGGAGCGCATCAACTCGGGGGAGATGCCGCCTAAGAAAGAGAAGGTCCGGCCCACTGCGGCGGAGAGCGCCAAGGTCGTGGAGTGGCTCGCCGCCCGGCTCAAGGAGGGCGAGTTTGCCCGCATGGCCGCTCGGGGCCGCGTCTCTTACAATCGCCTCACGCGCGAGGAGTATGTGAACACGGTGCGCGACCTGCTGGGCGTGCAGTTCGACGCCACGGATCCGGGCGGCTTTCTGGAGGACGCGGAATGGCATGGCTTCGAGCGCATCGGCTCCGTGATGACGTTGTCGCCGTCGAACATTGAGAAATACCTCGCGGCGGCAGAAGTGATTTTGGCGGAGGCGTATCCCGAGAAGAAGCCGTTGCCCTTGCAGTATTCCATGCCGGCGGTGCGCGAGAGCCAGATCAAGGAAAGCCACCGCGAGCGGTTGCGGGAGCTGGGCTTGCTGGACAAGGTGCGCTTCGAGATGTGGCCGGGGGACATCTTCCGCTACTCCGCTTCTGAGTCGCTACCCGAGGCGGGTATCTACGAGATCAGCTACACGTTGAGCGGGTTGAAGCCGGAGAAGGACCGTGCGCCGAGGCTCTTCGTGTATGAGACGCGGCTCGACCGGGTGCTGCACCAGCAGGACGTGCTCGCGCCGGAGGACAAGCCCATCACCGTCACGTTCCGTGCTCACCTTCCCAAGGGCCGGCCGAGCATTCATGTGATCAACGACGTGCCCGGGCCGTCGAACACCCCGCCTTCCGGCCGTCACGGGGACCGGCCGTTTGTCAGCACCAAGGAAGGCCGCAGCCCGTGGCAGATGAAGCTGACCGACGAGCAGGGCCGCCCGCGTTATCCCTTCCTCATCATGGACTCGGTCTCGTGGCGCGGGCCGATCATCACGGACGAGGAGCAGCGCCGGCGCGAAGAGTATCTGCCGCGCGAAGACGGCAACATGGAACAAGTGCGCGAAGGCTTGGGTCGATTGGCGCGGCGGGCCTTCCGTCGTCCTGTCACGGCGGAGGAACTGGACGAATTCGTCGGCATCACCAAGGCCGAGCGCGCGGCGGGGGAGAAGTTCCGCGATGCGGTCAAGGCCGGCATGCTCGCCATCCTTTGTTCCAAGAGCTTCGTCTTCGTCGCTGAGGGTGACGAGTCCGCGAACCGGAACGAGCTGACCGATTGGGAGATCGCCTCCCGCCTTTCCTACCTGCTCTGGAGCACGATGCCCGATGACGAGCTGTTCGCGCTCGCGGAGAAAGGGAAGCTGCGGGACAAGGCGGAACTCTCCCGACAGGTCGCGCGGATGCTGGCTGATCCACGAGCCGCGCGCTTCAGCGAGTCCTTCGCCTCGCAGTGGCTGAAGCTGCGCAACGTGGGCCGCTTCCCACCGGACAAGAAGATTTACCCCGACTACGATGCGCACTTGGAGAAGAGCATGGTCCGCGAGCCACGCGCCTTCTTCCACGAGGTGCTGCATGGCGGGCTTACCTTGCGCGAATTCCTGAACTCCAACTGGAGCATGGTCAACGCGCGGCTGGCGCAGTTCTACGGGTTGCCCAGTCCGGCTGGAGCCAACGACGAATTCCAGCGCGTCTCGTTGCCGACGGACAGCCGGCGCGGCGGCCTGCTCACTCAGGCGGCGATCCTGTCGCTCACTTCGGACGGCACGCGGCACCGACCGGTGCATCGCGGCGTGTGGTTGTCGGAGGCGATCTTGGGCAAGTCCCCGCCGCCGCCGCCGCCGAACGTCGATCCCATCGCGCCGAACCCGGTGGATGCCCCGAAGGCCACGCTGCGGATGAAACTGGAAGCCCACATCCACGACCCCAACTGCGCCTCCTGCCACAGCCGGATTGACCCGCTCGGCTTGGCCTTTGAGAACTACGATGCCATCGGCCGCTGGCGCACCGAGGAGGTCACGGAAGGGGCCGGCAACAACCCGACGGTCAACCCCGCTGGCAAACTGCCCGACGGCCGCACTTACGAGACGCCTGAAGAATTCAAGCGGCTGCTGCTCGCCGATCTCGACACCTTTAACGCCACGTTCATCGAGAAGCTCGCCACCTACGGTCTGCGCCGCAGCATGTCCTTCGGCGACCGCGAAGGGCTCGCGGCCATCGCCCACGCAAGCAAGGCGAAGGATTACCGCCTGCGTGATGTCCTCGAGGCGTTCGTCCTTTCCAACCTGTTTGCCAAGCGCTGAAATTCCACCCACCCAAACTTTATGGCCAACCTCAACCTGAACTATTGGCGCATCAGCCGCCGCACCATGCTGCGCGGCCTCGGAGCCACCGTCGCGCTGCCGTTGCTCGATTGCATGGGCGCGCTGCCGGCCCCGACCACGCCGAAGCGCAGCGTGTTTCTCTACATCCCGAACGGCGTCAACACGCTGAGTTGGCAGATTGAAAAGGCGGGCCGGGACTTTGAGTTCAGCACGCCGCTGAAGTCGCTTGAGCGGCACCGCGCCGATGTCACGCCCATCAGCGGCCTGCACCATCCCATGGTCCTGGGCAAGCACCACAACTGCGACAAGGTCTGGCTCACCGGTGCGAATGTGCCTGGCGACGGCGGCGCGTTCCGCAACACCGTCTCCGCCGACCAGCTCATGGTCGAGGCGCAGGGCGTGGCCACGCGGTTCGCCTCGCTGGAATGGGCCATCGAAGGTCACTCGCTCGCGTGGTCCAAGGACGGCATCCAGATTCCCGCCGAGCGCAACACGCAGCAGATTTTCAACCAGCTCTTCGGCGTGGAACGGGAGAGCAAGGAAACCATCCGCCGCCGCTTGAGCCGGCGCGGCAGCATCCTCGACCTCGTGGCCAACGACGCCAAGCGCGTGAACAGCAAGCTCGGCAGCCAGGACCGCACGAAGCTCGATGAGTATCTCACCGCCGTGCGCCAGGTGGAGACCCGCACCCAGCGCGCCGACGAGTGGCTGAACATCCCCAAGCCCACGCTCGCCGGCGGCGATGCCTCGCGCCTCAGCCAGCGGCTCGACATGAAAAAAGTCGCGGACTACCACCGGCTCTTCTTCGACCTGATGGTGATGGCGTTCCGCACCGATTCCACGCGTGTCATCAGTTGCATGATTTGCAGCGAGTCCAACGGCGGCGCGATTCCCGACATCGGCATTTCGCAGACGCGCCACGGTCTCTCGCATCACAATGGCGACCCGGAGCAGCTCCGCCGGCTCACGCAGACCGACACCTTTCTCGTCGAGCAACTCAGCTACTTCCTCGACCAGCTCAAGGAGCACAAGGAAGCGAACGGCCAGCCCTTGCTCGACACCACGCAGGTGCTCTGGGGCAGCGGCATGGCTTACGGCCACAGCCACGGCAATGCCAACTTGCCCACGCTCCTCGCCGGCGGCCGCGCGCTGGGTTACAAGCACGGCCAACATCTTGATTTCAACCTGCCCAAAATCGGCCAATACAACGTGGCCGACGCCAACGCGCACTATCGCATCTGCTCCCGCCCCGTGGACGGCGATGCGCGCCTGAGCAACCTGCTGCTCACCATGCTTCAGCGCGTGGACGTGAAGGCGGACCGGTTCCAGGACAGCGTGCGGCCGTTGAAGGAGTTGCTGGCCTGAGCCAAGCAAACCAACCCGTCATCACGCATCAAGTCATGCGCCCGCTCCACATTGCTCTCCATTTGCTCGTCACCGTGTGCCTGCTCCACGCGCAGGACGCGCCCAAGTTCCGCACAGACGCCGACGGGCCGGCGAGCGTGAAGATCAGCAAGAGCAAGCCCGCCAAGGGCAAGGATAAGGAAACCGTGCTTGAGTGGTATCAGCTCGTCGAAGGCCAGTTCCCGCCGGCCGGTTCAGCGCACGCCATCTCCGGCGAACTCATTCGCAGCGACCACTTGGAGCGCCGTTTCCAAATCCGCGTGGACCGCGACGACAGCCAGGAGCGCGGCGTTTGGGACCTGCCGGTGGACGCCACGATGCTGCCGTATGGAGCCATTTACTACCACGGTGCACCCGCCGCCTTGCAGGACATTCCGCTGGGCACGCACCTGCGCGGGTTGTTCTACCTGAAGGACGCCAAAGACAAATCTCCCCTGCCGCTCGGCCCGCATAACAACCGGCAAACTCCCGACGCCGACTTCCGCCGCTGCTTCCAACTGGAGGACGACTTCTCCTTCCACGCGCGGCAAAAGCAGTCGTGGAAAATCGAGTCCGTGGACCTCGGCACGAACCGTTTCAGCGCCACGTTGCAACAGGACGGCAAGCCCATCGGCCAGCCGAAACTCTTCGACCTCCTCACCAGCACCCGCGTGCTGAAAGGCAACGGGTTCGGCGAACTCAAGTCACTCGCGCCGGGCCAGCACGTGCAGTTCAACCTCACGTGGGCCACGCTCTACGGCCCCGGACGCGTGCTCGAAATCTGGCTGGATGAACCGAGCCGCCAGCTCGCCACCGCCCACCAGCTCGAACGCCATCGCAACCACACCCGGCAGCGCGGCCTGCCCGGCTGGGTGCACGCCGTGGATGATGAAAAGCAGCTGGTCACCATCACCTTCTTCGGCGGCGTGGACGCGATGCTGTTCAACGAGTTGACCTACACCAACCCGGTGCCACTCGGCTGGCCGTTCTCCAAAGGCGAGGCCAATCTGAACGCTCCGAAAGGCGGCATCGCCGTCGCGCGCGAAAGCCTGCTGACCTACGACCCGGTGAACGACCGCAAGGGCGGCAACATCCTCGACATCAAAAAAGTCCCCATTGAGCCGGGCAGCAGCGGAGTTCAGATCACCGTGCAATGCGGCATGATGTTGGAAGGCTACCGGCCCCGGCGCATCGTTCGATTCTATCCCGCCACTTGGAAAGTCATCGGCCTGCCTCGCGAAGAGGAGTTCAACGGACGGGATTAGCAGCCAGTTTCAACTCAGCACCCATCATGATTCGTCCCCTCGCGTTCACCCTAACCACCTCGTTCCTGATCTTGGCCTCGTCGTTGTCGGCGCAACCGCCCGACCTCACGAAAGTCACCTCCCGCGCCCAGCTTGATGCCGCGATTGCCGCCACCGGCAACACCGCGTTGAAACAAGCTTTGCAAACCCACGCCAGCGCTATCCTCGCCGCCGCCGCGCAACGTGCGCATGCGCAAGCCGTGATCGAAGCGATCAAGGTCGGCCAGGGAAAAACCGAAGCGACCAACACCACGCCCGCGAGCTTGAAGGCGGCGGCGGGCGGCGAGCTGTCTGTCTTCGACACGTTGCGGCTGGTGGACCTCGCCATCCCCAACGCCGGGCCGCACGATCATCGCAAGGTCGATCCTTACGACGCCGCGTTCTTCGCCCACGTCGGCGAGCTAACCGCCTTGGAATCGCTCAACGTCATCGCTACCAAGCTCGGCGACGATGGCATCGCGCCCATCGGCAAGTTGACCAACCTCAAATCACTCCGGTTCACCAACAACGGGAAGCTCAGTGACGCCGGACTGGAGAAACTCGCGGGCCTCAAGAACCTCGAAGCCTTCTCGTTCGTCGGCACCGCGATGAAGGGCCATGCGTTCGCCAAGTTCGAGGGCTCGACGCGCCTGACGCGGTGCAGCTTCCGCGGCAGCAGCATTGATGACGAAGGCTTGCGGCTCATCTGCGAGCGCTTCCCGAATCTGGAAAGCCTCGTGCTCGCCCACGCCAAGTTCACCGATGCGGGCGCAGTGGCGCTGGCCAAAATGTCCAAGCTGAAAGGCCTCGAAGTCGGCACTCACAACGCCACGGCCGCTGCGCTGCAACACATCACCGCGCTGCCGCTGGAGTATCTGCAACTCGGCGAAGGCTTCACTGCACCCGCCGCCATCCAGACCATCAAGGGCATCAAGTCCCTCAAGCGCCTGACGCTCACGGATTGCAAACTCACCTCGGACGACGACCTGAAGACCGTCGCCGCCATGAAGCAATTGGAGAACCTCGAGTTGAGCAACATCCCGCTGCCCGAAACGCGCGTGCCCTTGCTCAAGGATTTCGCGCATCTGAAGGCCTTGCGACTGGTTCCCGCTAATCGCGTCCCGGTCAGCCCCGACACGCAGGCGGCGCTGAAGAAGCTTTTGCCCAGCACCGCGCTGAAGTTCGATTGACCTGACAGCCAGGGGCTGCCGAGCCGCGCGGGCCTACTTGGCGGCGATGCAGAAGAGGTGTTTCTCGCCGCGCAGCAGGAGGCGGTTGGCCACCGGCACGGGCGAGGCGATGACGCGCTCGCCCATGTTGTTCTCGGCGAGCAACTCGAACTTCCCATTGGCACTGGCGACGAAGACCACGCCGTCTTCGCGGGCGGCGTAGAGCTTCCCGTCGGCTAGGCTCGGCGAGGAATAGTAGTTTGCCCCGCTCTTGGGCAGCGCGCCGGACCAGAGCGTTTTGCCCGTGGCCGGCTCAACGCATTCGACCTCGCCACGGTCGCGGACCAGATAGATTTTGCCCGCGTGCTCGACCGGCGAGGGCACGAACGTTCCGGTGTCCTTGCGCGTCCACACGCGGTGCGAGGCGGTCACGTCGCCGCTGCCGCCGAGCTTGATGCCGTGCAGGCGCGAGCCGCGTCCGTAGGGCACGATGGCGAGGTCGCCCGCGAGGACAAACGAGGAGACGGCGACCCAGTTGCGGCTGCCCTCGGGATTAAAATCGCCGCAGGACCAGAGGAGTTTTCCATCCGTCGCGTCGTGGGCGGTAAGGTGCTCCGCGCCCCAGACTAGCAGCGCTTCACGGCCCGCGTGGCGCGTGACGATGGGCGTGGCGTAGCTGTGGTCGCCCTCGGTCGGCGTTGTGTAGTTGCGGGAGATCTTCCAGCGCTGCGCACCAGTGGACTTGTCGAACGCGGCCATCCACGACTCGCCATTGTGCATGAGCGTCACCACCACATCGCGCTCGGTGAGCACGGGCGAAGTGCCGTAGTCCCAGTAGAGCGTGTCCTTGCCGAAGCGCTCGGTGAGATTCGCCTGCCAACGGACCTTACCCGTGAAGTCCACGGCCGCGAGCTGACCGCTCTTGAAGTAGGTGAAGACGGATTGGCCATCCGTGACTGGCGAGGAGTTGCAGCCGGAGCCGTTGCGATGCTTGCCGGGTTTCTCCGCGCCGAGCGTGGTTTGCCAGAGGGGCTTGCCGTTCCAGTCGAATGCGAGGAGCGCGTCCTTCCCCTCGATCGGCGCGGTGACGTAGATGGTTTGGTTCCAGACGATCGGCGTGGAGCAGCCCTTGCCGGGGAGCGGGGTTTTCCAAAGCCAGCCGGAGTCGGCGTCGAACTTCACCGGGTAGGAGCCGGCGCTGGCGCTGCCGTTGTCGTGCGGGCCGCGCCAGCGAGGCCAGTTGCCGTCCGCGGCGAAGGCGAGTGAAGACGAGAACGCAAGGAGCGTGAGTAGGCAGCGCATGGCGGAAGTGGACGGCGGTGCGGTGCGGAACATTCTTGCCGGAGCGCGCGCTGGGAGTGATCGGCAATTCCTGATTGCGCCGTTTTGCACCGCTCCCCTACGCTGCGCGGACGTTTCTGACATGAAAGTCTATATTGACGGCAAGTTTTACGACGAGGACAAGGCCAAGGTTTCCGTGTTCGATCACGGCCTGCTTTACGGCGACGGCATCTTCGAGGGCATCCGCGCCTATCACGGCAAGGTCTTCAAGCTGAAGGAGCACATTGACCGGCTCTACTACTCCGCCAAGGCCATCCTGCTCACCATCCCGATGACGCCCGCCGAGATGACCAAGGCCGTTCTGGACACTTGCCGGAAGAACAAGATCACCGACGGCTACATCCGCCTCGTGGTCACGCGCGGCATCGGCACCTTGGGCCTGAACCCCAACCGCTGCAAAACCCCCTCGGTCATCGTCATCGTCGGCAAGATCCAGCTCTACCCGCAGGAAATGTATGCGCGCGGCATGGACATTGTGACCGTGGCGACCACGCGCAACTTGCACAATGCCGTTAACCCGGCCATCAAGTCGCTCAACTACCTGAACAACATTCTCGCCAAGATCGAGGCCAACAACGCGGGCGTGGAGGAAGCGATCATGCTGAACTCTGACGGCTACGTGGCCGAGTGCACGGGCGACAACATTTTCATCATCAAGGGCAACGAACTCGTCACCCCGCCGCTCTCCGCCGGGGCGCTCTACGGCATCACGCGCGCCACGGCGATGGACCTAGGCCGCGAGCTGGGCCTGAAAGTCGGCGAGCCGAACCTCACGCGCTACGACCTCTACAACGCGGACGAGTGCTTCCTCACCGGCACCGGTGCGGAGATCATTCCCGTGGTGAAGATCGACGGGCGCATCATCGGCACCGGCCAGCCCGGCGTGCTCTCGAAGCAGCTCATTGAGAAGTATCACGCGTTGACCAAGGTGAGCGGCGAGCCGATTTGAAGGCCCTTTCCCGCCATGCTCTGCAACCTCTGCAAACAAAACGAAGCCAAGGTTCACCTGACCAAGATCGTCGGGGACAAGATGCAGAAGGTGGACCTGTGCGAGGACTGCTCGAAGGAGAAGGGCGTGGACGATCCCACCAGCTACTCGCTGGCCGACGCGTTGCTCGGCGGGGCCTTGGCGGCGGAGCCAGCGGTCGCCGACTCCGAACCGTCCGCTGAAGCCGGGGTGAAGTGCCCCACCTGCGGCTATTCCCAAGCCGACTTCAAGAAGGCGGGCCGCTTCGGCTGCTCGGACTGCTACGCGACTTTCGGCGAGGGCCTGGAAGGGATGCTCAAGACCATGCACAAGGGTATCCGCCACACCGGCAAGGTCCCCGCCGCCCTCCAGCAATCCCGCGCCGACGCGCAGAAACTCAAGCAACTCCAGAAGCGGCTGGAGAAAGCCATCGCCGAAGAGAACTTCGAGGAAGCCGCGCAGTTCCGGGACGAAATCAAGCGGCTGAAATAGAAGCGGGTTCCGAGTTCTGGGTTCCGAGTTCCGAGTTGGCGTTCGGCCACCACTGACTCAACTCGAAACTCAAAACTCCGAACTCAAAACCGACCATGACCATCCACGAATTCCTCGTTCCGCCGTCGGTCTCCTGCCAGCGCACCGGCCCGCAGGACAGCATCGTCATGTCCAGCCGCGTCCGGCTAGCGCGCAACCTCAAGAAGCAGCCCTTCCCCTCCTGGGCCAAGAAGCCCGAACGCCTGCGCGTGTTGGAGACCATCCAGCCCGTCGTCCAAGCCCTGCCGCAGCTCGCGCCGCATTTCGCCGCCGCGATGGATGACCTCTCGGCGCTCGACAAGCAGATCCTCGTCGAGCGCCACCTCATCAGTCGCGAGCACGCCGCCAAAGGCTCCGGCAGCGGCCTCGTCGTGAACCAGGAGGAAAGCCTCTGCGTGATGATCAACGAGGAAGACCACTTGCGCATGCAGGCGCTCCGCCCCGGCCTGCAAATCAAGGCCTGCTGGCAGGCCGTGGACGCGCTTGATTCCGCTCTGGAGCCCAAGCTCGACTTCGCCTTCTCCCCCGAGCTGGGCTACCTCACCGCCTGCCCCACGAACCTCGGCACCGGCATCCGCGTCAGCGCCATGCTGCACCTGCCCGGCCTCGTGCTGGCCGAAGAAATCACCCGCATCATCAACGCCGCGAACAAGCTGGGCTTCGCCGTGCGCGGCCTCTACGGCGAAGGCACCGAAGCGCTCGGCAACGTCTTCCAAGTCTCCAACCAGATGACCCTCGGCGAGTCCGAGACACAAATCATCGAGCGCATCAGCAAGGCGCTCAACCAGATCATCGAGGAGGAGGAGAACGCCCGAGCACTGTTGCTCGAGAAGAAGCCCAAGATCGTCTTTAACCACATCGGCCGCGCCTATGGCATCCTCGCCAACGCGCACACCATCACCTCGAAGGAGACGATGAACCTGCTCTCCCTCCTACGGCTCGGTGCGGAGCTAGGGCGGTTCGAGAAGCTGAACCGCTCGCTCACCGACGAGTTGTTCCTCCTCACCCAACCGGCACACCTCCAGAAGCAGCACACCGAGAAGCTCGGAGCCGAGGAGCGCGACACCCTTCGCGCCGACATGCTCCGCGCCCGCCTGCGTTCGGTCCCGCGCCCGCAGGCTCCCTGAAGGCAAGGGCTGGGGTGTCATCGACCCGGAACGCTGTCGGCACAGACTTTTGGCCAAGCTTGGGCAGTCGCCGTGCAGCCAGCGAAGCGCTCTTCGTTCGGAGCAGCTCCGGAAAGTCCACGGCGGCCACCGGTCGAATACCCGCGAATTTTGATGATGTGTTTGCCGACAGGTGCAGGCACATCGGGCGACGCGGGTTTGCCGTCGATTTCGAGCTGCACCGGGGTTTCGAGCGGCTTCCCCTCCAGGTTCACCTCCGCACGCAGAAACGGCCGGGCCGCGTTGCGCCGGTGAATGTCCCAACCTAGGACCAGAGCCGCTCGAAGAAGGTGCTGGGCTGACCCTCGGCCCTAAGCAAACGCGGCGTCTGTCCCAGCACCTCGGCGGACGTGTAGCCGGTCATCTTCTCGAAGCCGGCGTTCACATATTCGATCAGGCCTTCGCGGTTTGTGATGAGCACGCTGTCATCGGTTTGTTCGACCGCGCTGGAGAGTTGTCGCAGCCGCTGCTCGGCGCTGATGCGCGCAGTGATGTCCACCATGATGCCCCGCAGTTTGGTGACCCGTTCGTTTTCCACTACGACGGTGACTATGTCCCGCAACCAGACCGCTCGCCCGTCGGCGGCGATCATCCGATACTCGAACTCGTGGTTGCGCTGCTCCCGAGTGGCCTTGATGCAGTGGCCCACCGCCTCTTCACGGTCATCGGGATGGAGTTGGTTGGCCCAGAAGCGCGGCTCCACCAGCCACTGGGACAGGGGAAAGCCCAGCAGCCGCTCGGCCTGCGGGCTGATGAACGTGAATTGAAGCGTCGCCGCGTCCGCTTCCCACACGATGCCTTCCACCGAGTTCACGATGGCCAGCAAGTGTTCCCGGCTGCGCTGCAACTCCAGCGCCGCCGCCTGGCGCTGCTGGTTCAGGCGGCTGCGATGGAGGAAGTAGGCCTGCCAGGCGATCAATCCCGCCAGGAGTGGCCCGCCTATCTTGAGCACATCCGCCAGCGTGAGCGCCTTGGGATCATACACGCCGAGCCACTGTTCATACAACGCGTCATAGCGGCCGCTGGACTTGCTCACGGCCAGCCCTTCGTTGAGCCGCGCCAGCAACGCGGCCTCGCCCTTGCGCACGGCGAAGGAGAATTTCTGGTGGAAACCGGCCTGGGCCGGCAGGACCCGGATTCCGTTGATCCCCGTCTTCGCCAACGTCTGCATGCCCACCAGCTTGCTGATCAGCATGGCATCGTGCTGCCCGGCGGCCAGCAGCCGGAACCCCTCTTCCGCCGTGGCCACCGGCACGAGGTGCGGCTGCCAGCCCCGGCCTACCGCGTAATCATGCGCCAGGTCGGCGTTGAGCACGATGATCGCCTTGCCGGCCAGATCCGCTTCCGAGCGGATGCGCCCTTCGCCGCGCCGGACGAAGACCGCGCCGTGGATGACCACGTGCGGTACGGTGAAATCCGCGAACTCCCGCCGCGCGTCCGACTGCGCGAGGTTGATCAACACGTCGATCTCGCCGCGCTTGAATTCCTGGAGCAACTGCGCGAAGGGCCGGACTCGCAGCGTGTAATTCAGCCCCTGCTCCCTGGCCACTGCTTTCCACAACTCCACGGTGAACCCGCCAGCCTTCGCCTCCGTTTGGCCCAAGGCCAGCGGCGGAAAGTCCGGTTCGCTCCCCACGATGAGCGGTCGCTCCGGCCCTTCCGCCCCGCGCCCGGCTGACAGCCCGAGCCCCAGCCAGGCAAGGATTGCTACTAGCTGAGGCAGGACGGCGCGCAGCCGGACGCACCATGGAGCCCGATGTTCCAGAGACATGGACGGAGAGGGTATGTGGTTGGCCGAAGCAGGGCCACCCGAAATCCCCGCGACGGGTTGAACCCGCCCGCCCCGTTGCATAACCGCACTTTATTTCGGGTGCAGCGCGGCCTCGAGCACCAGCAGCAGGCTCGCGGCGGTGAAAGGTTTCGGGACGAAGCCCTGCACGTCGAGGCCCGTGAGCTTGAGGACCTGAGCATGCGCGTCGAGGCCGGAAGTGGCGACCACCCGCATGCCCGGCTGGATGTTCCGCAGGGCGCGGATGAGCGCCAGGACGTCCATGTGCGGCATCTGGATGTCAGTCAGCAGGAACTGCACTTCCTTCTGATGCTCCACGAACCGCCCCACTCCCTGCGTGCCATCATCCGCCGTCACCACCCGGTAGCCGTAGCCTTCGAGCGTGGCCTTGATGATCGCGCGCACCGCTCAAAACCGGTCGAAAACGAGGGCGGTGTAGAGCTGAACGCGGAGGCAGAACGCCTAGAATCGAGTCCTAGAGCGTCGTCGAGGAGAGGCGGATCAGCCCTTGCGACTTGGTTTCGTCCCGAGGTTTTCGCCGGGGAGTTGAGTCGGCAACGAACCGAAAGATTCTGTGCCCCGACGAAAATCGAGGTCGGAGCTACTTGTTGCGACGACGGGTTTGGAGGATTTCTGACTCCGCTGAACGGCCAAAAACAGGGGGTGACACGGTTGGGTTTGTTGTAACTAGGCGTTGTAACTTTCTCCTTAGTTTCACAAAAACCCGTAAATAAAGGGTGGTGGGCTGGCGGGGACTCGAACCCCGGACCAATGCCTTAAAAGGGCACTGCTCTACCAACTGAGCTACCAGCCCAAGAATCTGCCAGTAAACGACTTATGTAAGTTCAGCGAAACCGAAAAGCAAACGCTAATTGCCACTCTTTTCTCCCAACTTGAGAAACCTGAAAGCGGTCGCACGCGCGCTGGCGATAACTTGAAGCGCCGAAAAGCGTCTAGCTGTATTACGTCTTTACCGAGCGTGGCGGCAAGGAATTTCACCGCTCCTTGGGCACTGTCGGCCGCCCACCGCCCGGAGCAAGCTGAAGGGCCTCACGGTCAGGATTGCCTGTCTTGAGACGAGCGAGGCCGCTCACCTCACGTTCGAGGTGCTCACAGCAGGGTTGAAACCGAGCGCCACACCTTGAAGGCAGGTTCCGTGAGGTCGCGTCCGCGACGTCTTGCAAGCAACTCGATACGATGGGTGTCGTGTGTAAATTCGCGGAGGCTCGGGGCCTGGTTCTCCGCGCCCCGCACGGTCAATCTGAAGCGTCCGACCATCCGCTGTGTCGGCTTGCAGACAGAGCCACCAAGCAACCTGCCAACAGGCTGCTGGCAACGGAAGCCAAGCCGATCGAGCCAGTTGCCAAACGTGGCCGGGCTGAGGGCCAGCGGGCGTCATCGCAACAGCAGTGATTCACCCGCTTGG
The DNA here is from genome assembly GCA_039796295.1 of Verrucomicrobiota bacterium. Classification (GTDB taxonomy): domain Bacteria; phylum Verrucomicrobiota; class Verrucomicrobiia; order Limisphaerales; family SXTU01; genus SXTU01. Next base: position 94,571 of record JBDKJY010000003.1, read on the forward strand.
TCGACAAGCAACTGAGCTGCCCCCTGTGGATAGTCCACCGCCTCACTTGAGCTCGCGCAGTTGCAGATTGCGGAACTCCATCGGCACCCCCTCGGCTTGCAGGCCGATGTGGCCGCGCTCAGGGAGCAGGCCGGTGGCTTCCCAGGCGAGCTTGCCGTTGCACCAGAGAGTAACGCTGCCGCCCTTCACCAGCACCCGCCATTCGTTCCACTCGCCGAAGCCCTTTTGCAGCGTCGGCACCACCTTCGAACCGTCCAGCTTGCCGACGAGGAACGAACCCTCCGTGCCTTTGTCGATGCGGATCTGGTTGTTGCCCGCGTCCGGTTTGCAGCGGATGTAAAAGCCGCTGTTGTATTTCTCCTTCAGCGCGCGCCACTCGAACTTCATCTCGAAGTCGGTGAACTCCTTCGTGGTCACGAGATGCGGACGCATCAACCCGGTGAGCGAGATGGCTCCGTCCTTCACCTTCCAGTTCTCCGGCACCGGGTCGCCGACCTTCTGAAGGGAAAAACGCCAGCCGGTGAAATCCCGGCCGTTGAAGAGCGGTTGGAATTCGGGGTCCGCCCCACGCGCAAGCAAGGCGGTGGTCAAGACCAGGCAGACGGCGAGCGGGCAACAGGGCAAGTTCAGCATCGGCCTTCGACGGCGCGGGGGCGGGACGCTTCATTCCCGGCGAGAGCTCGACGTCCCCGGTGGCTTTCGAGGTCCGTGAACATGGTTTCACTTGTTGCTGCCAGCGTGCTGGGTGGCTAGCTTCCGCGCCCTGATTATGGCTGTTGCCCGCACTTCTCATCGCACTTCGAGTTCCCTCGCCTCCCTTCCCGCCATCCCGCCCGGCACCACCGTCACCACGCTGGACAACGGCCTGACCGTCATTCTGCGCGAGGACCGTTCCGCGCCCGTCGTCTCCGCGCAGGCGTGGGCGCAGACGGGTAGCGTCCATGAGGGGCGTTGGCTCGGCGCGGGCTTGAGCCATGTGCTCGAGCACATGCTCTTCAAAGGCACGGCCACGCGGCCGCCGGGGAAGATTGACCGCGAGGTGCAGGACGCCGGCGGCTACATGAACGCCTACACGAGCTTCGACCGCACCGTGTATCACATCGACGCCCCGAACACCGGCGCGCGCGTCGCCGTGGACGTGCTCTGCGACATCATGCAGCACGCCGCGTTGCCCGACGACGAGCTGAAGAAGGAGCTCGACGTCATCCGCCGCGAGATGGACATGGGCCACGACGACCCCGGTCGCCGCGCGGGCCGCCGACTCTTCGAGACGGCTTACACGCGCAGCCCGTATCGCTTCACCGTCATCGGCTACCGCGACATCTTCGACACGCTTCAGCGCGAGGACATCGTGAGCTACTACCGCGAGCGTTACGCGCCGAATAACGTCTTCTTCCTCGTCGTGGGCGACATCGTGGCCGCCGACGTGCTCGCGCAAATCAAGGAGGCTTGGGCGAAGACTCCTTCCCGCGCCATCCCGCCGATGGTCCTGCCCGAGGAGCCTTCCCAAGCCGCCTCGCGCGAAGTCATCGAGGAAGCCCCCATCGAGCTGGGCCACTTCCACTTCTCCTGGCACATCCCGGACGTGCGCCACGCGGACATTCCCGCGCTCGACGTGCTCGCCACGCTGCTCGGCAATGGTCGCAGCTCGCGCCTCTTCCAAAACGTCCGCGAGAAGAAGGCCCTCGCCCACTCCGCCGACGCGTGGACTTACAACCCCGGCCTGCCCGGCCTGTTCGGCATGAGCGGCGTGGTGGATGCCGACAAGTTCACCGCCGCCCGCGACGCGATGCTCGCCGAAGTCGAGCGCATGAAGGCCAAGCCCGTCTCGCCTGCCGAGCTGGCCAAGGCCGTGAAGCAGTTCACCGCCGGCACGCTCGCCACCCGCAAGACCATGGCCGGCCAAGCCCAAGACCTCGGCGGCAACTGGCTCGCCGCGAGCGACCTGAACTTCTCCCACCGCTTCCTCGACGCCGTGCGCCGCCTCAAACCCGCCGACCTCCAACGCGTCGCGCGCAAATATCTCACGCCCGAGAACCGCACACTCTACGCGCTCCTGCCCGAGGGCACCGCGCCGAAGCGCACCACGAGCGTCGAGGTCAGCAGCCGCAGCGACATCCAGATGTTCACGCTGCCCAACGGCCTACGCCTGCTGGTGAAGGAAGACCATCGCCTGCCCTTCGTTCACTTCCGCGCCGGCCTGCGCGGTGGCGTGCTGGCCGAGACGGCGGCGAACTGCGGCGCGAGCTCCATGCTCGCGAAACTGATGATGAAGGGCACGAAGACCCGCACCGCCGAACAGCTCGCGACGGAAATCGAAAGCGTCGGCGGCGGACTCGACACTTACAGCGGCAACAACAGCTTTGGCGTCACGGCGGAAGTGCTGCGCGAAGACTTCGCCCTCGGCCTTGAACTCCTGACCGAAGTGCTGCTGCGCCCGTCCTTCCCGAAAGCTGAGCTGGAGCGCGAGCGCGCGATTCAGCTCGGCAACCTCCGCCATCAGCGCGACGAGTTGCTCTCCAGTTGCTTCAAGCTCATGAAGCGCACCCTCTACGGCGACACCGCCTACGGCCTGGATTCCCTCGGCACCGAGGAGACGGTGAAGGCCATGCAAGTATCCGCCCTCGCTGCGTTGCACCAGCAACTCGTCACCCCCGACAACTGCGTCCTCGCCATCTACGGTGCGGTGGAGACGAAGAAGGTGGAGGCGGCGGTGAAGAAGGCGTTTGGCAAATGGAAGGGAGCGACCAGCGGTCAGCGGCCAGTGGTCAGCGGTCAGCGACCGGAAGCGCGCCGGGCTTCGGACACGCGCGACAAGAAACAAGCCGTGCTTGCCATCGGCTTCCCCGGCACCACGATGCACCACGCGGACCGCTACGCCCTCGACCTCATTCAGGAGGCGTGCAGCGACATGGGTTCTCGGCTCTTCACGCGCATCCGCGAGAAGCTGGGCTTGGCCTACTACGTCGGCGCGCAGCACATGGCCGGCGTGGTCCCCGGCTACTTCGCCTTCTACTGCGGCACGTCGCCGGAGAAGGCCGCGCTCGTGGAGACGGAACTCTTGGCCGAAGCCGACCTGCTCCGCACCGACGGCTTGACCGAGGAAGAGCTGAAGCGCGCGAAAGCCAAAATCGTGGGCCAGAAGAAAATCTCCCGCCAAGACCTCGGCGGCCAAGCGATGCTCCACGCCCTCGACGAACTCTACGGCCTCGGCTACGCGCACCACGTCGCGGATGACGCGCACTACGAGCGCGTCACGCTCGCCGAGGTGAAAGCCGCCGCCGCCCGCTACTTCCGCCCCGAAGCCAGCGCCGTCGCCGTCATCAGCGGCCCGCTGGCCTGATTCGCAAAGGGCGCGCGGGTTGGTAACCCGCAGAAGCTGGTGCCCACCGAAGCCGCTCGGCCGGTTCAGCGTGGTCGTAGCCGGGCATCGCTGCGGGTCACAGTTCCGCGCTCCGGCGGCATTCCGGGGCACTCAAGCTGCGCCCTCACGCGGGCCAGCCCGGTTTTCTGATTGAATGTGCCGGGTAGCGGAAGATACTGCGCGCGCATTTTGAAAACCCCGGTTGATCAGCAGTCCGAAGTGCCGCGCGCATGAGCCAAGAGCAGTATCTAAAAAGCCCGTGCGCCCATTGCAACGGGCGCATTTCCTTCCCCGCCAGCGCCCGTGGCATGAGCATCACCTGCCCGCACTGCGGCCAGCAGACCGTGCTGAATGCGTCTGCCGGAGCCGCAGCCGCGCCCGCGCCCGCCGACCCGGCCCCCGCCCCAACCGCCCCCGCCCAGCCAGCCGCGCAGAAACTCGTGGCGCGTGTCACGGGCACCGGCACCGCTGCCAGCTCCGCCACGCCTGCGGCCGCCAAACCGCTCACCGAGGCGCAGAAGGCCGCAATCGCCGCCGCGCGCGCTGCCAATCCTCCCATCTCCCGGCCCGGTGGCGCGAAACCCGTGGCCAAGCCGGGAGACAAGAAATCCGTCGTGGTCAAAGCCCAGTGGTCGGACAGTGCGGACGATGTGGCCGAAGCCAAGCCACTGCGTTGCGACTTCTGCGGCGTGAAACTGCCCCCCGGCACGACGCGCTGCCAGGACTGCGGCACCGCAGTCGTGGACAAGCCCGTGGAGGTATCGAAGCCGAGCTGGTTCCGCCGCATCGGCTTGGCGCTGATCTTCATCCTCGCCCTCGTGGCGGCGGGGCGGTGGTTCCAGTATCAGCGCTCCGTCGGCCCGAAGAAGGGCGCGGACGGCAAGCCCGCCAAGGACGGCGTCGAACTCCTCAACCACTCGCTGCAAACGCAGGCAGGCACGGCGCTCTCCTTCATCCGCGGCACGGTCACGAACCACTCCGACGTGGCGTGGTTCGAGGTGAAGGTCGAGTGCGAGCTGCTCGACAAGTCCGGCACCTCGCTCGGCAAGTTCTCCGACTCGCGCATCGTGCTCGATCCGCACAAGCAGTTTCCGTTCAACATTGCGGTGCTCGACCCCGACGCAAAGTCTTACACCAACATCAACGTCACCGCGCAGCGATGAACCCGCCGGCCTTCCCCGCTTACCGTCCGCGTCGCCTCCGACAGTCGCCCGCGCTGCGCCGCATGGTGGCCGAGACGCAGTTGAGCGCGCACCAGCTCGTGCTGCCGCTCTTCGCCCGGTCGGGAAAAAACGAACGACGGCCCATCGGCTCCATGCCCGGCGTGTTCCAGTTGAGCGTGGATGAACTGGTGAAAGACGCGACCGCGGCGCACGCGGCGGGGGTGCCTGCGGTGCTGCTCTTCGGCATTCCCGACCGGAAGGATGAGAAAGCTTCGGGTGCTTACGCGCGCAACGGCATCGTCCAGCAAGCCGTCCGCGCCCTGAAACGGGAGCTGCCCGAGCTGCTCGTCATCACGGATGTTTGCCTCTGCGAATACATGAGCCACGGCCACTGCGGCATCGTGCACCGCGCGGCGGGCAAGGTCTTGAACGACCCTTCGCTCAAGCTGCTCGCCCGCGCCGCCGTGAGCCACGCGGAGGCCGGTGCAGATGTGGTCGCGCCCAGCGACATGATGGACGGCCGGGTGCGCGCCCTCCGCACCGCGTTGGATGCGGACGGGTTTTCCGACACGCCGATCCTCGCCTACGCCGCCAAGTATGCCTCGGCCTTCTACGGTCCGTTCCGCGAAGCGGCGGAGTCCGCGCCGCAGTTCGGCGACCGGCGGAGCTACCAGATGAACCCGGCCAACGCCGAGGAAGCCTTGCGCGAAGTGGCCTTGGACATCGCCGAGGGCGCGGACATGGTGATGGTGAAGCCGGCGCTGGCCTACCTAGACATTTTGCACCGGGTGAAGGCGACGTTCGGCTACCCGACGGCGGCCTACGCAGTGAGCGGCGAGTATTCCATGATCAAGGCGGCGGCGGCGCAGGGCTGGATTGATGAGCGCGCGGTGACGATGGAATCGCTGCTGGGAATGAGGCGGGCCGGGGCGGACATCCTCATCACCTACGCGGCGAAGGACGTCTGCGGCTGGCTGAAGGGCTGAGAGCTGGAGCCCCGGTGTTTGCAGCGACTGCGGCGAGGGAAAAACCTCTTCCCACTCTGAGCTTCGCGCCCGGCTCCGCCTCTGCCACGGTGCGCGCGTGGGCATTTCGCCGAAAGACTTCGAGCAGTTGCAGCGCCGCGTGAGCGGAGCTAAGCGCCGCCCCACCACTCAGGATCAAACCGCCCCCGCCCCCGCCTCAGCCCGTGCGCACCAAGTCATCCTCGGCGTGGACCCGTCGTTGCGCGGGACAGGCTTCGGCGTGATTCGTGTTGCGAAGCCGCAGCCAGTTACGCTGGCGCACGGAACCATCACCTGTCCGGCGGGCTGGGAACGCTCGCGTTGCCTGGCGAAGATTTACGCGTCGTTGCGCGACGTCATTCGCCAGCACCAGCCGACGGTGTGCATCGTGGAAGGACTCTTCTTCGCACAGAACTTGCAGACGGCCCTCATCATGGGCGAGGCGCGCGGGGCGGCTCTGGTGGCAATGGCGGAGGCGGGGCTGGAGATTTATGAAGTTGCGCCGCGCAAGGTGAAGCAAGCCATCGTCGGCTACGGTGCAGCGCAGAAGCTCGCCGTGGCGAAGATGGTGCAGCGGATGTTGCAGCTCGCGGAATTGCCCGATCCCGACGCCGCCGACGCACTGGCCTTAGCGCTTACCCATGTGCAAAGCGCGAGCCGATTTTCACTGGCCGCGCCCAAACGTGTCTGACACGGTGCGGCCATGGCTATGAGCTGGATGTTCCTCCTGGTGGTCTTCATGGCGTTGTGTGTGTTCGCCGTGGTCATCGGCGTGATGGTCATGCTGTTCCGCGCGGCGTCGCGGTCCTCGGGGCGCCCGCCAGGGGACACTGGAGCCAGTGCTGTGCCTCCCATCTTGCCGGACGACGGCCTGACGAACCCTGCCAATCCGCTGCATCATTTCCACCACCCGACCACAACGTCAGACGACTCGTCCCGGCACTTCTCTGCCGACCCCGGCCCCAGCTCGTCGGCGTTTGACAACGGGAGCAGCTCGGGTGGGTCGTTCGACTCGGGCAGTTCATCTGGCAGTTCCGATTCCAGTGGCTCCGGGTGCGGCTGACCGCTGCATTCCGCCTTCGCCCCGCCCTTCCGCATTGCTTGGCCGCGCGTTCCTCCGCTACAACGGCGCGGCATGATTTCCTTTCTGCACGGCAAGCTGGTGGACGCATTGCCCACGCACGTCACCGTGGACGTCCACGGCGTCGGCTACGACGTGCTCATCCCGCTCTCGTCGTTCGACAAGCTGCCCGCGCCCGGCGGCGACGTGCGGCTGCTCACGCACTTGGCCATCCGCGAGGACGCCCATGTGCTCTACGGCTTCGCAACGGCGGGGGAACGCGAGTTGTTCCGCATGCTCATCAACACCGTCAGCGGCATCGGCCCGAAGACCGCACTCAACGTCCTCAGCGGCATGAACCCCATCGCCTTCCGGGGCGCGGTGGCCAGCGGCGACGTGAAGGCGCTCTCCTCCATCTCCGGCGTGGGCCGCAAGACCGCCGAGCGCATCGTCGTGGAACTGAAGGACAAGATCGGTGCCGCCGGCGCGTGGGAGGCGAGCAGCGCGGCGCGCGGCTTGTCCGTGAGCGACCAACGGCTCAACGACGCCGTGCTCGCGCTCATGGCGCTGGGCTTCAAGCAACCCGAGGCGCACGAGACCGTCCGCGCCGCGCAGGCGATGCTCGGCGAGCAGGCGACGGTGGAGGAGTTGGTGCGGGCGGGGTTGAAGAAGGGCTGAATGATGAACGCGACGAACGTTGAACGTTGGACGGTTCCCCCGTTTCTCGCCTGACGCGCCATGTCCGCCGCTCGCCCGCTTTCCTCCGGCCCCGTCATCCCCCACCGGGCGAAATGGCACGGACTACTCGCGGCGCGGCTCATCTGGTTGGTGTCGAGTTCCGTCGCCGCGACGCTGCGCTGGCGGTGGCGGGATGAAACCAACCTCTTCGAGAACGGTGGCCAGCAGCCCGTCATCTTCTGTCTCTGGCACAATCGCCTGGCGCTCTCGCTCATCCTCTTCCGCCGTTACGTTCAGGCGCGGCAGCCGCAGCGCAAAATGGCCGCGCTCGTGAGCGCGAGCCGCGATGGCGGGATGCTGGCGCGCGTGCTGGAGCTGTTCGATGTGGAGCCGGTGCGTGGGTCATCGAGCCGGCGCGGGTCGCAGGCCTTGCGCGAACTGGTGTCCGCCGGCGAGCGGGGTCGCGACCTGGCCATCACGCCGGATGGGCCGCGCGGCCCGTGCTACGTCGTGCAGGAAGGCATCGTCTCGCTCGCCCAACTCACGGGGATGACGATTGTCCCGGCGTCCTTCCACCTGAGCTGCAAGTGGCAGTTGAAGACCTGGGACCGCTTCCAAGTGCCGCTGCCCTTCGCGCGTTGTGAAGTCCACCTCGGCCAGCCGTTGCGCATTCCACGCGAGGCAAGCGGCGAGGAGCGTGAGCGGCTGCGCGGGGAGCTGGAGGCAAGGATGCGGGCGATTACGCGGGATGAGTGAGGTGCGGTGACGCTGAACCAAGCCTCCGCGCTCGGCACGCGCGGCGGTTGATTCGTCCGGCTGGCGAACAGGGTTGTCCGATTCGATCGGAGCCATGCACTCCCAACACTTCGCCACCTTCGCGGTGCGCTGGCGCTCCTTTGCAGCCCAAACCCACGAGGAGTCGAGCAGCCGGCGACTTAGTTAGTCCTCCGATCAGCCGAAAAATCTCACGCAGAGGCCGCCAAGGGCGCAAAGGGAAAGCGACCATCCCCGCTCTAGCCATCGCAGGTTCGTTCATCGTCTGGCGGCTTGTTTTCCTGAACGCAGCTTCCCCGTTCCTTTGCGTCCTTTGCGTGAGGCTCTCGGCTTTGAACTGCATGGTTCCGGTTAAGGCAAGCTCGGGGAAGGTCGCCGCCACCGGGAGAAGTGCCCGTTGACTTGTCCGCCGGGAGCCGTTGAATTCGCCCGGCATGTCATCCAACGGAAACTGGTTCGCCGCGACTCCGCTGCCCTACGGCGAGGACCTCACGCACTGGGAACGGGACGCCGGCCTGACGTGTCTGGGCTTGCGCGCGCTGGGACAGGATGCGCGGCTGGTTGCGCAAGGGCCGGCGGCGGTGCGCGCGGATCATCCGCTCATCCTGGGCAGCCTGGAGGATTTCCGGAACCCGGACTGGTGGGGTCGGACGCGGGCGGAGGGCGTCATCCTGACCGCTGGCGGAGCGCCGCGCCATGAGCCGATCGCGCGGGCGATCCGGGCCGCAGGCTTGCGTTTGATCGTGCGGCTGGACTCGGACGGTTGCAAAAGCCCGCGCGTGGGCTTCCGCCGCTTCCTCGCGTGGCAGCACTGTTATTTTTGGGATCAAGGCCGGCGGTTCCCAGGGTTGCTGGCGTTGGCGAAGACGCTGGTGTTCCGCTGGAGCAAGGCCGCACATGACACGGGGATGTGCGCCCACCTCGGCCACGCGGAAGTCATCACCATCGAATCGCCGGGCGCGGCGGCGTTGCTGAAAACCCTGCTGGTGCAACTAGGCCGCGCGGATCTGGCCGACCGCGTGCGGTGCGTGCCGCATCCGGTGCCGGATTACTTTCAGTTCGAGCCCACGGTAGTCCGGCGGCGGCAGGTGCTGGCGGCGGGGCGGTGGGATTCCTACTTCAAGGACACACCTAAGCTGGTGCGCGTGCTGGGCGAAGTGCTGGCGCGCGAGCCGGAGTGCTCGGCGGTGGTGACGGGCTCGCGGGACGACCTCGTGCGGGCCGGTCTGGCACGGCTGCCGCAGGCCGTTCGCGAACGGGTGCGCGTCCTCGGCTACGTGCCGCACCGCGAGTTGGTGCCGCTGCTGCAGGCGTCGCAAGTCGTCCTCTGCACCTCGCGTTCAGAAAGCTTTCATCTGGTGGCCGCGCAAGGGCTGTGTTGCGGTGCCTCCGTGGTGGGGCCGGCGGTGCTGCCGTCCTTTGTGCATTTCGCCTCGGCTGATTCCGGCACGGTGGCCCCCGACCGGAGCGATGCGGCGCTGGTCGCGGCGACGCGGGCGGAGCTGGCGGCGTGGAACGCGGGCCGGCGCGCACCCGCAACCATCAGCGCGGTCTGGCGAGCGCGGTTAACGGCGCAGGCAATGGCGGCGGAACTGATGCGGCTGGTGGGCCGGGGCTTGCCGTGACCGTGGGCGACGGCTATAGCTGGCGCAGAATTTTTGCTCGTCCGGGCCGGCCTTCACCAAGCGGGATGGTTCGGTTGGCGAGCCCCATGTCGCATCGTTCCCAGCCATGACCATCAAGGAAACTCTCTGGTTTTTCATCCACCATCACCGGCGCAACCGCGCGGTCGCGCGGTTCGCGCGACTGTGCAAGAACATCCACCGCGCCTCGGAGCACCCCACCTACGACATCGCACGCAACGGCGAGCGGGCGGCGCTGGCGCGCGTGGTGACCGGGCCGGCCCCGGTGCTCTTCGACGTGGGGGCGAACGTGGGCGACTGGACCGTCATGGCGCGCGAGTTGTTCCCGGCGGCTCGCGTTCATGCGTTTGAGTTGAACCCGGTCACCGCCACCCAACTGACCGCGCGGCTCGGCGGCCAGGCGGGGCTGGAAATCCACGCGCACGGGCTGGGAGCCACCTCCGGCGAGGTGAACTTTTTCGCCTACTCCGGCGAGCAAAGTGTCTTGAGCGGAATGCGTGCGCCGTTGCACAGCCGGGTGCCGCACGAGGTGAAGCGCTCGCGGATCCGCACGGGGGATGAGTTTTGCCGGGAGCGTGGCGTGGAGCGGATCGACTATCTGAAGGTGGACGCTGAAGGGGCGGACCACGAGGTGCTGACCGGGTTTGGGGAAATGTTGAGTGGGCAACGCATCGCGGCCGTGCAGTTCGAGCACGAAGGCGGGCGCTTCCTCCGCGACTACTACGATCTGCTGCGGCCCCGGGGTTACGTGCTGGGCAAGCTCTACGCCAACTACGTGGACTTCCGCGAACACGACATTGACCAGGAGCACTTCCTGGGGCCGAACTATCTGGCGCTGCCGGCGACGCGGGAGGACTTGATCCGGAGCTTGAAAGTGGGCTGGCCGGTTTAAGCCCGTCCCGGCCTCCCCGCGTGAATACCCGCCAGCTCCTCCCCTTGCTGCGCCAGGCGACCCAGTCCGCCGTGGTCTGGTCGTGGGGGATGAACGTCTTGCGGCTGGGGTCGAGCCTCATTCTGCTGCCGCTGCTAGTGCATCAGCTCTCCACCGCCGACTTGGGGATGCACTACATTTTGCTGAACGTGGGCGCGCTGGCGGCGGTGCTGGACTTTGGGTTCAGCGGCGCGGTGTGGCGCGCCGTCGCGCACGCGTCCGCCGGGGGGCGGGAGATGCTGCGGTTCGGCGTGGCGGAACCGCCGCCGGAGGGCGGGGAGCCGAACCACCAGTTGATCTGGGACCTGATGGCGGTCGCGCGGCGGCTGTATGGCGGGCTGGCGTTGGTGGCGTTGGGGTTGATCGGGACGCTGGGCACGCTCCTGGTGAACGTGGGCGTGGCGGAAACCAGTTCGCCCACCCGCACCTGGCTGGCGTGGGGGGCAACGCTGCTGCTGACCGTGTGGGAAGTCTATGCGAGCTGGTGGAGCGCCTATCTCATGGGGCTGAACCGCGTGGCCACTTACGCCCAGCTCAACTTCCTCGCCTACCTACTCAAGCTCGCTGGCAGCGCCGTGCTGCTCTGGCTGGGGGTGGGGTTGTTGAGCGTGCCCATCGCGGGGCTGGTCGCCGTGTGCGTGCAACGCACGCTGGCCCGTCGTGCGTGCCTCAGGTGCTTGGGCGAACCGCTGGCCGCCGCGACGCCTCCGGCGCGGGTGCGCGAACTGGTCAGCCGGCTGTGGCCCAACGCCAGCCGGATTGGCTTCCTGGGCGTGGGCAGTTATCTGGGCGGGCAGGCCATGGCGTTCCTCTGTCTCACTTCGCTCGGTCTCGCCGCCAACGCCGAGTATGGCCTGTCGTTGCAAATCATGTCCGTCGCTCAAGGCATGGCCACCGTGTGGATGCAAGTGAAGTGGCCGGAGATCGCCCGGCTCCGCACGCAAGGGGACTTTGCGGGCATCCGCCGGCTGCTGCGGGAACGGCTCTGGTTGTCAGTCGCCACGTTTGTCTTCCTCGTTGCCGTGGCCATTCCGCTGGCTCCGCCGCTGTTGCAATGGCTGCACACGGACAAGGTCGTGCTGCCCGCCGCGTGGCTGGTCGTGATGGCGGTGCATACCTTGCTGGAGCTGCATCTCTCCATCTGGGGAATGTTGATCTACACCGACAACCGCGTGGACTACCTGCGCCCGCTGCTGCTGGCGAATCTCGGTGCGCTAGGGCTGGCGGTCGCCCTGCTCCAGTTCACCGGGCTGGGTTTGGGCGCGCTGGTGCTGGCCCCGTTGCTGGCGGGCGCGGTGTTCAACTACTGGCACTGGCCGCGCGTGGGCGGCGAGCTGTTGCAAACCACCTGGAGTCGGCTGCTCTTCGCCCGGCGGGCTGATTAACGCGCCATGAACCCGCTCAAGCTTTTCACGCGCCCCGAATATGCCTTCCGACCCCGGCAGGTGCTGACGCGATTGCTTCGGTTCGTGACGCCCGTGCCGGAGTCGGCGGTCGTCACGCTGCCGTGGGGCGATGCTGTGCGGGTGTGCCCGCGCGAGACGATTGGCGCGGAGATTTGGTATTGCGGCGTGTTCGACCTGCCGGTGGCGGAGACGCTCTGGCGCTTGCTGGACGCGGACGAAACCGCTTTGGACGTGGGCGCGAACCTCGGGCAGATGACCAGCCTGTTGCGCTGCAAGGCCGGGTCGGCGGGCTGGGTGCTCGCCTTCGAGCCGCACCCGCAGCTCTTCGCGGCGCTGGAGTTTTTGCGCGACGCGCCCGCCAACCAACGCCCCGGCGCTGCGTTGGAGTTGTTCCAAGCGGGCTTAAGCGATGCGGCTGGAACGGCATGGCTGGACCCCGGCGCGGACTGGCAGACCAATCGTGGATTGAGTCGCGTGACCGGCGCAGACGCGGGTGGGCGGGCGGTGTCCATCCAGCTGCGAACGCTCGACGAACTCCTGCCCGCCGGCACGCCGGTGGGCGTGGCGAAGCTGGATGTAGAAGGGCATGAACTGGCCGTGTTGCGTGGCGCGGCGGGGCATCTGGCGCGGCGTGGGATTCGCGACTGGGTCTATGAAGACCTCGCTCCACAGCCCTCGCCCTTGGCGGCGCACTTCCGCGCACAGGGCTACACGCTCTTCACCCTGCAAGCCCACTGGCGCGGGCCGGGGCTGCGCGCCGTGGACGCGCCAGCGGAGCCGGCGGACTTGCAGTACAACTTCCTCGCCACGCTGGACCCCGCCCGCGCCCAAGCTCGGCTGACGGCTCCGGGTTGGTGGGTATTGTCCGGCCGGAAATCATGACCGAGCCTCGTCCCATGCGGGTGCTCCTGCTGAACACCGAAAGCATCTACTACGGCGGGACCGAAGTGCAGTTGGGCCGGCTCGTCGCTGGGCTGGCGGGCAGCGCGGTCCACGTCACGGTGGCGTGCGTGGCGGGAAGTCCGCTCGCGCGGGCGCTGCCACCGGGGACGGCACTGCTGGAGTTACCGGCGAACCAACCGTTCTCACTCGGTGGTTTGCGGCGACAGCTCCGCGCGGTGGGGGAGGGGGAATTCGACTTGCTCCATGGCTGGGGCGCGCGGTCGTGGGAACTGACCAGCTTGGCGGGCGCGTGGTGGCGGCGGCCCACGCTCGGGACGCTGCACGACCATCCGCAGGCGGAGTATGTGACCGCGCGCCGACAGCAGCTCGCGCGGTGGTGCGCCCGGTTCGGGCTCGATCATGTCACGGTGGTTTCCCACGCGTTGCGGGACGCGTGTGTCGCCGTCGGTTGGCCCGCGCGCAAGTTGAGCGTTATCCACAACGGCTTGCCCGCGTCGGCGGAAACTACGTCGGCGCGCAAACCCGCTGACCGGCTGCGCCTCGGCTTTCTCGGCTCGCTCTCGGAAGGCAAAGGGTTGCGGGACTTGCTGGCGGCGATGGCGGAGCTGGAGCGGCGCGCGCCGGGCCGCTGGGAATTGCACGTGGCCGGCACCGCGCAGGACGCGGCGAGCGAAACCTTGGTGCAGGAGCTCACGCGCACTTACTCGGCCAGCCCTTGGTGGGCGCGCGTGACGTGGCGTGGCTGGGTGCGGGCGGAGGAATTTCTGCGGGAGATTGATGTGCTGGTGTTTCCCTCGCGCACCTTCGAGACCTTCGGACTGGCTCCGGCGGAGGCGGCGCTCGCGGGGGTGCCGACGGTGGCGGCGCGGGTCGGAGCGGTGCCGGAAGTGGTGGTGGACGGGCGCACCGGCTGGCTCTTTGCTCCGGGTGATGTGCCGGGTTGCGCGGCCCTGCTCCACCGGCTCGCCGACCAACCGGCGGAAGTTGCCGCCGCTGGCCAAGCGGCGTGCACCGCAGTGCGCGCGCAGTTTCCCGTGGCAAAAATGATTGCGAGCTATGCGGCCATCTATTCTGCTCGGCTGAGAAATGGACACTAACGCGTTCAATGCCCGGCTGGCTCTGACGTATGGAGCGGTCATCCCGCTCGCGCTCGTCTTTGGTTACCTGCTGGCGACGCCGATGTCCGCCCTGAGCTTCGCCGGGGTGGGGCTGGTGCTGTTCGTGATCGCACTGCCGTTCCTGTTGCGCTGGCATCACGCGCTGTTGATCGGCTGTTGGAACGCGGTGTTCATCTGCTTCTTCCTGCCGGGGAAACCGCCGGTGTGGGCGGCGCTCGCGGCGGTGAGTCTGGGCATCGCGGTGGTCTCGCGGACGTTGCGCCACCAGTCCAAATTCCTCTCGGTCCGGTCGGTCACGCTGCCGCTGGTGCTGTTGGGGATCATTGTGGTGGTGACCATTGCTTTCCGGGGCATCGGCGGCCGGGCGTTTGGCAGCGAGCTATGGGGGGCCAAACGTTACCTCGGCGTGCTGGGCGCGATCTTGGGCTACTTCGCACTGACCTCGCAGACCATCCCGCGCCGCCAAGGTGTGTGGCTGGCGGGCGCGTTCTTCCTCTCCGGCACGACGGCGGCGTTGTGCGACCTGGCGTTCACGGTCGGTCCGTCGTTTTACTTTCTGTTCCTCTTCGTGCCCACGGAGCTGGCCGTGGCGCAAGCGTCCACGCAGGACACGTTGATGCGACTCACGGGCGTGGCGTGGATGGCGCAGGCCGGGAACTGGTTCATGCTCATGCGCTATGGCATCCGTGGGCTGCTGGAGGTTCGGCATGCTTGGCGCGGGGTGGTGTTCGTCGGGCTCTTTCTGCTGGGTCTGTTTGGGGGGTTCCGGTCCTCGATCATCCTGATGGGCGTCCTGTTTGCGACGCAGTTCTGGTTCGAGGGATTACTGCGCACCAAGTGGTTTCCGATCACAGTGCTGGCCGCGCTGCTGGTGGGCGCGGTGCTGGTCGGGTATGCGGAGAAACTGCCGCTGTCCGTCCAGCGCAGCCTGAGTTTCCTGCCCATTGACGTGCATCCGACGGCCCGACAGGACGCGTTGGGAACCTTGGAGTGGCGGCTGCAGATGTGGCGTGTGGTGTGGACCGAGGTGCCTCACTACCTTTGGGTCGGCAAGGGCTACACCTTCAGCAGCACGGATTTCCTTTTGACGCAGGAGGCCATCCGGCGCGGAATGTTCACGCTCTACGAGGACACTCTGGTCAGCGGCAATTACCACAACGGCATCCTCAGTCTGCTCGTGCCCTTCGGCCTGGCCGGGACCCTCGCGTTCGTCGCGTTTTGCTGGGCCGGGTGGGGGGTGCTCCGGCGAAACTACCTTTACGGCCCGCCGGAGTTCACACGCATCAACACGTTCCTCATCGCCTTCTTCACCGCCCGACTGCTCTTTTACCTAGTCTTCTACGGCCAGTTCGACCTCGACCTCATGGTCTTTACCGGGTTAGTGGGCATGAGCATCGCTCTGAATGGTGGCGTGTGTGTGGCGGCTCGACGACCGCAGGCGGAAAGTCCCCATGCTCCACCTCCACACCTTTGATTTACTCATGAAACCACGACAGCATTCCGAGACTGAAATCGTCCGGCAAAAGTCCATCTGGGAAACGCTGGGAAGAGAAGATCCATTTTGGGCTGTCGCCAGCTGGCCGGAGCGACGCGGAGGCCGGTGGGAGTTGGGTGCTTTTCTAGCGACCGGGGAAGCTGACTTACAGCGGTATCGTGAGATCCTCCGCAGGGCGAACGCACCCGAGGAATTTCGCCACGTTCTCGACTTCGGCTGTGGGGTCGGTCGCCTCACTCGATTGTGGGCGCAGCATGCTACACATGTGACGGGGGTGGATATTTCCGGGCCCATGTTGGAGCAGGCCCGGCGGATCGCAGGCCATTTGCCAGGCGTTACCTTCGTGATGAACGACGCGGAGAATCTACAGTCGCTGGGCACGACGGAATTCGAGTTAGTGTTCTCCCACATCTGCCTCCAGCACATGCCGTGGCCGTTGGCTCACGGTTATATTCGCGAGTTTGCGCGGGTTTGCCAGCGAGCTGGTTGGGTGGTTTTTCAGTTGCCCGCGCGCCCAGCTGGCACCGTGCATATTCAGTTGTGGCGTCGTCGCTTGGTCGAAGCATTGCCCTTTGGCCTAGGCGCAATCTGGCGGCGATGGCGACACGGTAGCTCCGTGATATTTGATGTCTGCTATACCCTACCGGAGATCGTGCGACAGGCAGCAGCCGAAGTTGGCTTGGAATTTGTCCACGCGGAGCCGAACGCTGACGCAGGTGCCGGCACCGAGGGCTTCATCTACCTCTTTAGGAAGCCTTGATCTCATCTTAACTCCACGAAACCGCGCGCGGTCGCGCTGCTTCGATCAGGGCGTCACTACCTGACGCACCGCCACCTCAACCACGGCCGCCGGCTCGATTCGAGCGCCCGCGTTTTATGGCGACACGGCCAACCGCTCTTCCGCTGCCGCGTGGCCCATCAGCACGCCTTGCTCCTTGTAGGTCTTGAGCATGAAGTGCGTGGAGGTGGAGATGACGCCTTGGACCGTGGCGAGCTTCTCCGTGACGAAGGTGGCCAAGGCGCGAAGGTTGTTGCCTTCGATCACGACGAGCAGGTCGTAGCCGCCGCTCATCAGATAACAGGACTTCACTTCGTCATACTTCGCGATGCGCTCGGCCAGTCGGTCGAAGCCGCCGCCGCGTTCGGGCGTGATGCGCACCTCGATGACCGCGCGCACGGTATCGCCGCCGACCTTCTCCTCGTTCAGCACCGTGCGGTAGCCGAGGATGGTGCCGTCGGCTTCGAGCAACTTAATCTTCGCGACCACCTCGGGCTCGGTGAGGTTGAGCATGGCGGCGATTTGCGCGGGCTTCAGGGAGGCGTCGTCGCGGAGCAGTTTCAGCAAAGTATCCATGCGCAAGGATTAGCGGGAAGGGGCGCGGGGCGCAAACCAGCTTTTGGCCAAATGGCGTAGAGCGCGGCTGTCCCAGTCGCAGGCAGCCGCGAATTATTTCCCGACTCGATACAGCGGACTCCCCGCGGTGAGCGTCGGCAGGCTCAGGAGGAAGCGCCCACACGTCACGTAGAGCGTGCGCCCGTCCGCGCCGCCGAAGGCGCAGTTCGTGAGCGTGTCCTCTGGCGTCTCCACGAACGCGACCAACTTGCCTTGCGGCGTGAGCACATGGATGCCCGGCCGCGTGTCGAGTGTCTCGCTGGTGCCGCGGGTCTTATGCAGCCCGGCGGCGATGTAGAGGTTTCCCACCGTGTCCACGCGCATCCCGTCGCCGCCGCGACCGGGGTAGAAGGTATAGAGGATGCGGTGATTGGTGACGGAGCCATCAGGCTTCAAGTCGTAGGCGCGCACCACCCGCGCGCGGTTCACGCGTCCGTCGGACTCGATGAGGTAGAACGTCCCGTTGTCCGGCGCGACGGCGAGGCCGTTGGGCATGTCAATGTCCGGCGCGGCCAAGATGCGCGTGACCTTGCCATCGGGGTCAATGCGATAGACCGCGTTGACGTTGCCGGTCGCGGGGTTCGTGTTCGCCAGCCGCGACGTGAAGTAAATCCGGCCGTTGTCATCCACGCACAGGTCGTTCGGCCCGCCGAGGGGGAAGCCGTTGAACTGGTCGCAGAGCACCGTCAACGCGCCGCTCTTCAGGTCCGTGCGCGTGACGCGTCCCAGCTTCCCATCCGCCGCCTCGCACGCGAGCAGCCGCCCCTGCCGGTCGAAGGCGAGGCCGTTCGCGCCATTGCTGGGCTTGCGGAACGTGCTCAAACGCTTGGCCGCCGGCTCCCACTTGAGAATGTCGCCGGGGTTCGTGAAGAAGACCGTGCCCGCCGCATCCACCGCCGGGCCTTCGGTGAAGTTCTTGGTGCCGGGCAAGGTGACTTCCACGCGCGGTTCACCGAGATACTTCGCCGTCTCCAGCCCTGCGTAACGATCGGCGGCGGTGGCGGACGCGGTGACGAGGAGGGCAGCGAGTAGCAGGCGATGCATGCCGAGTCCAGACGCTGAGAGCCGTCCCGGACTTCGCCAAGGCGGAGCGAACTGGGTGAAAGCGCGACCCGCTTACTTGGGCAGCCACTTCTCCCAGTTCTTGGCGTAGGCGTCCACGTTTGCCTTGGTCACGGCGATGAGCGGGGTCACGTCCTGCGGGGAGGCGGGGCTCTTCTTCAAGACGAGCTTGTTGACGAGGTGCTGCACGGCGCGCTGGCCGTAGCCATAGACATCTTGCGCGAGGAGGATTTCCACATGGCCGCTGCGGACGTAGGCGAGCTGCGGCGGAAGGGCGTCCACGGAGACGCACTTGACGGTGCCGGCGGGCCACTTGAGGGCGTTGTCGGTGAAGAGCGGCCAGCCACCGAGCAAGCCCCAGCCGGCGATGTCGGGGTTCGCCTGTTGCACTTGCTCGATTTTCGCGACGGCGTCCTGTGGGGTTTCCTTGTGATAGTAGATGTCGAGGACCTTGATGCCAGGGGAGCGCTTGGCAGCGGCGCGGAAACCGGCGGCGCGTTGCTGGAGGTTTTGCGCGTTGGGGTTGCCGTCGATGGCGGCGACGGTGCCCTTGCCGCCCATGAGCTTGGCCAGCTCGATGAAGGTCTGCTCGCCACACTTGAAGTCATCAATGCCGATGCTCACGAAGCGCCGGCTCGCGGGGGCGTCGCCGGAGAAGGTCACGACGGGCACGCCCTGGCGGTCGGCCTTGTTGATGGCATCGGTGAGCTTGTTCGCGTCGGAGCAAGAGACGATGACGCCGTCGGTGCCGGCGAGGAGGAGTTGTTCGATGTATTCGGCCTGGCGCTGGGCGTCCTCTTCATTGGGGGTGCGCCAGTCGATTTTGATTTTAATGCCGTGCTTGGTGCTGAGTTCCTTGGCCATGTCCTCGGCCCCGGCGCGGGCAGCGAGGAAGAACATGTTGCCCTGAGACTTGGCGATCATGCCGAAGGAATAGGCCTTCTGCGCGTGGGCGAGCAACGGCCCAAAGGCGGCAAGCAGGGCGAACGAGCAGAGCAGACTGGACAGCTTGGATTTCATGGCGCGGAGGTTAGGGAACGCTCCGGGGAGGGGCGACAAAAAAGGTGCCCGGGCAAACTGCCGCTACAAGTGGTTCCGGGTGGGCTTAACGCGCTGGGTGTGACGAGTAAGCTCTCGCCTCAATCGTTTCTTAACCTCCACGAACTCCGGTTCGTCGGAATCCCCTTCGCGTTGAACTCCCGCTCAAAGTCCGTCGTTACGGCGGCGAGTTCAGCGGGCGGTTCCACTTCGGTGAAGGCCGCATCCGCGCGGAAGACCGCGAGCATCTGGGCGAAATAATCCACGTGGTCGGTGCGTAGGTGGACCACCGCGCCGGGCTTGAGCGCACGCCGGGCCAGCGCGGTGAAGCGCTCGTTGATGAGGCGGTTCCGCGCGTGCTTCACCTTCGGCCAGGGGTCGGGGAAATAGACGTGGATGGCATCGGTGCTCGCGGGCGGCAGGAGGTATTCCAAGAAGTAGCCGATCTCAATTCGCACGAGGTTGAGGTTGGTCAAGCCGGCCCGGCGACCGCGTTTGTCCGGCTTGCGGATGCGGCCCAACAGCCGCTCGACGCCGAGCAAGTTCCGCCCCGGATTCCGCTGCGCCCACTCGACGATGAATGAGCCGTCGCCGCAGCCGAGTTCGACTTCGAGCGGTTGGGGCGTGGGGAAGTGGTCGGTGAGCGTGAGCGGTTGGAGGATGGTGCGGAACTCGTGGAGGAGCGACGCGGGCGGCGGCGGGGCGGAGTCCATGTTGAACGGCGCTCACCACTTCACCGGCACGGAGAGCTTCGCGCCAAACTTGTTCGTGTAGAACAACTGCTTGTTCGCCTGGCCGAACTCGTGGACGAGCTTCGTCACCTTCACGTCGTAGCAGCAGTATTCGGCGATTTCCATGAGCTTGCCCTCCTTATACCACCGCAGCGCTTGCAAGCCGTCCGCCGTCTTCTCCACGCCCAGCGACGCCGTGGCGATGGCGTCCAGCGAGACGCGGTGCGGCAGGGTTTTCGTCAAGTCCACGAGCAAGTCGAGCGAGCGCAGTTGTGTGCTGTAGTCGAAGAACTCGTTGTGGCCCTGCAACACCTCGAAGTCGAAACGCTCTGTGTTGAATCCCACCACGAGGTCCGCGCGCCGCAGCTCCTCGATGAGTTCGTTCACTTCGCGTTCGCCGTAGATGCGATACTCGCCCGCCGCCGTGCTGTAGGTCACGCCGATGCTCATGCCCATGCGGCGGATGTTGCCCCAGCCGCCCACGTCGTCCGCAGACCGCTGCGTTTCCAAGTCGAAATAGACGATGTTCTTCATGCGGCGGGGACCAGCGTAGCCAGCGTGTCCGATGGCGCAAAGAAAAGTTTGCCCGGTCACAGGCCGTTCCCCACTATCCAGCCCTCGTTTAATGAGCATCGCCGTCACTGAACCACCCGCCGCCACCGCGCCCATCCGGTCGCCCGCCCCCGACTTCTCCAAACCCGTCGCGCGCCCGACAACTTCCGGCTGGCAGCTCTTCAAGGACGTGCTGAACCACGGCGGCCCCGGCTACCTCCAGTTCGCCATCACGAACATCTGCAACGCCGACTGCGGCTTCTGCGGCTTCGCGCGCTCGCAGTTCGACCCCAAGAAACGCCACAGCGTCACGCTCCAGGAGGCGAAGGACGTGGTGGACATCGCCAAGCGCAACCACATCGGCTACCTGCTCTTCGTCGGTGGCGAGCCGATGGCGCATCGCGACCTCCGCGCGATGGTCCGCTACTCCGCCGAGCAAGGCATCCACCCGATGATTTGCACCAACGGCGGCCTGTGGAACGACGACAACATGAAGGCCCTCGCCAGCGACGGCCTCACCAGCGTCATCATGTCCATCGACGCCCACGATGTCGCCAAGCACGAGGCCAACCGCGGCCTGCCCGACGTGTGCCGGAAGATTAAGAAGGCCAACGAGTTCTTCAAAACCGTCGGCATCCAATGCACCGCCAGCATCACGGCCAGCCGGCTCATCGAGGACTACGAGAAGCTGCCCGACTTCCTCCGCACGCTCGGCTTCGAGAGCTGCACCTTCAGCTACCCACTCACGAGCCTCGCCTCCAGCTACCTCAGCTTCAGCGACAGCGGACTCGTGAATTTCAACAACACCGAGCTGCTCGCGCTCTTCGAGAACATCAAGCGGATGAAGCGCAGCAGCGGTTACCCGGTGGTGAACCCCACGGAGTCGCTCGACGAGATGCAGCGCCACCTGCGCGGGGAGAAGGAGCAGTTCGGCTGCCTCGGTGGGCACAAGTATTTCTACCTCGACTGGAACCTCGACCTCTACCGCTGCCACGCCTGGGACAAGCCCATGTGCAAGGTCTATGAGTGGGACGATTCCAAGCTCATCCGCGACGGCTGCACCAAGTGCATGATTGACTGCTACCGCGACCCCAGCGTCCTCCAGCACGTCGCCATCAACGCCAGCGACGCCTGGCACGCGCTGAAGAAGGGCGACCTCGGCACCGCCGCGATGAAGGTGCTCGACTCCAAGAACCTCACTTCGCTCAAAGCCGTGTGGGAAGACCGCAAGTGGATCGGGAAGGTTTGAGGTGGTGCGTGAGGGCGACCGTGAGTGCGTCAGCTCAAACTCTGTGGAACGCATGGCAGGAATCAGCCGAGGTCCGCGAATTGGCCGAAGGTTGGATTACCAAACCACAAGGACAGTGGACGGATGATGATGAGCGTCTCTATGCCTGCTTTGAAAAGTTGCCGGGTAGGGTGTTGGACCCCGAATTCGGTTTGGCGACCATCTTCGCAATCATGCAAATGACTGACGATCGTTGGACTCTCTGCAACTTGGCTGCCGGACCCCTTGAAGACTTTCTTGGAACGCATGGTGAGGCTTACATCGACACCATTCACACCTTGGCCTTGATGCACCCACGCCTCGGAGAGGTCTTAAAAGGAGTATGGGAAGGCAGAATGTCGAAGGAAGTTTGGCACAGGGTCGAGGTGCTCAAAGCCGGTGCGTAATCTAGTCCGCCC
The DNA here is from genome assembly GCA_039796295.1 of Verrucomicrobiota bacterium. Taxonomy (GTDB): domain Bacteria; phylum Verrucomicrobiota; class Verrucomicrobiia; order Limisphaerales; family SXTU01; genus SXTU01. The sequence continues at coordinate 116,572 of JBDKJY010000003.1, forward strand.
GCGCCCGACCACCCTCACGCACCACGCACCACGTTGCCCATGTCGAAAGTTTACTTCTACTACTCGGCGATGAACGCGGGGAAGAGCACCTTGCTCCTCCAGTCGAGCTACAACTACCAGGAGCGCGGGATGAACACGCTGGTGCTCGCACCCCAGTTCGACACCCGTTCGGGCCCCGGCAAGGTCGCTTCCCGCATCGGCCTCTCGGCGGAGGCGAAGGCATTCAGCCGGGACGAAAATCTCTACACCCTCGCCGAGGAAGACCACGGGAAACGCACCCTCTCCTGCGTGCTAGTGGACGAGGCGCAGTTCCTCACCAAAGCCCAGGTCGAACAGCTCACCGACCTCGCCGACCGCCTGCGCATCCCGGTCCTGTGCTACGGCCTGCGCACGGACTTTCAGGGCAATCTCTTCGAGGGCAGCCAATGGCTCCTCGCGTGGGCGGACAACCTGATTGAGCTGAAAACCATCTGCCACTGCGGTCGCAAAGCCACGATGGTCCTGCGCCTCGACGCCGCTGGCGCGCCTGTGAAGACCGGTGTGCAAATCGAAATCGGCGGCAACGAACGCTACGTCTCCGTCTGCCGCCGTCACTACAAGGAAAGCCAGAACGCCTGGCTGCTGTAGCTGGCATTGCCGCGAAAGGGCGCAGAGAGCACAAAGCGAAGCGCTTCAGATTCCGGACCGACTAGGTTTCCCCTCACCCGCTCGGCCAAGGTTTGGCTCAACTTCCCACGCACAGCCAAACCCACAGCTTTGCGCTCTTTGCGCCCTTTCGCGGCTAATCATTTGCCGTTTCTAGCGTCACTGCTTTCCTGCCGGCCCGAGTTCCAAAATCTTCCCGAGGATTTGCCCCATGTCCTCGTTGTGCTGCCGCGAGGCGATGGCGAAGGCGCGGACGATGTCGAGGAGGAAGCCGGCGTTGGCTCGGCTGAAGTCGTAGAAGACCGTCTCCTTCGTTTTCGCGGGACCGGGCGCACGGGGTTTGCTGTCGGTGGTGAGCACGCGGGTCATCGGGAGGCAGACATAGACCATCGCCTGGTTGCCGACGGCGCGCTGGCGGGGTTTCAGTTGGATTTGAATCCAGCCGTGCTCGGTCTCGCGCAGGAACTGCGGCACCTTCTGCGTCCAGCGGGTGAAGCCGTCCGGCAGTGCGCCGTTCTTGTTTTCGAGCGGTGATTTCTCCGTAGTGATCCCTTCGCGTTCCTCCAGCGTGGCTTCGGAAAGTTTCGCGAGGCGGTCGCGCTCTCGGAGTAAATCGTTCGTCGAGATGACGCCGAGGCGCAGCGCGTCCACGAGGATTTTGCTCAACTCCGCGCCGAACTTCGGCTCGCCCCGGCGGACGAACTGAATCTCCTTCACCACGTTCGGCGCGTCGGCGTCGCGGGTGTCGTAGCCGATCTGCCATTCGAGGAAGTGCTTTTCACCGAGCACCGTCTTCGTGGGCGCGAGTGGTTCGCCATAGCCGTCCGGCGTGCGCTCTTTGGGACGGACTTTGCCCGTCACGTCGGTGAGCGGGAGGCGGACGCGGACGGCTTGGGCGGCGGGCTCGACGCGGACGAGCCGGTATTCCGTGTCGGCGGCGAAGGTGCTGGCAAGGCAGGCGAAAGCACAAACCAGCAGTCGGAGAATCCAGTGGGTGCAAGGGGCTAGTCGCATAGTTGTCACTCTTTCTCTCCTTCCAGCTTCGCGAGCTTCGCGCTGGTGACCGGCGCGGTGCCGATGATGCTGGTCTTGAACGGAGCGCTCGCGTTGGCGGGTAGGTTGCGGAGCGAGTCGGTGGCGAGGTCGCCGGGCTTGCCGTCCTTGCGCGTCAGCTCGAACTCGAGCTTCACGTTGAAAAACTGCTTCGCCGAGTGGTTGGTCACGACGCCGACGAGGTATTGCAGGTTGCCGTCGGTGGCCTTCTGCACCTCGAAGCTGAGGACCTGCAAGTCCTCGCCTGGCTTGCGGGCAGGCGGTGCGCCTTTGGCCACGACGACCGAGCTGGGCGGCGCAGCGGGCTTGGCCGCGGGCGCGGGCGTGGGCGAACTAGTGGCGGGTTTGGCTGGCTCCGGCTTCGGTTCGCCCTTCACGGTTTCAACCGTGTTGGCCACGCGCCGGAACTTGTTCCAGAGTTTGAAGCCGATGAAGCCCACCACGGCGAGGGCGACGAGAAGACTCCAGACCACCTTGAGAACCTTCTTCAGCTTCGCGCCGGTGGAGGGGCCGTCCACCGGGGTAATGGCCGTCGCGACCGCCGGTGGCTCCAAGACCAGCGCTGGCGGCGGCGGAGCGGCGGGCTTGGGCGGCGGTGGTGGTGGCGGTGGTGGCGCGGTCGCGGGTGCGGGTGCATCGGGAGCGGTCAGCTTGGTCTCGATGCCGCAGTGCGGGCAGGTGGTGGTCATGCCTACCGCATAGGCAGGGAACTCCACATGGCCCTGACAACTGCCGCAGGCACCTTTGAGAAAGTCGCTGTCGCTCATGGCATTTTGGGCTGCGCGAGAGTTCGCCGGGCGCAGGCGCGAGGCGAGCGGAAAGTGAGCGCTCCGTCCGCACTCAGTTCACGAAGGTGAACTCGTTGGCGAGGATGAGGGCGTGGGCGTATTCGGCCCAGGCGCTCAAGGGACGTGGCGCGACGCGCGGCGCGGGCTGCGGGAACTTTCCCTTCGCGGCGGCGACGCGGACCGGTGCGGCTTGAACCGTCGGTGCGGGCGCGGCCGAGGTCGTGCCGGGCGCGGGCGCTTCCTCGAAGAACGCCTGGCCGAGCTGGATTTCCTGCGCGGTGGGCGAGCGTTGGTAGATGAGGCGGTAGAGGAACGCGATGCGCTTCTCGTCGTCTTCCACGCCCTTGAAGTCCGGGCGCTCCACAATCTTGCGCGCCTGCTCGATGACCAGCGCGTTGTTCATCAGGAAGAGCGCCTGCTGCGGGACGATGGTTTGGTAGCGCTTGCCGTTGGGCATCTCGGGCGGCGCGAAGTCGAAGTGGTTCAGCACCTCGGCCACGTTCGCGCGGTCGATGTAACCGTAGAGGGTGCGGCGGGTGGAGTAGTTGCCCTGGGGCCGCAGCGCGCCGCCGCCCTTGGCCTTCTCTTTGCCGGCGTTGTTGCCGCCGCCGCCGAGGTTCACCGGATGGCCGCCCATCGTGGCGTCGAGCGAGCCGGCCATGGAGAGAATGGAATCGCGCAGCGGCTCGAACTCCAGCCGGCGCACGTTCTGCCGCCAGAGCAGGCGGTTGAACGGGTCGAGCTGAGCATAGCGCGGGTTGTCCTTGCTGGCCTGCTGATAGGTCGCGGACAGCACGATGAGCCGGTGGAGCTTCTTCACGGACCAGCCGTTGTCAGTGAGGTAGGTGCTCAAGTAATCGAGCAACTCCGGGTGGCTGGGCGGCGTGCTCATGGTGCCGAAGTCGTCGGGCGTCAGCACGAAGCCCTCGCCGAAGTGGTGCTGCCAGACGCGGTTCACCAGCACTCGGGCGGTGAGCGGGTTGTTCTTGTTCGCGATGCTGTAAGCCAGCTCCAGCCGACCGCTGCCGGAGGCGAACGGCTTGGCGTTCGGAGCGCGGAACATCTCCAAGTAACGGCGCGGGACGAGGTCGCCCTTGTTGTCCTTCTCGCCGCGAATGTAAACCGGTGAATCCTTCGGCATGGCCACGTCTTGCACCACCATCGCGCGCGTCGGAGCGCCGGGGTGCGTGATGTCGAGCCGGTCCTGTTTGACCTCGAGTTCGAGCGCTTCCTTCTGCATCTCCTTCTTGGAAGTGCCCTTGGTCTTGGCGGCCTTCGCGGCCTTGGCCTGGGCGGCGAGGTCGGCGGCGGTCTTGTCCAGCGCCGCTTTCTCCTTCAGGTATTCCGCATACTTCACCTTGTCCGCCGTGGCGATGATGGGTAGCTCCTTGGGCTCCTCGATGTTCGAGAAGATGCCGTGCAGCGCGTAGTAATCCTTCGTCGGAATCGGGTCGAACATGTGGTCGTGGCAGCGCGCGCAGGCCACGGTCAGGCCGTTGAAGGCCTTGGTCACCACGTCAATGCGGTCGTTGATGATGTCGTCGCGGTTGCCATTGAAGTGGTCGCCCACCGTGATGAAGCCCAAGGCGGCGAGCGTGGTGCGGTCCTTGTTGTTGGGCAGCCGGTCGGCGGCGAGCTGCTCGCGGATGAACTGGTCGTAAGGCTTGTCGTCGTTGAACGCCTTCACCACGTAGTCGCGGTAGCTCCAGGCGAAGGGATAGGCCGGCGACTCCTTGCGCTTGGCGGGGTCGCCCACGGTGTCCGAGTAGCGCGCGACATCCAGCCAGTGCCGACCCCAACGCTCGCCGTAGTGCGGCGAGGCGAGGAGCTTGTCCACGAGCTCGGCATAGGCGGCAGGGGATTTATCAGCGACGAACGCCTCGACCTCCGCCGGAGTGGGCGGCAAGCCGATGAGGTCGAAGTAAAGGCGGCGGATGAGCACCTGCCGGTCAGCCGGGCCGCTGGGCTTGAGCTGCTTCTCCTCGAGTTTCGCGAGGACGAAGTTGTCCACCGGGTTGGCGGGCCAGGACTTGTTCTCCACGGCGGGCGGGGGCGTGAGCTTCACGGGTTGGAAGGCCCACCACACTTTGCGCTCGTTGGCGCTCGCATACTTGCCCTTGGCCGCGCCGGAGCGCGGGTCGGGCGCGCCGAGCTTCACCCAGGTGACGAGGTCGGCGACTTGGGCGTCGGTAAGCTTCTCGCCCTTGGGCGGCATCTGGAGATTCGGGTCCGTGTAACGGACGGCGCGGATGAGCGGGGATTTGTCCGGGTTGCCGGGGATGACGGACGGGCCGGAATCGCCGCCCTTGAAGACGCCTTCGCGGGTGTCGAGCGCGAGGCCGCCCTTGGTCTTGCCCTCGGCGGCGCTGTGGCACTTCAGGCACTGGCTGGCGAGCAGCGGGCGGATGCGGTTCTCGAAGAACGCGGTCTGCTCTGGGGTGAGTGTCGCCGCAGTGGTGGCGGCAGCCGGGGCTTTGGCCGTGGGAGCGGCGGGCGGTGCAGGCTTCGCCGCCGGAGCTGGGGCGGGTGCGGGAACTGGAGGTTTCTTCTTCTTCGCGTCGGCGGCGGTGGCGACGCCAAGGGCGAGGGCGAGGGCGGCGAGGAGGGGGCAAGCGCGTTTCATGGCAGTTCCTTAAGCGATGATGCCCTTCACGACTTTCCCGAAGTTGTCCGTCAGGCGGAAGTCCCGCCCGTTGTAGCGATACGTCAGCTTCTCGTGGTCGAAGCCCAGCAGCGCCAGCAGGGTCGCGTGATAGTCGTGGATGTGGACCTTGTTCGTCACGGCGCTGCCGCCGAACTCGTCCGTCGCGCCGTAGGCCGTGCCGCCCTTGACTCCGCCGCCGGCTAGCCAGTGGGAGAAGGCACGGTTGTTGTGGTCGCGGCCGGGGTCGGCGTTGCCGTTCTTATCGCGCGTGGGCTTGCGGCCAAACTCGCCGCCCCAGATGACCAGCGTGCTGTCGAGCAAGCCGCGTTGTTTCAAGTCCGTGAGCAAGGCCGCGGCCGGGCCGTCAATCTCGCCGGCCTTCGCCCGCAACCGGTCGGCGAGGTCGTTGTGGTGGTCCCAGCCGCCGGCCCAGACCTGCACGAAGCGCACGCCGCGCTCGACGAGCCGCCGGGCGATGAGGAGCTGCTTGCCCTGCGCCGAGCTGCCGTAGAGCGAGCGGACGTTCTCCGGCTCCTGACTGATGTCGAAGGCGTCCGTCGCCGCCGTCTGCATCTTGTAAGCCATCTCGAAGCTCTCGATGCGCGCCTCGAGCTGCGCGTCCTTCTGCAAGTTCTGGCTGTGAATCGCGTTGAGTTGGTGGACGAGGTCGAGCTGGCGGCGTTGTTCTTTCGGGGCCAGGTAGTTGTTCCGGATGTTCTCAATCATCTGGTCCACGGACGCCGCCTGCGTGTTGATGCTCGAGCCTTGGAAGACGCCGGGCAGGAAGGCGGACTGGATGTTCTGCGCACCGCCGGGCGTGCTGCCGCCGGGCCGCAGCGAGATGAAGCCGGGCATGTTCTGGTTCTCGGAGCCCAGGCCGTAGAGCGTCCACGCGCCGAGCGAGGGCTTGGCGAGGCGGAGCGAACCGGTGTTCATGAAGACGGTCGCGACATCATGAGCCGGGATGTCGGTGTAGAGCGAGCGGACCACGGCCAGGCTGTCCGCGTGCTTGGCGAGACCCGGGAAAACTTCGCTGAACTCGAGGCCGGACTTGCCCTGCGGGGTGAACTTGAAGGGCGAACCGAACGCGACGCCGTTGCCGCCGGAAATGGGCTTGCCGTCGTTCTTCGTGAGCGAAGGCTTCGGGTCCCAGGTGTCGATGTGCGAGGGCGCGCCGCTGGCGAAGATGTGGATGACGCGCTTGGCCTTGGCGGGGAAGTGCGGCTGTTTGGGAGCGAGCGGGTTGAGGTCGGCGGCGGCGCGGGCCTCCTCGCCGAGCATGGCTCCGAGGCCCACCGCGCCCATGCCCATGCCGAAGCGGTTGAGCCATTGGCGGCGGGTGAGGAAGCGGTCGGCGAGCTGGGCTTGATGTTCGAGCGGGTTCATAGCGTGAGCGTTTGTTGCGGTGAAGGACGACAACGGAGAGCCGGAGGTTTCGGGTGGGCGGTGGGGGAGAGTGCCGCCGCCGTGTCGTCGCAACCCGCGGGCTTTCCCAATCGCTCGATCACGCGGCGGACGGGAGGCTGACTTCCTTGTCCAGCTCCACCATGACTTGCTTGGAGCAGTCGGGGCAGATGCCGTGGGTGATGTCCACGCCGGAGCTTTGCTTGAGGTAAACTTCCACGTTGTCCCAATAGCCGGAGTCGTTGCGCACCTTCTTGCACCAGCCGCAGACGGGGAGCAGGCCGCTGAGGGCTTTCACTTCGGCGAGGGCGGTCTGTAACTTGGCGATCAGCCGTTCGCGTTCCGCGCTGGCTTCCTTGATCTCCGTGATGTCGCGCACGTAGCCGAGCAAGCCGCAGACGCGCCCCTCGCCGTCACGGAGCGGCACTTTCACCGTGTTCAGGATGCGCTGCTCGCCGTGGACGAGCGCCGGTTCCGCCTCGATGACTTTGGGCTGCCCGGTCTCGAAGACCTCGCGGTCGTCGGCGCGGTAACCGCGGATGCCCTTGGCGGGATCGCCCAACACCAGCTCGCGCGGATGCCCCATCTCGAGGTCGTCCTTGCCGATAAAATCCTCCGGCGTGCAATTCAAGACCTGCGCCAGGCTGCGATTGGCCAGCAGGAAACGGAACTCGAGGTCCTTGATGAAAATCCAGTCGGGCGTGGAATCAATCACTGTCCGCAGCATTGCAGAGCTGGTGCGCATGGCGGCGGCAATGGCGTTGCGCTCGTCCACTTGCGCCTGGAGCCGGGCGTTGGCCTGCGCCAATTCGGCGGTGCGCGCCAGCACGAGTTCCTCCATCCGGCTGCTCATCTGGCGTAGGGATTCTTCGGTGGCCTTGCGTTCGGTGATGTCGGTGAGGACGCCGACGTAGCCGCTGATTTGTCCCGAGGCGTCGTGCTCTTCGGCGACTTGCGCCAAAACCCATACCACTCGGTTGTCATGGCGCAGGTAGCGGAACTCCAGCTTCAGCAGGCTTTGGTTCAGCACGGCTCGCCGCCATTCTTCAAGCACGAGGGCTCGGTCATCCGGATGCACGGCCCGTGTCCACCCCTCGCCCACTGCGTCCGCCGCCGCGAAGCCGGTCAGCTCACACCAGCGCTCGTTGACGTAAACACACTGACCATCCGCTGTGGTGTGCGCGATGCCGACCGGTGCCACTTTCGCCAAGAGCTGATAACGCTGCTGGAAGCCGTCAGCGGGAGTTGGAATGCCTATGGCCATGCGGGCAGGGCGGACGGGGCGGTCAGGTGCGCGGGGGAGGCCGGGCGGCGTTTAGTTCATCCATCATTTTCACCGAGCAAGCAGGGCAGATCCCGTGCGTGAAATCCACCTCGTGATGCTGTCGCAAGTAACCTTCCAGGCTGTCCCAATAGCCGGAGTCGTCGCGGATTTTTTTGCACCAGCCGCAGATGGGCAACATGCCGCCGAGGGTCTTCACCTCGGCCAGCGCGGCCTGAAGTTGCGTGATGAGCCGCTCGCGTTCGGCCTCGACGAGCTTGCGCTCCTCGACCTCCGAGTGGAGAAGGAGGTTCGCCCGGGATAAGGCCGCTGCTCGCTCCCCGGTCAACAGCTCGGCGTGGGTTAGCCGGGCAGTCTGTTGGCGAAGTTCCAGTTGCGCCCCGAGCTGCCGGGCAAGGCGGCGCAGGGACTCCATCTGCACCGGAGTGAGCTGCCGGGGGCGGCGGTCAATCACGCACAAGGTTCCAAGCGAATACCCGTCCGGCGTGACCAGCGGCATCCCGGCGTAGAACCCGATGTGCGGTTCGCCCACCACGAGTTGGTTCGTATGAAAGCGGGGATCGCGCTGCGCATCGGGCACGAGGAACAGCTCGTCCGGTTGCAAAATCGCGTGCGCGCAAAACGAAAGGTCGCGCGGGGTCTCGAGGACGTTCACGCCGACCGCCGCCTTGTACCACTGCCGATGCTCGTCCACTAAACTCACGAGGCTGATGGGCGTGTCGCAGATCAAGGAGGCCAAGGCGGCGATGTCGTCGAACGCCTGCTCCGGCGGGGAATCGAGCAACTGCGTGGCGCGCAACGCGGCGAGCCGCCCGGACTCATTCGGGGCAACGGGAGCAGACATGAAGGATTCGGGTGTCGAGGTTGGTTTACTTCACCGTCGGCTTCATCGTCAGCGGGTCGCGCAACGGGTGGTCCACGAGCCGACCGCCGCCGAGTGACTCTAGCTTTATCGGATGGTCCGGGTGGCCCTTGAGGATTTCCTCCTTCGTGCCGACGACGAGGATGACGACCTTCTCTGGCGTAAGATACTTCGCGGCGACGCGCTTCACGTCGGCCTTGGTCACGGCGTCAATCTTCGAGCGGTAGGTTTTCCAGTAGTCCGGCTCCTTCGCGAAACGGCCCGTGAACTCGTCGCCCGCGAGCGTGCCGGCCACTTGCCGCTTGGTGGCGAACGTGGCCGGGAAGGTCTCGATGAACTGCTTCTTCGTCGTGTTCAACTCCTCGTCCGTCACGGTATCGGACGCCACCTTCTTCATCTCCTCCAGCACGATGCTCGTGGCGTAGGCGACGGTGCGGGACTTGGACTGGAACGCCGCCAGGAAGCTCATCGGGTGATACACGCCACCGGGGAAGCCACTGCCCGCCGAGTAGGCCAGGCCCTCGTCCGAGCGGACGCGGTTCATGATGCGCGAGGTGAAGCCGCCGCCGCCAAGGATGTCGTTCATCACCTGCGTGGCCGGGAAGTCCGGGTCATCGCGCTGGATGCCCGGCAGCAGAATGGTCACGCGGCCCTGCGGCACTTCCTTGTCCACGAGGTAAACGCCGGGCGCGGCGAACTTCTTTTGCGTGGGCACGGGCGGCGGGACTTCGCCGGTGAAGGGCCACGCGGCGAAGAGCTTCTCCAGCCGCGCGGTCATCGCAGCGGAGTCGAAGTCACCGTTCACCGCGATGACGAAGTTCTTCGGGTGGAACCAGCGCTTGTGAAATGCCTCCAAGTCCGCGCGGGTGATGGACTCCAGCGAGGCCTGCGTGCTGTGGCGGTTGAAGTAGAAGCCGTCGCCGTAAGCGAGGAAGCGCCGCTCGCGCTGCTCGATTTCCGCCGCGTCGTCGTTGCGCTGCTTCATGGCTTGCAGCGACTGCTGCTTGCGGAGCGCGAGCTTGTCGTCCTGGAAACGCGGCGCGGTGAGCACTTCGCGCAGGATGGCGAAGCCCTCGTCGAGGTCCTTGGAGAGGAGGTTCAGGCTCACGGTGCCCTGCGTGTCACCGGCGGCGGAGGTGAGGCTCGCCGCGAGAAAGGCGAGGCGTTCTTCGAGGTCCTCCGCCTTCTTCGTCGCCGTGCCGCCGCGCGCGAGCAAGTAGCCAGTGACACCGGCGAGACCCTCCTTGCCGACGGGGTCGAGGTAATCGCCCGTGCGAACGAGGATGGAAATGTTCACCAGCGGCAGCTCGCGGTCGGGCACCACGTAGGCGACCGGCCCGGCCTTGAGCGCGACGCGGAACTGCTTGGCGTCCGGCGGGGAGTAGTTGAGTTGAGGGTATTTGAGCTTCTCCGGCCGGTCCGGGATGTCGGCGGCGAAGACGGGGAGGGCGAGCGCGAGGGCGAGGAGTTGGACCAGTCGGTTCATAGGGTGGGTTTCAGGCGGGAGGTCAATGGACGGGCTTGTAGATGCGGAGAAACTGTCTGGCGACGGAAGGCGTGGCGGACAAGACCTCGTGAATCCGCCGGGCCAGGCCGGCGAAATCAACGTCCTCCGTGCAAGCGACGATCCCGGCGTGGGCCGGCGTGCGCTGGTGCAGGCGGAGAAAGTGCAGCCGGTTCATGGTCAGCAGGACGCGACGGTGGTCCGTCGCGTAAGCCAGCACCTCGTCGTCTGGCCAGCCTTGGTTGGCGCGGCCAATCTCGGCGACGGTGAGCACGTCGTGGCCGAGGGTGCGCAGGATTTCGACCACGGGTTGGGAGAAGTTTTCATCGGCGAAGAGGCGCGCCATTTCAGACCTCGTTGTTCTCCTGAATCAACCGGTCCATCTCGGCGCGGTGCGCGGCGACGTAAGCCCACGCGTTCGCCAAGTCCTCAGGAGAAAGCGCGGGGTGGGCCTGAAGAAGCTGCCCGTCCGTCGCTCCGCTGCGGCGGCCTTCCTCCAACTGCCAAACCGGCAGCCGCAAACCACGGATGCACGCGTCGCCACCGCAGACACGGGGCGTGCGGTAGATGCCGGGCGCGACCTCCGCTGGCTCGTGCGCCAGCCACTCGACGAGACTGCGACGCTCCTCGGGCGACAGCTTCGTCACCACTTGGCGGGCTTCTTCGATGGCGGTGCTCATAGACTGATTAAGGTTCGGCGCAGATTACCACAGCCTCGCGCAGGACTTCGTCCCGGAAGTGTTTGCTCAACATGGCGGGCGTGTTGAAGTCCACTTTCTGCCCGAGCAACTCAGCCAGTTCCTCGCCGTAGCCGAAGGCGCGGAAGCCGGGCCGGGCCTCCGGCGCGAACTCCGCCAGCACATCCACATCGCTGCGGGCCGGGTCGAAGTCGTCGCGCAGCACGGAGCCGAAGAGACTGAGCTTGCGAATGCCCCGCGCACGGCAAAACGCGGCGAGCGTCGCCTCATCAAACTGGATTGGCAGGGCGGCAAGTTCCATGGCGGCTACTTAGTGATGCGGAGGCGGTAGAAAGCCTTCTGGTCCTCCACTAGACTCTGGATTACTGCGGGAGACCAGTTGGTCAGATTGGTGGATCGTTCCACTTCGAGATGAAACTGGCCAGTGGGTGACTGGATTGCTACTCCCGCAGGAGCAATCTGCGCGTCCTCGGTCATGGCGTAAGAAAAGATGCCTGCCTCGGTGCCGACTGATGGCCCCAGAAAAATTACATCGAGTGGACCAGTGAATTCTTCGGTTGCAAAATACGCTAGCGCCCCGCCGGGACCTCCAGCATTGAAGGTAAAACTGTTTGTTCCGCGACTAAGCCGAAGCCAAGTGGTCAAACTCAATGGCAACGGACGAAATACTCGAATCGTTTTGCCACTCGGCACGGAAATAGTCGTCGTGTTTGTGCTGAGGGATACTGGCAGAACAAACGTTAGAATCGAACTAGTCGTCAGGCGCTGAAAGTGAACGGCGGCCTGACTCGGAAGGATCAACTCGCAAGGTCCTGCCAGTGCGACTGGACTCGCTGGATCAATTCGGTCACTACCAAAGTTGAAGCTTGAACTAAGCGTGGACCCATCCTTAACAAGCTGGAAACTCGAGGCTGTAACATTGAGTCTGGAAATAAAGATCGCCTCGTTGGTCCCAACGACCAACCGATTGGTTGCGGATGTTACACCCAGAAAGGTTTCAGCAGCTCCAGTGAAGGCGGTTGCTGATAGAACTGCGATTGCCAGTGTGCGTTTCATGGCTGTGCTTGGCTGACGTGTGCCTACTTCTTCTCCAGCTCCGCGATGCGCTCGGCGGTCTTCTTCTTGAGGATGGTCAGGAATGGCTGGCTCTTCGCGTCGGCCTTGGCGAGTTGGTCTTCGACGCCTTTCAGCCGCTCGCGCAGCTTCTCGACGCTCTTCTCCTCGGCCAACGTGCCGATGATGCGGCGGATGACCGGGAGCTGCTCGGGCGTGAGGCCCACGAGGTCCGGGTCGTCACTCGCGCTCTTGCCGGCCTTGCGGACGATGGCGGCGACGTTGCGGTTCTCCTTCGTGAGATAAGTGTTCGCGACGCGCTTCACGTCGTCGGCGGTGACGGCTTGGAGCTTCGGGCCGGCCTCGTTGATTTCCTGCCAGCGACCGACGCCGTCGTAGCGCAGGAGCGCCTGCATGATGGCGTGGTTGTTGGAGAGCTTGCGGTATTCGCCGGCGGCGAAGTTGTTCTTCACCTTCTGCAATTCCTCCGGCGGCACCTCGGCTGACTTAATCTTCTCAATCTCGGCGAGCAAACCAGCCTCCAGGTCAGCGGGCGTCTTCCCGTCGGTCACTTCGCCGCCCACATTGAAGAGGCTGGCCCAACGCATCGAGTGCTGCTGCGCGAAGGCTTCGGTGGCGACCTTCGAGCCGACGACCAGGCCCTTGTAGAGCCGGCCGGTGCGCGTGGACAGGAGCTGCGCGAGGACGGCGAGCGGGTAGGTGTCCTTGTGACCGAACGCGGGCGTGTGCCACATGATGTCCACCTGCGGGTTGGCGTCGGCCTCGCCGTTCATGCGCTTCTCGGCGGGCTGTTTGATTTCGAGCGTCACCACGTCGGGGGCGGCTTCCTTGCCGCGCGGGATGCGACCGAGATACTTCTCGGCCAGCGCGAAGGTCTTCTCCGGGTCGAAGTCGCCGACGAGGACGGTGGTGAGATTCTGCGGCGCGTAGTAGAGCGCGTAGAATTCATCCGCCTGTTTCTTCGAGATGGCGGGGATGTCGGAAGGCCAGCCGACGACCGGCCAGGAATACGGGTGCGATTCCCAGAACATGGCCCAGAACGACTCCTCGATGCGGCCCGTGGGCGTGGACTCGGTGCGCATCCGGCGCTCCTCGAAGACCACATCGCGCTCGGCGTAGAACTCGCGGAAGACTGGCGCGAGCAGCCGCCCGCTCTCCATCCACATCCACAGCTCGAGCTTGTTGGCCGGGACGGTGGTGAAATAGACCGTCACGTCGTGGCTGGTGTAGGCGTTCATCTGCGAGCCGCCGTTGGAGGTGTAGATGCGGTCGAACTCGTTCTTCACGAGAATCTCGCGCTGCGCATCCACGAGCTTCTTGAACTGGGCTTGCAACTCCTTGAAGCGCGGCGTCCAGGTGTCGGGGTTTTGCAGGTCGGTGATTTCGCCGCGCCGCCACAAGGTGCGCATGACGGATTCTTCCTGCCGCATCAAGTCGCGCACGCGCTCCTGCTCGGCGATGATTTCCTGATCCTTCTTGTAGTCCTTGGTGCCGAGCGTGGGCGTGCCCTTGAACATCATGTGCTCGAAGAGGTGCGCCATGCCGGTGATACCCGGACGCTCGTTGGCGCTGCCCACGTGCGCGACCCAGCCGCCCGCGACCGTGGGCTCGTCGTGGCGCGGGAGCAGGAGCAGGCGCATGCCGTTGGAGAGGGTCTTCTCGATGACGGGCACCTTCTGCGCGCGGGCGGGCAGGGCTAGGGCGGCGAGGAGGAGGCAGAGCGGGAGGAACTTGGAGGTCATGCGTGGCGGCGGTTGAACGTGCGGGCAAGGAAGCCTGAAAGCGGGAGGCGCGTCAATTGCGGCGGTGGGGTGGTTTTAACGCCAAGACGCAAGGGCGCAGAGACGCAAGGAGAGAGGCCCGCGAATCACGCGAATTGACGCGAATGGGGGAAGGATACTCGGCGTGGGGGAAATCGGATTGGCCTTTCATGCGCGTCATTTCGCGTGATTCGCGGGCCAAAAAAGTCCCTCCCCCTTTGCGCCTCCGTATCCTTGCGTCCTTGCGTTGAAACGGTCGCGCCTCAACCCGGCCGCACCAGCATTTCCTCCACGACGCAGCGGAACGGGAGGTTGATGGCCAGCAGGGCGCAATCGGCGATGTCTTCGGGCTTCATCATCTTGGCGCGGGCGACGGCGTCAGGAACGACGGGGCGCTTGCCGAGCAACTCGGTGTCGATATCGCCGGGGAAGATGGAGCAGGCGCGGATGCCGTTGACGCGCTCCTCGGCGTTGATGCACTGCGTGAGGCCGGCCTGGCCGAACTTCGAGAGCACGTAGCTCGGGCCGCTCTTGGGGCTGGCCTTGAGTCCGGCTTCGGAAACGATGTTCACGATGGTGCCGGACTTCCGGGCGCGCATCTGCGGCAGGAACGCCTGGGCGCAATAGTAGGAGCCGTGGAGGTTGGCAGCCATGACGGCGTGGTAGTCCTCCAGGGAAAGCTCGACCAGTGAGCGGCGCGGGATGTTCGTGCCCGCTGCGTTCACGAGCACTTCCACGGATTTGAACTTGGCCAAGACCGTCTTCGCCATTGCGGCGACTTGCGCGACGTCGCCGATGTCGCACGGGATGACGAGCAACTGCTTGGCGTGCTTCTTCGCCAGCTTGACGGTGTTCTTCAACGCCTCCTCGCGTCGCCCGAGAATGGCAACTTTCCAGCCGAGCGCGGCGAGTTTGAGAGCGATGGCTTGGCCGACTCCACTGCCGGCCCCGGTGACTACTGCGGTTTTGGATGACATACGGCGCGTAGGTTGAAGCGCGTTCCGCCGCGCGCAAGCCGGAAGCTCACCTCACATACAGCGCCTGCTGGAGCTGCGCGACGAGCACATGGGCGTTCGGGAAGCGGTTCTCCGGGTCGCGCTCCATGCACTTGAGGATGATGCGTTCGACGGCGATGGGGATGTCCTCGTTGAACTGGCGCGGCGGCGGCACCGGGTGTTTTTCGTCGAGCTGTTTGCGCAGCACCGCCTCGGGCGACTCGCCGGTGAAGGGCTTGCGGAAGGTCAACACCTCGTAAGCCATCACGCCGAACGAGAAAATGTCCGCGCGTTGGTCGAGCGGCTCTTGGCGGAGTTGCTCTGGAGCCATGTAGGCGGGCGTGCCGGCGTTGCTGGGCATCCGCTTGGGCTTCTTCGGCAACGGCTGGGCGAGGTCAAAATCCACCAGTCGGATGTCGCCGGCGCGGGTCACCAGGATGTTCTCCGGCTTGAAGTCGAGGTGGATGAAGCCCTTTACGTGCATGTGCTCCAGCGCCAGCGCCGCATCAATAAGGATGTTGCCGACGAACTCGCCGAGGATGGGGTCGTTGCGCGTGATGAGGTGCTTCAGATTCGAGCCCTCGACCCGCTCCAGCAGGGTGAAGTCCACGCCGTCCACCTTGCCATGCTGGTGGAAGCCGATGATGAACGGGTGGCCATGGATTCTCTCCAGCACCTCGCAGCCGTGGAGGAATTGCTTGCGCGCCGCTTTGTCCACCGTGCCGTTGCCCAGGAGCCGCCGCAACGCATACGTCTGGCCGGCCTGGTCCGTCGCCGTCCAAATCTCCGCCGAGCCGCCGCGGTTGATGAGTTCGTGGAGCGAATACGGCCCGAAGAGGTGTGGCGCGTCCGGGTCATGGACCGTCGGCTGCTTTTTTTTGCGGAAGAAGCCCAGTGGTGACATTCAGTTTCGTTCCCCTATGAAATGGTGCTCAAGTTCTGCGTCATGGACGGGCCCTCGCCGACAAGGTTACGCCCACGGCGGGCCGCCTGCTGCTGGGATCCGTCCTGCTCGCTGCGGAGCGAGTCAGTATCCGCTTGGCGCAATTTCCGCAAGGCCGCTTAATCCACCCGTGCGCGCCGCTGGACTCCTGCTTTGCTACGTCGTCGGCGTCTTTGCCGGGGGCGCACTGGTGGCCCCGTGGCTCTTCCACCTCGCGCAATGGGCCGCCGGTGAGTTCCCCGCACTCCAAGGCCTCGCGAGTCAACCCTTCCACCGCTACGTCAACCGCTCCCTCCTTGTCACCGCGCTGGCTGGGCTGTGGCCGCTGCTGCGCACGCTGCAGCTCGCCGACCGCCGCGCGCTTGGCTTCGTCAGCCCGCTGACGGCACGCCGACCGCTCGCGCTGGGGCTGGCGCTGGGCTTCGGCTCGCTGCTGCTGGCGGCGGTGCTCATGGCGCTGGCGGGAGTGCGCGGGTTCAACTCCAGCCTCGCGCTGCCCCTGCTGTTGAAACTCCTCGTCAACGCCACCCTCTCCGCTGTCGCCGTCGCGCTGCTGGAGGAACTCGTCTTTCGCGGCGTGGTCTTCGGCGCACTGCGACGCGTCTGGCCGCTGTGGTCAGCCCTGCTGGCGAGCGCGGCGCTTTATTCAGCGGTTCACTTTCTCGCGCGCGTCGAGCATCTCGGGCCGGTCGGGTGGACCTCCGGCCTGGCGCTGCTGCCGCGCATGCTGGCTGGCGTCGCCACGCCCGAGGCGGTGGTGCCGGCGGCGTTGACGCTCCTGCTCGGCGGCGTGGCACTGGGACTGGCGTATCAGCGCACGGGGAACCTCTGGTTCGCCATCGGTCTGCACGCCGGCTGGGTGTTCTGGCTGAAAGTCTTCAAGACCGTGACCACGCCCGGCACGAGCGCAACCAACGCGTTTTGGGGCACGGAGAAGTTGCTCGATGGCTGGCTCGCCTGCCTTGTCATGGCTACGGTCGTGGTCGTGGTGGCGCGGCTGCCACAGACGCCGCCACTGGAGAAGAATTCTTAACCACAGATGAACCACAGATTGAACACAGATAAGCCAAAGTCAGGAACGCCGCCTTTCCCCATCTGTGTTTCATCTGTGTTCCATCTGTGCCTGATACTCCCCACCCCCGCTCCGCGATGAACGCCACGTCCCGTGAGTGGCTCGATGCCGGCCTGAGCTTCCTCTTCCCGTCCGTTTGCCAGCTCTGCTCCGCCGCCCGCGCCACGCCCGCCGAGGGCTACGTCTGCCATGCTTGCTGGCAAAACCTCCGCTTCATCACGCCGCCGTGCTGTGAACGCTGCGGCCTACCTTACCCCGGCGACATCACCACCGCCTTCGAGTGCGCGAACTGCCGCGACCTCGACCTGCATTTCCGTTGGGCGCGCGCCTCCGTCGTGGCGAACGACTTCCTGCGCGGCGTCATCCACCGCTACAAATACAACCGCGAACTCTGGTTCGAGCCCTTCCTCACCGACCTGCTCCTCCGCCAAGCCGTCCCCGCCCTCCGCGCGGAGAATTGCGCCGGCATCGTCCCCGTCCCGCTCCACCCGGTGAAGCAACGCGAGCGCGAGTTCAACCAAGCCGAACGCCTCGCCCAGCCCCTCGCCCGCGCCCTCGGCATCCCGGTGCTGACCAACCTCGTCCAGCGCGTCCACCCCACCCGCACTCAGACTCAACTCGACAAGCACGCCCGCGCCGACAACGTCCGCCGCGCCTTCGCGCCCGTCCGTCCCAAGGCCCTCGCCGGCGAGCGCCTCATCGTCCTCGACGACGTGCTCACCACGGGTGCCACCACCAGCGCCGTCGCCCGCGTGCTGCACGAAAACGGCGCGAGCGAAGTCTTCGTCTGGACCCTAGCGCGTGGATTATGAGCGAAGTTTGCCAATTCCCGACTGGATTTCCCGCGCCCTCGTCTCCAAGCTCTCGCCATGAAGATGATTCTCTCAACGCACAACGTCACGCTCACCAAAGCCATCGAGGACCACATCCTCGCCAAGATCGAGAAGCTCGAGCACTTCGATCGCTGGACCATCGACGCCCGCGTCACCATCGAGCACGACGACACCCGCGACCCGGCCCTGGCCTTCGGCTGCTCCATGCGCATCGGCGTGCGCGGCCCCGACCTCTTCGCCGAGGATCATGAGGCCGACCTCTATGCGGCGATTGATGCCGTGACCAAGAAGATCGAGCAGCAAATCCGCAAACGCCACAGCAAGTCCAAGGCGAAGACCCACAGCGTCGCCGCCCGCAGCAAGGAACGTCGTCGCGCCGCCTGATGGCAGGCTCGCAACTCGTCGCCCTCCGCGCCCGAGTCATTCTGCCGGTTTCACAACCGGCGATTGAGGACGGCGCGGTTTTTATTTCCCGGGGCCGCATCGCCGCCGTCGGGCGCTGGCGTGACCTGCGCCACAAGGCCCCCGCTCAGGTGTGCGACCTCGGCGAAGTCATCCTCCTGCCCGGCCTCGTCAACGCCCACTGCCATCTCGACTACACCGACATGGCCGGTGCGATCCCGCCGCCCAAGACGTTCCTCGATTGGATTGAAGGCATCATCGCGCTCAAGGCCGGGTGGAGCTACAGCGACTTCGCCCAATCCTGGCTGAACGGCGCGACGCAACTCCTCCGCTCTGGCTGCACCACCGTCGCCGACATTGAGGCCGTCCCCGAACTGCTGCCCGAGGTCTGGGCCGCCACGCCCTTGCGCGTTCTCTCCTGCCTAGAACTCATCTCCGTCCGGGGCCGCCAGCGACCCGCCACCGTCGTCCGGCAGGCTGTGCAAAAAATCCACGCCCTCCCCGCTGGCCGCAGCTCCGCCGTCCTCTCGCCGCACGCCCTTTACTCCACCAACCCCGAACTGCTGAAGCACGCCCGCCGCGCCGCCCATCGCGCCCGCTGGCCGCTCACCATGCACGTCGCCGAGTCCGCGCTGGAGACCGAGATGTTCCAGCACGGGCGCGGACCGCTGTTCAACTGGCTGCGCAAGAACGGTCGCGATATGAGCGACTGCGGCTTGCGCTCGCCCGTCCAGCAACTCGCCCAGCTCAAGCTCCTCGACCCACGCTTCCTTGCCGTCCACGTCAACCACCTCGTGCCAGGCGACGCCGCTCTGCTGGCCCGCGCGCGTGCCCACGTCGTGCATTGCCCGCGCAGCCACGCCTACTTCCACCACGCGCCCTTTCCCTTCGCGGAGTTGCACGATGCCGGCGTGAACCTCTGCCTCGGCACCGACAGCCTCGCGAGCATCGGCAAGGACGGCCGTCGCAAACCCACCCTCGACCTCTTCGCCGAGCTCCGCGCCTTCGCCACTCAACAACCCGGTCTGGCCCCGGAAGAATTCCTCGACCTCGTCACCCGCAACGCCGCCGCCGCCCTCGGCCAAGTCAGCCAAGTCGGCGAACTCACCCGCCGCGCGCACGCCGACCTGCTCGTCCTCCGCTCCGACGCCCCGCTCGCCCGCTCGACCGAAGCTGTCGTCCACACCGCGCCCGAACTCGCTGGCGTGATGATCGGTGGCGCGTGGGCCATCGAGCCACCGCGCTGAACGCATGCGCGCCCGGATTCACCAAGTCCGCAGCGAGCGTGCAACCGCTTCTTCTCCCTCGCCCCCATCGGGGGAGAGGGCCGGGGAGAGGGGGCAAGCCACCAACGCCGACGCGGCTTCCACCACCAGCGCTGTTCCGTCCGACAATTCCACATTCCGCATTCCGCATTCCGCATTGCCTCCCGTCGCCCTCATCACCGGCGCTTCCGGCGGACTCGGTCGCGCGCTCGTCGCTGAGTTCCTCGTGCAAGGCTGGTGCGTCGCCGCTGGCTTCCACCGCGAGAACGCCCACGCCGAGAGCGATTCCCTCCTACCGCTCCCGCTGGACGTGACCTCCCGCGACGCCGTCCAGTCCGTCGTCACCCAAGTCCTCGCCCGCTGGCAGCGCATTGACCTGCTCATCAACAACGCCGGCCTCACCGCCGACAACTTGTCGTGGCAGCTCACGGATGACGACTGGCAGCGCGTCCTCGACGTGCATCTAAAAGGCGCGTTCCTCTGCGCCCAAGCCGTCCTGCGCCCCATGCTCAAACAACGCGATGGCCACATCTTGAACATCGCCTCCTTCAGCGCCCGCACTGGCAATCGCGGTCAGGCCAACTACGCCGCCGCCAAAGCCGGCCTGCTCGGCCTCACCACCTCGCTCGCCAAGGAAGTCGGCGCGCGCAATGTCCGCGTGAACGCCATCCTCCCCGGCGTCCTGCCCACTCCGATGACCGCGAGCCTCACGCCCGGACAGCTCGCCGCCTTCGCGGAAGCCAACGCGCTAGGCCGCCTCAACGACCTCGTCGAAGTCGCCCACTTCACCGCCTTCCTCGCCACGACGCAGAACATCTCCGGTCAGTTCTTCCAGCTCGATAGCCGCATCGCCCGCTGGACGTAAAGGGCACGAGGTTTAAGCCCCAGATGGAACACAGATGAAACACAGATGGGCCAAGCGCTTATACCAAGTCTGAATTCGAATCGGTAAATTGGCTCCGCCGGTGCGTTCAGCCAGCGGCGAACCCCCTCGCCCCGCGACGCAGAAGCGGGGAGAGGGTAGGGGAGAGGGGCGGCGTTACCACTGGGCTGATGTGCAGCGCCTCCTCTCCCCAGCCCTCTCCTCCACTCCGAGTAGAGGAGAGGGGGTCCACTCCCGGCTCCACTGGACCCGATGGAGCCAAGCTGCCGCTTATCATTGAGACTTGGAATTATCTGTTTTCCACCTGTGGCTAAAAGTTCGGTCCCAGCTCCGCCGCGTTGACAACCTCCCGCCCAAACCGGACAACTCCGCCGCCATGACTAAAGTCGCCATCGTCGGTGCGTCCGGTTACTCCGGCGAAGAACTCGTCCGCCTCCTTCTCGCCCACCCGCACGCGAACCTCGTCGCCGTCACTTCGCGCCAGCAGGCCGGGCAGACCGTCGCGCAGGTGTTCCCCAAGTTCGCCAGCCATCCGCGTGCGAAAACGCTGCGCTTCGTGGAGCCCAACGCCGAGGTGCTCGCCAAGCAGGCGGACGTCGTCTTCCTCGCGCTGCCGCACGGCGTCGCGGCGGAGTTCGCCGTGCCGCTGCTCAACGGCGGGGCGCGCGTCATTGACCTCAGCGCGGACTTCCGGCTCAAGAGCGCCGCCGTTTACAAAGAGTTCTACGCCCACGACCACCCCGCACCGGAGCTGCTCGCGAAGTCCGTCTATGGCCTGCCGGAAGTTCACCGCGAGGCCATTCGGGGCGCGATGCTCGTCGCTTCGCCCGGCTGTTATCCCACGAGTGTTTTGCTTCCGACGCTACCGCTCCTGCGCGCCGGCCTCATCAAGCCGCAGGGCATCATCGCCGACTCGATGAGCGGCGTCAGCGGCGCGGGTCGCAAGGCCGAGCTGGATTACCTCTTCGTCGAGTGCAACGAAAGCGTGCGCCCCTACGGCGTGCCGAAGCACCGGCACTTGTCGGAAATCGAAGAGCAACTCGCGCTCGCCGCCGGCACGCCCGTGACCATCCAGTTCACGCCGCACCTCATCCCGGTGAACCGCGGCATCCTCACCACGCTCTACCTCGCGCCCGCCCAACACTTCGCCACCGCCGAGGAAGCCGCCGCACTCGGCGCGCAAATCGCCGCGTGCTACCAGGCCGCCTACGCGAACGAACCTTTCGTCCGCGTGCTGGAAGGCAAGGCCCTGCCGGACACCAAGAACGTCGTTGGCACCAACGTCCTCGAACTCGCCTGGCGGCTGGACCCGCGCACCGGACGGCTCCTCGTGATGAGCGCCGAGGACAACATCGTGAAAGGCGCGAGCGGCCAGGCCGTGCAGAGCTTCAACGTGATGTGTGGCTACCCCGAGACGGCGGGACTGCTTTGAGTGGAGCCTTGAGTCGCCCTGCGCTCCTGTAGCGGCGGTCTGTGACCGCCGAGCTTGGGCCGCTTCCGACGATTCATTCGGCGCTCAACCGGTGCCGCTCCAGTTGCTGAACGGGCGGGTGGCGCAAACCGCCGCGTGGCCGTTCGGTGGGGCGGCCCGGTTCACTTCAGCCAGCTCGCCACGCTCTCCCCCGCCCAGATGGCCTCGACCGGTTGCCGCTCCCGGACCACGGCGGATTGCTTGCCGTGGACCAACACCTCGGTCGCAAGCGAGCGTGAGTTGTAGTTCGAGCCCATCACCGAGCCGTAAGCCCCGGCGCTGAGGAGTGCGAGGTAGTCGCCTTCGCCCACCTTCGGCAGCGGGCGGTCCTTGCAGAAGTAGTCGCCGCTCTCGCAGATCGGCCCGACCACATCGGTGGAAACGCTCGCGCCACCCTTCTTCGTGAGCGGGACGATCTCGTGGAAGCTGTCGTAGAAAGCCGGGCGGATGAGGTCGTTCATCGCGGCGTCCACGATGACAAAGTTCTTCTTCCCGGTCCGCTTCACATACTCGACACGCGTGACGAGGATGCCGGCGTTGCCGACGATGAAGCGGCCCGGCTCGATGAGGATGCGCAGGCCCAGCGGCTTCAGCAGCGGCACCACGGTCGCGGCGTAGGTGGCGGGCGTGAGGAGGCCCTTCGCGGCGGGGGACTGCCACCACTTGGCGTCGCTGCTGGCGAGGGCGGGGTTGTAAATGATGCCCAGGCCGCCGCCGATGCTGAAGAACTCGAAGTGGTATTTCGCGTTCAGCTTGGTGACGAGCGGCAGGAGCTTCTTCACCGCCAGCTCGAAGGGTTTTACGCTCGTGAGCTGCGAGCCGATGTGCGTCTGAATGCCGCGCAGGCGCAGGTTCTTGAGCTTGGCCGCGCGGGCATACACGCCCTCGACCTCCTCGAAGGCGATGCCGAACTTGTTCTCATAAGTGCCCGTGGTGATCTTCGCGTGCGTGCCGGCGTCCACGTTCGGATTCACGCGCACGGCGACGGGTGCGATTTTCTTGAGGCGGGCGGCGACCTTGTTGATGCGCTGCAACTCCGGCTCGGACTCGCAGTTGAAGCAGTAGATGCCGGCCTTGAGCGCGAACTCAATTTCCGCCTCCGTCTTGCCCACGCCCGCGAAAACGCACTTGGCGGGGTCGCCCCCGGCGGCGATGACGCGGCGCAACTCGCCCTCGCTCACGGTGTCGAAGCCGCCGCCGGCGTTGGCGAGCACGCGCATGACGGCTTGGTTCGAGTTGGCCTTCATCGCGTAGCAGATGAGGTGGTCCAGTGGCGCGAGCGCGGCGTGGAGCTTGCCGAAATGGTCTTCGAGCGTGGCCTGCGAATAGACGTAGAGCGGCGTCCCGTGCTGTTTCACGAGCGACGCGATGGTAGCGGACTCACAACTCAACTCTTTCCCGACATAGCGAAATGAATGCATGGCGGCGGGTTATGCCCGGTGGCGAGGAAGGGGAAAAGGGGAAAGTGCGCCGGAGCGGTGGCGCGATGCCCGCGCCCGGTTCTTTGAGTTTCCTTTCATTCGGCCTGCTGGCTAGCTTCGCGCCGTGCCGGAACCAATTTCCATCATCGTTCCCGTCTTCGATGAGGCGGACAATGTCCTACCCATGGCCCGCGAGGTCGCCGCTGCGTTTGCCGCCGTGCCCAACGACTGGGAACTGGTGTTCGTGGACGATGGCAGCCGCGACGCGACGTGGGGACGAATCGCTGAGGCAGCGCGGTCCAACCCGCGCGTGCGCGGCGTTCGCCACCTGCGCAATGCCGGCCAGAGCGCCGCGTTGTGGACGGGCATTCAAGCCACGACGCGCCCGCTGCTGGCCACGCTGGACGGCGATTTGCAGAACGACCCCGCCGAGCTGCCGCGCTTGCTGCGCGAGCTGGAGACGTGCGACTTCGCATGCGGCTGGCGGCAGAACCGGCAGGATACCTTCGTGCGACGCGTCTCCTCGCGGCTCGCCCGCTGGGCGCGCGGCGCGGCGCTGGGCGCGGAATTCCGCGACACGGGCTGCGCGCTGCGCGTCTTCAAGCGGGCCGCGCTGGAAGGCGTATTCGGCTTCAACGGCCTGCACCGTTTCCTGCCGATCCTCGTGGCGGGCGGCGGGTTCTCCGTGCGGGAACTCCCGGTGAACCACCGCGCGCGCGTGGCGGGCGTCTCGAAATACGGCGTGTGGAACCGCCTCGGGCGCGGTCTGCACGACTTGATCGGCGTGGCGTGGTATCAGAAGCGGCGGCTCCGGCCCGTGCCGATTGAGCGGACACCGGGCTGAGGCGGCGGGCAGCATTCAGTTTTGGTCTGGCCAGTTATCGTGCGCGGGTCCAAAGCTTGCGGCACGACACCACCGCCACGCGCCATCGCGAACGATGTTCCTATGAAACCCGCCCTCGTCCTGCTCTCCGTCGCACTTGTCCTCGTTGCGTGCAAGCGCCGCACGCCACCCGCGCCCGTGCCGCCGCCAGCCCCGGTCAACGAGCCAGCGAAGGCTCCGGCTCCAGCGCCCAGCAGCGGAGGCACCATCACGGTGGGTGACCAGAATCTGCCAGCACTGAACCAAGCGTTGAAGGCCTACCTCGCAAAGCACAAGAAGGCTCCGGCGAAACTCGATGACTTGGCTAAGGAGGGCTTCATTCCATTCCTCCCGATGGCCCCGCCGGGTGGACGCTACGAGCTGGATGCCGCGCGCGGTGAGGTGAAGCTGGTGGGGCCGCCCGCCAAGTGATCGGTGCCGAGTTCGCGCTTGCGCGGACTGCGCTCGCGCCTACAGTCCGACCATGACCAGTCAACCCGCTTCCCCGGCGCGTGAACGCGCGGCTTTCACCCTGATCGAACTCCTCGTGGTCATCGCCATCATCGCGATCCTGGCCGGGATGCTCCTGCCCGCGCTGGCGAAAGCGAAGTCGAAGGCCGACGACGCTTAC
This sequence comes from Verrucomicrobiota bacterium, assembly GCA_039796295.1. Classification (GTDB taxonomy): domain Bacteria; phylum Verrucomicrobiota; class Verrucomicrobiia; order Limisphaerales; family SXTU01; genus SXTU01. The sequence goes on from JBDKJY010000003.1 coordinate 141,064, forward strand.
TGCCTCAACAACAACAAGCAGATCGGCATGGCCGTCATGCTTTACGCGATGGATTACGGGGACAGGTATCCGCTGCCCATCAACTGGGGCCGCGCTTGGGGCAACAGTTTTCAGTCGGCCGGCTCGACCACTTGGCTGCCGGAGTTGATGCAGCCTTACATCGGCACCAACCGGGAAATCCAGACGACCGTAAACGACTTGAAGAAGGGCATCTGGATGTGCCCGGCGGCGCTGAAGACCAAGGACCCAACGATGACCACGGGCACGATGCTGGCCAACCAGACCACCTACGTCTGGACGCACATCTACAACCGTCCGGGCGTGGGCTACGTGCTGAACAACCCCGTTAGCGGCCGCCACACCATCAACGTGGTGGACTCCTCAAGGGCGACCATGTTCTGGGAAATGCCCTACCACAACCAGCCGACCATGCCGCACCACAAAGGCATCAACGTCATCCACGCCGACGGTTCCGCGTGGTGGTATCAGGGCGACCCGACGCAATACGACTGGTGGGCCTTCCACTCTTGGGAAGGGTGGGAGTAATCTTCGCCAGGAGGGCTCCGGCGAAGCTCACTTCCCGATTTCCAGCGCGAAGAGCTGTTTCTTGTCGCGCTGGTAAATCTTCCCGTCCGCCAGCGCTGGGTGGCTCCAGGTGTTGCCGCAGACTTGGACGCGGCCCAGCTCGTCGAACTTCTCCGGGCTGGCCTTGAGCAGCGTCAGCGTGCCGGCCATGTCCTGCACCAGCAGCTTGTCGCCGGCGGCGATGACGGCAGCGTAGTCGCTGAAGCCGGGGTGGCTCCACTTGAGCTCGCCGGTCTTGAAGTCCACGCAGATGAACTCGGTTTTGTTGCCGCCGGTGCCCAGACCGTAGAGGTGGCCGTTCACCAGCACGGGCGTGGCGAGGGTGATCTTCACTTTGTCATTCTTCCACGCCGGCTCGACCTTCAGGCCGCCGCTGTCCTTGCTCACGGCGAACTTGGTCAAGCCGACCGACGACGAGGAGATGGTCACGGTGTTGTCCGCGAGAATGGGCGTGAGCACGTGGCGTTTGGCCCCGGTCTTCACGGGCGTCTGCCAGAGGATTTTTCCACCCGCCACGTCCACGCCCATGAGCGAATCGCCGGTGAGGTGGACGACCTGCCGGACGCCCGCGAGAGTGCCCACCATGAGCGAGGCGTAGGCGGTGTTCTCCCGGCCCGCCGTCCAGAGCACCTTGCCGGTCAGCTTGTCGAACGCGACGAGCGTGCCCTTCGTCGGGCTGCCCACCGGGACGAAGACGCGGTCGCCGTCCACAACGGGCGAGCCGTTGTTGCCATGGCGGCGCGAGGCGGTTTCCTTGGCCTCGGGCGCGTTGCTCTTGTTGCCGAGGAAGGGGGCGTCCCAATCGGCGGCGAAGCTGGTCTTCCAAAGAATTTTCCCGTCCGTCAGCGCGAGGCAGCGGAACTCACCGCGGCAGGTCTGCGTGTAAACGCGGTCGCCATCCACCAGCGGCGTGCAGCGCGGGCCGGTGCCGTAGGCGTTCTCGAACGGCTCGGACTCGCCGACGGCCGTGTGCCACAGCTCCTTGCCCGTCTTGAGGTCCACGGCGTGCGCGACTTCCTGGCCGGCCTGCTCATCGAGGTAAATCAGCTTGCCGCCGGCGACGAGCGGCGAGGCTTGGCCGTTGCCGATGGGAATGCTCCAGAGGGTCTTCGGCTCCTTGGGCAGCGCGGTAATGGTAGCCGCCGCGTGGCCGTCGCGATTGGGACCGCGCCACTGTGCCCAATCGGCGGCGGGCAGGCTGGTGACGACAAAGAGAGCGGCGAGGCAGAGCGGTGTTTTCATGTGTGTAACGGCGCGGATACTGACGGCGACGCGAACGCTGGCAATCAAGTTCGCCGGCGGTGCGCGGCAATTTCCGCTTTGCCAGCCCACGCTCGTCGGCCAGAGTCGCGCCACTTGCCATGCACAACTTGCGCTCGCTCTGCTTCGCCCTCGCTCTGACGGTCTGGCTCTCCAGTCCGGCCACCGCCGCTGACACCACGCGGTGGTGGAAGGGCAACCTCCACACCCACTCGCTCTGGAGCGACGGCGACGACTTCCCGGAGATGATCGCCGAGCGCTACAAGACCAACGGCTACCACTTCCTTGCCTTCACCGAGCACAACACCCTGCAGGACACGAACAAGTGGGTGGACGCTGTCACGTCGAAAGGCCCGCGCGCGGGCTTCGAGAAATACCTGGCCCGCTCCGGCGCACAGTGGGTGATCACGCGCCGGACTGACGCCGGCCTCACGCAGGCGCGGCTGCGGACGCTGGCGGAGTTTCGCGTTCTCTTCGAGGAGCCGGAGCGCTTCCTCCTGATCCAGAGCGAGGAAATCACCGACCGCGCGAAGACCGGCCCTATCCATCTGAACGCCCACAACCTCCGCGAGGCCATCAAACCGCGCGGCGGCAGCAACACCGTCGAGATTCTCCAGAACAACATCAACGCCGTGCTGGAGCAGCGTCAACGCACCGGCCAGCCGATGATCCCGCACATCAATCATCCCAACTTCCTCCTCTCCATCACGCCCGAGGAGCTCATGCAGGTGCGCGGCGAAAAGTTCTTCGAGGTCTATAACGGCCATCCCACCGTCTTCAACAACGGCACTAACCGCTCCCCCAGCATGGACCGCCTTTGGGACATCGTGCTCACCCGCCGACTCGCCGAGCTGAAGCTCGAAGTCATGTATGGCCTCGCCACCGACGATGGCCACAACTACCACACCAACGTCGTCGGCAAGAGCAACCCAATGCGCGGCTGGGTCTGGGTGCGCGCCGCCAAGCTCACGCCGGAGAGCCTCATCGCCGCGCTCGAGGCCGGCGACTTCTACTCCACCTCGGGCGTGAAGCTCCGTGAACTGCGCCAAGACACGAAGGGCATCGCCTTGGACATTGAGCCTGAACCGGGCGTGACCTACACCACGCAGTTCATCGGCACCCGACGCGGTTACGACCCGCGCAATGAACCGCAGCGCAACACCGCCGGTGAGTTGGTGCGCGTCGCCCACCTTTACAGCAAGGACGTTGGCGCGGTGCTCGCAGAGGTGAAGGGCACCAAGGCCACCTACCAGCTCAAGGGCGATGAGATCTATGTCCGCGCGAAAGTCATCTCCTCCAAACCGCACCCGAACCCGTCGCAGAAGGGCGACGTGGAAACCGCGTGGACACAGCCGGTGGTGCCGGGTGGAATCTCCCGGTGAGTTGGGGGGGGGGGCGCGCTTGGTAGCGCCAGCGGCACCGGCGCTCAACCTCCGCCATTGAGCGCGGCGCGGAGCTGATGCACTTGTTCGCTGCGGCCCAGGAAGACGAGGCGTTGGCCAGCGGCGAGCACGGTGTCTTCAGAGGGGTTGTAGTGGGGGGCTTCTCCGGCGGTGGTCATCGCAACCAAACGGAGCGTGGGGTCCTGACCGGCAGGGCTTTGGCGGATGGGTTGGCCGAGGAAGGGCGAGGTCGGGCTCACGGCCACTTCCTCGAAACGGTAGCCACGCGGGTCGCGCACCATGAGGTCGAGGAATGTCACCACGGCGGGGCGGATCATCTCCGAGGCCATGCGCAAACCGCCGATGCGCGGCGGCGAAACGATGCTGTCGGCCCCGGCCCGCCGGAGCTTCTGCTCGGTCTCGTCCTCCTCGCACTTGCTGATGATACGGATGCGCTCGTTCAGCCCGCGCGCGGTGAGGACGACGAAGAGGTTGTCTTTGTCCGAGGCGAGGGCGCAGAAAATCCCGGCGGCGCGTTGGATGCCTGCCCCGGTGAGCACATGGTCGGACGAGGCGTCGCCGGAGAGGTGGAAGACCTTGGTTTCGCCGATGTCCGCGCCCAGAAGTTCGACCGTGGCCTCGCGCGTGTGGAAGCACCGGAGGGTTTCAGGATCCTTGTCCACCACGACGACCTGCCGGCCGGTCTTGAGCAGTTCGGCGACGACGTGTTCCCCTGTGGTCCCGAAGCCGCAGACGATGTAGTGGTCCTGAAGTTGAGCGATGGCTTTGTCCATGCGGCGGCGTTTAAGAAACTGCATTAACTCCCCGTCAGCAACTAGGGCGGTGAGGGTCAGTGCGCCGTAAGATACGGTCGTCATGCCGCCGAGGATCAAGCAGATAGTAAAGACGCGGCCCGCGCTGGAGAGCGGGTGCGTCTCGCCGTAGCCGATGGTGGCCAGGGTGATGACGGTCATGTAGGCCGCGTCGAGGAAGTTCCAGCCCTCGATGACCTCGTAGCCGACGATGCCGGCCAGAAAGGTCAGGGCGACGACCAGCAGCAGTTTCCAAATGCGGTTCGTGATCGGCACGGCGAGAGGTTGGCGGGAAAGGCTGGCGGTGGCAACGGTGGCAGTGCTTGGGCGGGAACACCGGGGTTTGAGCCACAGATGGACACCGATGAAACACAGATTGGGAGGCAGGAGAAACGGACGGCGCCTAGCTCAGGCTGAAGCCATCTGTGTTCATCTGTGGCCGAAGAATCGGGGTTCGGCTACAGAGCGTCGTCGCCGCACGCCGAAGCGCTCAGACAAGCGGTTGCTTCTTTTGTTGGCGCAACGTTTCGCGTTCGCGGAGGAGCGCGTCGAGGTGGGCTTCGGGCAGGTTCGGCGCGTTGGTCTCCCGGTTCAGCTCGGCCATGCGGCGGTCAATGAAGTCGTTGCGCAGTCGCGTGAGCACGTCGCGGAGCATGGTGACGCGGGCCTTCTCACGCTCGGCTTGGATGCGCGTCGCGCGGGCGGCATCAGCGCCTTCGCGGGCGATCGGGCTGGCCAGCATCCGGTCGCTCTCCGTCATCGCTTGGGTGCAGAGCGCGCGCGCGGCGTCGTCCGGCAACTCGCCGATCAATTGCGACGGGCCCGTCCATTCCTCGTTGGCAAACGCGGCGAGCCGGAGGGCGACGATTTGCCGCACGCCGAAGTGCGCAAGCCATTCGAGGCGCAAGGTGTTCGCCAGCCATTCCATCTGGTCGTCGCTGTGGAAGAGGGCTTGGAGCAGCCAGAACTCCTGCTTCGAGGGCGGGGCCTCGGGCTCCGGCTCAACGGGAAAATCGGTGGTAGCGGCTTCGGGCAACGGATCGCCGGAGTAGCCCTCCGTCGGCGCGGCGGCGGGCTGGGAGTCATAGTAGTCGTCCGGCGGGGAGTCAGGGTCGGAGGGCGTGGATTTGGGAAGGGGCTTGGGCGGGCTGGGCGCGGCGGGCGGCGACTGGGAGCCGCCGGCACGGGGTTGCGGCGACGCTTCGGGGCGGAGGACGAACTTGGGTTTGGCGGCGGCGATTTTCTTGAACTCCGCGCGCATGGACTCGGGCGCGACGCCCAAGCGCGCGGCGGTCTTTTGCGCGTATTTGTCCACGGTCACGGCGTCGTTGGTCTTCTGCGTGGCCTCGGCCATCGCCTTGAGGACGGCGGTGCGGCCTTTGTCCGTGGCGATGTCGTGCGTGACGCAGAGGCGGTTCAGGTAGTAGTCGAAGAAGCCTTCCGCGTTCGCGATGAGCTGGTCGAAGGCCGGGCCGCCGTGGGCCTTGATGAAGCTGTCCGGGTCGTGCGGCGCGGGCACGGTGGCGACGCGGATGGCCAGGCCGCTGGCGAGCAAGATGTCCAGCGAGCGCACGGCGGCGTTCTGCCCGGCGTTGTCGGAATCGAAGCAAAGCACGACCTCGTCGGCGTAGCGCTTGAGGATGCGGCAGTGGTCGGCGGTGAGCGCGGTGCCCTGCGGCGCGACGACGTTCTTCACGTCGGCCATGAAGCACGCGATGAGGTCGAGCTGGCCTTCGCAGATGATGGCGCAGTCCTTGTCGGCGACGGCGCGCTTGGACTTGTCCAAGCCGAAGATGACGCGGCCTTTGGTGAAGATGGGCGTCTCCGGCGAGTTGACATACTTCGCCGTCTTCTCGTCGCCCGCGAGCACGCGCCCGCTGAAGCCCACGACGCGCCCCTGCTCGTCGCAGATGGGGAACATGAGCCGGCCCCGGAAGCGGTCGTAGAAATGGTCAGCGCCTTCCTTGCGGATGATGAGGCCGCCGCGCTCGACGAGGGGGAGGGCGAAGTCTTTGGACTTTGCCCAGTTCACCGTGTCGTCCCACAGGTCCGGCGCGTAGCCGAGGCGGAACAGTTTCACGGCCTCGGTGGAGACGCCGCGCTTGGTAAGGTAATCGCGGGCGATTTGTCCGGCGGCGTCGTTGGCGAGGGCGGTCTGCCAGCGCTTGCAGATTTCCTCGTGGAGGTGGAGGAGGGATTCCTTCTCACCGCGCTGCTGCTTGGCGTGCGGGTTGTCCTCGAACTCAAGGACGATGCGGGCGCGCTCGGCGAGGCGGCGGACGGCGTCCACGAAGGACAAGTTCTCGTGTTCCTTCACGAAGGTGAACACGTCGCCACCCTTGTGGCAGCCGAAGCAATGGAAGATTTGGCGGCCCGGGTTGACGTTGAAACTGGGGGACTTCTCGCGGTGAAAGGGGCAGAGCGTGACGAAGTTCGCGCCGGCACGTTTGAGCGGGCCGAGGTAGCCGCCGATGACGTCGACGATGTCGCTGGCGGCGCGGATTTCCTCGAGCTTCTGGGGTGAGATCAGGCCGGCCATGGGGGAAGTTCGGAGTTCTGAGTTCTGGGTTCCGAGTTGGCTTCCGAACACAAAACTCGGAACTCAAAACCCGGAACCCAGAACGCGTCAGTTCTTCTCCGGCGGCGGGGGCGGCGGCGTGGGCTTGGTCGGGTTGGTCACCTCGTCGAGGACGCGCTGCTGCTGTTTGCCGATGGTGTTCTGACTCGGTGCGGCCTTGGCGTAGCCCACGGGCGTGATGAGCTGGTGGGAGAGATACTGGCGGATGTAGGGGCCGGAGAAGCTGTCGTAGAACGCCATGCGGTTGAGCATCCCCCATGTCGGCACGAGGACGACGCCGACTTCCTTCTCTTGAGCCTTCCGCTCGGCAGCGATCTGTGCGGCATCGAAGTGCCGCGCGTGGAGCATCGCCAGGAAGGAGAGCCAGACGCACGCATAGCGGATCCCGCCGGCCAGCATCCCCAGCTTGTATTCCCAACTACCGAAGAAATCGCTGTCCACGAGCTTGTTCCCCATGGCTTTGGCGATGAAGCCGAAGAGAATGGAGATGGCAATGATCACCAGGACGTAGCCGCCCATGTTGGCCCACAGCCGAGGCACTTTGCCGGCGACGAGGAGGTCGCCCACCAGCCCGTAGAGGAAGCCCGCCGCCACGATGATGACGAGCCATTGGAGGAATCCGAGCAACTCCTCCGAAATGCCGTGCACCTTGCCGCGCCAGCAACCCAAGCCGAGGGCGAGGATGAGCAGGACATCGAACAAGCCGAGCTCCGGCCCGGCGGGGATGGGGCCACCGCCTTTCGTCGCGGCCGTGATCGCGGTCTCGGCGGCGGCGGCGAGGATGGGGGTGAGGCCGTGCCACCAGGTTCCAAGTTCAACTTGCATGGCCGCAAGTTGGCGCGGCAGGGCGGGAAAAAGAAGGGGGAAATGTAGCGCTCCGACGCGTCAGGGATTCTCCCGGAGCCAGAAGCGGATGGCGGTGGCCTGGGGGTGTTGCGGGCGCAACTCCAGCACGCTGAGGTAGTGCGGACGGGCTTTCGCGGGCTGGTTGAAGTTCTGCGAGTAGAGGTTCGCCAGGACAAAGTGCGCACCGGCGTCGTCCGGGTTGTTCTCGAGCAACCGCTCCAGTTCAACGGCAGCGTCGGGGAGGTAGCCGCCGCGTTGGAGGGCGAGGGCGAAGTTGAAGCGGGCGCTGGCCGAGTCGGGTTTCAAGGCCAGCGCGGTCTCGTAGGCGGCGGTGGATTTCAACAGGTCGCCCATCTGCGCGGCGACGATGCCGAGGTTGTGGTAGGCCTCGAAGAATGCGCCGTCGGCGCGGAGCGCGCGCTGGTAGGCGGCGGCGGCATCGCTGTGCTTGCCGATGCGCTGCATGGCGAGGCCCTGGGTGAAATGGGTCTGGGCATCCGCGCGCGTGCCGGCGGTGGGCGCGGCGGGCGACAGATAGGAATAGCGCGGACCGGTCCAGCTCGAGGTGGGAGGCGGGCTCACGAGTTGGGGCGCGGGGGGCGCGGGCGGGGCGGGGCGGAAGGTCGGCACGACGGGTTCCGGCGGCGCAGGCTTGGGCGTGACAACCACCGGCACGGGCACCGGTTCGGGCTTGGGCGGTGCCGGCGTGGGCTTGGGCACGACCACGGGCGGCGGCTCCGGTTTCACGACCATCGCGACTGCGACGGGCGGTTTGGAGGGGACGGGTTCCGGCTTCTTCGCCACGACCACGTTCTCGACCGGGGGCGCGGGCTTGGGCGCGGGCTTGGGTGCGGGCGCCGGTTCGGGCTTGGGCGCAGGCGGCGGTTCGGGTTTGGGCACGACGACCACGGCGGGCGGCACGTTCGTGACCACGGGGGTAACGGGCTTGGGCTGGGGCTTGTTCGGCGATAGCTGCGTTTCCAGATGCGCCACGACGCGCTGGATGGTTTCGAGGTTGTCCACCGCCGGGTTGAGCGAGAGGAAGGTTTTGTATTTCTCCAACGCGAAGGGCCGCTGGTCCACCGGGCGCAGCGGCAGGTAGAAGTGCGAGACGAGCGCGGCGTTGAAGAGCGCGGGCGCGTAGGTCGCTTGGTGTTGGATGCCGCTGTTGAAGGCGAAGAAGGCGTCGGCGAAGCGAGGCGGCGCGCGGAAGACCTGCACGATGCCCAGGGTGTTCCAGACTTCCGGCTGCTTGGGGTTGAGCGCGAGGGCGGCGCGGTAGCTCTTGTCCGCCGCGTCGAACTGCCGCGCGAGCAGTTCGGCCCGCCCGCGTTTGAGCCAGCCATCCACGGCCTTGGGCTGCGCGAGGGTGTAGGCGGCGAACTCGTTGGCGGCGGCGCCGGGCTGGTTAATCTCCAGCAGCAGGCAGCCGAGATTGAAGCGCGCGGGGGCGAGGTTCACGTCCACTTCGAGCGCCTTGCGGTAGGCGCGGAGGGCGTCGTTGGGGCGGCCGGCGTGGTGGCTGGCGAGGCCCAGGTGGTTCCAAGCCTGGGCATTGCGCGGGAGCTGGAGCGTGGCTTCGGTGAGCGGCGCGAGGGCTTCGTTGAACTTGCCCTCGGCGATGAGCCGCTCGCCGGTCAGCAACGCGCGTGGTCCCGGCGGCGTGCAAGCCGCGAGCAGGCCGAGTAGCGCGAGGGAAAAGAGCCTTCCAACGGCGACGCACTTTTGATTGGTCAGCATCGTGACCGTCGGTAACATCCGCCGCTCGCAGTGTCAAGAAACGCACAGGAAACTCGGAAAATCAGGCATGGTGCGTGGTGCGTGAGTCGCCACGGACGCGCTGGAACGCACTCACGCCCCACGCCCCACGTCCCACGCCCCAGCTTCTGGCGCACGGCGCTCCTGCTCTTGCTGGTGCTGGTCGTGCCCGCGTTCACCGCCGCCCCACCGCTCACCGCTCCGCCGCAACTGCCCCACGCCCGCGTCGTCGTCGTGCAGGATGCGCAGGCGCTGGCGTCGTTCACCCCGCGCCCGGACATCGTGCGCGGCATGGTGGAGCGCGGCCTCCTGGCGCACACCGGCAAGGCAACCGTCGCCGACGCATGGCGCAGCGTGGTGAAGACCAACGACGTCGTCGGCCTGAAAGTCTTCTCCGCCCCCGGCCACACGAGCGGCACGCGACCCGCCGTGGTCGCCGCCGTGGTGGAAGGCTTGCTCGCCGCTGGTTTGCCGCCCAAGAACATCGTCATCTGGGACCGGCAGCTCGTGGACTTGCGCATCGCCGGCTACTTCGAGCTGGCGGAGCGCTACGGCGTGCGCATCAGCTCCGCCGCGAGCGCGGGCTGGGACTTGCAGACCTATTACGAGAACTCCCTGCTCGGGAACCTCATCTGGGGCGACGCCGAGTTCGGTCGCAAGGGCGATGGCATCGGGCGCAAGTCCTACGTCACGAAGCTCGTCGCGCGTGACCTCACGCGGCACATCAGCATCGCGCCGCTCATGAACCACAACCTCGCCGGCGTGAGCGGGCACTTTTGCAGCCTCGCCCTCGGCAGCATGGATAACACCCTGCGCTTCGAGTCCACCGCCCGCGCACTCGCCGAGGCCGTGCCGGAGATGGTCGCGCTCCCCGTCCTCTACGACCGCCTCGCGCTCTGCATCACCGACGCGCTCATCTGCCAGTATCAAGGCGAGCAGCTCACCCGGCTGCACTACGCCACGCCGCTGAACCAACTGCGGTTCTCCAAAGACCCCGTGGCGCTGGACACCCTCTCGCTCGCCGAGCTGAAAGCCCAGCGGCAGAAGGCCGGCATCCCCTCCGCGAAGTTCGCCGCCGACCTCTACAAGAACGCCGCGCTCCTCGAACTCGGCGTGAACGACGCGCGGCAGATTCGGCTGGAGATGAAGTGAGCAGCGGACAGCAGCGGGCACTTGTCACTTGTCACGCCCGCCCATTTCGCGTCTAACCGGCGCGTGCAAAACTGGCTCGCAGCAATTCTCCTCGGCGTTGTCGAGGGCATCACGGAGTTCCTCCCCATCTCTTCCACCGGCCATCTGCTGCTCGCCGAGCACTGGCTCAACCTGCCGGAAACCAGCTTCCTCCGCTCCGACATCTTCAACGTCGGCATCCAGTCCGGCGCCGTCATCGCGGTGGTGGCGGTGTTTTCCCAGCGTGTGAAGGAGTTCGTGACGCGCTTCGCCGAGCCGGCCACGCGCGACTACCTGCTCAAGCTCGGCGCGGCCTTTGTGCTCACCGCCATCGGCGGACTGCTGCTGAAGAAAGCCGGCCTCAAGCTGCCCAAGGAAGTCGCGCCCATCGCGTGGGCCACGCTCATCGGCGGCGTGCTGTTCCTCGTTTTGGAGCGCTGGCTGCGCGGCCAACCGGGGGCGAGCGACGTGATCACTCCCAAGGCCGTCCGGCACGTGGACCCCGCCGAGGCGGCCAAACCCTCCGCGAGCGAAATCACCTGGACCATCGCGCTGGCCATCGGTGTGGGCCAGCTCGTTGCAGCGGCCTTTCCCGGAGCGTCGCGGTCCGGCACGACGATTCTGGCCGCGATGGCCTTGGGCCTGAGCCGGCCCGCCGCGACGGAGTTTTCCTTCCTGCTGGGCGTGCCGACGCTGTTGGCGGCCGGCGCTTACGAGACCATGAAGGCGATGAAAAACACCGCCGCCGTGCCTGTGGACTGGCTTGCGCTCGGTCTCGGCACGCTGGTCTCCGCCGTCACCGCCTTCCTCGCGGTGAAGTGGCTGCTGCGCTTCATCCAGACGCACACCTTCGTCGCGTTCGGCTGGTATCGCGTGGTCGTGGGCGGGTTGATCCTGGCGTTCGGCAAGTAACGCCGCGCCGCGGCGTTGCCAGTAACTGCGCCGCCCCTCGGCACCCTCCGAGCGAAAACTTCCCCTCGCCTTGCCGCGCCGGGTTCGCCTAATTTCGCCGCCCGGTTTACCGAAAGTGTTCAGTGTTCAGTATTCAGTGAGGCCACCGGACCCACGCCGACTGACTACGGAACACTGAAAACTGAACACTGCTTACTCTCCGCCCCGCACATGATGACCAGCACCCAAATCCGCCAGTCGTTCCTCGACTTCTTCCGGTCGAAGCAGCACACCATCGTCGCCTCGTCCAGCCTCATGCCGGACAGCCCGAACCTGCTGTTCACCAACGCTGGCATGAACCAGTTCGTGCCCATCTTCCTCAACCAGACGCCCTGTCCCTACACCCCCGGCCGCGCCGCCGACACCCAGAAGTGCATCCGCGCCGGCGGCAAGCACAACGACCTCGATGACGTCGGGCTGGACACCTACCACCACACGTTCTTCGAGATGCTCGGCAACTGGTCCTTCGGCGACTACTTCAAGCAGGAGGCCATCAGTTGGGCGTGGGAACTGGTCATCGAGGTGTGGAAGTTCCCGCCGCAGCGCCTCTACGCGACCGTTTACAACCCCGACAAATCCAAGGGCGACCCCAGCGAGTTCGACCAGGAGGCGTGGGACATCTGGGCGGAGAAGTTCCGCTCCGTCGGCCTCGACCCCGCCGTCCACATCGTCAACGGCAACAAGAAAGACAACTTCTGGATGATGGGCGACACCGGCCCCTGCGGTCCGTGCTCCGAACTCCACGTGGACCTCACGCCGCTCGGCGACACCCAGGGTTCGCTGGTCAACAAAGGCGACGCCCGCTGCATCGAAATCTGGAACAACGTCTTCATCCAGTTCAACGCGAACCCCGACGGCACCTTCAGCCCGCTCCCCGCCAAGCACGTGGACACCGGCATGGGCTTCGAGCGCGTGACCAGCATCATGCAGGGGACGAAGGGTCTGACCGACTTCGCCAACGCCAAGATTTCCAACTACGAGACCGACATCTTCCGCCCCATTTTTGATGCCTTGGAGCAGATGAGCGGGAAAAGATACGGCAGCACCCTCCCGCAGCCGCCCGGTGCGGGCGCGCAGCCCTCCGGAACCCCCGTGCAGCCGTCCGGTGGAGCCAGCCAGCCCTCCGGTGCGACCGCGCAGCCGTCCGGTCAGGCCGAACAGGCGTCCGGTGAGGCCATGCAGCCGTCCGGTGGCATCGTCCAGCCGTCCGGTCAGCCCGTGCAGCCGTCCGGTGGGGTCATCCAGCCGTCCGGTGAGGGCGTGCAGCCGTCCGGTGCGAACGTCCAGCCGTCCGGTAGCCCCGTGCAGCCGTCCGGTTTTGACGTGCCACATGCTCAACCACAGGCACTTACGAAAAGTGAGGCGGAAAATGGTCAAAAATCGCCAGCCGCCGACCAGATTGCCATCGACATCGCCTTCCGGGTCATCGCCGACCACATCCGCACCCTGAGTTTCGCCATCGCGGACGGCATCCAGCCAGGCAACACCGACCGCAACTACGTCCTGCGCCGCATCCTGCGCCGCGCGGTGCGCTACGGCCGCACGCTGGGTTTCCACGAGCCGTTCTTCTACAAGCTCGTGGACGTGCTCGCCGCGACGATGGGCGATGTCTTCCCCGAAATCCGCACCCGCAAGCAGCACGTGAAGGATGTGCTCAAGCTGGAGGAGGAGAGTTTTAACAAGACCCTCGACAAGGGCATCGCGCTCTTCAACGACGAGGTGGACGGCTTGCAAGGTGTCCTGCCTGTGCTGGGTGGAACGGGCCACCGGCCCGTTGCGGCGGGCAACCTGCCCGCCGCCCCGTGGGCCACTTACGCCAAGCGCAACCTCCCGCACTTCGAGAAGCCGTGGGCAATTTACGTGGTGAACTTCCAAACCCACGGCGGTCGTAAACTCTCGCCCGCCGCGCGGGACATTGTCTTCGACTGCATCCTCCGGTGGCGGGAAAGTCGCTACCGGCTCGTGGCGGCGTGTGTCATGCCGGATCATGTGCACATGATTTTCCAACCCGGCATTAAGGAGGAGGACAAGGCAGGGAACCCGGTGTTCTGGCCGCTCTCGGAGATTTTTCATTCCATCAAGTCGTTCTCCGCGAAGGAAGTGAACAAACTGGAGCTAACCTCCGGCATCCTCTGGCAGGACGAGCGCTTCGACCGCTACATCCGGTCAGACCGCGACCTAGAGGAGAAGTTCCGCTACGTGTGTGGGAATCCGTGGGCGGCGGGCATCGTGGACGAGCAGACAGCTTATCGGTGGCTGTGGACGCAGGACATTGAAGCCGTGCAGCCGTATGTGGCACCGGCGTCGTTACCATACGCGCCGGCTGCCGGGCAGGTTGCCCGGCAGAACGGGCCGGTGGCCCGTTCCACCCAGCACAACGCATCGCCCACCAATGCCTCCGCCCAGGCTTCAAGCGCAGCCGGTCGGGCTCAGGGTGGAACGGGCTACCAGCCCGTTGCGGCAGGCAACCTGCCTGCCGCCTCCGCAGCGTCCGAACAAATTTCGGGCGCCTTCGCCTTCCGCCTCTATGATGAGCAGGGCTTCCCCCTCGACCTCACCGAGCTGATGGCCCGTGAGCGCGGTCTGACCGTGGATGTGGCCGGCTTCACCGCCTTGATGGAGGAGCAGAAGGCCCGCGCCCGCGCCGCACAGAAGAAGACCGTCATCGAGCTGTCCCAAATCGAGACCAAGACGCCCACGCGCTTCCTCGGCTACGACGCGCTGGAGACGCCCGCGCGCGTGCTCGAAGTCGTCGGCCTCAAGGACAAGACCGCCGTGGTGCTCGACGCCTCCACCTGCTACGCCGAGATGGGCGGCCAGCTCGGCGACACCGGCGAACTGACCGGCAGCGGCCAGCTCTGGCGCGTGGTCAACACCCAGAAGTCCGGCAACACCTGGCTGCACTTCGTCGAGGGCGGCGACGCCCCCGCTATCGGTGCGACCGTGACGCTCACCGTCGAGAAGGCCCGTCGCGACGCCATCCAGCGTCATCACACGGTGACGCACTTGCTCCACTGGGCCTTGCACGAAGTCGTGAGCAAGGAAGCCTCGCAGAAAGGTTCCTTCGTCGGCCCGGACAAGTTGACCTTCGACTTCAACAGCGCCGCGCTCACGCCCGCGCAGGTTGCGGACATCGAGAAGCTCGTCAACGAACGCATCGTCGAGAACGCCGGCGTCTCGTGGACCGAAGTCCCGCACGCCGACGTGAAGTCCCGCAAGGACGTGATGCAGTTCTTCGGCGACAAATACGGCGACACGGTGCGCGTGGTCCAAATCGGCGGCGCGGCGAACAAGCTGGACGGCTACAGCATGGAACTCTGCGGCGGCACGCACACGCGCGCGACCGGCGAGATCGGCCTCTTCCGCATCGTCGGCGAGAACGCGATTGCCGCCGGCGTGCGCCGCATCGAAGCCGTCGCCGGCCTCACCGCCTTCGACGCGATGCGCCTGGACCGCGAACTTCTCCGCAGCATCGCCGGCAAGGTGAGTTCTCCCCTCCACGAGCTGGAGAAGAAAATCGAGACGCTCCTCGCGCTTCAGCGGGACTTGGAGAAAGCCCTCCGCGCCGCCAGCCAGAAGGAAGCCGCCAGCCACGCGAAGACCCTCCTCGCCACCGCCGAGACCATCAACGGCACGCCCGCCATCATCGCCCACGTCCCCGGCGCAGACGGCGACACGCTCCAGACCATCGCCGATGCGTTGAAGAGCCACGGCTTCAAAGGCGTGACCGTCCTCGGCGGCGCGGCGAACGGCGCGGTCGCCTTGGTCGCCTCCGTCTCCGCCGAGTTCACCGCGAAAGCCCAGGCCGGCAAACTCATCCAAGCCATCGCCCCCATCGTCGGCGGCAAAGGCGGCGGCAAGCCCGACAACGCCCGCGGCGGCGGCAAGGACGCGAGCAAGCTGGACGACGCGCTGGCGAAGGTGAAAACGCTGTTGTAGTTCCCGCGCCGTCGGCCAAGCAGGGACGCTTGCGCTACGCGCGGAGCGCCCGCGTCTCGCGGCCGTGTTGCAAGGGACCTCGCGTGCCCGCCTGAAGCCGGGTAAACCAGCAGCATGAAAGCGCTGCTACCCTTGATTGGCTTCATCGGCCTCACCTTCCTCGCGCCGCTGGCAGGTGCGTGGTCGCCGCCCGGAGAGTGGTATCGCGCACTGGCCAAGCCCGCGTGGACGCCGCCCGGCTGGGTGTTCGGCCCCGCGTGGACGGTCCTCTACCTGCTCATGGCCACTGCTGCGTGGCGGGTCTGGCTTCGCACCGGATGGACCACGCCGTTGCGCTGCTGGCTGGTGCAACTCGCGCTCAATGCCGCTTGGACACCGCTCTTCTTCGGCCTGAAGCAGCCGGGCTGGGCGTGCGCTGAAATCGTGCTGCTGTGGCTGGCCATTGCGGTGACGCTCCGGCAGTTCTTCGTCGTCGAGCAACGCGCTGGCTGGCTGCTGGTGCCGTATCTCCTGTGGGTCAGCTTCGCGACTGCTTTGAATTTTGCCATTTGGCGACTCAATGCTTGAGCCACATAGCGACGCCTCATGGACTGTAACCGTGCCCGCACCAAAGACCCCGGCGAATGGCTTCAGACGTGCCCGGACTTCTCCCAGCCGATGGCGGAGCAGATCGTCGAGTGGTTCCTCCACTGGGAACCGGACCTCACCGAGTCCATCAAGTGGAACGCGCTCTGTTTCTCCGGGCGCAAGCTGGTCTGCGGCCTGAGCGCGTGCCAGAAGCATCTCGCCATCTCCTTCTTCCGCGGCACGGAGCTGCCGGACCCGGCGCAGCTCTTCAATCCCGACGGCGAAGGGAACACGAACCTCCGCTCCGTCCGGCTGACGTCGCTCGAAGGGTTAAATCGCCTCGCCTTGCGCGACCTGCTTCACGCAGCCGTCACGCTGGACGCTGATCCAACCATTCCGCCCGCGCCGAAGGTGAAGCGCAAACCGTGGCCGATGCCGGCGTTCTTCAAGCAGGCGTTGGCGGAGAAGCGCAACCATGCGGCGTTGGCAGGCTTCAAGCAGCTCTCCCGATCTTCTCAGCGCGAATACCTCGTATGGCTGACGACGGCGAAGTTGCCGGAGACACGGTCGCGGCGGTTGGCGGAAACGCTGACCGCGCTCAAGTCGGGCCGGAAGTGGGCTCAACGCAAAGGGGGCTGAACCGCCAGCAACCGGCCCGCGCCTCAGCGCGAAATATCCGCCTGCCCCAGCACCTTGAACTGCTGTTTCTGCAACGCATCCTCGGCCACGTCGCGGTCCTCCAGGTTCAGCGCCAGCGCGGTCTTGTCCTGCGAGCGCGTCATGAAGGAGTAGATGTAGTGGATGTTGATCTCCGCCTGAAGTAGCGCGGCCAGCACGTCCTTGAGCTGCGTCTCAGCGGCGATTTCGACCACAAGGAGTTCGCTCTCGCTGAAGGGGAAGCAGTGCTCGTTAAGCAGGGCACGTGCGGCCTCGGGATCGTCCACCACGAGCCGGATGATGGCGCTGTCCGTGGTGTCCAGGACGGTGAGGGCGAGGATGTGGACGTTCCGCGAGGCCAGCAGCGTGGTGAGCGTGTGCAGCCGCCCGAGGCGGTTCGGCGTGAAGACCGAGAACTGTTTCACCGGTCCCGTAGGTTGCTTGCGCATCGTGGCGACACTCATGGCCGGAGTGTCCGTCCTTCCCGAACGCCGCGCAAGGGGCTTCCCGGAAATGGGGTTTGACACTCCGGCTGACTGTCATACTGTCATAGGACACTAGACGCCGCGCCACCATGCTCTTCCAAGTCAACTTCAAGTCCGGTCTCCCGGTTTACCTGCAAATTGTCGAGCAGGTGAAGTCCGCTGCGGCCTCCGGCGCGCTGCGGCCCGGCGACCCGCTGCCCGGCATCCGTTCGTTGGCCGAGGAGCTGCGCGTGAACCGGAACACCGTGGCGAAGGCTTACACCGAACTGGAGAGCGAAGGCGTCATCGAGACGGCGGCGGGCAAGGGCTGCTTCGTGAAGGACGGCGCTTCCCCGCTCAAGAAGGACGCCAAGCACCACGCCCTCGGTGAGCTGCTCGACGCCGCCATCGTGCAGGCGCATCACTACCAAGTCGCCGACGCCGAGCTGCTCAAGCTCTTCCGCCAGCGCCTCGACGCCTTCGCCGAACGCAAGGAAGCCAACGAAAAACCCGAGTGAAAGGAACCTCCATGAGCACCCCCGCCCCCGCCATCGCCATCACCGGACTTGTCCGCCGCTACGGCAAGCACGACGCCGTCAACGGCCTCGACCTCACCGTGCGTCCGGGCCTTTGCTACGGCCTCTTTGGCCGCAACGGCGCAGGCAAGACCACCACCATCAAGTGCCTCCTCAATCTCCTGCGCCCCGACGCCGGCTCGGTGCGCGTCTTCGGCCTCGACCCGGAGCGCGACGAGGTGGCCGTGAAGTCCCGCCTCGCCTACGTGCCCGACCAGGTCGCGTTCTACCCGTGGATGACCGTGCGCGAGACGCTCGATTACCTCGCCTCCTTCCGCGCGCATTGGAACCGCAAGTCCGAGGCCGACCTCCTCGGCCAGTTCCGCCTCGACGCCACGAAGAAAACCGGCGCGCTCTCCAAGGGCCAGCGCACGCAACTCGCGCTCGTCGCCGCCATCAGCGCGGAGCCGGAACTGCTCGTGCTCGACGAGCCGACGAGCGGGCTGGACCCCATCGTGCGCCGCGAGTTCATCCAAACCGTCATCGGCGCGTATCAGGAGGCGGACCCCGAGCGCCGCACGGTGTTCGTCTCCACGCATCTCATCAGCGAGTTCGAGGGGTTGATAGACGAGTTCACCATCGTGGACGCGGGCCGCGCCGTGCTCACGCTGGAGGCCGACGACGCCCGCGCGCGTTACCAGCGCATCCGCGCCCGCTTTGGGGAAACCCCGCCGGAACTCAACTTCCCCGGCGTGCTCCAGTCCCGCGTGACGGGCCGCGAACTGGAGCTCATCGCGAACGGTTCGTCCGCCGCGATTCTGGACCAACTCCGCGCCCTGCAACCCGCCGAACTCGTGACCGAAGCGCTCACCTTGGAAGACATCTTCCGGGTCACCCTGCAATGAAGACACCACCTGAACCACTAACCAGCGCTGACCTGCACTAATCAGAGATGAACACCTCCGCGCACCCATGTCCGCTGCTTCGGGTTAGTGCGGGTCAGTGTCGGTTAGTGGTTTGAAAAGAGTCGTCACGAATTTGAGACAGCCATGAACGCGAACACCCGCCTGCGACTGTGGAAGGAAACCCGCGCGCTGCTGCCGATGTGGGCGGCGGTGGCGGTCTGGATTGCCGCGCCGTTTGTGCTGCCGGTCAACGACCCACTGCCCTACGCATTCAGTGGTTTCCTGTTTGGCTGCGCGGTGATGGGGCCGGTGTGCGTGGGGCACGAGTTCACGCATCGCACGATGGGCCAGCTGCTCGCGCAACCAGTCCCCCGCCGCCAGCTCTGGCGTGAGAAGCTCGCGGTGACGGGTGCGGCGCTGTTGAGCCTGTCGCTTTTGTTTGTGGCACTGCTACAATTCATGGCGCTGCGCGATTTCTCGAAGGGCTGGGAGAAAATTATCCCGCGCGTTGCGGAAAGCGACCCCTTGCAGGCGGCCTTGTTCATCGCCGTGCCAGTTTTGGTCCCGCTCATGGCCTTCTGCACCGGGCCGGCACTGACCTTGGTCACGCGCAACGCCCTCGGCGGCGCGGCGGCCACTTTCATTTACCCGTTCTTCCTGCTGATTGCCGGCCTGCTCATCGTGGCGAGCATGGGAGACTTGCCCATGAGGGTGGAGGAACAATTCCTCCTGAGCTACGTGCTGCTGGTCGGAGGCATCTACTCGGGCGGTGTGTTCCTGCATGGCTGCCGTCGTTTCGAGCGCCTAGAGGATGCGAACCTGCTCGCTCAGGAACTCGCGCCGCCCCGGCAGTTGAGCGCGCTGTTCTCGTGCTTGACGCGGCACACCACGCCGGGCAGCCACGGCGCGACGGCCAACCTGCTGCGCAAGGAGCTGCGGCTGCAACATCCGGCCTTTCTTGTCGCGGCCTTCCTTGTCGTCCTTTGGCTGACCTTCATCGTGGTGTGGAAGGTCCACCCACCCGTGGGCGCGGAAATGCTGATCGTGCCTTCCATTCTGCTCGTGCTCGGTATCCCCGTCACCGTGGGCATTGTGTCCACGGCGGAGGAGCGCAATCTCGGCGTCCATGAATGGCACCTGACGCTGCCCGTCTCCGCGCGGCGGCAATGGTGCGTGAAGGTCATCGTCGCGCTCGGGGTGAACGCGGTGCTGGGCCTGCTCCTGCCGGGCCTGCTCGCCCACGCTTCAAGCTGGCTGGCCAACAATCCGCAGCTCGTGGCGGAAATCCCCGGCCGCAACGTGTCGCCCCTCCTCGTCGCCAACCTAGTCATCTTCTGCGCCACGCTCTACGCCTCGACCGGCTCCGCGAACTCCATGCGCGCCCTCGTCGGTGCCATCGTCTTGTTCCTTGCCGGGGCGATGGTCTTGAACTTCGCGGACTATCTCGCCGCCTCCTACCCGAACGAGCACGACATATACAAAGTCCCCGGAGCGGTTTATGCGCCGCCACCAGACTATCTCCGCCCTATTCACGAACACCGCTGGCTCCTCGGCTGGAGTTGCCTCGCGGTCTGGCTCTACTTCCTCGGTCTGGCGGGCTTTCGCCGCTCGCTGGAATCGTTCTGGTTGCCGGTGCGCCGGATGGCGGTGTTCTTCGCCGTTGTGTGTGCCTTCGTCTTCGCGGCGATTGCCTGGTGATTCAGTTGCAAACCAAACCTGTAGCGAAAGCAAAACCATGAAACGAAACCTCCAAATCCTCGGTGGCGTGGTGGCGGTGCTGGTCGGGCTGGGCTTCATCATGCCCGCAGTGGCCCTGTGGCGGACGCAAGGCGCGCTGCCCGGCGTGGATGTCGCCCTGTTGATGCTCGGCGTGTTCCTGTCGCTGGGTGGCGGATGGGGCGTCCTCGCCGGCGCGCGGCAGTCGAAGGTGTAGGGCAAGCTGGCAATCGGTCCGCCCGTCCGCCTCCTCACGTCGACGGCTACGTCAGGTCGAACACGAGCACTTGCGCGGGGTGGCGGGCGGTGAGGGTCACGGCGGCTTCTTCGGAGAGGCCCGCGCCATCGCCTTCGCGCAGTTGCGTGCCGTTCAAGACCACTTCGCCCTCGGCCACTTGCACCCACGCGTGGCGGCCGGGCCGGAGCGGGAGGGTAAGGGTTTCGCCGCCGGCGAACTTCGCGAGCCACACGTCGCAGTCTTGGTGGAGGGGCAGGCTGCCAGCGCGCGCGTCGCCGCTGGCGAGGAGATGGAGCTGGCCGGGGGCGGCGGTGGCGAGGGATTTCTCGGCGTAGCTGGGAGCAACGCCTTTGCGCGCGGGGAGAATCCAGGTTTGGAGGAGGCGCAGCGGCTCGGTGGGCGAGTCGTTGAACTCGCTGTGGGTGACGCCGGTGCCGGCGCTCATCTGCTGGGCGTCGCCCGCGCGCATGACGGCGGTGTTGCCCAGGCTGTCGCGGTGGCGGAGCGCGCCGCGCAGGACGTAGGTGAGGATTTCCATGTCGCGATGCGGGTGCATGCCGAAGCCGCCGCCACCCGCGATGACGTCGTCGTTGAGCACGCGCAGGTGGCGGAAGTGCATCCAGCGCGGGTCGTGGTAATCGGCAAAGGAGAAGGTGTGTGCGGACTGAAGCCAGCCGTGGTCGGCGTGGCCGCGTGCGGCGGCGGGGCGGAGGGTAATCATGTTGTGGAGACGGTTCGCTGAAACCATCGCCGGCGAACCTGACGTCCGTGATGAAGGTGCAAGGACTCCGGTAAATCAACCTCGCAATCCCGTGGCGCACTCGGGCTGTGAAAATTTCTCCAAGGATTCCTTCGCGCCGCTTGTCCTATCGGGCAAAACAACGCCGCATGGCTGACACGGATGAGGAATTGGGATGGGTGCGCGCTAGCCAATCGGGCGACCCGACGGCGTTCGCGCGGCTCGTCAGCCGCCATCAACGCATGATTCACGCACTCGCTTATCGCATGACCGGCTCGCTTGCCGAGGCCGAGGACCTCGCGCAGGAGACATTCATCGCGGCGTGGGACCAGCTCGGCGGGTTTCGCGGCGAGGCGAGTTTCTCCTCGTGGCTTTATCGCATCGCGCTGAACCGCTGCCTGAACTTCCGCGCGCGGGCCACGCGGCGGGAGGCCGTTCACCGGCAGTGGAGCGAGCAGCGGGAAACCCACGCGCCCGGCGATGCTCAAGTCTCGCAGCAGGTGCAGGAAGCCTTGCTCAAGCTCGACCCGGCCCAGCGCGCGGCGGTGGTGCTCACGGTCTATGACGGGTTGAACCACGCCGAAGCCGCCCGCGCGCTGGGCTGCGCGGAAACTACCGTCTCGTGGCGTGTCTTCATGGCGCGTCGGAAACTCAAGCAACTGCTCGCTGGCGTGCGCGGAGGTGGCGCGTGAACCAGCGCGACGAGGAACTGAACGAGTTGCTCCGGACCGTGCGCGTGCCGGAGCGGTCGCCGGAGTATTGGGCGGAATTTCCGGAGGCCGTCGTCCGGCAACTTCAGCGCTCTGCCCAGCGACCGGCGGCCCCGCTGGCGCGCCATGCCGGTTGGGCTTGGGGCCTGGGCATCGCCACCGCGTGCTTGCTGCTGGGCTTCTTCGTTGGATTTCGGCGCGGTCACGCCGTGGGGTTCAGCACCGCCGAAGTCGCGCAGAGCCAGAAGATTTACCACGAACTGGCCGCGCTGTTCCCCGACCGCGTGCAAACCGTGCTACTCGATGGGCGCGGTTCCCAACTCACGCTGGCCACCGACGCCCAGCCTCCCGCCTCCGCGCCGCTGCTCGTGCAGATCAGCCACGCGGGCGTGTGCCGGCGCTTCATCACCTTCAGCGGGCAGCGCGTGGCGCTGAACGGGGAAACCTTCGAGGTGTTGGCCGACGCGCAGGGCAACGTGCTCGTCGTGGGCCAGCATCTCGCGTGGAGCAGTGACGCGCCGCGCCTAGTCACCAGCGGCTACCGCATCCGCGCCACCGCGCTGGGGGAGAGACTATGAGCGCGCCGTCCGGCTCCCCTGTGCTCGCCGGAATCTGTGCCTGCCTGCTCGCGCTGGACGCCTCCGCCTTGGAAGTCCTCCGTCCGTCCGAGCCACAGCACGTCTTTGCTGACGGCGCG
This sequence comes from Verrucomicrobiota bacterium, assembly GCA_039796295.1. Lineage (GTDB taxonomy): Bacteria > Verrucomicrobiota > Verrucomicrobiia > Limisphaerales > SXTU01 > SXTU01. The sequence goes on from JBDKJY010000003.1 coordinate 163,553, forward strand.
CGCGCGGTGGAAGTGCGCTTCCACAATGCCACTGCGGAAACCGCCCGCGTCGAAGTTCGCCTTCAGCTCCTCCAGCTCACCTCCGCCACGGCCGCGCCGGTGGGCGGCGTGCGTGCTTGGAAAACCCTGACCGTCCTCCCCGGCCAGACCGTCGTGGAAAGTGCGCCGGTGGCCTTCCCGTCCGTGCGCGTGGCCACCCGCTTCGCCGCGCGCTGGCTTGGCGCGGGCGGCAACGTGCTCGGCGTCACCGAAGTCTGGGCGCATCCCGACGACTGTTTCGAGCAGCTCAAAAACCTCCTCGGCGAGCAGCCCATCGGCGTGCAAGAGCACGACGGCGGGCTGCGCGCGACCTTGACGGCGCGCGGGCTGACCGTCGTGGCGCTGAACAGCGCCGTGAGCTGGGAGGAATTCCGTGGCCGACTGGCCTTCCGCGTTTCGGACCGCGACAGCGCCCAAGACGAATCTGCGTTCCTCACTGCCGCCAAGGCGGGCCTCGCCGTGGTCTGGCTCCAGACCACACCGACCACTTCCCCTCCCGCTGCGCCGGTGGCGGAACGTGAGCGCCACGGGCGCGGCAGCCTCGTGGTCGCGCCTGCGGCGCTGCTCGCCCACCTCGACCACTCCGTGACCGCGCAGCTCACCCTGCTACGCTTGGCCGAACTCGCGCTGAAACCGTGAACGCTCCCTGTTGTCACCCACGCCTGGAGCGCGGACGCCCACGTTCGCAGCCCGTGCCCGCGCCATTCCCAGCCGCTGCGGACGTGGGCGTCCGCGTTCCAGCCGAGTCGCAGCCCCACACAGATTTGTCATCGAACCCCGCCTCAGCTTTCCTTAACCTCCGTTCTCAAACACACCGCCTATGAAACCTCTCCGCGCCCTCCTCCTCGGCTTGCTGCTCGCCGCGCCGACCTTCGCCGCCGCGCCACCGCTCACCGTCGCGGTGTTCAACTTCGAGGCCACCGACGCCGAATTCCGCGACGCCGGCCCGAAGCTCGCCACGTTGCTCACCGCCCTGCTCTCCGCCGAGGGCGACCTCGTCACGCTTGAGCGCGCCGAGCTGGAGAAGGCCTTGGGCGAACAGGAGCTCGGTCTCTCCGGCACCGTGAAAGCCGAGACCGCCGCCAAGGTAGGCCAGCTCACCGGCGCGAAAGTCCTCATCACCGGACGCGTCTTCAAGGCCGGCAACGAAACCCTCGCCGTCGCCAAGATCATCAGCTCCGAGACGAGCCGCGTGTATGGCGAGATCGCTCGCGGCAACGCCGGCGCCTCGCTCGCGGATCTCGCCACCGAGCTGGCCGGCAAGATCGCCAAGACCGTCACCACCAAGGCCGATACGCTTGTCGCCAAGGTCCGCACCCACGAGGAGCGGCTCGATGGGCTCAAGAAATCTCTGCCCGCCGGCAAGCGCCCGACCGTGCTGGTGAAGATTCCCGAGGTTCACTTCGGCACGCCCACCGTGGACCCGGCGGCGGAAACGGAGATTGGCCTGCTGCTGCGCGAGTGCGGCTTCACGTTGGTGGACGACAAGTCCAAAACCAAGCCGGACTTTGAAATCCTGGGCGAAGCCTTCAGCGAGCGCGGCCCGCGTCGGGGCAACCTGCAAACCTGCAAGGCCCGCGTGGAGGTGAAGATTCGTAACCTCGCCACCGGCACCTTGATGGTGGACCGCCAGACCAGCGTGATGGTGGACCTCTCCGAACAAATCGCCGCCAAGACCGCACTGCAAACCGCCGGGGTCGAGCTGGCCGAGCGGCTGGCGGCGAAGCTCTTGAAATGACTCCAGCGCCGGGCGCAACCACCTTCCTCAACCTATGACCACGACCTCACACACTCACCTCGGGGCCGCCTCCCACTCGGCCCTTTTACTCGGGAATCTGGACACGCCAGTTGGTAGCCCGCGCAACTGGGCGTGGGCGGGCGGCCCCCTTGCCATCGGCACGCGCTGGCTCGTTTGGCTGCTGGTCGCCGGATGCGCCGGGACTTTCGCCGACGCGGCGGACACTGTGGCTGCCAACCTTCGGCAGGCTGCCACCGCGCGCGCCCGGTGGGTGGCGGAGAACACGCCCGCCAACGGTCAAGAGTTCACGCGCGCAACCCAGGCCGCAGCGGACGCGTTCACCAAGGTGGAACTGAAGGAGTCCGGCAGCACGGAGCGGTTCGTGCGCGTGACGCTCAATCAACACGGCGCGGGCTTCGACGGCATCCGATTCACCGTGCCCAAGGGCGAGCCGCGCGACTTGGTGTGGGGGTTTGCCGCGCTTCAACGCAACATCCCCAGCAACTGGTATAATCTGGCGCGCACCGGAGAGATGAAGGGCTTCACCCAGTTTTTCCGAGGCGGTCCGGGTATGAAGGACGTGCCGTGGGAGGAGTCGGTGATCCCTTACGAGGTTTATCTTCAGCCACTGGCGGGCGGGGAATTGAAGCCGGAGCAGGAGTATCTCATCTGGTTTCTGTTTTCCGACCCGCGTCCCAAGGACCTTTACGTGATGCTGAAACTCGTGCCGGTCGGCACCCCCATCAACTCTGTCGCCACGGTGCATGCCCAACTGGGCTTGAGCTATCGGCCGACTACGAAATGACCCACGTCAACCACTTGAACGCCATGGCTCACGCTTTCCTCCTTTCCCTCCTTCAACGGAGCGCGACCGCGCTGTTCCCCGCGCTCGTCGCCGCCAACGCATGGGGAGCCGATGCGCCAACGCCGAGCGCCCGCTGGCAGGCAGCGCCCTTGGCCGAAGTTCGCGCCGCCGCCGAGCAGGGCGAGGCCACCGCGCAACACGCCTTGGGCGAGCGGCTCTTGCGCGGGCTCGACGGCAAGACGGACTTGCTCGCGGCTTACAAATGGTTCGCCAGCGCCGGCAGCAACGGCGTGGTGGAGGCCCAGCTCCGCATGGGCATGAAGCACGAGCGTGCGGTGGGTGGGGCGCGGGACATCGCGGAGGCGGTGCGCTGGTATGAACTGGCGGCGGCGAAGGGCAATGAGACGGCGCGGTTCCGGCTCGGCTGCCTGCACTCGCTGAATCGCTACACGGGTCGGCTCGATGGCAACGAGACCGCGCGCTGGGTCCAACCGCTGGCGGACCGTGGGCACGTGCCCTCGCTGCAACTGCTACGCTCCGCAGGCGACGTGCTGCGGGCGACGAATGTGCCTCCGGCCCAACTCCTCGGCTGGCTGCGCGAGGCAGCGGAGGCGGGCGGGATGGCAGACCAGCGGCGGCTCGCGGAGCAGTTGGTGGGCAGCGACCCGAAGGCCGCTGTGTATTGGTGGGAAGTGTCCCGGCTGAACGGAAACACGAACGTGTCCTTCCGCATCGCGCAGGCGCAGGCACGGTTGAGTGATGCGGAAATCGCCGTGGAAGCCGCGCGGGCAAAGCAGTTCAAGCCCAAGGCGGCTACTCAAGCCACCTCCGCCGTGACGCTGGCGGATTTCGACGCGGCGCATCATCTGGCCGTCGAGTTGCAACCCACCGCTGCGGGCCGCGCGGAGTTCACCCGGCTGGAGCTGGCGGCGAAAGGCGGCGATGCGGAGGCGCAGTTTCAACTGGCCCTCGTGCATCAGCTCGCCCCGGCCTTCACCAACCACCTCGCCGCGCTCGACGGGTCGGTGCGACGGGGTAACGGCGTGTTGCTGAACAACGACCGCGTGCCACAGCCCCATCTGGACGAGGCGATGCGCTGGCACGGGGCGGCGGCAAAGCAGGGGCACCGGGATGCGGCCTTGGCGCTGGCCTGGCTTCACTACAGCGGGGTGCTCGGCGCGGTGCGGATGCCGGAGACGATGCAGTGGTTCAAGGTCGCAGCGGAAACCGGTCACGCGGAGACGGCTTACTTCCTCTACCAGCTTCGGACGACGGGCGTGGGCTTGGAAAAACCGGTCACGACCGCCGCTTGGTTCCAGCAGCAGGCGGAGACGTTGGGCTGGTTGAAACGAGCGGCGGAGTTGGGGCTGCTGCCCGCGCAGACCAATTTGGCGGCCATCGCCTATGCGCAAGGCGACCAAGTCGGAAGTCTGCGCCTGTTGCGCACGGCGGCGGAGCGCGGAGACGAGGGGGCGAAAGCGCGGTTGCGCGAGTGGTTTGGCGTCACAAATCCCACCGCGCAAGCCGCCCCGCTCGCAATGGCGACCAACGCGGTCGCCACGCCCCGGCTGGCGGTTGTGCCGTTAGCGGAAGGCTTGCGGCCACTGGCGGACCTGCTCATGGCCGAGTTGAGCACGAAGCCCGGTTTCACGCTGCTGGAGCGCACTGAGATTGACCGGGTGTTCCGCGAGCAATCGTTGGATGCGGCGAACACGAGCGCGGTGAAGCTCGGTGCGTTGCTCAACGCGCAAGGGTTGGTGCTGCTGGAAACCAACGCAGTGGCGGGCGGCGCGGTGGCCAACGTCCGCTTCGTGGCCGTGGGGCCGGGCGTGCTGCTCTCGGCGGCGACGCTCCCGCTCCCGCTGACCAATGCGCCGAGCTGGAGCCAGCAGTTGGTCACCCAGTTTACGCCGTGGCTGGGCAAGCTCGGCGTGCCGCGCGGCGCGGCGGTGCCGGTGTCGCTGCTGGGCCTGCGGATGGCCACCATCGCGACGGATGGGCGGGAAGTGGAGGAGGGTTTGTCCCTGCTGTTCCTGCACCGGCTCACGCGCGAGCGCGAGGTGTTCGCGCTGGAGCGGCGGCGGCTGGAGCAATTGTCCGGCGAGCAGGAACTGACCGGCGGGCTGAATCTGTTCTGGAGCGGCGGCGCGGTGGTGGAGGGCACCATTGAACAGGAGTTGGGGGACCGCACGCGCTTGAGTGTGCGGTTGCAGGTGACACCAGCGGGAGGGAAGCCGACAAGCTTCACGGCGGCGGGCAGCACGACGAATCTGGCGGCGCTGGCCGATGCGCTGACGCTCAAGTTGCTGGCCGAGTTGAAGAAAACCCCGACCGGCAGTTGGAACCCGCAGGAGGAGGCCATCACGTTCTACGAGGAGGCGCGCTGGCTGAACCGCTGGGGGCAATGGCGGCCAGCACTGGCGGCGATGGAGTCGGCGTGGGCACTGGGCTTGCGGGGCACGGCGCACGCGCTGCTGCGGCAGGAATTGCTGCTGGCGGAGTTCCGCTTCGCGACGCTGCGGTGGCCGGGGACGGCGGAGTTTCCCGCGCTGCTGCGGCAGCCGCCGGCCCCGGAGGATCTGGATCGGGCCAGCCGCGCGTTGGCCGCCTACACGAGCTACAGCCGCGGTTTGCCTCCGACGGCGCTGACCAACAATCCCACTTGGCTCGCGTTCGGAGCGGCGACCCTCGAACTGGCCGCGCACACGCTCGAAGAGTTTTACCTCGCCCCCGAGGCGCGGGTGGGCCGCACGGAGCAACTGGCCCAGCTCCGGGTGGACACGCGGACGTTCTACGACTACCTGCGCTCCCTCCACGAGCAGGCGAAGAGCACGGGGAATTGGGACAAACTGGACGTTCACTTCCGCAACCGCGTGCTCAGTCCGCGCCACGTCGGGGAAGTCCACTTCCTCGGGGTGGAGCTGGCTTACCTGCGCTACTGGGCGGAGCGACCCGAGGAGGTGTTCGCCCTGCACCGGCGGTTGCAGGGCCAGCCCGACTACGACCGATGGCGGAGCTACTTCGTTTTGCCCAAGCCCACGCCGTTGGTCGCTTGGAATTCCGCAGACCGCGCCGCGCTGCCGACGTTGTGGGCCGCGCACCTGCGCAACCTCGCTTCGCCCACGAACCTGCCGGGTCTGTTCGAGCAGGAGCTGGCGGCGCTGCGTGCGGTGCCCCGCAGCCCGTGGCAGACGGCAGAGCCGGAACTCGTTGCCGGCCTTGGCAAGTTCCTCGATTTCGCGTGGAGCCAGCGCGTGGCGCTGTCCCGCCACGCGGCGGGGGCGCACTCCTTCTCAACGATGCTGGCCGTGGCGCGCGCGCCGTTTGCTTCCTATCACGGTTCCACCGGTCATGAGCCGGCGGGGGCGCGGCTGGAGGCAATTGTGGCTGGGTATGAAAAGCGGTTCCGCGAGTATCAGGCCGAGGTGGGGCTGCCGGTGGCGATGGCCTTCTTGCGCGACACCTTGCCGAGCGACCCGGAGAAGTCCATCGAGAACAGGACGAAGTTTTACGCGTCCGGCACGAAGTTCGACGACCTGGTTGTGCAACCGGCCTTCACCATCGCGCAGGTGAGGGAGCTGATTCCGCTGGCGAAGACGTTCGTTGAGCGGTTCGGCCCTGCCTTCAATCACCCGCCCGGCGTGACGGCCGGGCTGGGGCGCTTGGTGGCGCGCGGCACGCCGCCCACAACACCGCCGCCGTCGGCACCGCCGCCACCACCTGCCGTTCCGGTCCGCCCGGCGGTGGTCGCTGCGCCGGTCACCCGCGCGCAACCGCTGCCGAAGTTGTTGCCCGCGCCGGAGGCCTTGCGCGTGGGGCGATTTTGGCTGGCCCCGGAGTTCTCCCGCACGCCGCAGTCCTTCATCACCAATGCGCTGCCCGCCGCTGCGCAAGTGAGCTTGCGCGAGTTCGCGCTGCGGGATTGGCAATGGGCGGAGGACCGGCTCTGGCTGACGTGGCGGCATACGTTGAAGTTCGATTGGGAGGACGAAACCATTTTGCAGGAGTCCAGTCATCTGGCCCCGGTGAACCTGGCGGACCTAGGCGCGGCCTTGTCTCCCGCAAGCCTGCCGGAGCCGCTCGCCCTCTCCCGACAGAAGCCCGTCGCGGACCATGCGCCGGGCAAGCTGGCCGTGCTGAACGGCGAAGCCTTCCTCGCGGAAACCAACGGCGTCTGGCGCATCGGCCAGCGCCCGGCCGAGCGCTTGAACTTGGACTTGGTCGGCGAGACCCGCGTGTTCGCCATCCACGGACGCCTGCTCCTCAGCGCGCTCAACACGCTCTACCTCTTCGACCCGAAGACTGGGCTGGCGGAGCTGTTGGGCAGCTCCGTGCGCCGGCCTGCTGTGAGTGTCGCCGACGGCCTAGTCGGGGGCTTGGCGGACGCCGTGGCGGTGCCGGACCAACGCCTGCGGATTGCTTTCGCCGGTTCCTTTCTGGTGCTGGAATACGACCTCGCCAAGAAAACCTGGAAGAGCTTGGGCGGTCATGGACAAGGACATGGATGGACCCGCCGAATGCACGCGGACCGCATTGAGACCTTCGGGAAAGTCACTTGGAACGGGGTCGAAGGTCCTTACCTCTCGCACATCCTCCCGCACACGAGCACGAACTGGAGCTTCGCCGCCTTCCGCCTGCCACCCAACCGGCAGGATATTTCCCTCCTCTCGACCGGCATCCGGATTCCCGGTGTGCCGCTGTGGTATCCCACCGAGCTGGATTTGGCCCCGGTGAACGTCCCCACCACCGCGCACTCGAACTTGTTTTGGACCGTCGGCGATCCGGACTACGACCAGGTCACGACCAACAGCAGCGGGATTCACCTGGCGCTCGCTGGCCACCCGCGTTTACCCGCGTGGCGCGCGGACCAGACTCAGCCGGCCATCATCCCGCTGTGGCCCGAATTTCCAACGAACCTCCCCGCGCACCTCGGGGCTGAATTGAGCCGGCGCCCGCACACTCCCCTCAACCTGCTGGCCACGCCGCCGGGCCTCGTGTTCGACTCGACCGGGGTGCCAGGCTTTTGGTTCCTGCCCTGGAGCGAAGTCTTGCCGTGCGTGGAAGAGCAGTTCACCCAGCTTGCCACCGAGCGGGCCGCCCGCCCGCCGTCGGGCAACCACCGAGGGAAGCAACTGCTCCAGACCTACGACTTGGACGGGGATGGGAAAGTGTCTCCGGTGGAGTTCGCGGTGTTGTTTGAGGGAGAGAAACTGAACCGGAATCCGAATGCGCAACCGGTTGGTCTTGTTCATTTCAACCGGGCCGACGGGAATCGTGACGGCAAGCTGGATGACGGTGAACTCAGCACCATCGCCGATTTCATCAAGCTCCTTTCCTCTCCCAACCCCGCGCCGGGCTTCGGTCCATCCGGATTTCCCGCGCCGGGCGGACCCGGTTTTCCGACCCGCCCACCGGGCGTTCCACCGGGGGTGGGCCAGCCACCCCGCCCGGGAATTCCCTTCGGGCCGGGCGGCGCGTTCGCTCCAGGCCAAATGCCGCAAGGCCCGCCCCCGCCCGAAATCCTCGAACGCTACGACAAGAACAAGAACGGCAAGATGGACCCGGACGAGATGCAGGAGCTGCTGCGCGACCAGTTACGCGGCACTTCGCCCCGGCCGCGCGGGACGAATGCGCCGCCGGGCGTGCCCGCACCCGCACCAAGTTCCCCGCCGAAAAAACCCTGATACTCCCCGCCATGAAACTGCCGCTACTTGCCACGCTCCTGTCCACTGTGCTGCTGGCGTCCGCCGCCGAACCGCCCGTCGAAGCGCTGACCTTGTTCGGGCTGTCCGCCCGCTGGGCCAAGCGCCCCATCGCCGACCTCGAAGCCGACGCCGCGCGCGGCGACGCGGTGGCGCAGTTCTACCTCGGTCAACTGCTCCTCACCGGGCTGCGGGTGCCACGCGACGCGACGCGCGGGCTTACGCTGCTACAGCAGGCCGCCGCCCAGGACAACGCGGAGGCGATGGCTGAGTTAGGCCGCCGCCAACTGTTCGGTGAGGGGCTGCCCGAGAACTTCGACGCGGCGCTGCGCCTGGCCCGCGCCGCCGCAAGCCGCAGCAACGGGGCCGGGTTGCATTTGCTCGGCCAGCTTCAGGCCTCCGGCATCGGGATGGAGGCGGATGCGAAAGCCGCTTTGAAACTTTACGAACAGGCCGTCGCCGTCGGCAGCCCCCTGGCGATGCGCACCCTCGGCCGCGCGCATCTCGAGGGTCGTCACGGGTTCCAGCCGGATGCCGTCGAAGCGAACCGCTGGTATCTCCGTGCCGCCGAGGCCGGTCACCCGGCGGCGATGAACGCCTATGGCTATAGCCTGTTCACTGGTCGGGGCGTTCCCAAAGACCTGCCGGGGGGGCGGAGTTGGATGCTCCGCGCCGCCGCGAACGGCGAAGGGAGCGCGCTCCAGACGTTGAGCGAGCAGGGCCAGTTGGATGCGAGCACCCAACGAATGGGCTGGCGGGAGGCCGCCCGGGCCGGGAATGCCGACGCGCAGTTCCGCCTGGCCCGTCTCCTCGCCACCGGCGAGCTGGAGCCGCAGAACGCCACCGAGTCGCCGCACCATCTGCTCCAGTTGGCCGCCGAGGGCCAACACCCCGAAGCCGCCCTCATGCTCGGCGACCGCTATCGTTGGGGTTACGGCTGCAACCGCGACCTCGTGCTGGCCGCGCGCTGGCTGCTCTCGGGCGGTTTCCGCAAATTCGGCACCGACAACGCCAGCGCCACCATCAGCGAAGACCCGGCGCAGGGCAGCGCCATTGTCAACTGGTTCGACGACAATGGGGGAAAGCTCAAGCCCCGCCAGACGCCGGAGGACCGCGCCTTGGCCGAGGCCATCCACCTCTACTTGCGAGCCCACCGCCAGCGCGACGCGGAAGCCATGCGTGAACTCGCTGGCTGGTATCGGCGCGGCTATCTGGTGCCGAGCGACTTGGTGCAGGCCACAGCCTGGCTCCATCTCGCCACCACCACCGGTTCGGCCGCAGCGATCAAGGAACGCGACGAGTTGGAGACCAAGCTGTCTGCCGAGCAGCGCCACCAGGCGCGGGCACGGAGCGCTCAGCTCATCCTGAAGTTTTAGCCTTGGCGTCCAGCTCCCGGCCGGTGGTATTTCGGCGTAGGAGAAAGCGTGTGGACGGGAGCCAGTCCGTGGTCGGCGGAGCCGCGCTGGTCGGGGGGTAATGATGTTGCGGATACGGTTCGCTGAAGTAGTCTCCGGCGAACCTTTCGCACGCTATGAATGTTCAGGAACTCAAGCAAATCAACCTCGCAACTCCGTTTCGCCCTTACACGATCCGCACGTCGGATGGGCAAACCGTTCACGTCCCACACCCGGATTACATGATGATCGCGCCCGGCGGGGACACGCTCGTGGTCTTCGACCAGGACGGGCTGATGCACATCATCGACACGGACCATGTGTCGAAGCTCGAGATGCGGCAGAAGGGCAAGGCGGCGAAGTAGTGTTTGCAGGGTCCAAATCCACCACTCAATGAAAGTTTCACGCCCGTTTAGTTTGCTCGTCGTTCTGTTCTGCCAGCTTGCCACGCACGGCCTCGCCGCGCCGAAGCAGCCGAACATCCTCTTCATCTTCACCGACGACCACGCGTATCAGGCCATCAGCGCCTATCAGCATTCCATCAAGCTGGTGCCCACGCCGAACATTGATCGGCTCGCGAAGGAGGGGATGCTCTTCCACCGCGCGTTGGTGCCGAACTCCATTTGCGGCCCGAGCCGCGCCACGGTGATGACGGGGAAATACAATCACCTGAACGGCTTTTACAACAACACGAACAGTAAGTTCGACGGCACGCAGCAGACCTTCCCCCGGCTCCTCCAGGCCGCTGGCTACCAGACCGCCATCGTGGGCAAGTGGCACTTGGTCGGCGCGGAACCGTCGAGCCTGGGCTTCGACTACTGGGAAATTCTCCCGGGACAGGGCGTTTACTACAACCCGCCCATGAACCGCATGGGCCAGCAGGTGAAGCACACCGGCTACACCACCGACATCATCACGGACCTCTCGCTCGATTGGCTCAAGAAGCGCGACAAGTCCAAGCCGTTTCTGATGATGGCGCAGCACAAGGCCCCGCATCGCGAGTGGTCGCCGAACTTGAAATACCTCGGCTGGAACAAGGACGTGAAGTTCGCCGAGCCGCCGACGCTCTTCGACAACTACACCGGTCGTGGCCGCGCCGAATACGAGCAGGACATGACCTTGGAGAAGACGTTCACCAAGCTCGACGCGAAGCTCACGGTGCCGGGCAGTTTGAACGAGGAGCAACGCAAGACCTGGAACGCCTACTACGAGCCGCGCAACGCGGAGTTCGAGGCGGCCAAGCTCTCCGGCAAGGACCTCGTGCGCTGGCGCTACCAGCGTTACCTGCACGACTACCTCGGGTGCATCCTGAGCGTGGATGAGAGCGTTGGGCGGTTGCTAAAATTCCTCGATGAGGAGGGGCTGGCGAAGGACACCCTCGTCGTTTACACCAGCGACCAGGGTTTCTACCTCGGCGAGCACGGGTGGTTCGACAAGCGGTGGTTTTACGAGGAGTCCGTGCGCACGCCACTGCTGGCGCGCTGGCCCGGCGTGACCAAGCCCGGCAGTGTGAACCGCGACCTCGTGAGCAACCTCGACTTCGCCAGCACGTTCCTCGAAGCCGCCGGGCAGCCGATTCCCAGCGACATTCAGGGCCGCAGTTTGGTGCCCATCCTCAAGGGCCAGACGCCTGCCGACTGGCGCAAGAGTTTCTACTATCACTACTACGAGTATCCCGGCCCCCACGACGTGCGGAAGCACTACGCCGTCATCACGGACCGCTACAAGCTCGTCCACTTCTACGAGCCGGAGATGAATTACTGGGAGCTGTTCGACCGCGAGAAAGACCCGCAGGAGCTGAAGAGTTTCTACGAAGACCCGGCTTACGCGAAGACGCGCGCCGAGCTGCACACTGAGCTGACGCGCTTGCGGAAGGAACTGAAAGTGCCCGCCCAAGACGCGCCAGAATCGCTCATCCGTCCCAACGCGCCGAAGGGCGAACCGGGGGCGAAGAAGAAGAAACAGGACGCGAAGTAACAACGGCTGCGGACCCGCTGCCCCACGCGCGCGCCGCGCAAGTTACGCCTTCTTCCGGAAGATGATGATGTGCTGGCGCGGCAGCGTGCGGATGGTTTCCACGTAGTCCACGGGCTGGGCGGCCATTTCCTTGCGCACCTGCGCCTCGGTCATCTTGTGCAGTGGCTTGATGGGCACCTCCGGGTCTTCGCCGCGATACTCGACGAACACGATGCGCCCGCCGGGCTTCAAACGCTTGCAGACCGCGTCCATCATCTCCCACGGGTGATCGAACTCGTGATAGACATCCACCATGATGACGAGGTCCACGGGCTTGGGCAGCTTCGGGTCGGTGATGGTGCCCAGGACGCCGAGGACATTCGTCACGCCGCGCTCCTTCATCTTCACGGCCAAGTGCTCGAGCATCTCCGGCTGAATCTCGATGCCATACACCACACCCTTGTCGCCGACTTCCTTGGCCATGCGCCAACTGAAGTAACCCGTGCCGCAGCCCAAGTCCGCGACGGCGTCACCGGGCTTGAGCGCAAGCGCCTTCATCAAGAGGTCGGGCCGCTCCTCCTGATCGCGCTCGGGTCGATCCAGCCACGGCGCGCCCAGGTGCGTCATGTAGTGGGCGATCTCGCGCCCGAAGTAATACTTGCCGATGCCATCAAGCGTTTTGCGCCCGGGCTGGTAGCGTGCCGCAGTCTTTTCGTTGTCCTGCGCGGCGCTGGGGCCGGACGTGAGCGCCAGGCAGCCGATAACGAGCAGCGGGACCAGCCGGGCGAGGGGAAACAGGCGTTGCATGGGCAGACCTTCCGAGTGAGCCAAGCGGTTGGCAAGGGCAATTCCGGTCGCCGCCGGGTGGGCCAGAATCCGCTGGCATGGGTTCCCACGCCCGCCTACGGTGGCACCCGAAAGCCAATCGTTCCGCCTATGCCATCACGACCGCCTCGTCATGCCTCCGCCTTCACCCTGATCGAACTGCTCGTCGTCATCGCGATCATCGCCATCTTGGCGGGGATGCTCCTGCCGGCGCTGTCCAAGGCCAAGAGCAAGGCCAAGGGCATCCAGTGCTTGAACAACAACCGGCAGGTCAGCATCGCCTCCCGCCTCTACATGGACGACAACGACAACACGTTTGTGTTCCTGTGGCGGCAGCCGCGCCAAGCCGACGAGATTACTTCCGCGCAGAGTCTGGTTCAGAGCGGAGTCGGCACCATCTGGTGGCCGGACAAACTCAACAACTACATCCCTAACAATCCCAAAACCTTCGACTGCGCGGCCCTCGTCTATCCCGCCGCCATCAACGCCGGCGGGACGGCAAACAACCCCAACAAGCTCGGCATCGCCATGAACCATGTGGAGATCGGCATCACCTCCCCCGCCGGGGCGACGGCGCGGGTCCGCGATGTCATGGTGAGCCAGCCGGCGGCGACGCTGGTCTTCACCGACGCCGGCCTGGTGAGCAACCCCACCCAAACCGACCCGGATCTGTGGCTAGAGGTCGAGAAGACCGCCACGCTCTACATGCGCTCGCCTTCGGATTCCTACTTCGCCGCCACGGATCCGGTTCGGATGGTCGCCCGCCACAACAAGCGCGCGCCGGTTGGTTTCGTGGATGGACACTCGGAATTGATGAAGCCCAGCGAGACGGGCATGGGATACCCTGCGGGCGATCCGCGAGCGCTGTGGGACAAACAGTAGCCCGGCAGCCACGCGCCTCCTTCCGCTGCTTCCCCTCATGCGCCGCCTGACTACGATGACTCCACGCACTGTTCTTGGCCTCTTGGCCGTTGCCTGTCTGGGCCTGAGTTTGTTCACCGGCTGCAAGCGCAAGCCCCCGCGCGATCCTGCTGTGCTTCTCTCGCCGATTCCCTCTACTGCCACCACTCCAGAGGAGGCCTTGGCGGAGATCCACCGTGCCTTGGAACTTTGGACCTTCAAGCGCGGTCAGCCGCCGAAGGACTTGAAAGAGCTGGTGACCGCTGGCTACCTGCAAAAACTACCCCCGCCGCCGGCGGGCAAGAAGTTCGCCTTCGATCCGGCCATGATGCGCGTGCAACTGGTCGCGGAGTGACGCGGGCGTGATTGCCTGTTCACACCGGCATCTGCAAGCCCACCTTCTCCGCCACCTGCGCCACGTCTTTGTCGCCGCGGCCGGAGAGGTTCACGATGATGAGGCCGTCCTTGCCCAGCTTCGGCGCGCGTTCCATGCAGGCGGCGACGGCGTGGGCGCTTTCCAGCGCGGGAATGATGCCTTCGAGTCGCGCGAGCTTCATGAACGCGTCGAGCGCCTGGTCGTCCGTGGCGTAGCTGTATTCCACCCGTCCCTCGTCGCGGAGCCACGCGTGCTCGGGGCCGACGGCGGCATAGTCGAGGCCGGCGCTGACGCTGTGGGTGGATTGAATCTGGCCGAACTCGTTCTGGAGGATGTAGCTGCGCGTGCCTTGCAGCACGCCGAGCGAACCACCTTGGAAACGCGCGGCGTGTTGCTCGGGCAAAATCCCGCGCCCGCCCGCCTCGACGCCCAGCATCTTCACGGACTTGTCTTCGAGGAACGGGTAGAAGAGGCCGATGGCGTTCGAGCCGCCGCCGACGCACGCGATGAGCAGGTCGGGCAAGCGCTCCTCCTGTTCGAGAATCTGCCGTCGCGCCTCGTCGCCGATGATGCGCTGGAAGTTGCGGACCATGACGGGGTAGGGGTGGGCGCCGTAGGCCGTGCCGAGGATGTAGTGCGTGCTGCGGAGGTTCGTCACCCAGTCACGCATCGCTTCGTTCACTGCTTCCTTCAAGGTCTTTTGCCCCGCGTGAACGGGCACCACGTCCGCGCCGAGCATCTTCATGCGGAAGACGTTCAGCTTCTGCCGCTCGCAATCCACCGCGCCCATGTAGATCACGCACTGCATGCCGAACATCGCGGCCACGGTGGCGGTGGCGACGCCGTGCTGCCCCGCGCCGGTCTCGGCGATGATCCGGGTCTTGCCCATGCGTTTCGCGAGGAGGATTTGCCCCATCGCGTTGTTGATCTTGTGCGCGCCGGTGTGGTTCAGGTCTTCACGCTTGAGGTAAATCTTCGCGCCGCCCAGCTCGCGGGTGAGGCGCTCGGCGTGGTAGAGCGGCGAGGGGCGGCCGATGAACTCGCGGAGGTAGTAACTCAGTTCGCGCTGAAACTCCGGGTCGTGCTGCGCGCGGAAATACTCGTTCTCCAGCTCCTGCAACGGATGCACGAGGGTCTCGGGGACGTAGCGGCCGCCGAAGGGGCCGAAGTGACCGTGGGCGTCGGGGACGGTGGGCGTGGTGGCACTGCTCATGGCGGAAAACTAAGGCTCCCCAACCCAGGCTCCAAGCTCCAAACCCGCAGCGCGTTGGCGCTGGTCATCCCAACTCCTGCTCGGTGCTGCGGACAATCTCCACGAACCGGCGCACCAGCGCCGCGTCCTTCTCGCCCGGCGCGGTCTCGACGCCGCTCGACACGTCCACGCCGAAGGGCCAGACCTGTTGCAGCGCGTCAGCGATGTTCTCGGGCGAGAGGCCGCCGGCGAGAATGACTGGGCGGCCCAACTCCTTCGCCTGACAGGCCAAATCCCAATTGAACGTCGCGCCCGAGCCGCCGCGCTGGCCGGCCACGTGGCTGTCGAGGAGCCAGGCGTCCACGGCGTAGTTCGGCAAGGGCGTGAGTGAGGCGGCGTTCTGGATGCGGAAGGCTTTGATCACCTTGAGCGGGGCAAACTGGCGGCAGAACTCCGGCGTTTCCTCGCCGTGGAATTGCAGCGTGTCCAGCCCGCACTCGGCCACGACGGCGCGCACCGTTTCCGCGCTGGCGTTGACGAACACGCCGACCTTGGCCACGAACGGCGGGAGCGCGCGGACTATCTGCGCGGCAGCAGTGGGGGCGATGTTCCGTTTGCTGCCTTCAAAGAACATGAAGCCCAGCGCATCCGCCCCGGCCTCGACGGCGGCGAGCGCGTCGGGCAAGCGCGTGAGGCCGCAGATTTTGACCTTGGTGCGCATGGCTACTTGATGAGTTCGAAGTGGCCGATGAGCGGCAGCGGTTTACACTGGCCGCTGGCGGCGTTGATGATGCCCAGCACGGCGAGCACGATCCCGGCGACCCAGCCGGCCACGATGGTCAGGTGCCCGAGGATGGGGATGAACATCAGCACGATGCAGGCGGCCCCAAATACCAGCTCGGCAAGGAACAGAACCAGCCCTTGATTCGCGTGATACTTGGCGAACTTCGAGTTCGGCGCGGCAATCAAGCCGACGATGAAGAGAATCCAGAGGTAGGAAATGATGGCGAACGCACGGTTCTTATCGATGTCATCGCTCGCCGAGACGGGCGCGCTGGCCGGGGCCGAAGGCGGCGGCGCGGCGCTCGAACTCGGCACCGGCGGCATGGGCGGCGGGGAGGCCTTGCCGTAGTTTACGAACTCCGGCAGTGCCTTCGCCGCGAGCCAGTTCGCCATGCCTTCCTTCCACACATACGTGTCGGGCGACAGCGCGCCGCTGGTGAGCAGCGCTTGCAGCGCCGCAGTGTCCACGGGGGCGGAGGGCTGGCCATTCTGAACGTATCGCCAAGTGCTCATGGTAGGAGTGCGCTAACCGAAGCGGACCACAAACCCAGCGCGGGGGCAAATCCGCTTTTGGGCGCTGCTCACTTTCTTGCTGCTCCGTTTCGGACTCTTGCTCGCAATCCTAGTCCTTATCGTGATCTCACTCGGTTCGCCCCCCGCGGCAGCGCGGGATTAGCGAACCAACCGCTGCTGCCTTGAGCCGCCCGGCCAACCCCAGATGATCCGCGGGCACAAACCATTTGAACTCCCCCCGACCCACTCCTAGAGTCGCGCCACTTTATGGGCACTGAAAACTCTGCAGGACCGGGCATGGCGTGGTTGGGTTGGGCGATGCTCACGGTCGTCTCCTGGGGCGTCTATGGCGTCTTCCTCCACTCCGGCGCGATGGGCATGGCCGATCCCGCCACTGGCCGCATCAAGGCATTCCTCTACGTCGGCCTAGCTTACTTCCTCACCGCCGTGCTCGCCCCGATGGCGATCCTCGCCGCGAAGGGTGCCTCGCTCGCCTTCTGGGATTATCCGGCCAAAGGGCTGTGGTGGTCGCTCATCGCCGGCATCGTCGGCGCGGTCGGCGCGCTCGGTGTGCTGCTGGCCTTCGGCGCGAAGGGCACCCCGGCCGTCGTCATGTCCATCATCTTCGCTGGCGCACCCGTCGTGAACGCCTTCTACTCGCTCACCGTCCACCCGCCCGCCGGCGGCTGGGGCAGCATCAAACCGATGTTCTGGGTGGGCATCCTCCTCGCCGCGCTCGGCGGCACGCTTGTGACCTTCTACAAGCCCGCGCCCGCTCCGCCGCAAAAACCCGCTGCCGCCGTCGCTCCGGCGGCGACTTCGCCGGAACCACCGGTGAAGTAAACCGGCCGGCAACCGCCGCGATTCCCCCCCCGCCCGCCTCAAGCTGGCGGTTGAATCTCCCTTACCCGCAGACACGCCACTTCACGCCCCGGCGTGAACTCCTCCAGCCCCGGCACCGTCGCCTGACACGCCGCCGTCGCATGCTGGCACCGCGGATGAAACGCACAGCCGCCCGGCGGGTTCAGCGGCGACGGCGGATCCCCCGCCAACACGATGCGTTTCCGCTCCCGCGCCTTCACGGGGTCCGGCACCGCCACCGCGCTCACCAACGCCTGAGCGTAGGGATGCAGCGGGTGGTCGAACACCTCCGCCGCCGGCCCCAGCTCCACGATCTTGCCGAGATACATCACCGCGATGCGGTCCGCGATGTGCCGCACCACCGAGAGATCGTGTGAGATGAAGACCAACGTCAGCCCCATCTCGCGCGAGAGCTTGGCCAGCAGGTTGATGATCTGCGCTTGAATCGAAACATCCAGCGCCGACACCGGTTCGTCGGCCACAATTAACTTCGGCTCCACCGCCAGCGCGCGCGCGATGGCGATGCGCTGCCGCTGCCCGCCGCTGAACTCGTGGGGATACTTCCTCTGGTAACGCGGCGCGAGGCCGACCTTCTCCATCAACGCCGCCACGCGCCCCGGCAGCTCCTCCGCCGGGACCACGCGATGCGCCCGCAGCGCCTCCGCTAGCGTGTCGAACACCGTCATGCGCGGGTTCAGCGAGGCGTAAGGGTCTTGGAAAATCATCTGGAAGTCCGCGCGTGCCGCCCGCAGCTCCGCGCCCCGCAACGCCGTCAAGTTCCGCCCGCCCAACACCACCGTGCCCTCGCTCGCCGGCAGCAGTTGGAGAATCGTCCGCCCCAGCGTGGACTTCCCGCAGCCCGACTCGCCCACCAACCCGAGGATTTCCCCCTGCCGCAGCGTGAGTGACACCCCGTCCACCGCCCGCACCGTGCCCACGCGCCGGCGGAAGACCAGCCCATGCTCCACCGGGAAGTGGGTCCGCACGTCGCGCAGTTCGAGGAAGGCGTTCAAGTGCGCGGAGTCTAGCCACGTCCGCCGCGCCCGCAAGTCGGCTCGACACCCCTGGCGCCGCCCCCTACCTTGCGCCCCGCCCGATGTCCGCCACCGCCCATCAGCTCCTGCGCGAACTCATCGCGCTGCCCAGCGTGAACCCCGCGTTCCTGCCGGGCCGCGACGACCTCACCGGCGAACGCCGCGTCGCCGACTTCCTTGCCTTCACCGCCGACCGCGCCGGGCTGGAGCTGAAGTGGCAGGAAGTTCTCCCCGGCCGCTCGAACTTGCTCATCCGCCTCACGCCTGCTGGGGGAAAAGTCCACCGTCGCATCCTGCTCGCGCCGCACATGGACACCGTGGGCGTGGACAGCGAAGCCCGCTTCAAACCCGTCGTGAAGGCCGGCCGCCTCCACGGACGCGGCGCGTGCGATACCAAGGGCAGCATCGCCACCTACCTCGCCGCGCTGCTCGAACTCGCCACGAGCGGCCCGCGTCCGCGCGAGACCGAAATCATCCTCACCGCCCTCGTGGACGAGGAGAACAACCAGAGCGGGAGCCGCGCGTTGGTGAAGCGCGGGCTTCAGGCCGACCTCGCCATCGTCGGCGAACCGACGCGGCTGAAAGTCATCACCGCGCACAAGGGCGACCTCTGGCTCCGCATCACCACCCACGGTAAATCCGCCCACGGCTCCAAGCCGCACCTCGGCAAGAACGCCGTTCTCGCCATGGCCCGCGTCGTGGAAGAGCTGGAGACGAACTACGCCGCCACGCTGCGCCAGCGCACCCACCCGCTCCTCGGTCACGCCACGGTGAACGTCGGCTTCATCGCCGGCGGCAAGCAGCCAAACATCGTCCCCGACCGCTGCGAAATTCTCGTGGACCGTCGCACGCTCCCCGGCGAGACGGACGCTGCCGTGATGGCCGAACTCCGCGCGCTTCTGCGCAACCTCGGCGTGGACGCGGACCTCACCGACACGAAGAACGCCCCGTGTCCCGCGCTGGAGACCGACCCGAACCTCCCGCTCGTCCGCCAGCTCACGCGCTGCGCCGGTCAGCGACGCGCGCTCGGCGTGGATTACTTCTCCGACGCGGCGGTGCTGGCCAGCGCCGGCATCCCCAGCGTCCTCCTCGGCCCCGGCGACATCGCGCAGGCACACACGGCAGACGAGTGGGTGGAATTGGCGCAGCTCGAACGGTTGACGCGGCTGCTGGTCAAATTCCTGCGTGACCAGCCGTGAGAAGTTCATTCAGCCGCCGATGAAACACGGATGGAACACGGATGAAGGAGTGCTGGCGTGAGTCCCCCCCTCGTCACCGTCATCATCCCGACGCGACCGGGGGACTCAGAACCGTTGGCACTAGCCGCCGCGCGCCAGCTCGACCATCCCGCCGACCGGCTTGAAATCATCGTCGCGCGCGGGAAGCAACCCTCTGTCCAGCGCAACACCGCGCTCCGCGCCGCCAAGGGTGACTTGATTTACTTCCTCGACGACGACTCGCTCCCGCCGCCCGACAACCTCCGCCGCGCGCTCGCGCACTTCGCGGATCCGAAGGTCGTGATGGTCGGCGGGCCGAATGTGTGCCCGACAGACGCGCCGCCGCTGGAGCAAGCCTTCGCCGCCACGATGGGCACTTGGCTAGCCTTCGGCCCCAGCCGCGCGCGCTACACGCCCGTGGGAAAGGCGCGAGCGAGCGGAGAGAAGGAACTCATTCTCTGCAACCTCATGGGCCGCCGCGAAGCCCTGCTGGCCGCCGGCGGCTTCGACGAAGCGCTGTATCCCAACGAGGAGAACGCGCTGATGGACGAGTTGCAGCAGCGTGGCGGCACGCTGCTCTACGACCCCGAGTTCGTCGTCCACCGCCGCCCGCGCCGCACGCTCGGCGCGTTCTGCAAGATGCTGATGAACTATGGGCGCGGGCGCGCGGAGCAGTTCCGCCTGCATCCCACACTCGGCTCCGCGCCGAACTTCGTGCCGCCGTTGTTCCTGCTTTACCTCGTGCTGACGCCGCTCCTGCCGCTGCTGCTCCTGTGTCCGCTCGCGCTCTATGCCGTCGCGGTGCTCGCGCAGACGCTGGCGACGAGCTCGCATTGTCTGTTCAGTGCTGCGCGTGTCGCGCCGCTGGTTGTGGTGTCGCATATCTTTTACGGGCTGGGCTTCTGGAAAGGGCTCTTCACCCGCCCGCAGCCCAAGCCGCCAGAGCAGGTGCCGGTGACGCTCGAAACCATTTCCCCCGCATGAGCGCTGACTCGGGCAAACACTTCTTCAAGCAAGCCGGCTGGCTCGTTGCTGCGAGCCTGGGCTGCGGCGTCTTCATGTTCGCCGTGCATCCGCTCGTATCGAAGCTGGACCCGGCGGAATACGGTGTGTTCGCCACGCTGCTGAAAGTCTTCCTCCTCCTCGGCGTGCCGGCGGCGGGTTTGCAGGCGGTGTTCGCGCTGCAAACGGCCACCGCGAAGGAACCGGCGGCGCAGGCGGAACTCGCGGCGACGGTGCGGGCGGTGCTGCGCGCGACGTTCGCCCTGTGGCTGCTGGTGCTGGCGGCGGGTCTCGTGTTCAGCGACGCGATTTGCGCGACGCTCAAAATCGGCAACCCCGCCGCGCTGTGGGCCACGCTGGGGCTGGGGTTGACCTCGCTGTGGCTGCCCGTTCTGCGCGGCGCGCTGCAAGGGCGGCAGGACTTCGCGCGGTTTGGCTGGACGCTGATGATCGACGGCATCGGGCGTTTCAGCGCGGTGGTGGTGCTGGTGATTCTGCTGCACGGGCAGGCGGCGAGCGCGATGGCGGCATCGCTGTTCAGCCAGCTTGCCGCCGTGGCGCTGGCGTGGCACGCGACGCGCGAGCTGCGGGCGGTGGCGGGCGGGACGTTCGTGTGGCGTCCGTGGCTGGCGCGCGTGCTGCCGCTGACGCTGGCGATGGGCGCGGTGGCCTTCATCTCCACGGCGGACGCGGTGTTCGTGCAAAGCCAGTTCCCGAAGGAAATCACGGCGCTGTATCAGGCGGGCGTCATCGTGGGCTTTGGCCTGAGCCAGTTCACGCTGCCCATCGCGTCGGTGATGTTCCCGAAGATTGCCGGTGGCGCGGGCGGCGGCGCGGACGCGGCGCTGCGGCACACGTTGCTGGGCACCGCGGCGCTGGGCGGCGCGGTGGCGACGGTTTGCTCGCTGGTGCCGACACTGCCGTTGCGGGTCGTGTATTTCCGCAACCCGGACTATTTCCTGCAAGCTGCGCCGCTGGTGCCGTGGTTCGCGTGGAGCATCCTGTTCCTCGTGCTGGCCAATGTGCTCGTGCAAAACCTTCTCGCCCGCGAGCGCTTCGCCATCGTGCCGTGGCTGGTGCTCATCGCGGTGGGCTTCGCCGCCGGGCTGTGGTGGGTGCAGCCCAAGCTTGGCGGGATGGAGCCGATGGCGGCGTTCCGACTTGTGGTGCAGGTGCTCGGAGCCGCTTGCACGGCGCTGCTGGGGACAGCAGTTTGGTTCACGTTCCGCCGTTCTGGGTTTGGAGTTTCGAGTTCCGAGTCGTCGCCCCCACCGCGCTGACTCCACTCAGAACCCAAAACCCAGAACTCAAAACCCGCCTTACTTCCGCTTCACCACCGGCGCGCGGAGCACGCGGTAGAGCCAGTCACCGACCCAGCGGAGCGGTTGTAGGCGTTCGTAGAGCGGGGAATACACCAACCGCAGTCGCACGGTGGAGAAGAACATGATGGCCGAGGAGCGGAAGAGGGAGCTGGTGACCTTGCTGCCGAGCTTGTCGGTCCATTCGGTCGGGAGTTCGAGCACCTTGAAGCCAGCGTGCTTGAGCGAGTAGAGCAGGTTCACGTCGAACGCGAGGTCGGCGATGCGGAGGTGGGGGTGAATGGCCTCGATGGCGGTGCGGTGGGCAATCTTCGCCGGGCATTGCGTGTCCGCGATGTCCATCCAGAAGAGGCTTTGCACGATGGCGTGGAACGCGCGGCTGGTGAGGCGGCGGAACCACGGCTGCGCTTGGTGCAACACCGCGCCCGCGACCCAGCGCGAACCGACGACGCAGTCGGCCCAGGCGGTGTGACCGATGAGCCGGTGGAAGGCTTCGGGCGGCGTCGCGCCGTCGGCGTCCACGTAGCCGATGAGGTCCACCTTGGGCGCGTGGCGCAGGCCCTCAATGAGCGCGCCGCCCTTGCCGATGGGCGCGGGGAAGTTCTCGACTTGAACTTCGGGGAAGTCCTTCGCCACGCGGTGCACGACGCCCAGGGTGTTGTCGCGGCAGCCGTTGAGGATGACGAGGATTTGAAAGGGGCCGGCGTAGTGGGCGCGGAAATAGGCGGCGTATTCGCGGAGGGTCGGCTCGATGCGCTCCTCCTCGTTGTAGGCGGGAATCAACAGCAGGACGCTGGGCATCGGGCTGGTCACGGCGGGTTGGGATAACAGAGGAGCAGCACGGCGCGAAGCGGAAAAACGCAACCGGCGGCTGCTTGCGCAGCCGCCGGTGTCGTTTTCGAGGACGGAGTAGTAGGCAAGAATGCCCGGCTCACGTCAGGGGGAGTTTAGGGGACTGTCCGTCGCCGCAAGGAGGGCGGCGACTGATGGGCATGCGGGGAATCGGGGAGCGATTGGTAGCATGTTTGACATGCTAGTCTTCCTAGCAGCGCGGATGCCGGAGTCAGGCGGGGCGGTGAAATCGGCGGGAAACTACGGCATAGACCTGAGTCGGAGCGGGCGGAGGCGGGGAACTTCTCACGCTGAGGCGGAACGATGCGGAAGAAACCTCACGCAACGGCCGCCAAGGGCGCAAAGGGGAAGCGAGCAAGCCCTCTGTATCCACCGACGTTGAGCTCACCGGCTGGTGCTGGTTTTTCTGCCCGCAGATTCCCAGGTCCTTTGCGTCCTTCGCGTCCTTTGCGTGAGGCGCTCGGCTTTGAACGCATGGTTCCGGCTGAGGCGAAGCCCCCGCTGCCACCGCTGCGAAATGGGCCAGTCAGTTGGGCCGCGCTCGCAAACTTGTATCGGCCGTCAGCTCGACCTACCAACCGGGTGTGCCGGAACCGAAGCCAACTCCCGACCCCAACGCGCCGCAAGCCGAGCCGGTGCCACCGGAGCACACCGCCAGTGAGGGCGAATACTGGCGGTGGTGTCCGCGCTGCGGGCACGAGCTGGAGAATCAGAAGTGCAAGTTCCGCTGCCCGCGCTGCCACTACTTCATGAGCTGCTCGGACTTCGACTGAGCCGGAACCATGCTGATGGCTCCGGGTGGAACGGCCAACTTGGCCGTTCTCGGCGGCAACTTGCCACCGAGCTTCGGCACAGTATCCATCCGGGCTGTCTGGAGCGTTCTTGGCGCAGCACGAGCGGCGGGCGAGTCGCCCGCCGCAACGGGCCGGTGGCCCGTTCCACCCAAACTCCAACGGCAGCGCTCCACACGAACGCCCGCTCAGGCGAAGGGATTCAACACGGAGTGCTTCCCGGCGCGGACGCTGCCGGCGATGGCATGGGTGATGAAGGTCTTGGCGAGTTCCACGGCACGGGGAAGGTCGTGGCCGAGCGCGAGGTGGGCGGCGATGGCGGCAGAGTAGGTGCAACCGGTGCCGTGCGTCGTGACGCCGCGCACGAACGGGGCGGAGAGGAGCAGCTCGGTTTCGCCGTCGTAGAAGATGTCCACGGCGTCGCGCAGGCCGCGCAGGTGACCGCCCTTGACCAGCGCGGCGCAGTGGAAGCGTTGGTGGAGGGTGCGCGCGGCGGCGCGGAGGTCTTCGACGGACTTGAGCTTCGCGCCGACGAGGATTTCGGCTTCGTCCAAGTTCGGCGTGACAAGGGTGGCGAGCGGGAGCAATTCCTCCTGCATCGCGCGGAGGGCCGCAGGCTGGAGCAGGCGCGCGCCGCTGGTGGCGACCATCACGGGGTCCACGATGAGCGGTGGCTTCCGGCCATGGAGTTGGCTGAAGTAGTCGGCGACAACGCGGATGATGGCCGTGTCGAAGAGCATCCCGGTCTTCACGGCGGCGGGGCGCAGCTCGGCGAAGACGGCTTCGATTTGGGCGCGGACGATGGCGGGCTTCGCGGCCTGGATGGCGGAGACGCCCTTGGGGTTCTGCGCGGTCAGGCAGGTGATGGCGCTGGTGCCGTGGACGCCGAGGGCGGCGAAGGTCTTGAGGTCGGCTTGGATGCCCGCGCCGCCGCCGCTGTCGGAGCCGGCGATGGTGAGGGCGATGGGGAGGGACTTCATTGGAAGGGGAGCCGGATTAAGATCAGGATTACGAGTGGTAGGAGGGCTTTGGCTCCTGCTCCTGATCGCAATCCCGATCCTGCTCCTTCCCGCTCACTTAAACTTCGCCTCGAGGATCTCCACGCCCGCCGCCTTCTTCACCTTCTCCAGATACGCCGGCAACTGCTTGTCCGCTTCCTCCTGCTGGAGGCCTTCGCGGATGCGGTCCTTGACCTTCGCGAATTCGACCCGTCCCGCCGGGTTGCGCTCCAGCACCTTGATGATGTGATAGCCGAACTTGGTCGTGACCACGTCGCTGACTTGGCCCGGGGACATCCCGAAGGCGGCGACCTCGAACTCCATCGCCATCTGGCCGCGCGGGAAGAGGTATTCGCCGCCGCGTTCCTTCGAGCCGGGGTCTTGGGAAAATTCCTTCGCCAGCTTGGCGAAGTCCTCGCCAGCGCGCACGCGCTTGAGCAGGGCTTCAATGAGAGTGCGCTGTGCCTTCTGCTGCTCGGGCGGCAGCTCCTGTTTCGAGGCGAGGTCCACCGACTTCAGTAAAATGTGCGCGGCGCGCACGGTCTCCGGCTGGTCGAAGCGTTTCGGGTTCTCGTCGTAGAACTTCTGCACCTGCTGCGGGGTGATAATCACCTTGTCCCCCACTTCTTGTTTCACGACCTCCTCCACGATGGCGCGCTCGGTGAACTGCGCGGTGAACGACTCTGGCGTCATACCCATCACCTCCACCTGGCGGCGGAAGGCCTCGCTGGAGCCGGCCTGCTGCAGGAATTCGGCGAGCATCTTGTCGGCGGCGGCCTTGCCCTTGGTCTTCGCGGCCTCGTTGGCCTTGCGCTTGAGCACCTCGACGACGATGAGCCGGTCGAGAAGTTTGCGTTCCACCTCCAAGCGCTTGTCCTCCGGCGGCGGCGGTTGGTTGCGCGCGGCGGCGGCGGTGCGGAAATTCAGATACGCCTCGTCGAGCTGGCGGCTGTTGATTTCAAAGCCGATGCCCTTCGCCAGCACGGTGGGAGGGAAGAGGTTGTCGGCGCTCACGACCGGCTTGGGCGACGGCGGCGCGACGGGGGACTTGGAGACTTTCGGGTCGGCGGCGTGGGCAAAGGCGGCGAGGCAGAGCAGCGGAACAAGGGTTTTCATAAGCGTGGTGCGTGAGGGGGGCGGGGCGGAGGCGGGCGCGTCGGATGCAGTCACGCCCCACTGCCTAGAGTTTCACCACGCGAACATTGCTGAACACGGCGTCGCGGCGCAGCTCTTCGAGCAACTCGGTTGGCGGCTCGCTGTCCACGTGGAAGACTGAGAGTGCGTGGCCACCGGCGTGGTCGCGGCTCAGGCTGAGGTTGGCGATGTTGACACTGTGCTTGCTCAACAGCGTGCCGACGTAGCCGACGATGCCGGGCCGGTCTTGGTTGTTGAACATGAGGAACACGCCGTGGATGGGAATCTCCAGTGCGTTGCTGAAGAGCCGGACGATGCGCGGGTTGTTCGGCGAGCCGAAGAACGTGCCGCCGGCCGAGCCGACCTTCTCCTCGCCCTTGAAGAGCTGAACGTGGAGCCATTCGTTGAAGGTGACGGGTTCGTTCGAGCGCTTCTCCTCGACGCTGATGCCCAACGTGCCGGCGATGCCGCGCACGTTGATGTGATTCAAGTCCTTCACCGCCGCGCGGGCCAGGAAGCCCATGAGCACCGAGCGCGTGATGGGGTCAATGTTCGGCAGCTCTTGCGCCTTGCCGCCGTAGGTGATGTGCGCGCGGTCGACCTGCTGCGGGACGACCTGCGCGAGCAGCTTGCCCAGCGCCTCGCCCAGCGCCATGTAGGGCTTCACCTGCTCGTAAGTGCGCGCGTCGAGGAACGGCAGGTTCACCGCGTTGCGCACCTCGCCGGTGAGCAGGTAGGCGGTGATGACTTCGGCCACCTCGATGCCGCACTTCTCCTGCGCCTCCTCGGAACTCGCGCCCAAGTGCGGCGTGAGGATGAGCGAGGGATGCTTGCGGAACGGATGGTCGACCGCCATCGGCTCGACGCAAAACACGTCCAGCGCCGCGGCGGCCACCTTCTTCGAGTCGAGTGCCACGAGCAGGTCGTCCTCCGCGATGATCTCACCGCGTGCGCAGTTCACGATGCGCACGCCGGGTTTCATCTTGGCAAACGCCGCCGTGTTCAACATCCCACGCGTCTGCTCCGTGACCGGCAGGTGGACGGTGATGAAGTCCGCTTCCTGATAAATGGCGTCCACATCCGCCGCGAGCGAGAAGCCCAGTGCCTTGGCGCGGCCCTCGGTGAGGAAGGGGTCGTAAGCCAGCACCTTCATGCCGAAGGCCAGCGCGCGCTTGCCCACCTCGGTGCCGATGCGGCCCGCGCCCAGCACGCCGAGCGTTTTGCCGTGCAGCTCCACGCCCATGAAAAGCTTGCGGTCCCACTTGCCCGCGACCATCGAGCCGTGCGCCTGCGGGACCTTGCGGGCGAGGTTGAGAATCATCGCGAAGCTCAACTCCGCCGTGGTGAGGGTGTTGCCGGCGGGGGTGTTCATCACCACCACGCCGCGCTGGGTGGCGGCTTCGACATCCACGTTGTCCACGCCCACGCCGGCGCGGCCCACGACGCGGAGCTTGGCGGCGGCTTCGAGCACCTTCTTCGATACCTTGGTCTCCGAACGCACGACCATCGCTTCGACATCGGCGACGAGCGGGAGCAACTCCGCCTCGGACAAACGCTTGTCGAGCACGGTGACCTGGAACTCGGGACGCTGCTTGAACAGCTCAATTCCCTTGGGCGAAATCGGGTCGCAAATCAGAACCTTCATAAATAGGGAGCGGAGCGTAGGAGAGCGGGCCGGAGCCGGTCAAACGTTCATCCGGGCGCGTTGGGCGCTCATGTGTGCGGGTTGCGACCCCAAGTCAGCCCCAGCCAACCGAGCCAGCCACCGAGGACCACGGCCAGCAACGCCAGCGCCGTGCTCCACCCATCCGTGGCGGCGCGGCTGAGGAAATGGAGCACGGCCCCCCCGGTCAGCGCCACGTCCGCCGCGAGCAACGACACGCGCACGACGGTGTGGGAAGGCGTTTGGGCGGCGGCAGCGGACGGCGGTTCCTCGGTGGGGCGGCGCACCAGCGTGCTCAGGCCGGCGCTCAGACGCGGCGCGGCAGCGGTGTGGGTTTCCGTCGCGGCGCTCGGCGCGGGGGCGCCGTTGCCGTTCAGTAATTCACCCAAGCCTCTTCCCAATGCAGGTTTTGCCACACGCGGAGGCTGTGGACGCACTCGCGTCGGTGCAACGCAAAGTTGTTCACAAGGACCACTGGCAACTCCGCCTGCGCATCACTTCAGCGCCACGGTGATGATCAACCCGGCCATGCGCGGCGACTTGGGCGGACTGCGAAACATCCCGGTGTGGCAGTTCACGCAGCCTTCACCCAGCGGGATGGGCCGGGCGACGCGGAACACGTCGGCTTCGATGAACTCGAACCGCTCCCGTCCGGCTGCGAGGGCGGCGGCGGCCTGTTTCTCGAACTCTGTCTTGGGCTCGTGGTGAACGCTCATGGCCTTCGTGTTCACGGCGATCCAGCTCCCCTCGACCTTCGACTGTTCCGCCACCTCGGCGAAGATGTCTTCCATCGCCCGCGCGGGCAGCACGGCCTGGCCCCGGCGGAAGTAGTGGCGATGCAGCACTTCCATTGTGGTCGTGTAGATCACGTGGGCCAGCGCGGCTTGCTCCCGCGCAGCCACGACGGACGGGCGCTCCGCCGGGGTGCTCGACTTGCGCGGCGGCTCCCCTGCGCTCGCGGACGGCACGGGCGGGAGCAAGGCCAGCACGCCCAGCCAACAAGCGACTGTGACCGCGACAAAACCCGGGATGAACCAGCGCGGAGAAAAGTTGCCTTTCACCAACGTTCGACGCGCCCCAGCCGTGGCCAATTGCAGCCGAAGCAGAGCCATTCTTGGCTGTCGTGCGCCAAATCTTGCGCCTGCTGCTGCCCACTGAATGGCAGTTACCTCACCCTCGCCGCCTCGCGCTGAAAGAACTCCAGCCAGCCGAGCATCATCGCGTCACCGATGGTGTTCGCCTTGCGCAATTCGGCGGGAGTCTTGCCCCAGTAGAAGCCAATCCACCCGTTCGCGACGGCACTCGACTCGGTGATGAACTGGCTGAACTCCGGCAGGCCGGCTTGCAGTGGGAAGGTTTCCTCGATCACCACCGGCTTGCCCACGGCGAAGCCGCGCAGGGTTTCGAGTGCCTTGGGCACTTCGCCCTGCTTCGGGTAAAGGTGGACGCAGAGGAAGTCGAGGTCGGCGGCGATCTTGTCCGGCTCGAAGCCACTGCGCAGGCCGGGGCGGTCGAGGCTCCAGTCCACGAGGCCGACGGTGACGAGGTGCCGCGCGTCGTGCTGGCGGATGGCCTTGGTGAGCGTGCGAATCCATTCGCTCGCGACGGTGTGCGGCACGCGGCCAGCAGGTTCCAGCGTGATGAACTGGACGAAGTGCTTGCCGGCGAACGCGCCGCCGAGCCACTCGCCGGGCTTGCGCTTGCCGCCCGCGACGACCGGCTCGTTCATCAGGTTGTAGCAGAAGACGGCGGGGCTGGCCGCGCACTGCTTCGCGACGGCGGCCCAAAAGTTCGCCTGCGCCGTCCAGCGCGCCGACTCGTCGAGCGTGTCATACCACACGGGCACATCGGCCTTGTGGTAGCAGCCGAGGCCGGTGAGATCGAGGTGCAGGCCGGTGCGTTCGGCGAGGGTGAGCAGCTTGGCGAGTTGCTTGAGCGAGGTTTCGTTCGGCCTCTCCGCCGACTCCATGAACTTGCCGAACTGGAGATGAATCCGAACGACGTTCGCGCCGAGTTCCTTCATCTCGCGGAAGTCCTCCTCCACCTTCGGCCACTCGGTCAGCCAGTAGTCTTCGAGCAGTCGGCCCGGTTCGTCGTGGTCGTAGTTGAAGCCCCATGGGACGAAGGGCTTTCCCGACGCGGCGAGCGTGAAGCCCTTGCCATCCTTGCTAACTTGAATCCACTCCAAGGCGCTGGCCGCCGCGGCCAACCACAGGAGGAGCGCGGCGCTCAAGCCGCGGACGGTGCCCTCGAAGTGTGAACCCGCACTCATGGCACCCCCTTCACCACTGGAGCCGGAGCGATGGTGAACTCGTAGCTCGTGTTCTTCGCCTCGCTGACCTTGTCCAAGAGCGGCGAGTAGTCCGCCACCGAGACCCGCTTGCCGTCGGGGTGAAACTGGAGCAGGCGCAGGTAACCCTGCCCGCCGTCCTTCTGAGTCTGATAGTCCACGACCATCTGGTGCACCGAGTTGCCGTGCTTGCCCTGACTCTCCAGCCGGCCCGTGATGCAAACGTGCCCGCTTACGACCAGAACGAAGTTCGCGTGCTGCGAAACCAGCTTCTGCCACACGTCCTCGCCGTCGTTGAAGCCACCTTCCGCCTTGGCCACTCCGTAGCGGTCCATGCCCAGATTCACTTCGAGGTTCTTCACCTTGATGAAGGCGTTGCGGTTGAAGCGCAGGTTGTCGGGCCGCAGGTAGGCGTGCGTGACGAGGATGATGGAGCGGTCGGGATGTTTCGCGGCAATCGCGTTGCCCCAGCGGAGCACGGCGTCGCGCGGGCCGAATTCCAGGCAGAGGATCAGCCACTTGCGCCCGCCGGCCTCGAAGAGATGGAAGTTGTTGTCGGTGCGGTCCGGCTCCGCGTCGTAAATGCCGCCGAAGGTCGGCCACTTCTGAAACGCGGCGAGGGAGAAATGTTTGGCGAACGGCGTCTCACGCGTGCCCGCACGACCTTCGGGGCCGAGGTCGTGGTTGCCGGTGGTGATGGCGCAGGGGATGCCTTTGGCGTCGAGCAACGCGTGCGCGTCGGCGGCAATGAGCCACTGGTGATTCGTGTTGTGCTGCGTGATGTCGCCGACGTGCAGCACATAGGCGAGGTTGTAGCGCTTGGCATTGTCCGCAATCCACTTCGTCTGCGCCGGGTAGGTCGCGGGAAACTTCCAGGTGTAAATCTGCGTGTCCGGCAGCACGGCTAGCGTGAAGCCGCCGGGCACCGGCGCGGGTGCCTCGGCGAACGCGAGGCGCGCCAACATCAGCAGCCAAAGCGAAGTGGACAGTCCAGCGGTCAAGGCACGCCAGCCCAAGCGGAAGTTCATGGCCGGAGAGTTGTGGCGGGGGCGGAGGGCAGTCAAGCCGGTCGGCCACGGAGCAACTCGGAAAGCGGCGCTGCAACCTCCCCCGTCCTCTCTGCGTCCAACCGCCCGCGTATGCCCTGCATGAAAACCCTTCGCCCGCTGGCCTTCCTCCTCCTTCTCGCCTTCGCCGCGCCGCTCGCCGCCGCCGCGCCGCCCAACCTCATTCTCATCCTCGCCGACGACCTAGGTTATGAGACCCTCGGCGCGAACGGCGGCACGAGTTACCGGACGCCGGTGCTCGACAAGCTGGCCGCCACGGGCGCGCGCTTCACGCACTGCTTCGTGCAGCCGCTCTGCACGCCCACGCGAGCGCAGCTGATGACCGGGCAATACAACGTCCGCAACTATCTCAACTTCGGCACGCTGGACCCGCGCGCCGTCACGTTCGGCAACTTGCTCAAGACCGCCGGCTACGCGACGTGCATCGCCGGCAAGTGGCAGCTCGGCCAAGCCACCGGATTGCCCAAGCAGTTCGGCTTCGACGAGCATTGTCTCTGGCAGCACACGCGTCGCCCGCCGCGCTACGCGAACCCCGGCCTCGAAATCAACGGCGTCGAGAAGGACTACACCCACGGCGAATACGGTCCCGACCTCGTGAACGACTACGCCCTCGACTTCCTCACGCGCCACCGGGACAAGCCCTTCTTCCTCTATTACCCGATGATGCTCACGCACTCGCCCTACCAGCCCACGCCCGACAGCAAGACGTGGGACCCGAAGACGCAGGGCGAGCAGGCCAAACAGGACGCCCAGCACTTCGGCGACATGGTGGCCTACATGGACAAGCTCATCGGCAAACTCATCGCCCGCCTCGACTCGCTCGGCCTGCGCGAGAACACGTTGCTCGTCTTCGTCGGCGACAACGGCACGGGTAAGGGCACGCGCTCGATGATGGGCGACCGCTTGGTCATCGGTGGCAAGGGCACGACCACCGCCGCCGGTATGCACGTCCCGCTCCTCGCGAATTGGCCGGGCAAGGTCGCCGACGGCAAAGTCCACGCCGACCTCGTGGACAGCACGGACTTCCTGCCGACGTTGCTGGACGCCGCCGGAGCCAAGCCGCCGGCCGGGTTGAAGCTGGACGGCCGCAGTTTCCTCCCGCAAGCGCGTGGCGAGAAAGGCCAGCTGCGCGAGTGGGTTTACTCGTGGTATTCCCCGCGTCAGGGCGCAGACATGAGCGTGCGAGAACTCGCCTTCAACCACCGCTTCAAGCTCTACCGCACCGGCGAGTTCTACGACCTGAGTCAGGACGTGGCGGAGAAGAAACTCCTCGCCGTGGCCTCGTTGCAGGGCGAAGCCGCCACCGCTGCGAAGCTGCTCCAAGGCGCGCTGGAGCAGTTCAAAGACGCCCGCCCACCGGGTCTCGACCAACCGGGCGCGAAAGCTGGCAAGGCGAAGGGGAAGGGGAAGAAAAAGGCGGAGTGAGCCTCATCACGTTCCGGTTTCCCACTCCCTACTTTTTCACGGCGCCGAACACCTGCTTCAGCAAGTCCGTCGTGCGCGCCGCCGGGTTATCGCGGATGCGCTTCTCCTCTTCAGCCACGACCTTGAACAACCCATCCATCGCCTTGCCCGCCACGTAGCTGTCCACGTCCAGCGACGCGGCGTCAAAGGCGGCGGTCTTGCCGAAGAGGCCGCCGAACGTCTGCGCGAGACTCGCCGCCGGGCCGGCCTTGGCCAGCATCGCCTTGTAAGCCGCCGTGACGCCTGCTGCGTCCGTGGCCTGCTTCACGATGGGGAGGAACTGCGCCTGCAAGGCGTTCGTGCTGGTGCGGCGGAAGTATTGCGTCGCCGCGTCATTCGGCCCGGTGAGGATGGCCTTCGCGTCCGCGACGGACATCTGGCGGATGGCGTCACCGAAGACCGTCGCGGCGACGGGCACCGCCTTCTCAGCGGCGCGGTTCATCGTGGCGACGAACTCATCGGCCAGCGCCTCCTGCTTCAGCTTGCGGAGCGTCTGGTCCACCTTCTGCAAGCTGGCGGGCATCGGAATCTTCACGTTGAGGTTGGTGAGGAAACCGCCGTTGGTGCCGAGCTGCTTCACGGCGCGCTCTGTGCCCTTGGCGAGCGCTTCCTTGAGGGCCTTCGCCGTCTGGTCTTCCGTCAGCGAGCCCAGCGAAGGCAGCGCATTGGTCACGGCGGTTTTCTTCTTCAACGCGTCGAGCAGGTTGAACTGCGCGTGGGCGGTGGCGTGGAGAAGCGTGAGGAGCAGGAGGGTGAACAGGGGTTTCATGAGGTGAGATAGTGGTTGCGAGCTTGAACCGCCGTGGCGTTCGCGCGAAACCTTAGTCACAACATCGCATGGCAGCAACCCAGTCCATCGTCATCGTCGGCGCGGGCGTCTTCGGCCTCACTGCGGCCCTTGAGCTGCGCGCGCGCGGCTGGCGCGTGTCGGTCATGGACCCCGGTCCCGTGCCCACGCCCACGGCGGCGTCCACGGACCTCAGCAAGGTGGTGCGGATGGACTACGGCGCGGATGTGCTGTGGACGGAGCTGGGCAGTCTGTCGCTGAGTTGGTGGGCGGCCTGGAACCTCACGGAATGGTGGCCGCAGAAGCTCTATCACGAGGACGGTTTCCTCGTCCTGTCCCGCGCACTGATGCAGCCGGGCGGCTTCGAGTTCGAGAGCTTTCAGATGCTCACGTCCAAGGGTGAAAAGCCCGAACGCCTCAACTCCGCCGCCGTCGCGCAACGTTTCCCCGGCTGGGCGGCGGACAAGTATCCCGACGGCTACTTCAACCCGCGCGGCGGCTGGGCCGAGAGTGGCAAGGTCGTCGCGTGGCTCGCGGAGAAGGCGCGGCGCGCGGGCGTGCAGGTGTTCGAGAACTGCGCCTTCGCTCGGCTGCTGGAGCGCGGCTCGCGCGTCGTCGGCGTGCAGGCGAAGGACGGCCGCGAGTTCCGCGCCGACCTCACGTTGCTCGCGACGGGCGCGTGGACGCCGACGTTACTGCCCGAGTTGAGCGACGTGATGTGGGCCACGGGCCAGCCGGTGCTGCACTTCCGCGTCATGAATCCAGCGGAGTGGCAGGCCCCGCGCTTTCCCGTGTGGGCGGCGGACATCGGGCGCACGGGCTGGTATGGTTTCCCCGCGCTGGCCGACGGCACGCTCAAGGTCGCCAATCACGGGCCCGGTCGGCGCGTTCACCCGGACGAACCGCGCGAGGTCTCGCCTGACGACGAGCCGCGCTTCCGTGCCTTCCTCCGCGACACCTTGCCCGCACTCGCCGACGCGCCGCTCATCGGCACGCGCCTCTGCCTCTACTGCGACACCTTCGACGGCAACTTCTGGCTGGACCACCATCCGCAACGCCCCGGCCTGTTCGTCGCGGCGGGTGACAGCGGCCACGCCTTCAAGTTCGCGCCCGTGCTCGGCGGCCTCATCGCGGACGTGGTGGAGCGCAAGGAGGAAGCCATCTTGAAACGGTTTGCTTGGCGCGAGCGGACAGCCACCGGCAGTGAAGGCGCGCGGGCAAGGTGACAGCCGGTTTGCCCGCGAAACACGCTAAACAGGCGAAAGGATGGAAGGCATAACGCGACATCAGTCACCACCTCTCCTTTTTCGCGCCCTTTCGCGTGTTTCGCGGGCAACCTTCTTCCCCTTGAAGCACCGCTGACTGCCCCCGTCCAAGCCAGCCGATGAATTCCAAACTCCCTCGCCGCGACCTGCTCACCGCTGGCGCGCTCGCCACCGGCCTCGCCTTGCTCAACGACGTCATCGGTGCCGACAACCCCGCTGCGAACGTCGCCGACCGCACGAGCACCATCAAAATCTCCGGCCTCAAAGCCTTCCGTGTCGGCACCAAGGCCTACGTCAAGGTCGAGACCAACCACAAAATCTTCGGCTGGGGCGAAGTCACCGGCCTCGACCCGAACATCGCCTGCGACCTTGCGCGCGTGCTCTTCGAGCTGCTCGACGGCGAGAACCCCACCCGCATCGAGCATCTCTGGCAGAAGATTTACCGCTCGCACCGCAACATTCGCGGCGGCTCCTTCCTCACCCACGTCCTCTCCGCGATTGACTGCGCGCTGTGGGATGTCACTGGCAAGCTCTGGGGCGTCCCCGTTTATCGCCTGCTCGGCGGGCCGGTGCGCGACTACGTCCGTCTCTACCCCACGCCCAAGGCTTTCAAGACCGGCACCGGTGGCCCGCATCCCTTCAGCGGCACGCCCGCCGACATCGAGGGTCTGGTCCGCAGCATCCGCGAGACCCGCAAGCGCGTCGGCCCAGACGGCGCGGTGATGTTCGACGCCCACTGCGCCGTGCCGCCGCCGATGCTCATCCAGCTCGCGAACTCGATCGAACCCTACGACGTGCTTTTCATCGAGGAACCCGCCGTGCCCGGCAACATCGAGGTCTTCAAGCGCCTCAAGCAGGCTATCCGCGTCCCGCTGGCGACCGGCGAGCGCGACCGCACCATCTGGGGCATGCACCCTTACTTGCAGGAGCGCTGCATCGACATCCTCCAGCCCGACTGCGCACACACCGGCGGCATCTCGCAGATGCGGAAAATCGCCGCGCTGGCCGAGACCTTCTTCGTGCCGCTCGCGCCGCATTGCACCTGCTCGGAACTCGGCCTGAGCGCCAGCCTGCACGCGACCTTCGCCACGCCGCTCTTCCTGATTCACGAGGCCTACCTCGACGGCCACCTCATGCCCGCCGGCGTCGCGCGGCCCAGCTTTGAAATCAACAAGGAAGGCAACGCCCTCCCGCCGACCGGCGTGGGCCTGGGGGTGGAGGTGGACGAGACGCAGTTCGCGAAAGTGAACGCCGACCCGAAGCGCCAGTTCAAGTGGCCGCACCCGACGTATCAGGATGGTTCGGTGCGGGATTATTGAGTCGGTAAGCCGCCCAAGTGAGGAAGCAGACCGTTGAGACGTGCCGCAGTAGAGCGCACGCTAAGCCCGGACTCGAAATGTAACGGCGACAACCACGGGTGGAGCCGAAGCCAAAGTTTGGGGTGATTGTTGCCAAGCGGAATTGGTGGCAGACGTGGTGGGGCACCCGGCTGGCTGATTCCTCCGGGGCGTCCTAGTTGAGCATTGTGATTCCGGTTAAGGCCGCAACCTGACCTCAGCGACTCTGCGGGTGCGTTTGTCCGGCACTTTCTTTCAACAAGCAGTTTCCCGCGCGCGTCCAGAGAGGCGTGCAATCCCAATCGCTGCCCGGCCGCTCCGCTTCCACTCACGGTTGTTCCACTCAACTGCCGCTGCTCTCGCGGCGGCGGTTTGTCGGCGGGCTGGGGCTAGCGGCGGGGGCCCAAATCATTTCTGCCGCCGGCCCCGAGCCGAAGCGGGTGGCGGCGATCGTCACGGTTTACGACCACAACTCGCATGCGGATGTCATCGTGAGCCGCATCTTGGAGAGCCATTCGATGGACGGGAAGGGGTCGTGGCCGCCGGGCGCGGCGTGGCCGAAGCTGAAGTTGGCCAGCCTTTACGTGGACCAGAAAACGGAGCGGGACATCAGCGGGCCGTTGGCGAAGGAGCACGGGTTTCCGATTGTGCCGAGCATCGAGCAGGCGTTGACGTTGGGCGGCAAGTCGCTCGCGGTGGACGGCGTGCTGCTTATCGGCGAGCACGGGAAGTATCCGCTCTCGGAGACGGGGCAAATCCTGTATCCGCGCCGGCGATTCTTCGAGGAGACGGCGGCGGTGTTCCGCAAGGTGGGGCGCAGCGTGCCGGTGTTTTCCGACAAGCACCTGGCCTCGAACTGGGCGGATGCGAAGTGGATGTATGACACGGCGCGGGAGCTGGGGGCGCCGTTGATGGCGGGGTCGTCGCTGCCGGGTTTGTGGCGGCATCCGGCGGTGGAGATGCAGCGGGGCGCGGCGGCGACGGAGGCGGTGGTGCTCTCGTATGGGCCGCTGGAGGGCTACGGGTTTCACGGTCTGGAGGCGTTGCAATGTCTGGTCGAGCGGCGGCGCGGGGGCGAGACGGGGGTGGCGGCGGTGCAGTTCATGCAGGGGCCGGAGGTGTGGGAGGAGATGCGCAAGGGCCGGTTCAGCGAGGAGGTTTTGCAAGCGGCGGTGAACGCACGGGAGAACAAGGCGCGGTTCAAGAAGCCTTTCGTGGAGCAGGTGAAAAACCCGGCGGCGTTCTTCATCGAGTATCGCGATGGGTTCAAGGCGACGATGATCCACGACGCGAAGGATGGGCATAACGAGTGGATCGTGGCGTGGCGCGAGGCGGGCCGGAAGGAGTGCCCGGCGACGGCGTTCTGGACGCAGGAGGCGCGGCCCTTCGGGCACTTTGGGTTTCTGCTGCAAGGCATCGAGCAGATGGTTTACACGGGCCAGCCGACCTGGCCGGTGGAGCGCACGCTGCTGACGACGGGGGTGCTGGCAGCGGCATTCCAATCGCGGCTGCAAGGCGGCCCGCGGCTGGAGACGCCGCATCTGGCGGTGCGGTATGAGCCGACGTTTACGTGGCGAGAGCCGGTGGCACCGATGACGGGACGGCCGCTGTCGGGGAAGTAGGGAGGGGGAAAGTGTTCAGTATCCAGTGTTCAGTGTTCAGAGATGGACGGGCGTGCTAGGCCGCGATCTGAATACTGGATACTGAACACTGCTTACTTTCGGTTCCCAGAATTCCCCTTGGCCGGGCGCGGTCCCCGCCCTACGCTCCGCGCATGGTCCTCGTCGTCACACTCCTGCTAGCGGGCGCGATTCTGCTGCTCGCGGAGACGGTGCTGCCGGGGATGATCGCGGGGATTCTCGGGGTGCTGTGCCTCATCGGCGGGGTCGGGCTGGGCTATCAGGAATTCGGCGCGGCGGTGGGCAACTGGATTCTGCTGGGCACGCTCACCAGCCTCGCGGTCGGCTTCGGCTTGTGGGTGAAATACTTTCCCAGCAGCCGGTTCGGCCGGCTCTATGCGTCTGAGGGCGTGGTGGGTGACATCGGCACGGAGCGGCCCGAGCTGGTCGGGCAATCCGGCGTGGCGCACACGGCGTTGCGGCCCGCAGGCGTGGTGATCATCGGCGGCCACCGCGTGGACGTGGTCACGGAGGGCGCGATGATCGAGCGCGGTGCGCCGGTGCAAGTGGTCGCGGTCGAAGGGCTGCGTGTGGTGGTCCGGCAGACTTAAATTTTTCCTCGGTAACAAATCAGAATCAAACGAACTATGGAACTCACCCCGCTACTCGCCGAAATCGATCCCAAAATCATGATCATGCTCTGGGGCGCGATGGGCATCGCCGCCTTCGTCTTCGCCATTCTCGTGCTGAACTTCGGCATGATCTGGGTCCGCGCCTGGACCTCCGGCGCACGCGTGACGTTCACTGAGCTCATCGCGCTGAAACTCCGCAGCGTGCCCGTGGGCATGGTCGTGGATGCGCGCATCACGGCCGTGAAGTCGGGCATCCCGCTCACCATTGACGACCTCTCGAACTACTACCTCGCCGGCGGCAGCGTCGAGGCCGTGGTGCAGGCGCTCATCGCCGCGCGCAAGGCCGGCATCCACCTGGACTTCGACCGCGCGTGCGCCATCGACCTCGCGACGAAGGGCACGGGCAAGACCGTGCTTGAAGCCGTGCGGACCTCGGTGAACCCCAAGGTCATTGACTGCCCCGCCGCCTCGTCCGGCAAGGTGACGATTGACGCCGTGGCCAAGGACGGCATCGCGGTGAAGGTGAAGGCCCGCGTGACCGTGCGCACGAACCTCGACCGCTTCGTCGGCGGCGCGACGGAGGAGACCATCATCGCGCGCGTGGGCGAGGGCATTGTCACCACCATCGGTTCCTCCGTGAGCTACAAGGCCGTGCTGGAAAACCCCGACCGCATTTCCAAGACCGTGCTGGAGAAGGGCCTCGATTCCGGCACTGCGTTTGAAATCCTCTCGATTGACATCGCGGATGTGGACGTAGGCGAGAACGTCGGCGCGAAGTTGCAGGCCGAGCAGGCGGAGGCGAACAAGCTCATCGCGCAGGCGCAGGCCGAAGTCCGCCGCGCCGCCGCCGTCGCGACCGAACAGGAAATGGTCGCCCGCGTGTCCGAGATGCGCGCACGCGTCGTCGAGGCCGAAGCGCTCATCCCGATGGCGATGGCCGAGGCGTTCCGCAACGGCAACCTGGGCGTGATGGACTACTACAAAATGAAGAACGTGCAGGCCGACACCGGCATGCGCGAGAGCATCGCCACGGCCGGAGCCACGCCGCAGGTGAAGAGCTGATTCAACTGAACGTTGCGCGTGAGCGAACTCGCCTCCATCACGGACAGTGTTGTTCCCAGCGGCTGCTTTGCCGTCTCGACGGACAACATCTGGGTGATGCTCGCCATCGTGGTCATCTCGGCGATTTCGAGCTGGCTGCAGAAGCGCAACGAGAAGAACAGCCAGTCGGAGCCGTGGGGCGGCGAGGACGACGAGGCTTATCGGAAGCAACAGACGGGTGGTCGCAGCCCATCCGCGCCGAATCCGAACCAGCCGTTGAACTGGGAGGAAGAACTCAAGCGGCTGATGGAAGGCAAACCGCCGCTCGACGGCTCAGTGAGCACGCCCCCGCCGTTGCCCCCGCCGTTGCCCCCGCCCATCGTCCGCCGGGTGCCGCCCCCGCCGCCGGTGCCCGCGCGTGTCTCTCGCGAGTCGTTGCCGACGGAAGACGAGCGCCTGCCCTCGCGCGAAAGCGCCGCCACGCCGTGGCAGGACGTTTCCCTCGACAGCCTGCCCGAGCCGACCAAGCCGCTTGCGACCCTCGAACAATCTACGCAGGCGTATCAACGCGCCACGCACCTGCACGAGGCCGTCGCCGCCCGGATGCAGCGCGTGAACGAGCAGACGGAGAAGCACGGCAAAGCACTCCACGCCCCCAGCACTGTCCACCGCGCCACGAACCCCGATGCTCGCGCGGTCGTCGCCCTCCTCCGTCGCCCGGCGAGCGCCCGCCAAGCCCTGCTCGCGTCCTTCGTGCTCGCCCCGCCGAAGGGCTTGGAAAGCTAGTTTCGCCCAGCCCCTGCGGAAGCCGTAACTTGGGCGTCGCAAGTTGTTCACAATCGGCTCTGTCGGCTGCCAGCAAACCTCGGTAAAACCCTGTATTTCAACAGGTTTTCAGCGCGAATAACCCCCGAACAACTTTTTCCTAAAAACTACTTGTCACCACTATCCCTAGTGCTAGCCTCACCGCCGCTCCCCAACCGATGGGGTGTCCCGTGAGGAAGCCACAAGCGGGAAACCCTAGTAGCGAGGTGAGTCTCGGCGTCTGATTCGGTCCGGCTGCGTGTTGCGGCCATGAACGGAAAAGGTGCCCCAGTGCCCGACAACTTTAGCCAACCGAAACCCATGATTGACGCCCCTGAGCCTATGCTCTCCCCTGCTCCCACCGCTCGCCACCCGAAGGCCGCCGCCGCCGCCCCGCGCGCTGTGAAGCCCGCTGCCAAGTCCGCCAAGAAATCCACCCACCTCCAGCGCGTCTTCTCCGACGCCAAGGTTAAGCCCTTCGACCAAATCGAATGGGACCAGCGCACCGCCGAAATCACCGACGACTCCGGCAAGACCATTTTCAAGCAAGAGGGCGTCGAGGTGCCTAAGAACTGGTCACTCCTCGCCACCAAGGTGGTTTGCTCGAAGTATTTCTACGGCGACCCCGCCAAGCCCGAGCGTGAGAAGTCGGTGAAGCAGCTCATCCACCGCGTCACCCGCACGCTCGCCGACTGGGGCGTCAAGGACGGCTACTTCAGCAAGGCGGACGGCGAGCTTTTCTACGACGAACTGACTTGGCTCTGCGTGAACCAATACGGCGCGTTCAACTCCCCGGTCTGGTTCAACGTCGGCCTCTATCACCAATACGGCGTCGGCAAAAACTCCGGCAAAGGTAACTGGTTCGTGAACCGCAAGACCAGCGTTGCCGAGCGTGCCCACACCCAATACGAATATCCGCAGGGCAGCGCGTGCTTCATCCAAGCCGTCCAGGACGACATGGAGTCCATCATGCACCTCGCCTACGCCGAGGCCATGCTCTTCAAGCTCGGCTCCGGCACCGGCACGGACCTCACGCCCATCCGCAGCTCCCGCGAGAAGCTCTCCGGCGGCGGCAAGCCCAGCGGCCCGCTCTCCTTCCTCCGCGTTTATGACCAGGTCGCCAACGTCGTTAAGTCCGGCGGCAAGACTCGGCGCGCGGCCAAAATGAACACCCTGCGCGACACGCACGGCGACATCGAAGAGTTCATTGATTGCAAGCAGAAGGAAGAAAAGAAGGCCTGGGCGCTCATCGAGCAGGGTTACGACGGCTCCTTCAACGGCGAGGCTTACGGCTCCGTCATGTATCAGAACGAGAACCTCTCCGTGCGCGTCTCAGACGAGTTCATGAGCGCCGCGCTCGAAGGCAAGGAATGGTGGACCAAATCCACCACCACCGGCGAACGCCTCGAAAAGAAGGACGCGAACCACCTGCTCAACAAAATCGCGGAAGGCACGCACATCTGCGGCGACCCCGGCCTGCAATACGACGGCGCGATTCAGAAGTGGCACACCTGCAAAGGCACCGAGCCCATTCACTCCACGAATCCGTGCAGCGAATACGTGTTCCTCAACAACACCGCCTGCAACCTCGCCTCGCTGAACCTCATGAAGTTCAAGCGCGAGGACGGGACCTTCGATGTCGAGCGCTTCAAAGCCGCTGTGCGTATCTATATCACCGCGCAGGAAATCCTCGTGGACAACGCGAGCTATCCGACCAAGGAGATCGCCGAGAACTCCCACATCTTCCGCACGCTGGGCCTCGGCTTCGCGAACCTCGGCTCGCTTTGCATGAGCTACGGCCTGCCCTACGACTCCCACGAAGGCCGCGCCCTGGCCGGAGCCATCACCGCCATCATGACCGGCCACGCCTACGAGCAGAGCGCCGACATCTCCGCGCAGATGGGGGCCTTCAAAGGCTACCGCGACGCGCGTTGCTCCGGCGTCACCCAGCCGCTCAAGAAAGACAACGTGGACTCCATGTTGAGCGTCATTCACCAGCACCGCACCGCGGTCGAGGACATCCAGCCCAGCGCAGAGTTCAACTACCTCAAGGACGAAGCCCGTCGCGTCTGGGACGGCGCACTGGCCAAGGGCAAGAAGCACGGCTACCGCAACGCCCAAGTCACCGTGCTCGCGCCCACCGGCACCATCGGCTTCCTGATGGACTGCGACACCACCGGCATCGAGCCCGACATCGCGCTGGTGAAATACAAACTCCTCGCCGGCGGCGGCATGCTCAAAATCGTCAACCGTGGCGTGGCGGACGCCCTCCGTCGCCTCGGCTACGACGAGACGAAAATTGAGTCCATCATTGCGCACATCGAGAAGCACGACACCATCGAAGACGTCGAAGAGAACGGCCAGACCATCAAGAGCGGCCTCAAGCCCAACCACCTCGAAGTCTTCGACTGCGCGTTCAAAGCCCACAAAGGCAAACGCAGCATCCACTACATGGCCCACCTCAGCATGATGGCCGCCGCCCAGCCCTTCATCTCCGGCGCCATCAGCAAGACGGTGAACCTCCCCAGCGATGCCACCGTCGCCGACGTCCGCGACGCCTACGTGCAAGCCTGGCGCATGGGCCTCAAGTGCGTTGCCATCTACCGCGACGGCTCCAAGCGCTCGCAACCGCTCAACACCAAGAAGACCAACGAAGGCGCCGACAAAGTCGCCAACGCCGCCGCCGCCACGGCCGAGCAAACCGTCACCCTGGAAACTCGCGTGAAGGAACTCGAGACCGAGCTGATGCGCCTGCACGGCGAAGTCGGCAAGCCCCTCCGCCGCAAGCTCCCGGACACCCGCGCTTCCTACACGCACAAGTTCGATGTCGCCGGCCACGAAGGCTACCTCACCGTCGGCGTCTTCCCCGATGGCACGCCCGGCGAGATGTTCATCACCATGTCGAAGGAAGGCTCGACCATCGGTGGCCTCATGGACAGCGTCGCCGCGCTCACCAGCATGTCGCTGCAATATGGCGTGCCGCTGGACGCCCTCGTCCGCAAGTTCGCCCACCAGCGCTTCGAGCCGAGCGGCTTCACCAAGAACCCGGAGATCGGCCGCGCCAGCAGCATCATTGACTACGTGTTCCGCTGGCTCGCCTTCCAGTTCATCCCCGGCTACCGCGAGAGCAACGCCAAGGACGGCCAGCAAAACCTCCCCTTGCCCGGCCTCACCGAGATTGAGCGCCAGAGCGTGAACCGCTCCGTCCCCGAGCTGCCGCTCTCCGACGAGACCGACATCCTCGTGAAGAGCGAAGTGTTGAAGCAATCCAGCACCACCACCCGCACCGAATACAAGGTCGAGACCCTCAGCGACGCGCTGAAGCACTTCATGCACGACGCGCCCGCCTGCCCCAAGTGCGGCCACATCTCCGTGCGCAACGGCGCGTGCTTCAAGTGCCTGAACTGCGGCGAGAGCCTCGGCTGCTCGTAAGCACCAAGCCCATTCCAACCACGAGGCCGGGGATCAATCCCCGGCCTTTTTGTTTTTCCTTCATCCGCTGCCGGCCTATTCTCCGCCCCATGCATCACCCGCAGCACAACGGCTTCGTGAAGGAAGACCCCTGGCGCATCTTCCGCATCATGGCGGAGTTCGTGGACTCGTTTGAGACGCTCTCGCACCTCGGACCCGCCGTGACCGTCTTCGGCTCCGCGCGCACGAAGCCGACGGACCCTTACTACAAGGCCGCCGTCGCCATCTCGCGTGGCCTGGCGAAGCACCACCTCGCCGTCATCACCGGCGGTGGGCCGGGCATCATGGAGGCGGCCAACAAGGGTGCGGCGGAGGCCAAAGGCAAGTCGGTCGGGCTGAACATCGAGCTGCCCTTCGAGCAGAAGGGCAACCGCTACGCCAACGTCCCCATCAACTTCCATTACTTTTTTTCGCGCAAGGTCTGCTTCGTGAAATACAGCATGGGCTTTGTCTTTATGCCCGGCGGCTTCGGCACGCTCGACGAGTTCTTCGAGGTCGTCACCCTCGTGCAGACCGAGCGCATCTCGCACTTCCCGCTCATCTGCTTCGGCAAGGACTACTGGGGCGGCTTGCTCAAGTGGGCCAAGACTTCCCTCGGCAAGAACGGCTACATCAGCCCCGGCGACCTCGACCTCATCACCGTCACCGACGACCCGGACGAAGTGGTGAAACTCATCCTCGACTACAAGCGCCGCATCGGCCCGCCGGAGTCCGTCCCGCAGGCGTTTGCCTGAAAAGAGTTTTGAGTTCGGAATTTTGAGTTCTGAGTTGTTCGGGTCGCAGCCCGGTGCGTGAACTCAAGACCCAGAACCCAAACCTCGGAACTCAAAACTTCCTCCATGCCCCACCTCACCCGTCTCCCCAACGGCCTGACCCTCGCCACGGCCGCCATGCCGCACATGGCCAGCGTGAGCCTCGGCGTTTGGGTGGGCGTCGGCTCGCGGTTTGAGACGGCGGCGCAGAACGGGGCGTCGCACTTCATCGAACACCTGCTCTTCAAGGGCACGCGCAGCCGCACCGCGCGGCAAATTTCCGAGGAGGTCGAGGGGCTGGGCGGCTACCTCAACGCCTACACTTGCGAAGACCACACTTGCTTCCACGCGAAGGCCCGCGCCGACCGCTTCCCCGCGCTGCTGGACGTGTTGATGGACATGTTCCTCGACTCGCGGTTCGCCCCAGCGGACATCGCGAAGGAACGCGAGGTCATCAAGGAAGAGCGCGCCAGCTACCGCGACCAGCCGCAGCACATTGTGCAAGAGCTGCTCAACGAAACCCTCTGGCCTGGCCACCCGCTGGGCCGCGCCATCGAGGGCACGCCCGCTTCGCTCGACGGCTTGAACGGCGCGCGGCTGCGGGAGTTCTTCCAGGCAAACTACGTCGCGGCCAACACCTGCATCGTCGCGGCGGGGAACATTACGCACGCAGAGGTGGTGAAGGCCGTCGCCGCCTACGCGAAACACTTCCCCGTCGGTCCGCGTCCGGCCTGCGAGCCGGTGTGCGGGGTAAGTGAAGGTGGCAGGGCCGCGCTGCCGCGCGTCCGGCTCCACACCAAGGCCACCGAGCAGTCCCAGCTCGCTCTGGGCATACACGCCATCTCACGCCACGACGAGCGGCGCTTCGCACTGCGGGTGCTCAACGCGTTGCTCGGCGAGTGCATGAGCTCGCGCCTCTTCCAGAGCCTGCGCGAAGAGCGCGGCATCGCCTACGATGTCAGCAGCTCCGTGAGCTTTTTCAGCGACTGCGGCGACCTCTCCATCTACGCCGGCGTGGAGGACGACAAGCTGGAGCAAGTGCTCAAGCTCATCGCCGCCGAGTTGCGTCGGCTTACGCTGAAGACTCCGTCCCTCGGCGAAGTCCGTCGCGCGCGTGACTACCTCATCGGCCAGTTCGACCTCGCGC
Organism: Verrucomicrobiota bacterium; assembly: GCA_039796295.1. GTDB lineage: Bacteria > Verrucomicrobiota > Verrucomicrobiia > Limisphaerales > SXTU01 > SXTU01. The sequence continues at coordinate 208,323 of JBDKJY010000003.1, forward strand.
TGGAAGGCACCGAGCCGCACATGACGTGGCTGGGGGAGCAGCTCGTCGGGCACAGTCAACTCATCCCCGCCGCGCGCACGCGCGCACGGCTGGCCGCCGTCACGCCCGCGCAAATCCGCGCCGTGGCCCGCGACCTCTTCCGCCCCGAACGACTCCATCTCGCGCTCGTCAGCCCGCTGAAACGCGCCGCCCATCTGGCCCCGTTGCTGAATGTGGGTTGACGCCCCAACGCAAAGACGCGAAGGGAAAGGCCGTCGCGCATGAAGCCTCCGCTGCTTGTTGAAGTGGAAACCAGCACCTCGCCCGAGGCGCTGGCGGCTTCATTGGCAGGTGAACCGGGCGTGGTTCTGCTCCGCAGTGCTGGCCACGATTCACCGCACGCACGCTACTCGCTGGTCGCCGCGCAGCCCTTCCTGACCTTCCGCTCCTTCGACACCCGCTGTGAACTGACGACGCCCCAGACCCCGGACCCCAGACCCCAGACCCAATTCGGCAATCCCTGGCGCGTGTTGGACGAACTCATGGCGCGCTACGAGTTGCTCGACGAAGTGGACTTGCCCTTCCCGCTCGGCGGCTGCTTCGGCTACTGGGGCTACGACCTGAAACACTTCGTCGAGCCCAAGCTCCCGCGTCGCGCGGTGAATGACCTCGAACTGCCCGACTGCCACGTCGGCTTCCACGACAGCCTCGTCGTCTTCGACCATCGCGTCGGCAAAACGTGGATCGTCTCCACCGGCCTCGATGTGGATGGCTCGCGCAGTGAAGCGCGGGCGCAGGAGCGGGCGGAGTGGTGGCGCGGGCGGCTGGCTCGCGCGGAGGAGCCGGAGGCGGAGGAAGTGATTGGTAAGCAGTGTTCAGTGTTCAGTGTTCAGTCGAACTGCACGCGGGAGGCGTTCATCGCGCGCGTCGAGCAGGCGCAGCGTTACATCCGGGCGGGGGACATTTATCAGGTGAACCTCGCGCAACGCCTCAGCGCGCCGACGCAGTTCACCGGCTGGGAACTGTTCGAGCGGCTGCTCGACGTTTCGCCCGCGCCCTTCGCGGCGTTCCTCGATTGCGGCGAGTTTCAAGTCGCCTCGTCGTCGCCGGAACTTTTCCTCCGCCTCAGCGGCCCGCACATCACCACTCGGCCCATCAAGGGCACCCGCCCGCGCTCCGCCGACCCCACGCGCGACGCCCAGCTCACTTACGAACTCCAGACCAGCGCGAAGGAAATGTCCGAGCTGGTGATGATCACCGACCTGCTCCGCAACGACCTCGGCCGCGTTTGCGAATACGGCTCCGTGCAAGTGCCGGAGCTGGTGCGGCTGGAGCGTTACCCGCAGGTGCAGCACCTCGTGAGCACGGTCGAGGGCCGGCTGCGAGCGGACGTGACGCACTTCGCCGCGTTCGCGTCGTGCTTCCCCGGCGGCAGCATCACCGGCGCGCCGAAGTTCCGGGCAATGGAGATTATTGACGAGCTGGAGCCGGTGACGCGCGGGCCTTACTGCGGCTGCCACGGCTACCTTGGCTTCAACCGTGAGAGCCAATTGAGCATCACCATCCGCACGGCGGTGCGGCAGGCGGACCGCACGCACTTCCACGTCGGCGCAGGCATCGTGGCCGATTCCGTGCCGGCGGCGGAATACGACGAAACGCTCGCGAAGGCCCGTGGCTTCCTCGCTGCGCTGCGCTGCCCTGCCAGCCAGGACCCCGCGCCGAGCCTTAACCAAGCCGCGTGCTGAGGCCCTGAGCCAGCCGAGTTCACCATTGCCCCGGCCTTGGGTGGTTCCTACCATCGCCGCCCTTATGGCCGAATCCTCCATCACGTTCCTCCGCGCTGCCGGGCGTCGGGCTGACCAGCTCCGCCCCGTCCGCTTCCAAAACCACATCGCGCCGCACGCCGCTGGCTCCACGCTCATCGAGTGGGGCAACACCCGCGTCATCTGCGGCGTGACCATCGAGGAATCCGTGCCGCGCTGGATGAAGGAGCAGGGCGTCACCGGCGGCTGGATCACGGCGGAGTATTCCATGCTGCCCTACTCCACCCACACGCGGAAACAGCGCGACAGCAGCAAGGGCAAGGTGGACGGGCGCTCGATTGAAATTCAGCGCCTCATCGGCCGCGCCATGCGTTCCGCGCTCGACCTCGAAAAGCTCGGTGCCCGCACCATCTGCGTGGATTGCGATGTCCTTCAAGCCGACGGCGGCACGCGCACGGCGGCCATCACCGGCGCGGTCGTCGCGCTGCGGCTTGCTCTGAAGAAGCTCATGGCCGAGGGCAAGCTCACCGCCAACCCCATCGTCAACAACGTCGCCGCCGTCAGCGTGGGCATCGTCAACGGCATCCCGCTCCTCGACCTCTGCTACACCGAAGACGCCGCCGCGCAGGTGGACATGAACCTCGTGATGACCGGCGCGGGCGAGTTCATCGAGCTACAAGGCACCGGCGAGGAAAGCACCTTCTCCGACGACCAGCTCGCGGCAATGCTCACACTCGGGCGCTGCGGCATCCGGGAGTTGCTCGCGTTGCAGGAAGCGGCGGCGAAGTGACCGGCCGAGGCAATTGGGAATAGGCGATAGGAGATAGGGTTTCCTCCGCATCGCCTTCCCTATTCCCTATCACCTATTCCCCACTCCCTTCCCATGAGTTCACCCACTCCGACGCGTTTGTTCCTCCTCCGCCACGGCGAAGTCGAAGCCCGCTACCACCGCATCTTCGGCGGGCGCATCGACATGGAGCTCTCGCCGCGCGGCCACGAGCAGGCCAAGGCGCTGGCGGACTATCTCGCGACCACGGACTTCCACTCCATCTACGTCAGCCCGATGAAACGCGCCCAGCAGACCCTCGCGCCGCTGGCCGCGCAGAAAGGTATGCAGGCCACCACGCTCGCGGGCTTGCGCGAGGTGGACTTCGGCGATTGGACGGGCCTGAGCTGGCAGCAAGTCCAGGAACGCTTTGGCGTCAGCGCGTTTGACTGGCTGGAGAAGCTCGAAGCCGGCGAAGTCCCGGGAGCCGAGACCGGTCCGCAATACCGGGGCCGCATCGAGCCGTGCCTGAAGCAAATCCTCCGCGATTGCCCCGGTCAGACCGTCGCCATCGTCTGCCACGGCGGCGTCATCCGGATGCTCCTCTCGCTGCTGCTCGAGCTCCCGCTGCCCAAGTTGGCGCATTTCGACATTGAGTATGCCAGCGTCACCGTCGTCGAGCAGCGCCCGCACCGGAGCGAGGTCGAGCTGCTGAACTTCACGCCTTGGCGGGACCGGCGGTAGCGACAGTTCCGAGTTCAAGGTTCCGAGTTTAAAGTTGTTTCGTCCCAAAGAGCTCGAACTGCCGCTGCTAACTCAGAACCCAGAACTAAGCACCTTGAACTTCCCATGAAATCCACCCCGCTCACCCAAGTCTCCATCGCCACTTCCCGCGAAGCCGAGGAGGCCGTCGCCGAGTTGCTCCTGAGCATCTTCGGCCAGACGCCCTCGACTTACTTCGATGCCGAGACGGGCGACACCACCGTTTCCACCTACTTGGAGAAGCCGTCGCAATGGAGCACCGCCGCGCGGGCCGAGCTGCGCGCCGGTTTGGCCGCGCTCATCGAGTGCGGACTGGACATCGGCCCCGGTGAAGTCGCGTCGAGCAAGGTGCGCCGCGAGGACTGGGCGGAGTCGTGGAAGCGGCACTTCAAGCCGCTGGAGATTGGCGACGCGCTGTTGCTCAAGCCGAGTTGGGAAAAGCGCAAGCCGCGCAAGGGCCAGGTCGTGGTAATCCTCGACCCCGGGTTGAGCTTCGGCACGGGGCACCATGCGACGACGGGGTTTTGTTTGCGGCAGCTCGTCGCCGTGCGAGGCAACCGCCCGGTAGGACGAGACTCCGCCGAGGCTCATTTCGAGCGGAGCGCAGCGAGTATCTCGGTTGACGCGAAGTGCAGGAAACTCGCTGCGCTCGCGTGTTCTACGTCGGTAGATGGGGTTCGACGGAGCGTTCCCCCACCACGCGGACACCTCTCCTTCCTCGACATCGGCACCGGCTCGGGAATCCTCGCCATCGCCGCCGCCAAGCTGGGTTACGCGCCCGTGCGCTGCTTCGATTTCGACCCCGAATCTGTCCGCGTGGCCAAGGCGAACGCCCTGCAAAACGACGTCGCGCACCTCGTGAAGCCCGTCCGCCGCGACCTCACGAAACTCCCGCCCACCAGCGCAGCGCGATACCATGTCGTCTGCGCGAACCTGATTTTCGACCTCCTCCTCGCCGAGCGCGACCGCATCCTGAGCCGTTTGCGGCCCGACGGCGTGCTGGTGCTGGCTGGCATCCTGCAGACCCAGTTCGCGCGGGTGGAGCGCGCCTACCGGCAAGCCGGCTGGAAACTCATCGCGACCGAGGTGGAGAAGGAGTGGCAGTCCGGGGCGTTCGTGCGGTGGGCGGGGAAGTAAGCTGCGTTCCACGGTTAGTCCGCTGGAGCGGGCCGCTGCTCTAACGGGACACTGAACCCGAACGACGGCGTGGTAAATCGCAGGGCCCGCTGACGCTCCACGAACCCCGGCACGCAAGCAGTAGGGGGATCACCGTTACTTCGGTGCCAAAGCAGGGCAAATGCCTCCTACTGCTCTGGCTTCAAGCAAGCAGGCAGTCTAAAAATAGCTTCTCTCACGCTGGGCTTTAAATAGATCGCCAACCCGTCACGCGGCCAGCACAGCCCGTCACGGTTCGGTTCAAACCGGGAGTCCCCGCGCTATCGGGTGGGATGCGTCCACCAAGACACGCCGACAGGTTCCCCGCCTCGACGGATGAAATACCGTGCCTAGAGAAGCGGCACGCGGCAGAGGGAAAAGCTCTGCCCAGCCTCGAAAACGGCATGTCCAAGCAAGGAGGAACGTCCCTGAAACCGATGAAAATTTTACCGCCGGGTTCGAAACTCCTCTTTCAGACGCCCACCGGTCGTCGGTTGCCACTTCTCAGCGTGCCTCGCCCACCGCGCCGGGGTGCAGCTCCGAGTTCCGGGCGACCAGCCGTCGGCGGTGGGCAGGGTTGCCGCCACCCTAGGCGGCCCCCCGTGGCTGTCAGCCCCACCACCCCAACCATCAACTAGCACGTTATTATTGACGCCCTGCCCGAGCAAGCCATAGCGCTCGTTCAACAGGCGGTTGCCTCGCTCTGCCGCGCTGCGCTCCAGCAATCGTGATGTCTGCGCCAGGGCCAATGGCTACCTATCCCTGCCGCACGAGTGTGGATCGATGTCAGGCACCGGTTTCCGGCTCCGGCGGAAGATATGGATTTGCGGCGCGTTATGCGCGCTGACCTAAGGGGGTAGAGCGAGGTCACGCGTTGTGTCGAAATCAGCACCAACTGGATGGCGACTTACGAATCATACACGCTGGTGCTGGTCAATGCCACGAAACGGGGAAGTCGCTGCCCGTTGCAGCGTGTAGCGAGGCTTGACTTCGTGATTGCCCTTACTGTTGCGCTTAAGCCCCACGTCGTCCTTGGGCGGGAAGGGCGGACAGATGCGAACCTGCGTTTGCGGGTCGGTGTGGCGAGCCATTAGGGCGTTGATGAGCACGCAGGTGATGAGCAAACGGCTAGTAATTCATGGAGGTGGGGGCGTGGGCCGTTCAGCGTGGGACAGAGCGAAACGCCTTGCCGAAGCACTTGTAAGTGCGGGTGAGGTGGCCATGAAGATCATCGCCCAGAACTGCGCAGGTCCAAGTTGGATAGGGCACTAGTATGTCGGAGACAGCGCAAAAAACAGGCGGTGGGGGTGGTGAAAAATTGCTTTCAGGCCCGCAGGGATCCGAGCCGATTCGAACGGTTGCGGTGCAACCGAAAGCGTAAAACACTCAGCAAACGGAGAGTTTTTTAAGGAAAAAAAGATTATTTAAAAAGTGCTTGCTCAAATTTAACGATGAGATATTGTCTCTACGTTGTTGCGAACGAAACAGTTCGAACCGGTTAAATTAAAAATAATTGACCGCTTCGGAAGTTTTATGATAATTTGTTTAAAGATGAGTGTTAGCAGTGCATCTAAGATATACTGCTGACCGTTTTTTTGTAAAACAGGGCAGTTATGCTTGTTTTATTTTAGGTCTTTGAAAACTGAACTGTGCGACAAGTGAAAAATCAGAAATATAACACTCATACTAGTGTTATGGGTAGTTTTAATCGGCAGTGGTTAGTTTAATAACTCAGCAAGAACTAAGCTTACGTTATTTTTTAACGGAGAGTTTGATTCTGGCTCAGAACGAACGCTGGCGGCGTGGATAAGACATGCAAGTCGAGCGGGACAGTAAAAGTAGCAATATTTTTAATGTTCAGCGGCGCAAGGGTGCGTAACACGTGGGTAATCTTCCCTGAAGCTTGGGATAACTCCGAGAAATCGGAGCTAATACCGAATGTGACGACCTGAAGGCATCTTCAGGTTTTTAAAGTTGGGGACCGCAAGGCCTGACACTTTAGGATTAGCCCGCGGCCTATCAGCTAGTTGGTGAGGTAACGGCTCACCAAGGCGAAGACGGGTAGCTGGTCTGAGAGGACGACCAGCCACACTGGAACTGAGACACGGTCCAGACACCTACGGGTGGCAGCAGTCGAGAATTTTTCTCAATGGGGGAAACCCTGAAGGAGCGACGCCGCGTGGGGGATGAATGGCTTCGGCCCGTAAACCCCTGTCATCTGTGAGCAAGTGCATTAGTTGAATAACCTAATGTTTGATAGTAGCAGAAGAGGAAGGGACGGCTAACTCTGTGCCAGCAGCCGCGGTAATACAGAGGTCCCAAGCGTTGTTCGGATTTACTGGGCGTAAAGGGTGCGTAGGCGGTCAAGACAGTCTGATGTGAAATCTTGGAGCTTAACTTCGAAACTGCATTGGAAACTATTTGACTAGAGTTGTGGAAGGGAGATTGGAATTCTCGGTGTAGCAGTGAAATGCGTAGATATCGAGAGGAACACCAGTGGCGAAGGCGAATCTCTGGACACTTACTGACGCTGAGGCACGAAAGCCAAGGGAGCAAACGGGATTAGATACCCCGGTAGTCTTGGCTGTAAACGGTGCGCATTTGCTGTGGGCGGAATCGACCCCGCTCGTGGCGTAGCTAACGCGATAAATGCGCCGCCTGGGGAGTACGGTCGCAAGATTAAAACTCAAAGAAATTGACGGGGGCCTGCACAAGCGGTGGAGTATGTGGCTTAATTCGATGCAACGCGAAGAACCTTACCTGGCCTTGACATGCAAGTAGTAGAATCCTGAAAGGGAGACGAGATAGCAATATCAGCTTGTACAGGTGCTGCATGGCTGTCGTCAGCTCGTGTCGTGAGATGTTGGGTTAAGTCCCGCAACGAGCGCAACCCCTGTGTCCTGTTGCCAACTCTTAATTGAGAGCACTCTGGACAGACTGCCTCGCTTCAACGAGGAGGAAGGTGGGGATGACGTCAAGTCAGTATGGCCCTTACGGCCAGGGCTGCACACGTACTACAATGCTAGGTACAAAGGGAAGCAAAAGCGCAAGCTAGAGCAAATCCCAAAAACCTAGCCCAGTTCAGATTGTCGTCTGCAACTCGACGGCATGAAGCTGGAATCGCTAGTAATGGCGCATCAGCTACGGCGCCGTGAATACGTTCCCAGGCCTTGTACACACCGCCCGTCACATCATGAAAGCCGGTTGTACCCGAAGTCGCTATGTTAACCGTAAGGGGACTAGTGCCGAAGGTATGGCTGGTGATTGGGATGAAGTCGTAACAAGGTAGCCGTAGGGGAACCTGCGGCTGGATCACCTCCTTTCTAAGGAGATATGTAGGCTTAGCATGTAATTTATGCAAAGCTTAGGTCGGATTAACTTTAAAAAGTTAAAGTTGGTTTAAACTTGTCGCACAGTTCAATTTTCTGGGCTTTTAAGATCTACGGCCTCCTTAATGTCTAATGTAAGTAAGCGTGGGGCTGTAGCTCAGTTGGTAGAGCGGTAGCTTTGCAAGCTATAGGTCAGGAGTTCAAGCCTCCTCAGCTCCACCATATTTGGGCCTGTAGCTCAGTTGGTTAGAGCATGCGCTTGATAAGCGCAGGGTCACTGGTTCGAATCCAGTCAGGCCCACTTATTTTAACTAAACTTGAGTAAAGATTTAAGTCTAGTGTTCTTTGAAAACTGCACACAACAAAAACGATTAAACGAGCGCGTTCGATTAACTTCAATGCGAAAAATTTTAATCAAGCTAGAAAGAGCTTATGGTGGATGCCTTGGTGCCAAGAGGCGATGAAGGACGCAGCCAGCTGCGATAAGCCACGGCGAGCTGCAAGCAGGCTACGACCCGTGGGTGTCCGAATGGGGCAACCCGATGACGAAAACGTCATCATTTTTGGCTGAATGAATAGGCCACTAATGCAACACGTGGTGAAGTGAAACATCTCAGTAACCACAGGAAAATAAAACGAAGTGATTCCATTAGTAGTGGCGAGCGAAAGTGGAAAAGCCCAAACCGGAGGGACTTGTCCATCCGGGGTAGAGGGACCTTAAGTTGGAAGATCAAACCTAAGTCGAACCAAATGGAAATTTGGGCCAAAGAGCGTGAAAGCCGTGTCGACAAACGAAATGATTACCTAGAGGTATCCCAAGTAACACGGTGCAAGTGAAACTCTGTGTGAATCAGTCCAGACCACTGGATAAGGCTAAATACTACTTGGCAACCGATAGTGAACTAGTACCGCGAGGGAAAGGCGAAAAGAACCCCTGTTAGGGGAGTGAAATAGATCCTGAAACCATAAGCTTACAATGTGTAGGAGCGTCGAAAGGCGTGACTGCTTGCCTTTTGCATAATGAGTCTGCGAGTTATTGTCAGTGGCCAGCCTAAATCTATTGTGATGTAGGCGAAGGTAAACCGAGTGCAAAATGCGCGTATAGTCGCTGGCAATAGACCCGAAGCGGAGGTGATCTACTCTTGAGCAGGTTGAAGCTGCGGTAACACGCAGTGAAGGACCGAACTCGTGAATGTTGAAAAATTCTGAGATGACTTGAGAGTAGGAGCGAAAGACTAATCAAACCCCGTGATAGCTGGTTCTCTCCGAAATCGCTTGAGGGCGAGCGTTGGGTAAGTTCTCTGCGGAGGTAGAGCACTGGATGGCTTAGAGTCCCCACCAGGATATCAAAACCAATCAAACTCCGAATTCCGTAGATCTCATTAACCCAGCATTCAGGCTACGAGGGATAAGCTTCGTGGCCAAGAGGGCAACAGCCCAGACCGTCGGCTAAGGTGCCAAAATACTGTGAAGTGGAAAGGATGTGACGTTGCATAGACAGTGAGGATGTTGGCTTAGAGGCAGCCATCATTTAAACAGTGCGTAATAGCTGACTCATCGAGCGATGTCGCGCCGAAAATGATTGGCGATTAAACAGTATACCGAAGCCACGGATTCCACGACAGTTAGCTGTTAGGGAGTGGTAGGAGAGCGTAATCAATTTAGCGAAGCCGAACTGAAAGGGACGGTGGAAAATTGATTAGTGAGAATGCAGACACGAGTAGCGATAAACCAGATGAGAATTCTGGTCGCCGTAAACCCAAGGTTTCCTGGGCCAGGTTCGTCCTCCCAGGGTTAGTCGGGAGCTAAGATGAGGCCGTAAGGCGTAGTCGATGCACAGCAGGTTAATAATCCTGCACCTGCTTAGGTTAAGCCGATTGGTGAAGCAGAAAGAAAAGTAACAGCATCAACGAAAGATTCAGCTGAGGCTCACGCTAAAGCGAGTTACTAAACAATCTGTCTAGAAAAGCCATAGGTGTTCCCTAAGTTGCCCGTACCGTAAACCGACACAGGTGGGTGGGTGTAAGTGCACTAAGGCGCGCGGGAGAGACCTCTCTAAGGAACTCGGCACATTAGCCCCGTAACTTCGGGAAAAGGGGTGCTCTGCAATAGCAGAGTCACAGTAAATTGCGTTTACCGACTGTTTAACAAAAACACAGCTCTCTGCCAAGTCGTTAAGACGAAGTATAGGGAGTGACACGTGACCAATGCGGAAAGATCAAGGTGAGCCGTTAGCTGAAAAGCGAAGCGGTGAACCCAAGTCCCCGTGAATGTCGGCCGTAACTATAACGGTCCTAAGGTAGCGAAATTCCTTGTCGGGTAAGTTCCGACCTGCACGAATCGTGTAACGAGTGAACGACTGTCTCGGAGAGGATCTCGGCGAAACTGTAATTGCGGTGAAGATGCCGCATGCCCGCAGTAGGACGGAAAGACCCTATGCACCTTTACTGTAAGCTGGTATTGTGTTCTGGTTGATGATGCGTAGCGTAGGTGGGAGACTTTGAAGCAAGGGCTTCGGTTCTTGCTGAGTCAAAATGTGAAACACCACTCTTCGTCAATTAGAATTCTAACTCCGATTCCTGTGAAGCCAGGCGGAGGACAGTGCTTGCGGGTCAGTTTGGCTGGGGCGGCTTCCTCCCAAATTGTAACGGAGGAGCGCGAAGCTAGGTTCAGCATGGTTGGCAATCATGCGACGAGGGTATGGCTAGAAACCTGGTTAACTGTGAGACCTACAAGTCGAGCAGATGCGAAAGCAGGCCCAAATGATCCGATGGTTTAATGTGGAATTGCCATCGCTCAACGGACAAAAGGTACGCTAGGGATAACAGGCTGATCGGTTCCAAGAGTTCACATCGACGAACCGGTTTGGCACCTCGATGTCGGCTCATCGCATCCTGGGGCTGGAGAAGGTCCCAAGGGTCCGGCTGTTCGCCGGTTAAAGCGGTACGCGAGCTGGGTTCAGAACGTCGTGAGACAGTTCGGTCCTT
>JBDKJY010000004.1:0-213889 GCA_039796295.1 Verrucomicrobiota bacterium
CCTCCGCCAAGCCATTTGATCCCATGAACAACACCGAAGCCAAATTCATCCTCCGCGCCTACCGCCCCGGCGGCCAGGATGCCACCGACCCGCAGTTCGCCGAGGCGCTTGCGCAAGCGCGGCTCGACCCGGAGCTGGCGCGGTGGTTCGCCGAGCAAACCGCGCTCGACATCGCCATCAGCGGCAAGCTTCAGGCCATCCCCGTGCCGGCGGACTTGAAGGCCAGCATCCTCGCCGGGCGGAAGATCATCCCGATGCCCGTGGCGTCCTGGTGGCGCCGAGCTGTCCATCCCGCCGCGGCGGCGGCGGCGCTGGCGGTTACTTTCGCGACCATCGGCTACCTCGCGATGCATGAGCCGCCGCAGCCGAAGGTGGACTTCGCAGCCTTCACCGAAGACCTCACCGACTACCTCGGCAAGGGCTACGGCGTGTTGCCTGAGCACGTGCAACTGGCCAGCACGGACAAAACCTACTTCGGCGCGATGAGCTACCGGATGAACCACCGCGGCCCGGACCTCGAAGACATCCGCCAATGGCTGGCAGACCACGGCGGGCACGGCAACTTCGTCAACCCCAGCGGCCTCCGGCAGCCCTTGAACCTCGGATGCAGCGTGATGGATTGGCGCGGTCGGCGTATCTCCCTCATCGCCTTCCACACCGGGCGCAGCTTGCCGCAGGACAAAGTCCACCTAGTGATCATCAACACCGCCGATCTGCCCGACGCGCCCCCGCGCGGCCAGCCGCGCTTCGCCGAGGGCGAGGAGTGGACCAGTGCCGCGTGGAGCGCTGGCCCGCTGACCTACTTCCTCCTAGCCCCCGGCGACCGCCAGACGCTGAGGAAATTCCTGTGACGCCGCCGCCCACTGGTTGCCCCACCGCAGCGAGCCCCCCGCAGAGGGTAGAAAGAGTGAGGTCAGTAAAATGAATTTTTCTGCCCTCCATTTCCTGACTCGAGCGGACGCTTCATGGCTCCTCCCCCAGCCGGATTGCCCCAAACTGACCCGCGCCTCTTCCTCCGCCCGCTAATTGGTTTGACCCATTGGGAAACACGCGGCTAGGTTCCCCGCCTAAATTTTGGCCTGACTATGATTGGCACGTTACGCAGACATTCGCAGTGGCTCTGGGGCATCATCATCACCGTGGTGATTGTCACCTTCGTCGTCTTCTTCAGCCCCAACGTCGGCTCGGACCGGGGCCGGGGCGAGGCGGACTACGGCACCATTTACGGCCAGCCCATCAGGCGCGACGCCCTCACGCAGGCTTACGCTGACGCACGGCTGGGCTACTTCCTGAGCACCGGCCAGTGGCCCGACCGGGACGAGCAACGCTCCCGGATGTTTGGCTTCAACCTCGAGGCCGAGGCCCGCCAGCGGCTCCTGCTCAACCACCACCTCAAGGAACAGGGCATTGATGCCGGCGAAGCGGCCGTGGCCCAGGAAATCAAAAACATCTTCACCGACCAGCAGACTGGCGGGTTCAGCCTTCAGCGCTACGACTCGATGCTCAAGCAGCACTTCGCCCCTGCCGGGATCTCGGAGACGACCTTCGAGCGCTTCCTGAAGAATGAGCTGGGCCGCCAACAGCTCGCGCGGATGTTCGGCCTCTCTGGCAAGCTCATCACCGCCCGCGCCGCCGACGGCTTCTACCGTCGCGAGAATGAGCAGGCGCTCACCGAGTTCGTCTTCCTTGCCAACTCGAACAACCTCATCAAGGTGAAGCTCGACGAACCCGCCCTGCGCACCTACCACACGAACAACCTCACCGCCTACCGCATCCCCGTCCGCGTCGCCGTCCACTACGTTTACCTCCCCTACACGAACTACAACGCCGAGGCCGACAAGGAACTGGCCGCGAACACGAATCTCGTCGCCGTCATGGAGGCGTATTACCAGACCAACATCTTCCGCTTTAAAGACACCAACGGCACAGCCCAGACCTTCGTTCAGGCGATGCCGAAGATCCGCGACGAGTTCCGCGACGAAGCCGCCGCGCGCCTAGGCTATCAGAAGGCCGGCGAGTTCGCCAACGAGCTGTTCAAGCAGGACAACAAGGCGGCCAGCCTCCTCAAAACCGCCGCGCAGAAGGGTCTGGCCGTGAAGGTTACGGAACCCTTCACCGAGTTCGGTGGACCAAAGCTTACCAACGCCCCGGGCAACTTCGGTCGCACCGCTTTCGCGCTCTCGGCGGACGAGGCGCTCGGCCAGATGCTGCCGGGCAGCGACGGCGTGTATTTCATCGCCTTCAAGGAACGCCTTCAGCCGGAAGACCCGCCGTTCGCCCAAGTCCGCGCGAAGGTCACCGAAGACTACCAGCGCGCCCAAGCCAGCGAACTCACGCTCAACGAAGGCACCCGGCTCGCGCAAACCGCCAGCGCCGTGCTGGCCGCCGGCAAGTCGTTCAAAGACGTCGCCAAAGACTTCGGCCTCGTCGCCCTCGAAGTGCCGGCCTTCAGCCGCAACGCGCGCGAGATTGAAATCGTCGCCAGCCGCGGCCTGAGCGTGGAAGACTTCCGTGACCAGGCGTTCGCGCTTGGGGCCGGGAAGGTCAGCAACTACCGCACGGTCACCGGCGGCGGCTTTGTAGTGCATGTCCGCAGCTTCCAGCCCGTCACCGAGGAACAGGTGAAGTCCGAGCTGCCCAAGTTCACCGACTCCCTCCGCGACAATCGCGCCAACTACGCCTTCCGTGAGTGGCTTACCCGTGAAGTAGAACACTCCGGCGTGATGGCCGCGCTCCAGCCCAAGGCCAAGCCCGGGGCGGGCAAGGCCAGCGCGGAATGAGCACCGGTCGCCACGGAGCGCACTTGTCCCGGACGCCGTCGGCTGTCGGTCTCGCCGGAGGTTCAGCGACGCTCCTCCCTCGATGACCAAAGTCATCAAGCTCACCTGTCCCGTCACCCGTGAGGCTTGGGAAGTCCCCATCCTGCACGAGGACGAACACCTACTCACGCTCGACAAGCCCGCTCGCCTCCTCACCTCGCCCGACCTCGCCGACCCGCAGCGCCCGTGCCTCATGCGCCTGCTCCACGACGGCATCGCAGCGGGATCGCTCTGGGCCACGCAGCGCCAGCTCACCTACCTTGCTCACGCGCACCGGCTCGACTTCGAGACCAGCGGCGTGTTGTTGCTAGCCAAGACCAAGCCCGCGCTCGTCGCCCTCACCAACGAGTTCGGCTCCAACCAGCCGGTGAAGACCTACGTGGCCCTTACGCGCGGAATGCCTGCCGAACCGGAGTTCACCGTGGATGCCAAGATCGGCCCGCAGACGCGGCAGGAAGGCTTGATGCGCGTTGACATTCAGGGCGGCAAACCGGCCGTGACCCGGTGCAAGGTGCTGGAGCAGTTCCGGGGGTTCACCCTGCTCCAATGCCAGCCGCTCACGGAGCGCCTGCACCAAATCCGCGTCCACCTCCGCTCCGTCGGGCTGCACACCGTGGGCGACGTTCATTACGCGGGCAGCCAGCTCTTCCTGTCGCAACTCAAGACCAGCTACCGGCCCAAGCTCCACGAAACGGAGCGCCCGCTCATGGGCCGCGTCGCCCTCCACGCCGAGCGCCTGGAAATCAAACACCCCGCCACCGGCGAACTCCTCACCCTCACCGCCGAGTGGCCGCGCGACCTCCTCGTGACGGTGAAATACCTGCGCCGGTTCAGCGGGCTTTGAAAGCGGTTCAAAGTTCAACGCCCAGTGGCTGAGCGAGCGGCGGTGAGCGCGGAGCTTATCGCAAATCAAGTTCTCCCCGCTGCACCCGCACACACGCACTGGCGTGGCCCGGCCCGATTTCCTTCAGCCCCACTTCGCCCGTTCGGCAGCCGGGCTGGGCGAACTCGCAGCGGTCGGCGAAGGCGCAGGCGGGCAGCGGCTTGGAAACGTCCGGCGGCAGGCCGGGGATGGTGTAAAGCTCCGCGCCCTTGCCTTGCAGCGCCGGGATGCTGCGCTGGAGCGCGCGGTTGTAGGGGTGCAGCGGGCGCGCGAAGATGTCCTCCACCCGGCCCGACTCCACCACGCGGCCCGCATACATCACCAGCACGCGCCGGCAGAAGCCCGCCACCACGCCGAGGTCGTGCGAAATCCAGATGACCGCCATGCCGCGCTCGCGCTGGAGCCGCGCGATGAGGTCGAGAATCTGCGCCTGCACGGTCACGTCCAGCGCGGTGGTCGGCTCGTCGGCGATGAGCAAATCCGGCTGCGTGATGAGCGCCATCGCAATCATCACGCGCTGCCGCATCCCGCCGCTGAACTCGTGCGGGTGGCTGCGGATGCGCCGCGCGGCGTCAGGCACCCCGACTTCCTCCAGCGCGCGGATGGCGCGCTTCACGGCCTCGGCGCGCGGCATTTTTTCGTGGATGAGCAGCGGCTCGATGAGCTGTTCCTCGATGCGCAGATACGGGTTTAGCGAAGTCATCGGGTCCTGGAAAATCATCGCGATGCGCTTGCCGCGAATCTGGTTCAACTCCGTCTCGCCCATCACGAGCAAGTCCGCGCCGTCGAAGCGCGCCGTGCCGCTCTCGATGCGCCCCGGCGGCTTCGGAATTAGCCCCATGAGCGAGTAGCACGTCACGGACTTGCCCGAACCGCTCTCGCCCACGATGCCCAGCGTCTCCCCCTTCTCGACGCTGAACGACACGCCATCCACCGCACGCACGATGCCGTTGCGCGTGTGGAAGTAGGCCCGGAGATTGGCTACCTCAAGCAAGGGCATGGGAAAATCGCGAATGAACTCGGACAGTCATACAACAATCAATTCCACCGCCAAACCACCGGACTAATGCGCGCAACTTTGTCATTTCTAAATTCCAATTCAAAGCGCCAGCTTCCAAAGAACCAACGGCTTGTGAATATCAGAATCTCGGTGTTCTCAACCGCCACCGCGCGCGACCGGATTATCCGGTCAACAGCTGTCCGGTCCATTCCCACGGTCAAGCGACTCCATTCCGCAGGTGGCCGGGTATTTGTCCAAACGAACAGCCCGGCAAGGATTGCTGCCACGATGGAGTATACCGCGCGAGGCTTAACTCTCCGGTTCAAAGTCTGACCGCCGTGACTTGTATTCATCGGCGATTAGTCCTTGCCCGCCCGCACATCCAGAGCATCGCGCAGGCCGTCGCCGAGGAAGTTCAGGCAGAAGAGCGTCGCGCTGAACACGCCGGCGGGGAAGACCAACAGCCACCAGTATTCCTCCATCCGGTCCGCGCCGTCCTTGATCATCGAGCCCCACGAACTCATCGGCGGCTGCACGCCGAGACCGAGAAAGCTGAGGAAGGCTTCCAGCAACATCACCGCCGGCACCGTGAGCGTGGTGTAAACGATCACCGGTCCGAGCACGTTGGGAATCATGTGGCGCAGGATGATGCGGCGCTTGCGCAAGCCCAGCGCGTGCGCGGCCTCGACGAATTCCATCCGCTTCAGCGACGCCACTTGCCCGCGCACGATGCGCGCCATGGTGAGCCATTCCACTGCGCCGATGGCGGCGAAGAGTAGCCACAACTCGCGCCCGAGCCACACGGTCAGCAGGATGACAAAGAGGGTGAAGGGCAGCGCGTAAAGGATGTCCACGAGCCGCATCATCAGCGCGTCGAGCTTGCCGCCAATGAAGCCCGAGATGGCCCCGTAGAGCACCCCGATGGTCAGCGACACAGCGGTCGCGCACAGCCCGACCATGAGCGAGACGCGCCCGCCGTAGAGCAGCCGAGTGAACTGGTCGCGCCCGAGGTGGTCGGTGCCCAGCCAGTGCTTTGCGGACGGCGGGGTCGCGCCGAGCGCGAGGTCTTGGGCATCGTAGGCGAACGGTGAAATCCCCGGCGCGGCGACGCACAGCAAGCCCAGCGCAGCCACGACGAACGCGCTGGCGAGTGCCAGTTTGTTCTTCCGCAAGCGCGCCCAAGCGTCCTGCCAGAGCGAGTGGCCCGCCTCGATGGTTACCTCGGTCGGCTGCGCCGGCAGGGAGGGAGACGACATGACAGAGACGACGCGGGCGACGTGGCTGGCTACTTCTTCTCCTCGGCCTTTTTGGGCTGCGGCGGCTTGGGCGCGGGCTTGGGGTCGAGGTTCGCCATGAGTTCCTCCTGCGTGACCTTGGACTCGACGCCGTTCTTCGGCACCTCGGCCTTCGCGAGCCAGAGCAGCGCGTTGAGCACGACCTTGCGCTGGTTGTCGTTGCCCCAGTTCAGGTGGAAGTGCCCGCCGGTGAAGCCGAAGCCACGCCCGCCATCCGCCCGCTCGAACGTCCACATCATCGTCTCATCGCGGCCTTTGGCAGCCTGAATGTGGGGATAAGGGCCTTTGGGGTAAACGTAGGGACCGTCGCGCGTGGCGTCGCTGGGCTTGGCCACAAGGATGGGTTTCACCCGGCTCAGGTCCTCGCGGAACCTCATGTTGAAATACCACTCATCCTTCGTCGTGAACGGCTGCACGCCGCGCGTGATGGGGTGCTCAGGGAACTTCTGGTAGTCCGGCTCCCAAATCGGGTTGCAGGAAAACTCCTTCGCGTAGTGTCCGCCAATCCACTCGTTGAACAGCGCGCCCGCCTGCTCCGGCACCACTTCGACGCCGTAGTGCATGCAGCCCAGGCCGACGCCGCGCTTGAGTAGGGCAGCAAGAACCTCCTTGTGATTGCCCTGCACGGCGGGATGCCCGCCACCGCCGTCGGCGTAAATCACCACCGCGTCCGCGCCCACGAACGCCTTTTCGTCGCTCACCCAGCCGTTCGTGTGGACCTCAACGGTGAGGCCGGGCACGCCCTTGAGGCACTTCTCCAGCAAGAGCGAGCCAGCGCGGAACTCGTGCGCCAGCGGTCCGTGGCTGGGCTTGCCGGCGATGATGATGAGCTTGCGCGACTGGTCAGCAGCGGACGAACCAACGACGTTAGCCAGCAGTGTAGTGATAGTGAGGGTGAGGAGAACGAGTTTTTTCATGTGCGACGAGCGCGCAGCCTACGGGAAACGAGTGCGCTGGAAAGGACCGAATTGGTCGGCGGGTTGTCTGGAGATGGACACGGTGGCGTTGTGTGGGGACGCGGACATCCACACCACTGGGAACGCGAGGCGCGCCCTGCTCAACCACGGGGAAGCCGCACCGCGGGGTCGCTACGTGTGGCGCTCTGTGCTGAAACAATTTGCCGCCCGCACACGTCCAACAAGCCGCTCAACACATGGCAACGCACCCGACCTTTCTGGCCCTGCTCCCCTTCGCCCTAGCCCTCGCGGCAGCGGAACCCAAATCAGCGCCGCTCGACCTCGCCAAGCTCCCACTCGCCGCCAGCGGCCCAGTGGATTTCGCGAAGGACATCCATCCCCTCTTCGCGGCCAAGTGCTACGCCTGCCACGGCGCGGAGAAGCAGAAGGGCGGTCTGCGCCTCGACCTCAAGGCCGGCGCGCTCGAAGGCGGCGACAACGGCAAAGTCTTCCTTCCCGGCAAGAGCGCCGAGAGCAAACTGGTCCACGCCCTCGCGGGCCTCGGCGAGCAAGGCATCATGCCGCCGAAGGAGCCGCCGCTGACGCCCGCCGAGATTGGGAAGGTCCGCGCGTGGATTGACGCCGGAGCCGTGTGGCCAGACGACGGGAAGATCGCGGTGAAGAAGTCCGACCATTGGGCGTATCAGGCGGTGCGGCGACCGGCGCTGCCTCCAATCGGCAATCGGCAATCGGCAATCGGCAATCCCATCGACGCCTTCGTGCGCTCGCGCCTCGCGAAAGAGCAACTCGCACCCTCCCCCGAAGCCGACCGGCCGACCCTGATTCGCCGTCTCTCGTTCGACCTCCTCGGCCTGCCGCCCAAGCCGGAGGAAGTCCGCGCGTTCCTCGCCGATACTTCGCCCGACGCCTACGCGAAGCTCGTGGACCGACTCCTCGCCTCGCCCCACTTCGGCGAGCGTTGGGGCCGCCACTGGCTCGACCTCGCGCGCTACGCGGACAGCGACGGCTACGAGAAGGACAAGGCCCGCCCCTTCGCCTACACCTTCCGCGACTGGGTCATCGCCGCCATCAACAGCGACCTGCCCTTCGACCAGTTCAGCCTCCAGCAGCTCGCCGGTGATTTGCTCCCGAACGCCACGCACGCGCAGAAGGTTGCCACCGGCTTCCACCGCCAGACCCTCACTAACACCGAGGGCGGCACCGATCAGGAGGAGTTCCGCTGCAAGGCCGTCGTGGACCGCGTGAGCACCACCGCCGCCGTGTGGCTGGGCACGACACTGGGTTGCGCCGAGTGCCACTCGCACAAATACGACCCCTTCACGCAGCGCGAGTTTTACTCCCTCTTTGCCTTCTTCAACAACGCGAACGAGAAGGCCATCCCCGCGCCCACGGCGGACGAGCAAGCCGTCATCAAGCAATGGCAGGACGAAAAAGCCCGCTTGAAACGCGAGCTGGAAACCTACGAAGAAGTTGGCTTCTTCAAGCAGCGCGACGAGTGGATAAAAACCGGCTCCCAAGCGGCGACCCAGTGGCGGACCCTCGTCCCAGACCAACTGACCGCAGCCCACGGCACCACGCTGAAAGCGAACAAGGACAACACCATCACAGCCAGCGGCAAGGAACCGGACAAGGAAACCTACGTCGTCACCGCGCCCACCGACCTCGCCCAACTCACCGGTCTGCGCCTCGAAGTCTTGCGGGTGGGCGAGACTGGCGTGCCCGGCCGCGCGAAGGACACCAACTTTGTGCTGACAAAAATCTCCGTCGCCGCGCGGCTGCCAGGCTCGACGGGCTGGCAGGAGATTCCATTGCATCAGGCCAAGGCGGACTTCTCCCAGGCGAAGTTTCCTGTGGCCAACGCGCTGCTCGGCCAGGACTCCACCGGCTGGGCTATCGCGCCGCAGCAGAACGCTTCGCACGTCGCCGTGTTCGCCGCTCGCGAGCCGCTGACCTTGCCGACGGGGTCGTGGCTCCGAGTCACGCTCGACCAGCAATACAAAGCGGGCTTCACCTTGGGGATGTTCCGCCTGTCCGCCACCGCCGCCCCCGGTCCGTTTGAGCCAACGCTCATTTCCGAAGTCGTCGCGCTCGCGCTGAACACCGCGCCCGGCCAGCGCACGGCAGACCAGTTGGAAACGCTCACTTCGTATTACCGCAGCAACGTGGACGTGGAACTCAAGCAACGCCGCACGGCCTGGCTGGACCACGCCAAGAAGGAGCCCGGCACCACCACCGCCGCCGTGCTCGCCGAGGAGCCGGGCGTGCGCAAGACCTTCATCCATGTGCGCGGCAACTTCCTCGACAAGGGCACCGAGGTCCGCGCCGCCACGCCCGCCGTCCTGCACGCGCTGAAACCGCGCGCCGCGCAGCCCGACCGCCTCGACCTCGCGCAGTGGCTCTTCGCACCCGAGAACCCACTCACCGCACGCGTCTCGGTGAACCACATTTGGAAAAACCTCTTCGGCCGCGGCCTCGTCGCCACGGTCGAGGACTTCGGCAAACAAGGCGAAAAGCCCACGCACCCCGAACTGCTGGACTGGCTCGCCGCAACCTTCTCCGCGCCAGCCAACTCAGAACTCAAAACTCCAAACTCAGAACCCGCCCTCGCCTGGAGCCGCAAAGCGCTCATTAAGCTCATCGTCACCAGCGCTACCTACAAACAGTCCTCGCGCAATCGCCCCGAGCTGCAAGAGCGCGACCCAAACAACCTTTTGCTCGCCCGCCAGAACCGCCTCCGCCTCGAAGCCGAGACCGTCCGCGACGCCTGCCTTGCCACCAGCGGCCTGCTCAACCCGAAGGTCGGCGGTCCCAGCATCCGCCCGCCCTTGCCCGCCGACATCGCCGCGCTCGGCTACGCCAACTCCGTGAAGTGGACCGAGAGCAAAGGCGACGAGAAGAACCGGCGCGGCCTTTACATCTTCTTCCAGCGCACCGTGCCGTATCCGATGCTGATGACCTTCGACGCGCCCGACTCGAACACCTCCTGCGCCCGCCGCGAACGCAGCAACACGCCGCTCCAAGCCCTCACGCTGTTGAACGACCCGGTTTTCTTTGAGTGCGCCCAAGCCCTTGGCGCGCGCATGGCCGAGGTGCCCACCGCCGACGCCGCCGAGCGGATCCGCCTCGGCTTCGAGCGCTGCCTCGCCCGCCCGCCCGGCGCGGAGGAGTTGAGCCGCCTGCTCCAACTCTACGAAGCCCAGCTCAAGCTCGCGCAGGCGAACGCTGAGGGCGCGGCCAAGATTGCCGGTGCGAAGTCGTCCGCTCCCGAGGTTGCTGAGAAAGCCACGCTCATCGCCCTGGGCCGAGTGCTGCTGAACCTCGACGAATTCTTTACCCGCGATTAACCCATGAACCCGCGACCCGCCATGTCCCCGTCCGAACTCGCCCAAGTCACCCGCCGCGACTTCCTCGCCAGCACCGGCATGGGCACGCTCGCGCTCGCGTCGCTCCTGGCGGAGCAGGGCTACGCCGCACCGTCCGCCGACCCGCTGGCCGTGCGCCCGGCGCACTTCAAACCCCGCGCGAAGAACTGCATCCTCATCTACTTCGAGGGCGCGCCCAGCCACATCGACCTCTTCGACCCGAAGCCGAAGTTGAACGAGCTGACCGGCCAGAAGCTGCCGGACTCGATGCTGGAGAAGGTGCGCTTCGCGTTCATCAAGAAGGAGGGCGTGCGGCTCATGGGCAGCCCGCGCAAGTTCACTCCGCACGGCCAGTGCGGCATGGAGTTGAGCGACCTGCTCCCGCACATCGGCAGCGTGGCGGACGACCTCTGCCTCGTGCGCTCGATGCACACGACGCAGTTCAACCACCACCCCGGCCAGCTCATGATGAACTGCGGCTCGCCGCTGTTCGGTCGCCCGACACTGGGCTCATGGCTTACCTACGGCCTCGGCAACGAGTCACGCGACCTGCCCGCCTACGTCGTGCTGCACGCGGGGCGCGGCTCCAGCGCGGGCGCGAGCGCGTGGAGCAGCGGCTTCCTGCCCAGCAGCTACGCGGGCGTGCTCTTCCGCAATCAGGGCGACCCGGTGCTCAACCTCGGCAACCCGCCCGGCTTCACGCCCGAGATGCAGCACCTCGGACTCGACGCCATCGGGGACCTGAACCGTCTCCGCCACCAGCACGTCGCCGACCCGGAGATCGCCTCGCGCATCGGTGCCTACGAACTCGCCGGACGGATGCAGACGGCGACGCCGGAGCTGATGGACTTGAGCAAGGAATCGCCAGCGACGCTCGAGATGTATGGCGTGGGCCGCAAGTCCCGCGAGAACCCCGGCGGGCGCGGCGGCGGGCCAGAGACTTACTCGACCTTCGCGCGGAACTGCGTGCTCGCGCGCCGCATGGTCGAGCGCGGCGTGCGCTTCGTCACGCTGCTGCATGCGTCATGGGACCATCACAGCAACATCAACCAGGAACTTCCCTTCTGCGCCGGCATGGCGGACCAACCCATCGCCGCGCTGGTCCGCGACCTCAAGCAGCGCGGGATGCTCGACGACACGCTGGTCATCTGGGCGAGCGAGTTTGGCCGCACGCCGCTGGGCGAGAACCGGAACAGCAATAAAGATGTTTCGGGCCGCGACCACCACCCGTTCGCCTTCTCCATGTGGCTCGCGGGTGGCGGCATCAAGGGCGGCCAAGTCATCGGCGAGACGGACGAAATCGGCTGGGGCATCGTGCGCGACCCGGTCGCGGTGCCTGACCTGCACGCGACGGTGCTGAAGCAATTCGGCTTCGACCACGAGCGGTTGACCTATCGCTCGCAGGGGCTGGACTTCAAACTGACTGGCTTCGAGGGGGCGAAGGTTGTCAGCAAGATGCTGGCTTGAAGGGTGGGCATTTCAGGAACTCTAGCGACGCTCTATGAGCGCCGACCGGATCGCCGGTTGTGATCCAAAACAGCGGTCACAGACCGCCGCTCAAGCCGGAGCGGGCTAGCGCCGCTTCTTGCGCGCGCCGAAGAAGTAGCCGCCGCCGATGCGGGCCATCTGCACCTTGCGCTCGTGGGGTTTCGCCGCGCCGGGTTTGTCCGCCTCGAAGAGCGCGGTGTAGCGGTAGGTGAAGCCCTCGAGCTTCTCGCGGGGGATCGTCTTGCCAATGTAGCGCTCGATGGAGAAGACGTGCATGGCGTCCTCGGCGACCATGATGGTGAAGGCGTCGCCGGAGTTCTCCGCGCGGCCAGTGCGGCCGATGCGGTGGACGTAATCCTCGGGATGCTGCGGCACGTCGTAGTTGATGACGTGGCTGACCTTGGCAATGTCCAAGCCGCGCGCCGCGATGTCGGTGGCGACGAGCACTTCGTATTTGCCCTTGCGGAAGCCTTCGAGCGCCTGTTCGCGTTCGGCCTGCGTGCGGTTGGAGTGGAGGATGGCGACGGCGTGGTTCGCGGCCTTGAGCGTGTGCGCGACGCGATCGGCTCCGTGCTTGGTGCGGCAGAAGATGATGACGGAGTCGTAGTTGACGCGCTTAAGCAACTCCAGCAGCAGGTCGGTCTTCTGCGTGTCGCTGACCTGATAGAGGACGTGCTTGACGGTCTCGGCGGGGGAACGGCGCGCGCCGATTTCAATCGTCTCCGGATTCTTCATCGCCCACTGGATGAGCGTCTCAATGGCCGGCGGGATGGTGGCGGAGAAGAGCATGGTTTGCCGCTCGTTGGGGCACTTCTGGAGGATGCGCTTCACGTCGGGGAGGAAGCCCATGTCCAGCATTCGGTCGGCTTCGTCGAGCACGAGATGCTCAATCTGACCAAGGTTGCAGTTGCCTTGCTCCATGTGGTCGAGGAGCCGTCCGGGCGTGGCGACGATGACGTCCACGCCGGTCTTGAGCGCGTCGAGTTGCTTCTGATAACCGACGCCGCCGTAGATGACGGCGACGGTCAGGTCGGTGAACCGCGCGTGGTCGCGGAACGCGGTCTCCACCTGCGACGCCAGCTCGCGCGTCGGCTCCAGGACGATGGCGCGCGTGGCGCGCTTGTGGCTTTGGAGGCGCGTGAGGATGGGCAGGGCGAAGGCGGCGGTCTTGCCGGTGCCCGTCTGCGCGCTGCCGATGAGGTCGCGGCCTTCGAGCACGAGCGGGATGGCGCGGAGCTGGA
The DNA here is from genome assembly GCA_039796295.1 of Verrucomicrobiota bacterium. Taxonomy (GTDB): domain Bacteria; phylum Verrucomicrobiota; class Verrucomicrobiia; order Limisphaerales; family SXTU01; genus SXTU01. The sequence goes on from JBDKJY010000004.1 coordinate 13,006, forward strand.
TGGGCGTCGGCTCTTTGTAGCCCATCGCCTTCACGCCTTCCACCACACCCGGAGACAAACCAAGTTTTTCAAACGGCATGAACAGAGATTGCCGGATGGCGCGACGGAATGAAAGGACGAGGTTCGCCCACGTCACGTTGGCGAAGGCGTCAGGAAATAATCACTTGCTTCCCCGCCGGGCCTCTGGTTACTTGCAACCGATTTGCATCTGCGACCCCACAACCGATTTTCGCCTGCGCGCTTGCTCGTCGCGTTGGCGATGGTATGCGCGCTGGTGACAGTCGGCTTCCTCGCGGTTTCTCCCAAGGCTCACGCGTGCCTGCACGCGCACCACCACGCGCCGGACCACGACTGCGTCGTCAAGCACCTCGCCGACGGCAAGCTCCTCGTGCCCATCCTCGACGTGGTGCTGCCCGATGCGATCCTTGGCGAGTCGTTGTCGCTCGCGGCCCGGCCCTCGCTTTTCGTCCCGCCTGTTTCCCATCGGCTCCCCGCCGGTCGCGCTCCGCCGACGGTCTGACCCCACCCCCTCGCAGTCGGTTAGTTGGTTGGTCAGTGTGTCAGTCCGTCGGAAAAACCCTGTCGTGTGATGTCCACGCGACGCCAATTCGGAGCCAAAGATATGAAATTTAGCAAACTTGTGGGCCTGTCTTCCGCCCTTGCCGTGAGCGCGATGTCGCTCGTGGCGCAGGAAGCAAATCCAGTTGAACTCAGGAAGCAGCTCGAAGAACTCATCCGCGTCCAGAAGCACCAAGCGCAGCAAATCGAGTCGCTCAAGCAACAAATCGAAGTCCTCAAAGGCCAGCCGGCCATCCCCGGCGCGAAGGTCGCCACCCCCGACCTGAAAATCGAGGAACTCGAACGCCGCGTGGGCGAACTCACCAGCGAGCGCATCACCAAACCGTGGCGGCCCGGCGACCCCATCGGTCTCGTCCGCACCGGCCAGAGTTACCTGAACATGTCGCTGGACGGCCTGTTCGCCATGGGCGGTTCCACGGCGCGCGACCTCGGCGCGTTGCAGCCCGGCGGCCACGACCCGAACCAGCGGGGCTTCAGCATTCAGAATGTCGAGGCCGTGTTCGAGGGCATGGTGGACCCGTATTTCCGTGGCCAGGCGAACATCGTCTATCAGTTGGATGCCGCCGGCGCGTCGGTCTTTGAGTTGGAGGAGGCGTATCTGGAATCGCTCTCGCTGCCGGGCAACTTGCAGCTCAAGGCCGGCCAGTTCTTCACCGAGTTTGGCCGCCTGAACCCCCAGCATCCCCACGCGTGGTCCTTCGTGGACCAGCCGCTCATCAACGGGCGCATGTTCGGCGCGGACGGCCTGCGCAATCCCGGCGCTCGGCTCTCGTGGCTCCTGCCCACGCCCTTCTACTCCGAGCTGTCCTTCACCATGCAGAACGGACAGGGCGAGACCGCCCAAAGCTTCCGCAGCGACCACGAAGGCGAAGTCTTCCTCGGCCGCCCGCACACGGCGCGCAACGCCTCCGCGCTGCGCGACTTCATCTTCACGCCACGCTGGCAGGCCTCATGGGAGCTGACCGACGCGCAAACGCTGCTGGTGGGCGCTTCCGCCGCGTTCGGCGCGAACGGCACCGGCTCCGACGCCGAGACGCAAATCTACGGCGCGGACCTCACCTGGAAATGGAAGCCCGCAAACCACACGAAGGGCTTCCCGTTCGTCGTGTGGCAGACCGAGGCCATGCTCCGCAAATACCAAGCCGCCGCCTACAACAACGCCGCCGATGACACCGACGCCAGCGGCGTGGTGGGCGACAACCCCGCCTTCCCCGGCGAGCCGGACGTCTTCGGCGACGGCTCCATCCGCTTCGTGCCGCGCGAGACGCTCACCGACCACGGCTTCTACACGCAGCTCACCTACGGCTTCCGACCCGGCTGGGTTGCGGGCGCGCGCTGGGACTACGTCAGCAGCAACCGGGGGCAATACGAAAACCTCTTCGGCGTTGACGCGCAGCGCGACACCCGCTGGCGGCTCTCGCCCAACCTCACCTGGTATCCGAGCGAGTTCTCCAAAATCCGGCTCCAATACAACTACGACGACCGGAAGAACGTCGGGATAGACCACTCCATCTGGCTCCAGTTCGAGTTCCTGCTCGGCAGCCACGCCGCGCACAAGTTCTAAACTCAACGCACCCACGCCATGAAACAATTCTTCTACCTTCTCGCAGCCCTCGGGCTGGTCACGGGCGCGGCGCACGCCAAGCTCAACGTCGTTGCCTCGCTGCCGGACTTCGCCTCGCTCGCCGAGGAAATCGGCGGCGACAAAATCAAAGTCACCAGCCTCGCCAAGGGCACCGAAGACCCGCACTTCGTGGACGCCAAGCCCAGCTTCATCCGCGTGCTGAACCAGGCCGACGTGCTCATCGAGGGCGGAGCGGAGCTGGAGAGCGGCTGGCTCCCGCCGCTCGTCCAGAACGCGCGCAACCCGCGCATCCTGCCCCACGCGCCCGGCCACATAGTGCTCTCGCGCGGCCTGAAACTCCTCGACGTGCCCACGACGCTCGACCGCTCGCAGGGCGACGTTCACGCCGCCGGCAACCCGCACTTCAACCTCGACCCCGGCAACTTCAAAGTCATGGCGACGACCATTGCCGAGGGTTTTAGCCGGCTCGACCCCGCCAACGCATCCGTCTATCAGGCCAACCTCCGCGCCTTCAGCGACCGGTTGGACCGGAAGATGGCTGACTGGGCGAAGCTCGCCGAACCGTTGCGCGGCGTGAAGGTCATCACCTACCACAAGTCCTTCGACTACCTCGCCGCCCGTTACGCGTTCGACATCGTCGGCCAGATTGAGCCCAAGCCCGGCCTCGAACCGACCCCCACGCACATCAACGCGCTCATCCCGAAGGCCAAGGCCGCGGGCGTGAAGCTGGTGATGATGGAGCCAAACCGCGCCCGCAAGACGCCGCAGTTCGTCGCCGACTCCATCGGTGCCAAACTGGTCATCTGCCCCGGCCTTGTGGGCGGCTCGCCCGAGGCGAAGACCTGCTGCGACCTCATTGACTGCAACCTGCGCGCCCTGCTCAAGGCGCTGTAGTGATGAAGGCACCCGTGCCCTCGAACGCACGAAACCATTCCCCAGGCTAAACCGCGCCTGGACTTGCGGGCTGCTAGTTGCCCGCACTTGCGAAGGAAACCGGTGGCTGCCGGTTCCGACTTTCCCGGCAGCCACCCTTCCCCGCGCAACGTGGAACTCCTCATGTGGAACCACCCTTAACCGCCTGACCGCCGTGGCGCAGAGCTTTGTCTCGCAGCCCGGAACGCAGGGGTGCCGCACGGCTTAGCCTTTCTCCGTGTCTGGCACGCACCGTCCCTGCGCTCCGTCCTTGCTTTGCTCTGCGCCACTGCCGTCCGGCGGCTGTCACACCAGCGTCACCGTCTTCACCGTGCTGAACGTCGTGCCGCTGCTGTTGGTCGTCCGCACGCGCAGTTCGACCGTCGCGCCGACGGCCCCGCCCGTCGCGACGCTCTGCCCGGCGGTGTTGACCGTGGTGTCGTGCCCAAAATCCGCGTCCACGCCCACCACCTTCCATTGCAGCATCGCCACCGTCGCGTGCGCGCCGCCGCCGGCCACATAAGTGGTAGCCACGAGGCTGCCTGCCTGCGCCGTGGCGGTCGCGATTTCCTGCGGCGTTGGTTCCGGGGTCGTGGGACTCGTGGGGATGGTGCTGCGAATCATGTTCCCGATGGCCGTGCCTTCCTTGAAAAGCGTGGTGGCTGCCTCATACCACGCCACGCAATCATCCCAGAGCGCGTCGCCCAGCACGCTGAGTTCCTCGGCGCTCTTGCGCCAGTCCGTGTTCGCCTTCTTGAACAAATCCTCCTGCGTGTCCGAGTCCGAGATGAGCGTGCGCAGGGTGGCGAGGGTGTTCGTCGGCGGGTTGGGACTCCACACGGCATCAAACTTTTCCCAGACACTTTCCCAAGCCTGCGCCTCGCTCTGGATGGTCTCCCGCCCGCCCCCGGACGCGCTGAGGTTGGAGAGGATTTTCTTCTTCGCCTCGTCCTTGCGCCACTTCACGCGGCCCATGCCCAGCCCCTCGACCGTGCGGTCGTGGAGCAGGACGTTCGTGTTCTCGTAGGTCGCGCGCTTGGCGAGCATGTCGGCCTCCAGGTCGGAGGTCGTGACCTTCTTGGTGTTGATGGTGGTGAGGCTGCCGTCCCACTGGACGACGGTTTTTTCGTCCCACACCCAGGTGGCGGCGATGGCGGTTTGGGTGTCGCGGGTCGCTTGCCCGCGCAGGATGGAAGCTTCGAGTGAGGCCATAGTTTTGAGGAGTTAGAGGTTGTGTTGTGATGGATGAATGAGTGGACATTGGAACAGATACGGTTGCGAAATAACTTGTCAATGGGTCCAACCAGAAAAAGTTATTCACCGACGGCCCACGTCGCGGGCGGGACCAGCCTTGACCCCACCGCGACTGCCCGTGACCCGGCCCAGACCACCCGTGAGCTAACCGCGACCACAAGCGAATCGGCCCGGACCAGATTGGACACCACCCAGACCCGTCGTTAATCGAGCCAGACCACAACGGAGACGACCTAGATCGACAAATTATCGAGCCAGACCACCCGTGGAACGCGCCAGACCACAAAATCCACCTCCTAGACGACAAAATGCACGAGCTAGACGCCGTCTAGGTCGTAAATTTGGTGGTCTAGGTCATTTTTTGGTCGGTCTAGGTGCCCTCGCGGTCGGTCTGGAGGCATTCGTTGGTGGTCTAGGTCGTGTCGAGGCTGGTCTAGGTGCCTTCAAGACCGGTCAACGGGCTGTCTTGGGCGGTCAATGCGCCAACGTGGCACACCGACGTTGGTTTCGCTCCCGTCCAGCACGCGGCCAAGCTGGGCGTTCGGTTGCCCGAGTTGGCAGCGAGCGCCCTCCCTCTTCCTCCGAGGGAGAGAGCCGGGGTGAAGGTGAAAATGCGGCAGCAAAATGACATGAGCGAAATGCCCTTTGCCTCACCGCATCAAACACGGTTTCATCCCTGCGTGTCCGACAAACCAACCATCCCTCCGCCTGGCCCGTGGGCGCGACTCGCGGATGCCGCCGTGGGCTACGAGGGCAAGCCGGTGTTGCGCGGGCTGACGTTCGAGCTGCCGCGCGGGCGCTTCACCGCGATGGTCGGCGAGAATGGTTCCGGCAAGACGACCTTGCTCAAGACGCTCGCTGGCATCCTGCCGCCGGTCGGAGGCCGTGTGGAACTGTCCGGAGCGAACGGCGCGCTTCCCGTGCTCGGCTACGTGCCGCAGCGCGACAGCCTCGACTCGCTCTGGCCGCTCTCGGCGTTCGAGGTCGCGCTGATGGGGACTTACGGACGGCTCGGGGCGGGCAAGGGCGCAGGCGAGGCCGAACGTCAGCTTGCCCGCGCGAGTCTTGCGCAGACCGGGGCGGCGGACCTAGAGCGGAAAGCCTTCTCGGTCTTGTCCGGCGGGCAGAAGCAGCGCGTGCTCATCGCCCGCGCGCTGGCGACGCAACCCAACATTCTCCTGCTCGACGAACCGACGGCGGGTATTGACCCCGAGACCACCATCGCGGTGATGGAAATGCTCTCCCGCCTGCACCGTGAGAAACAGCTCACCATCCTCATGGTGAACCACGACCTCCCGCTCGCGCGCAAACACGCCACGGACGTGCTGCGCGTGGCCGATGGGAAGGTGAGCTTTGAGACCGTGCCCAACTCGGCGTGACATGAACGTCCTCACCGAAGTCCTCTCGCCGTCGTTCCTCCTGCGGGACGCGCTCTACACGAGCGTCGTCATCGGGCTGGCGTGTCCGGTGGTCGGCGTGTTCCTCGTGCTGCGGCGGATGGTCTTCATGGGCGTGGCACTGCCGCAGATTTCCTCGACCGGCGTGGCGCTGGCGCTTTCGTTGCACGCGCTCGGGCACATTCATCTAGAGCACGGTTCGTTTGACACGCACTCGCTAGCGTTCGTCGGATCGCTGACCTTCTCCATCCTCGCCGTGACTGCGCTGGCGTTTCTGGAGCGGCGGCGCGTGGCGTGGAACGAGGCGCGCATCGGCGCGCTCTACGTGCTGTCCACCGCCGCGAGCTTGCTCCTGCTCGCCAAATGCCCCACCGCCGAGCGCGGCTGGCTGAACCTCTTCAAGGGCGAAATCATCGCCATCTCGAACTCCGACCTGAAGCTCACGCTTGGCGCGTTCGCGGCCGTGCTGTTCCTGCTCTGGCTCTTCCGCAAGGAAATCATCCTCGTCTCTTACGACCGCGAGCTGGCGATGACGTTGCGGAAGATGGTCTTCGGCTGGGACTTGCTGCTCTACCTGCTCATCGGCCTCGCCATCTCCGTCGCGGTCATCGCCGTCGGGCCGCTGGTGACGTTTGGTTTCCTGCTGCTGCCGCCGCTGGCGGTGCGGCCCTTCGCCGGGACGATACGGCAGTTCGTTGTCGCGTCCAGTGTGCTGGGCGGCCTCGCGTCCGTTGTCGGGTTCGTGCTCGCGTATCACTGGGATTTGCCCGTCGGCCCGACGGATGTCGCGCTGCTGGGCGTCGTGTGCGGACTGGGCAACGGCCTGCAATGGCTGCGCCGCCGGGTGGCAACCGTGCTTGCTGGGGGTTGAAGCCTACGGCTGCCGTCGGTAACTCACCCTGCGGGACGTGGGGTGGAGGCGGGGTGCTGCGGCCCGGCTGGGTATTAACCAGTGTCACATCACGAACACACTGACACTCAGCGGCGGTAGGGTGAATTCAGCGGACCACGGCTGGCCGTGCATCTCGGTCTCCTCCGCCTGCACGCCGCCCATATTCCCCTGGTTGCTCCCGCCGTAAATGGCCGAGTCGCTGTTCAACAGCTCGCGCCAGTAGCCGCCGTGCGGCAGGCCGATGCGGTAGTTCGTGCGCAGCTCCGGCGTGAGGTGCAGGACAACGAGGAGTTGCTGCCCACCGTCCTTCGTGCGCCGCAGGAAGGAGAAGACGCTGTGCCGGTTGTCGGAGCAGTCCACCCACTGGAAGCCCTCGAGGTCGTAGTCGGCTTCCCACAGCGCGGGATGGCTGCGGTAGAGCTGGTTGAGGTCGGCGAGGAAACGCTGCGCACTGGCGTGCTGCGGGTTGGCCTCGAGCAGCCACCAGTCGAGCGCGCGGTTCTCGCCCCACTCCTGGCCTTGGCCGAATTCGCCGCCCATGAAGAGCAGGTTCTTGCCGGGGAAGAGCCATTGGTAGCCGAGCAACGCGCGGAGGTTCGCGAACTTCTGCCAGCCGTCGCCGGGCATCTTGCCGAGCAGCGAGCACTTCCCGTGGACGACCTCGTCGTGCGAGAGCGGCAGGACGAAGTTCTCGTTGTGATGGTAGAGCATCGCGAACGTGAGGTCGTGCTGATGGTGCTGGCGATAGAGCGGGTCGCGGCTGAAGTAGCGCAGCGTGTCGTGCATCCAGCCCATGTTCCACTTGAAGGTGAAACCCAGCCCGCCGAGATACGGCGGGCGCGTGACCAGCGGCCACGCGGTGCTTTCCTCGGCGATGGTCAGGACGCCGGGCGTCTCGGTGTGGACGAGGTGGTTGAACTCGCGGAGGAACTCGATGGCCTCGAGGTTTTCGCGCCCGCCGTATTTGTTCGGCACCCACTCGTCGGCCTTGCGCGAGTAGTCGAGGTAGAGCATCGAGGCGACGGCGTCCACGCGCAGGCCGTCGATGTGGAAGCGCTCGCACCAGAAGAGGGCGTTCGCGGTCAGGAAATTGCGGACCTCGTGACGACCGAAGTTGAAGATGAGCGTGCCCCAGTCTTGATGCGCGCCCTGACGCGGGTCTTCGTGCTCGTAAAGCGCCGTGCCGTCGAAGCGCGCCAACGCCCAGTCATCGCGCGGGAAGTGCGCCGGCACCCAGTCCACGAGCACACCGATGCCCGCCTCGTGCAGCGCGTTGACGAGGAACTGAAAATCATCCGGCGTCCCGTAGCGGCAGGTGGGCGAGTAGAAGCCCGTGACCTGATAACCCCAGCTCGGGTAGTAAGCGTGCTCCGAGACCGGCAGGAACTCGATGTGCGTGAAGCCGAGGCGCTGCACGTATTCCACGAGCAGCGGCGCGACCTCGCGGTAGCTGTAGGACTCGGCGACGTTCTTCTTCATCCACGAGCCCAGGTGGACTTCGTAGATGCTCAACGGCTCGCGCAGCGGCTGGCGCGTGCGGCGTTGCTCCAGCCAGGCAGCGTCGGTCCAGGCGAACTTGCGGTTGTTCCAGACGATGGAGGCATTCTGCGGCGCGGCCTCGAAGAAGAAGCCGTAAGGGTCGGTCTTGAGGACGATTTCGCCGAGGGCGTTGCGGACCTCAAACTTGTAGAGCGTGCCTTCGCCCAAGCCCGGCACGAAGAGCTCCCACACGCCGGACGCGCCGAGCTTGCGCATCGGGTGGTAGCGCCCGTCCCAGTTGTTGAACAACCCCACGACGCTGATGCGCTGCGCCTCGGGTGCCCACACCGCGAAGCTCACGCCCGGCACACCGTCCACCTCGCGCAGTTGCGCGCCGAGTTTGTCGTAGATGCGGCGCTCGTTGCCCTGGCCGAAGAGGTAGAGGTCCGTCTCGCCCAGCGACGGCCAGAAGGAATACGCATCGCGCGTGCGGCGGGTGTTGCCCTGGTAGTCGGTGATGACGAGGTCGTAGGCGAACGTGCGCAGCGCGGCGGTCGTCGTGCCCTCGAACAGTCCGCGCGCATCCAGCATCTCCAGCACGAAGCTGGGCTTCTGCGGTTCATGCACCGGCACCACCTCCACGCGCGCGGCATTCTGGAGCAACGCGCGCACCACGAGCCCCGAGCCATCGCCCAGCGGGTGCATCCCGAGGAGCTGGTGGGGCGAGGGATGCAGGGCGTTGACGAGGCTGTCCAATTCCGCCGGCGTCAGAATCATGGCGGCAGCGTGGCGAAGCGGCGGGGGGAAGACACGCAAAAAGGCGCGGGCGGCGGGCGAGCATTGCTGCGAGTCGCGCTCCCACAGTCCGGGGCGGTGGTTGTGCCGAGTTTCATGGCGGGGTGCCTATTTGTGCCAAGACGGGGCGGCGTCGGTTGGGTAGGGTTCGCGGCATCGCAATATGAAAGCTCTTCGCATCCTCGCCGCGTGCTACGCGCTCACCGTTCTGCTGCTTCCCATGCTCGCCTTGGCGCAGGACCCGGTGGGCGCGGCCACCGCGTCCGATCGCGGCTGGCAGCACTCGGGGGTGCTCACCCTGCTCACGACGCCGGCAGGCGCGAACTTGCCGGCGGGCGCAGTCGTTGAGGGCTTTCCGCTGCTCGTGCGGCTGCATAAGGACTGGTTCGACTTCAAGCAGGCGAAGGCCGACGGCGCGGACGTGCGCTTCAGCACCAGCACAGGCGCGGCGCTCGCGTATCAGGTCGAGGAGTGGGATGCGGCGGCTGGCGTGGCGAGTGTCTGGGTGCGCGTGCCGCGCATCGAGGGAAATGCGCGGCAGGCGATTCGGATGCACTGGGGCAAGCCGGATGCGGCGAGCGAGTCGAGTGGCAAGGCGGTCTTCAATGAGGACAACGGTTACCTCAGCGTGTGGCATCTCGGCGACACGGTGCAGGATGAAGTCGGCACGCTGGAGTCGAAGGACCTTGGCACGTCGGTCACTGCGGGCATGGTGGGGAAGGCGCGGCATTTTCCGGGCAAGGCTGGCATCTTCGGTGGCGACAAGATTCCGAACTATCCGTCCGGTGCAAGCTCCCACAGCTCGGAGGCGTGGTTCCGCACCGAAACCCCGAACACCACGATCATCGCGTGGGGAAACGAACAGGCGCAGGGCAAAGTGGTGATGCAGTTCCGCAGCCCGCCGCACATCAACATGGATTGCTATTTCTCCGGCGGCAACGTGGCCGGCGACAGCCGAATCTCGCGCGGCGAATGGACGCACGTGGTCCACACTTATCGGCAAGGCGAGTCGCTCATCTACGTGAACGGCAAGCTGGACGGGTCCAACACGAAGAACGGAGGACCGCTGGCCATCAAGAGCCCAGCGCGACTGTGGATTGGCGGCTGGTATAACAATTACACGTTTGTCGGCGACCTGGATGAAGTGCGCATCTCGAAGGTTGCGCGCTCGGCGGACTGGGTGCGGTTGCAGTTCGAGAACCAGAAGCCGCAACAAACACTCGTCGGGCCGCTGGTGCAGGCGGGCGGCGCGTTCGCGGTGTCGTCGGAGAAGGCCGTCGTGGAGGAGGGCAAGAGCGTTGCGTTCACGGCGCAGGCGGGCGGGGCGCAGAAGATTTACTGGGTGCTGAAGCGCGATGGGCGCGAGGAGATCGTGGCGACGGACCGCTTCGCCTTCACGTTCGCCGCGGGGCGCGTGACGGGCGACACGGCGGCGACGCTTCAGTTCAAGGCGGTTTACGCGAGCGAAGTGAAGACCAAGGACATCGCCATCACGGTGAAGGAAGCCATTCCCGAGCCGGTCTTCGCGCTCAAGGCCCCGACGACGTGGGACGGGCGCGCAATTATTGAGGTCGTGCCGCAGGTGGCGAATCTCGCGGCGATGCAGGCGAAGGGCGCGGGCGAGTTGAAGACGGAGTGGAGCGCGGGGCCGTTCGCGGTCATCAAGGAAGTCGCGCCGGGCAAGCTCCGCCTGCTGCGCGCGCAGAACAGCGGGAAGCTCAGCGTCACGGCCACGGTGAGCAACGGCGGTCAGTCGGTCACGCAGTCGGTGAGCATCCAGGTCACGGAGCCGAAGCGCGACGCGTGGCTGGCGCGCGTGCCCGCGAAGGACGAGCAGCCGGAGGAAGGCCAGTTCTACGCGCGCGACGAGAAGAACGAAGGAACGCTCCATTACAACGGCACGCTGGCGGAAGCCGCCGACACGGTTTTCCTCAAGCTCTACGCCGACGAGAAGTTGGTGAAGACGGAAACGGCGAAGCCCGGCGCGGACAAGGCCTACGCGCTTTCGGTGAAGCTCAAGGCGGGGCTTATCAAATACCGCGTCGAGTTTGGCACGCGCGCTGCCGGGAAGGACACGCTGCTGAACACGGTGGGCAACCTCGTTTGCGGCGACGCCTACATCATCGAAGGCCAATCCAACGCGCTCGCCACCGACACGCGCGAGCAATCGCCGCCCGAAACGAACGAGTGGATTCGCAGCTACGCCCGGCCTTCCCAGAACCCGAAAGACAACCAAGGAAACCTCTGGTGCCTCCCGGTCTGGAAGGCGCAGAAGGGCGAGAAAGCCGAGCTGGGCTGGTGGGGCATGGAGCTGGCGAAGCGTTTGGTCGAGAGCCAGAAGATGCCCGTCTTCCTCATCAACGCCGCGGTGGGCGGGACGCGCATTGACCAGCACCAGCGCAGCGCGACGAACCCGACCGACCTCACCACCATCTACGGCCGGATGCTCTGGCGCGTGCAGCAGGCGAAGCTGACGCACGGCATTCGCGGCATCCTCTGGCATCAGGGCGAAAGCGACCAAGGCTCGGATGGGCCGACGGGCGGCTTCGGCTGGGAGAGCTATCAGCCGCTCTTTGTCGAGATGGCCGGCGCTTGGAAGCAGGACTTCCCGAACGTGCAGCACTACTACGCTTTCCAAATCTGGCCGAACTCGTGCGCGATGGGCGGTCGCGACGGCGCGGGCGACCGACTGCGTGAGAAGCAGCGCACGTTGCCGCAGCTCTTCTCGAACCTGAGCATCCTCTCCACGCTCGGCGTGCGGCCGCCGGGCGGCTGCCACTTCCCGCTGGTGGGCTGGGCGGAGTTCGCGCGCATGGTGCAGCCGCTCATCGAGCGCGACGTCTATGGGAAGAAATCTGCCGCTCCTCTCACGGCTCCGAACTTGAGGCGCGCGTCTTCCGCGAGCGCCACAGGCGACGCACTTGCGCTGGAGTTCGACCAACCCGTCGTTTGGAACGACACGTTGGCGGGTCAGTTCTACCTCGACGGCGCGAAGGACAAAGTCGCCTCCGGCAGCGTCGCGGGGAACGTGCTCACGCTGAAGTTGAAGGAGGCGAGCGCCGCGAAACAAATCACCTACCTCAAGGAGATCGCGTGGAGCCAGGACACGCTGCTGATCGGCGCAAACGGCCTCGCTGCGCTCACCTTCTGCGAGGTGCCGATCTTGATACCTGCCCCCAAGCGCTGACACCCTCCCTTCATGCATCGCCATCTCCACCTCCTGTTTGTCGCCCTGCCGTTGGTCACCTTGACCGCAGCCGAACCAAAACCGTCACCCACCAAGATCGAACCGACCAACGCTACCGAGGCCGCTGCCAAGAAAACTGCGGAGGACAAGGCCTTGGATGCACAGTATCAAAAGTGGAAGGCCGGACTTTCCCCCGCGCAACAGGCCTGGGAAACGGTGCTCGAACAGAACCTCGGCGGATTTTACCTGCCCATTCACAAGCGTGAGAAGATCGCCGGCAAGTCCAACGCTTGGGATTTCGTGTCAGATGATCCCAAGCTGCCCCGCGTTTTGCTCATCGGCGATTCCGTGTCGCGTGGCTACACCCTCGCAGCCCGCAAGGCGCTGGCGGGCAAGGCTAATGTCCATCGCGCACCCGAGAACTGCGGCCCGACCGCCAACGGCCTGAAGAAGCTCGATGTGTGGCTGGGCAGCGGCAAGTGGGACGTTATCCATTTCAATTTTGGCATCCATGACCGGGCCACGAAGCCGGCCGATTACGAGCAGCGCCTGAATGCCATCGTCACCCGGCTGAAGGCCACGGGAGCGCGGGTCATCTGGGCCAGCACGACGCCGATCCCGCCCGACACCAAGGACGGCCCCGCCGCCACCGCCGCCATCGAGGAAAAGAACCGCATCGCCGCACAAGTCACGACCAACCACCAGCTCGCCACCGATGACCTCTTCGCCTTCATCACGCCCCACCTCGGCAAGGTGCAGAACCCCAAGGATGTCCACTTCACCGGCGAAGGCTACGAACTGCTCGGCAAGCAGGTGGCGGAGTCGGTCTTGAAGGCGCTCAAGTAGCCTGTTTCACCTCATGAAAACCGCCCTCCCTATTCTGTTCCTCACCTTCACGTTCGCCGCGTTTAAACCGGGAATCGCCCCCGCATCAGCCCAAACGAACGAGCCAAAAGCGACCAAACCCGAGGCCCCGCCGCCCGTGCGCTTCGACCCGGTGCAGCGCGACATCGAGGGCTGGAAAGTCCACGTCGAGCCAGCGCTCATTGACGGCGAGCATCGCGAGGAAGGGGCGAAGGCGCTCACGATGTTGGCGAACCATTTGCAGCGCATCAAAATCCTCGTGCCCGCCGAGCCGCTGAAGAAGTTGCAGACCATTGAGATTTGGATTGAGCACAGCCACCCGTTGCTCAAGGCCATGCAGTATCACCCAAGCAAGGGCTGGCTGGTGGCGAACAAGCACGACCCCCGGCTCGCGCGCAAGGTCCACATCACGGTGGCCAAGGAGCTGTTCTCGCGCAGCCAGATGTTCAAGCACCCGGCGGTCATCCTCCATGAGCTGGCGCACGGTTATCACGACCAGATTCTCAGCTTCGAGCAGCCGGAGATCATCGCGGCCTACGAGAAGGCCAAGGCCGCCGGCACCTACGAGAGCGTCCTCCTCTACACCGGCAAGAAGGTGAAGCACTACGGCCTGACCAATCACAAGGAATACTTCGCCGAGGGCACGGAGGCTTACCTCTACCGGAACGACTTCTACCCGTTCGTTCGCGCGGAGTTGAAGGAGCACGACCCGACGCTCCACGACGTGCTGGAGAAAATCTGGGGCGTGGCGAACTGAGGTGGACTACACCGAAACGCGTTCTTTACAGCCAACTTCGGCTCCCGGGTTCACCCGGTCGGGCCGAGCTTGGTCGCGATTTCCTGTTGGACAATATCGGCCAGGTCTTGGAAGCCGCGCAGCATGGCTGGGGAGAATTGCCTCGGGCGCGTGTCCACGAAGCAGAGGGTTCCGATGCAGCTCCCGTCTGGCAGGATGAGCGGGTAGCCGGCGTAGAAGCGGATGCGCGGGCCTTCCGTCACCAGCGGGTTCTCGGCGAAACGCGGGTCGAGTAGCGTGTCCGGGATGATGAGCACTTGCCGGAGCACGACGACGTGGGCGCAGAAGGCCACTTCGCGCGGGGTCTCCTTCGCGGACAATCCCTGGCACGACATGAACCACTGGCGGTTCTCATCCACGAACGAGATGTAGGCAATGGGCACGTCGGCGAGTGACTTGGCGACGCGCGTGAGGCGCTCGAAGCGTTCCTGCGGCGCGGTGTCGAGGAGGTTCAGGCCGCGCAAGCTCGCCAGGCGTTGCGCTTCGTCGGGCGGTTTCGCGGCGCGTTGCCAGCGGCAGGTGGTGCGCATGATCCACGCCTGCATGTGTGTGCGCGCGTAGGTGGGGGAGAAGGGTGGCGTAAGCCAGTCGGTGACGCCTGCGGCTTCGCCAGCGGGGCGGTCCTCCGCGCTGGCCAGGACCACGACCGGCACCTCGTTCCCATCCGCTGGGCTGGTTCCGCGCAAGGCCCGGCAGACGGCGAAGTCGGCATTGCCGGGCAAGGATTCCTCCACGATGACCAGCGACGGGTGTTCCGCACGCGCCACCCGCCAGGCGGCGGCTCCGTCCTTCGCCTCAAGCACACGCAGGCCATGAGAACGTGCGGCTTCGGCGAGCACGCTCACGTGCGCGGTGTCCGCCACGGCCAGCAGCACGGAATGTTCGACCAGTCCGCCCAAGTCGCTGGCCACGGCGGACGGTGCAGCGGAGGAAACTTCGTTCTGCTTCGCGGTGTTGGCGGCGATTTCCACCACCATCCCGTCAGCGGCAGCGAAGACTTCCAACGGCGAGGTCGCATCCGTCTTAGCGGCGCGCACCGCCGCCACGAGTTGGTCAATCGCGTCGTCGTCGCGCAGCGGGTCGTGGTGGGTGAAGGCGAGGCGTTTCGCACCGGCCGCGCGGCAGACGTCCACCGCGTAATCCATCGTGCTGTGGCCCCAGCCGAGCTTCTGCGGGTATTCCGTCGCCGTGTATTGCGCGTCGTGGATGACGAGGTCGGCCCCGGCGAGAAACTCGATGTGCCGCTGGTCGCGCGAGTTGAACTCGCGGCTGGCGACTTCCGCCGGCTTGGAAAACGGCTCGTGGTCGCAGACATAGGCGACCGCCGCGCCGCCGGCTTCGATGCGATAGCCCAGCGTCAAGGCCGGGTGATTCAGGTAGTGCGTCGTGACCTTGAGGTCGTCGAGGTTGAACTCGCCCTCGACCAGTTCGTGGTAGCGAATGGTCGCGCCCATTTGCTCCAGCGCCACGGGGAAGTAGGTGTATTGCATCTGCCCCGCCAGCGTCTCGCGCAAGGACTGGCCCAGCCCGCGCGGCGCGTAGATGTCCCACTCGTTGCCCGGCACGAAGAGCGGCGCGAAGAAGGGCAGGCCCTGGATGTGGTCCCAGTGCGTGTGGCCGATGAGGATGTGCCCGCGCAAAGGCTTCTTCCCACTCGCCACGAGCGCGCGGCCGAGGTCGTGGAGGCCGGTCCCGCAATCCAGCACCACGAGCGTGCCAGCGGCCGAGGTGACTTGGACACAGGAGGTGTTGCCGCCATACCGGACGGTGGCCGGACCGGGCTTGGCGAGGGAGCCGCGCGTGCCCCAGAACTGGACGCGCAACGCGGGGGAGAGTTGGGTTTCCATGCCGCAAAGATCTTGGCGGCAGGCGGCAGCGGTCAAGCGGTTTGTGCCGCTTCAAACGCCGCCGGAGGAATGCTTTTAGCCACAGATGAACACAGATTGAACACAGGCGCCGAGGCATTATCTGTGTTTCATCTGTGTTCATCTGTGGCCAAGAATCTCAGCAACCGCAGGGCTTGCGTCGCGAGCGCTTAGCCTTGTCGTGCGAATGCCCCGCCTCCTGGCAATCCGGGCACACGCCGAAGAACTCCAGCTTGTGCGTCACGGTCTTGAACCCGTGCGCGGCGGCCACGCGTGCCTCCAGCTCCGCCGCAAAGCAGTCGTCAATCTCCACGATGTCCGCGCAGCAGGTGCAGACGAGGTGATGGTGATGCGCGTGCGCGTCGCCCGTGACCAACTCGAAGCGCGCCGCGCCGTCGCCGAAGTCGAAGCGTTTCACCATGCCCATCCCTTCGAGCAGGTGCATGGAACGGTAAATGGTCGCGAGGTCACAGTCGCCCTTCGCCAGCGCGGCGTGGATTTCCTTGTTCGTCATCGGGTGCCGATGCTCGCGCAACAGGGCGAGGATGGCTTGGCGCGGCCCGGTGACGCGCTGGGACTTTTGCCGCAGCCGCGAGGTCAGGTCGGACAACGGCTCGGCGGCGTGGTCATGGGCGTGGGAATGCGGCTTCTTCATGGGCGGCAAGATTTAACGCAATGACGCAAAGGCGCGGTGACGCAAAGACGGGAACTGCTGGAAATTGCCGCGCTGGTTCGGCTCAAAGTCGTGTTCTCCTCGCGTCATTGCGTCATTGCGTTAAACGGGATTCGCCTTCGCCGGCTGGTTCAGCCACAGCTTGCTCGCCAGCAGCGACACGATGAACACCGCGATGCAGGCCATCACGATGGCCGGGCCGCACGGGATGTCCCAGTGGTAGCTGGCGATGGTGCCAGCCGCGCCGCCGAAGAGGCCGATGATGAGGCTGAGAATGAGCTGCTGGCGGAGGTTGCGCGCGAGGTTGCGTGCGGCGGCGGGCGGGATGACGACGAGCGAGGTGACGAGGATGATGCCCAGCAGCCGAATGCTCAACGACACGACGACGGTGAGCACGAGGACGAAGGCGTAGTTCAGCCAGCGCGTGCGCACGCCGCAGACGTGCGCGAGGTCTTCGCTGGCCGTGAGCAATGCCAGCGGACTTAGCTTCGCGAAGAGCCACACGCCGATGGCTCCGCACAGCACCACCGCGAGCCAAACGTCGTCCGGGCCGACGCTGAGGATGTCGCCAAAGAGGTAGCGGTGCAGTTCACCACGCCGGTTTTTCAGCAGACTCAACACGATCATGCCAAACGCCACCGAGCCGGAGAGCAGCAGCGCCATGATGGTGTCGGTGAGCAGGTCGGTGTGCTCCTTGAGCCAGAGAATCGCCGCCGCCACGAGCAGGCTGAAGAGCACCATTGGCCAGGTCGGGTCTTCAAAACCGAGCAGGAAGCCTAGGCCGATACCCGCCAGCGCGCCGTGCGCGATGGTGTCGCTGAAGAAGGCCATCCGCCGCGCGGTGACGAACACGCCGAGCAGCGCGCACAATGGCCCCATGACGACGGCGACCGCGAAGGCGCGGAGCATGAAGGGTTCGATGTCGGACAGGAAATTCATTGGGCAATCCCTCCGCCGGGGCCGTGTGAGTGGTTGTGATGGTGATAAGGCGTGACGTTCAGGCCGTAGGCTTCCTTGAGCGAGTCGGCGCTCATCACGTGCTCGGGCGTGCCTTCGCAGCAGACGACGCCGTTGAGCGCATAGACCCACGAGGCGTGGCGATAGACCATCGAGAGGTCGTGCGAGACGAGGACGACGGTGAGTTTGTGACGGCGGTGGACTTCCGCGATGGTTTCGTAGAAGTCCTGTTCGCCGGGCGAGTCCACGCCGGCGGTGGGTTCGTCGAGCAGCAGGAGGTCGGGCTGTTTCAACAATGCGAAGACGATGAGCACGCGCTGGAGCTGGCCGCCGGAAAGCGCGGCGATGGGGCGGTCCAGCAACGGCTCGGCGCCCAGCTCGGCCATCGCGGCGCGGAGGCGGTCGTCGGTGTCGCGGTGGCGGTGCCAGAACCAGTGCTGCGTCTCGCGCAGGCGCAGGGCGAGGAATTCGCGGACGCTGAGGATGAAGCTGCGGTCCAGCGCGAGGCGTTGCGGGACGTAGCCGACGCGCGGCAGGGCCTTCTTCAAGTTGCTCTCGCCGAAGAGGCGGACTTCGCCGGAGTCGGGCTTTTGCAGGCCGACCATGGCGCGCAGGAGCGTGGTCTTGCCCGAGCCGTTCGGGCCGATGAGCGCGACGAGCTGCCCGCGATGCAGGTGCATGTTCACCCCGCGCAAGATGGCCTGCCCGCCGAGCGTGACGCGCAGGTCGCGCACGGAGACGGCGATGTCAGCGGCGCTGTGGCTGCAGGTGGTGTGGGAAGCGGTCACGGGAATTCGAGGCTGTTGGTGCCAACCTTTGCAAAGCTAGGGAGGAACACTGGTGGCATCTTCGTGCCGCAGCCGTGATGCACGCTGCCGTCAGCTAGTGAGAACTGGCCGCATCCGTCGTGCAACGAGCGTCCCCACGAGACTGGTGTGCTAGCTGTCAATTCCAGTCGGCTTCCGACACGCGGTGTCACCCACTCCAGATTCCGGTCGCCCATCAGAATCATCTCCGGTGCATTCGGGCGAGCGTCGAGGCTGAGGAAATAGCTGATGTTGTTGGTTGTCAGCGTAGGCCACCCCGTAGCGGAAATACGCGCTGCATCGGCAGGGCACAGCAGAAATAAGGAAGCTCCCAACTCGTTGGACAAAGCACGGAAATAAGTCACAAGAGTCGAACTATTCGTTCCCTGAGTTTCAGTGAGTTTCTCCATCGGAATGCCAGTTGGAAAAACGGCGGAGAATTTCGGCTCATTGTCATTGGCGAAAACGCGGAATGCCACGGCCATGCTTTTGAGTTTGTTCCGACACTGGAAGTTCTGCGCCTTTTCTTTGGCGGCGCGAGACATGACGATGAACGTCAACGCCAAGAAGGCCAGAATCAGAGTGGCAGCGACGGCGACGAGCGCGTCGGTTCGCGTGAATGCACAGACACCTGCATGGCTTCGTCTCGGTGGTGCCTTCATCGGTCTCTGAGCGTTCAGGGCCACACTACTTCACGTGCTTCAGCAGCGTGTTCAGGTTCCGCCGCAGGCCTTCCTCGTAGGCGGTGGGCTTGAGCGGGCCGGTTTCGAGAGTGTCGAGTTCGGCGACGGGGACTTTGGCGTCGCGGGAGATGCGCTCGGCGAGCTTGGGGGAGAATTGCGGCTCGGTGAAGATGACTTTCACGTCCTTCTCGCGCATGACCTTGAGCAGCGCGGCGAGATACTTGGGCGACGGCTCGGTGTCGGGCACTTCCTCGATGACGCCGATGAGGTCGAGGCCGTAGCGGCGCGTGAAGTAGGGAAAGGCGTGGTGGTAGGTGACGATGCGGCGGCCCTTGGCGGGTGCGAGCGCGGCGGCGAGGTCGCGGTCGAGGGCGTGCAGGCGCTCGACGTAGCGGGCGGCGTTGGCGGCGTAACCGGCGGCGTTCTTCTGGTCGGCCTTTTGCAGGGCGGCGAGGATGTTCGTGACGGCGTGCGCGGCGAGGGTGGGGTCGAGCCAGAGGTGGGGATTGGGTCCGTCGTGGTGGTGATGGCCGTGCTCGCCGGGGAGGTGGATGTGCGGGAGTTCGGTGATAAGTCGGTCCTTCGGCACGCCGGCGAAGGCTTCGACGACGGTGGCGGTCCGGGAACCTTTCGCGGCCTTCAATGCCTTGCCCAGCCAGTCTTCCATGCCGTGGCCGTTGATGATGAAGAGCTGCGCGCCGGAGAGCTTGCGGAGGTCGCGCGGGGCAAATTGGTAGTCGTGCGGGCTGGCGTTCGCAGCAAGGAGGTTTTCCACGTCGGCGAGGTCGCCGGCTACGTTTGCGGTGAAGCAATAGACGGGGAGGAAGCTGGTGAGGACACGTAGTTTGGTTGCGGCAGCAGGCGTGGAGGGAGTTGGCGCGGCGGCGCGGGTGCAGGCCGAAGAGGCGAGCAACGGGAGAAGCACCAAGGCCAGCCAGCGGCTTCGGTGTGACGGCGGGGCGGGTCTCCCATTCTCCAGCCCGCTGGGAGAGGGAGGCAGGTCGGCAGCGCTCGGCTTGGGAGAAAGTTGGTTCATGGGAAGATTGATAGCGGGCGCGGGCGCTTCATGCAAACTGTTTGCAACCGATAGGCGCAAAAACTCCGCCTCGGCACGGGGCCAGAGGCGGAGGGTGAAAGCCTACTTCATCAGCAGCATCTGCCTAGCGCGCTTGATGGCGGTCGTCACGCGGCGCTGGAATTGCGCGGGGAGACCGGTGTATTTGCGCGGCAGGATGCGGCCGTTGTCGGTGACGAACTGCTTGAGCAGGGTGACGTTCTTGTAGTCAATCGCGTCGAGGGTGAACTCGAGCTTGGGCTTGGGACGGGGCGCGCGCTTCTCCGTGCTGCGGCCTTTGGCGTCCTTCTTGTCGGTGTTGGTCTTGCGGGGCATAAAGTTTACTTGATTTCGCGGTGTAAGGTGTGCCGGCGCAACGCGGGGTTGAATTTTTTCTTCTCCACTTTTTCCTGCTGGAGCTTCTTGTTGCGGGTGGTCTGGTAGCGCGAGGGGGACTTGCCTTCCTTGCGCGCTTCAGTGCATTCGATGGTTACGATTTCACGGGCCATAAATTATTCTTTTTCTTTTGCGGGTTTCTCGTCGGCTTCTTCCACATCGCTGTCGTCGATGTCGGGCACACTGGTGCCTTCCATCGAGCCAAGGGCGGCGAGCCGTTTCTGGCGGAGCGCACCTTCACGTTCGAGTTGCGCCTGAGCTTCCACGGTGTAACGGGTCCAAGGAATGGCCTCAAGCCGAGTCTTGGGTATGATTTTTTCAGTCAACTCGCAGACGCCGTAAGTGCCGCGTTCAATGCGTTTGAGGGCCTCCTCGATCTCAAAGATGGCGTCTTGGTCGGACGAGAGGAGGCTGAGGGCGAAGTCGCGGTCGAAGTTGTCGGTGCCGGAGTCGCCCATGTGGAGGCTGTAGCCCTCCATCTGAGTGGCGGATTCCTTGGCGAGACCGCTCATCTGGGCAAGAATGCGTTCGCGGAGGTCGAGCAACGTGCTGTAGTAGCCTTGCCATTCTGGCTTGAGCCGCACCTTGCCGTTGGGTGTCCACATGGCGGACTGCTTCGGATCCTGCTTAGGCGATGCCTGGCCAAGGATCGCGGCGAGCGTGGCGGAGCCGACGTTCTTGCCCTTTTTGGCGGGAACAGCAGGTTTCTTCAAAATAGTCTTCTTCTTTGTCACAGCGTGAAACTGGTTTCCCCACGCGCGGACTCGCTTTTAGCAACGCTGTCGAGCAAGCCCGCCCGCAAAAGAGTGCGCGAATGTAGCAAGGTCGAGTTTTTGTGCCACAAAAATTTTCGGGAATCTGGAGGCTCGGCTTTGACGGGCGGAAAGCCTGCCAGCGCGGGCTGAAACCACGCTTCCGCTGCTCGCCAGTTGGGGTGCTTCGCCACTGAAATCCGCTGCCAACCAACTCGCTAGAGGACGTTAGCCGCCAACTCGGCGAGTTCGGAGCGCTCGCCTCGCTGCATCTCGATGTGCGCGGCGATGGCGTGGTTGCGGAACTTGCTGATGAGGTAGTTGAACCCGTTGGAGGAGCTGTCCACGTAGGGGTTGTCGATCTGGTAGGGGTCGCCCGTGAAGATGATTTTGGTCCCGCTGCCGACGCGGGTGACGATGGTCTTCACCTCCAGCGGCGTGAGGTTCTGCGCCTCGTCAATGATCATGAACTGGTTGGCGATGCTGCGCCCGCGGATGTAGCTGAGGGCTTCGACGACGATGGTGCCGCTGCGGAGCAGGTCGCTGCTGCGGCGGTGGTCGTTGCCCATGTTGAGGTCGCTGAGGAGTTCGAGCGCGTCGTGGATGGGCTGCATCCAGGGGCCGAGCTTCTCTTCGAGCGAGCCGGGGAGAAAACCGAGTTCCTTGCCCATCGCGATGGTCGGGCGCGCGACGACGAGGCGACGGAACTCGCGGTCCATCACGGCGCGCTTGAGGCCGGCGGCCATGGCCATGAGCGTTTTGCCGGTGCCGGCCTTGCCCATGAGCGTGACGAGCTTGATGCGGTCATCGAGCAGCGCATCGAAGGCGAAGTGCTGCTCGCGGTTGCGTGGCTTGATGCCCCAGACGCCCTCGCGCACGTCAATGATGGGCACGAGCTTCTTGCCGGTGGCATCCACTTTGGAGAGCACGGCGCGCTTCTGGTTCGCCGCCTCCGTGAGCGTGCAATACTCGTTCGGGAAATACTGCCTGTCCGTGGGCAGCGGCAATTCCTCGTCCGCGCGGAACCGAACGATCTGCTCCGGCGTCACCACCAGCTCGAACATCCCCGCATACAAGTCCTGCAAGCGCACGCGGTCGGTCTCGTAATCCTCGGCCGCCAAGCCATGCGCGTCGGCCTTGATGCGCAGGTTGATGTCCTTGCTGACGAGCACGGTGGGCACGTCCGGCGTGCGTTGCTTCACGGCCAGAGCGTGCGCCAGGATGCGATTGTCCACGTTTTGCACGGGCGTGTGGAGCCTGCCGTGTTTGGTATCCAGCAGGATGCGCAGGTGCCCGCCATTCTGGAGCGTCACGCCCTCGCTCAAGCGCCCAGTGCCGCGCAAGCTGTCCAACATCCGCGACACGGTGCGCGCGTTCTGCCCCAGATCGCTGGAGTCGCGCTTGAACCGGTCAATCTCCTCCACCACCTCGATGGGGATGAGGACGTGGTTGTCCTTGAAGTTCAGGAGCGAGTTGGGGTCGTGGAGGAGGACGTTGGTGTCGAGGATGTAGTTTTTCACTTGGGAGGAGGGGAAAGTTTCACCTGCGCCATGCGCGCATGCCACTCGCGCAGGCGGGGCAGCTCGGCGGGCAGCTCGTAATGCCCGGACCAGAGGAAGTTGAAGCACATGCCGTAAAGATCGAAGTCCACGAAGCGCGGGCGCTCGTCCAGCAGGAACGGCCGCGTCGCCAGCATCGCCTCGTAAGGCGCGAGCGCCGCCGTGAACTCCGCCAGCAGCTCCGCGCGTTGCCCCGCCCAGCGATCCAGACAGCCGCGCCCGAACTTCCGCTCCTTGTGCCGCACGAAGCCCAGCGCGTCCGCCTTCGGCACATACTCGCGCCAGTGGGAGTCGCTCAACTTAAACTCCGGCGTCTCCACCGCGTCTTCAATGTGCCGCCACACGATGTCCTGCACGCCGGCAAGCTGCGCAGGGAACAAGTCGAGTTGGAATTTCCCGTCCAGATACCGCGCCACGTCCTGCGTGTCGTCGCCCGACTCGAAGACCACCTTCGCCCCGTCGCGCACCAGCGGCACATGATACGACTGGCCGCGCGTTAGCTTCCAGACCAGCGTCCGGTCGCCATTGGGGATGTTGGTGATTTTGAAACGCGCGCCGGAGGCCTCGAGGATAGCGCGCGCGACGGCGCAGAAGTTACTCCACGGAAACTGAATCAGTTCAATCATCAAGCCCGCTCAACCGTTGCTGCGGTCCTGCGGGTCGGGCGAAATCCTAGCCCGCGCGACCCGAGTGACAAGCGGAAGTTTGGTCGGCGGGGCCGCTAGGCGTAAACGTCACCCTCCCGTCACAAAATTAGTTGTGACACGCGCTGACGCCCCAGCATCCTGCCCTGATGTCCAGCGCCCCTGATGCCACGCCCGAGCCCGAGCACACAGCGGAGCTGACTCGCGCCAACGCCCGCCTCTCCGCCGAGGTGGCCGCGCGCGAGGCCGCCGAGCGCGAACTGGTGCGGCAACTCCAGTTGTTCCGCACCCTGGTGGACGCCATCCCCGACTCCATCTACATCAAGGACGCAGCCGGCCGCTTCCTGATGCACAACGCAGCGAACCGCCGCCTGCTCGAACTGCCGCCCGGCGACGACGGCACGGGCCGCACCGTCCACGACTTCCCCGCAACCCAAGCCAACGCCGCCGCCTACACCGCCGACGATCAGGCGGTGCTCGCCAGCGGTCAACCCGTCATCAACCACGAGGAGTCGTTCACCCAACCGGATGGTTCCCCCGGCTGGTTCCTCACGACGAAGGTGCCCGTGCGCGACGCCGCTGGCGTGGTCACCGGCATCGTGGGTGTGAGCCGCGACATCACCGCGCGCCGGCGGGAGCAGCAGGCGTTGCTCGAAAGCGAGACGCGTTTCCGCGTGCTCTTTGAAAGCTCGCCCGACGCCATCTTCGTGGAGAGCCGCGCCGGCCTCGTGCTGGATGCCAACCCCGCCGCCGCCCGCCTCCACGCCATGACCCGCACGGAACTGCTCGGCAAACACGTCGCCGACCTCGTCCCGCCGGAGCGCCGCGACGAGGTCCGCCGCAATTTCGAAGTCCTGTTCCACCACGAGGTCGAGATTCTGGAGAGCGAAAGCTACACCTTGGACGGCCGGACCATTCCCATCGAACTCGCCGCGCGCCGCTGCGAATACGGCGGCCAGGTCGCCGCCCTCATTCATGTGCGCGACATCTCGGAACGCCGCCGCGCCGAGGCCGAACGGAAGGACCTCGAACTCAAACTCCAGGAAACGCAGAAACTCGAAAGCCTCGGCGTGCTCGCCGGCGGCATCGCCCACGACTTCAACAATCTCCTCACCGGCATCCTCGGCAACGCCAGCCTCGCCCGCCTCGACCTGCCGCCCCATTCGTTGGCAGACCGTCCGCTGGACCGCATCGAGCAGACCGCCCTCCGCGCCGCCGACCTCTGCAAACAGATGCTCGCCTACGCCGGCAAAGGCCGCTTCGTCGTCCAGCCTCAAGACCTCAGCCAGCTCGTGCTCGACACTGCACACCTGCTGCAAGTCTCCATCAGCAAGAAAGCCACGCTGAAATTCGACCTCGCCGACGGACTCCCCTCCGTCCTGGCCGACGCCTCCCAGCTCCGGCAAATCGTGATGAACCTCGTCATCAACGCCTCCGAAGCCATCGGGGACCATCCCGGGACCATCGCCCTCGCCACCGGCCTCGTGCGCGCCGACCCAGCTTATCTGGCGGACGCCCGGCCCGCCGGGCACCTGCCGGCTGGCGACTTCGTGTTCCTCGAAGTCAGTGACACCGGCTGCGGCATGACGCCCGAGGTGCGGGCGCGCATTTTCGAGCCGTTTTACACCACCAAGTTCACCGGCCGCGTCCTCGGCCTCGCCGCCGTGCTGGGCATCGTGCGCGGCCACGTCGGCGCGCTGAAAGTCCACAGCGAGCCGGGCCGCGGCAGCACCTTCAAACTCCTCCTGCCCATCACCCGCGGCGCGGCGGCGATCGCGCCGCCGACCCTCACCCCGCCCGTCGATGGCTGGCGCGGCAGCGGGAAAATCCTCGTCGTGGACGACGAAGAGACCGTGCGGGCCGTCGTTGCGCAGGTGCTAGCAAGCCTCGGCTTCACCGTCACCCTCGCCGCCGACGGACGCGAGGCCGTGGCCCTCTTCGAAGCGCAACCTGACGCGTTCACGATGGTCGTCATGGACCTGACCATGCCGCACCTGGACGGAGTGGAAGCCATCGCCCAACTCCGCCGCCTCCGTCCAGGCGTGCGCGCGGTCCTCATGAGCGGCCACAGCGAACACGACCTCGCCGTCACCTTCCCCGACCGGGGCGTCGCCGCGTTCCTGCAAAAACCCTTCGAGTTGGCCACCCTCCGCGCCAAAATCCGGCGCGTGTTCGAGACGCCGACGGAGTGACTTGGCTCTGGAGCGCGGCTCCCAGCCGCAGCAACGCCCGTTCGCCCCGAACCGCAACTGCCATCCCGACCCGCCCGTGCCGAGGCAGCTTACTGCTGGTGGGACGCCCGCGCTCTGGTGCCCCGGGCCAACTGCCGCATTGCTTCCCCGCTTGCCCCCGCGCCAAGCTCCGCGCCATGACTGCTCCGAACATCGTCCTCCTCGTCTTCACCGTGCTGCTCGAAGCGGGCGGCCTCATGGGCTTCCTCAAAGCGGGCAGCAAGGCCTCCCTCATCGCCAGCTCCATCTTCGCCGCCCCGCTGTTCCTCGTGGCCTTCGGCATTCTGCCCGCCATCGTGGCGGAAGTGGTGCTTGGCATCCTCCTCGTCTTCATGGCCATGAAGTTCGCCAAGTCGAAGAAGTTCATGCCCAGCGGCCTGATGGCGATCCTGTCGGCGGTGGCCTTGGCGCTCCGGTTCTTCCTCAAGTAAATTTCCCAGCCGCTTGCAAAAGCAGCTCCCCATCTGGCAGCTCCACGGCCAAATCGTGGACACGCTCCGCAACGGCAACCGCCTCGTGCTCGTCGCCCCCACCGGCTCGGGGAAGACTACGCAGGTGCCGCAGATGCTCGCGGACTCGGCTCTGGGTTCTGAGTTTGGAGTTCCGAGTTCGCCAAGCGCGTCCGGGAGCGACAACCCCGAACTCAAAACCCAGAACCCAAAACCGTTTCGTATCGTCATCCT
The DNA here is from genome assembly GCA_039796295.1 of Verrucomicrobiota bacterium. GTDB lineage: Bacteria > Verrucomicrobiota > Verrucomicrobiia > Limisphaerales > SXTU01 > SXTU01. Next base: position 39,049 of record JBDKJY010000004.1, read on the forward strand.
CCAGCCCCGCCGCGTCGCAGCCCGCACGGTCGCGGCGCGCGTGGCTTGGGAACGCGGGTGCAAGCTGGGGCAGGAGGTCGGGTATCAGATTCGCTTCGATGACCGGTTGGGCGAGGCGACGCGTATCTGCTTCGTGACGGAAGGGGTTTTGCTCCGCTGGCTCCAGGACGACCAATCGCTGTCCGACGTGGCGGCGGTGCTCTTCGATGAGTTCCACGAGCGCAACCTGCTCTCGGACGTGGCGCTCGCGCTGGTGAAGCGCCTCCAGCAAACCGCGCGGCCGGATCTGCGCATCGTGGTCATGTCCGCGACCTTGGATGCGGAGCCGGTGGCGAAGTATCTGGGGCAGGTGAGAGAGTGTGAGGGTGAGAGAGTGAGAGAGATGGCTTCGCTCACACTCTCACACCCTCACACCCTCACACCTGCTCCCATCCTCGTCAGCGAGGGCATCAGTTTCCCCGTCGAGGTGCGTTACGCGGAGCATCTCAACCGTGCGCCCGCGTCCGAGCAGGCGGCGGCGGCGGTGGAGCACATCGTGAACGTCGGTGGGCCGGGCGATGTGCTCGTGTTCATGCCGGGCATGGGGGAAATCAACGCGACCATCAACGCGCTGCGGGGCGCACGGCTGGAGGAGGCTTGCGACTTCATCCCGCTGCACGGCGACCTTTCGCCGGACGACCAGGACCGCGCGTTCGCGCCGAGCGCGCGGCGGAAGATTGTTGTCTCCACGAACGTGGCGGAGACGAGCGTGACGATTGACGGCATCCGGCACGTGGTGGACAGCGGCGTGGCGCGGGTGGCGCGTTACGACTCGGAGCGCGGGATTCAAACGCTGTTCATCGAGGAGATTTCCCGGGCGAGCGCGGACCAGCGTAAGGGCCGGGCGGGTCGCACCGCGCCGGGGACGTGCTGGCGGCTGTGGACGGAGAGCGGGCACTTGAACCGGCCCGAGCGCAACACGCCGGAGATTCAGCGCGCGGACTTGGCGGAAGTGGTCTTGCTCCTGCACTCACTCGGCATCCAGAGCGCGGTGAAGTTCGACTGGCTGGACCAGCCGGATCCGGGAGCGGTGGAACGGGCGGAGCGGTTGTTGGTCATGCTGGGAGCGCTGAAGAGTTCTGAGTTCGAAGTTTTGAGTTCTGAGTTGGGGGCCTCGAACGCAGCGGCCCCAACTCAGAACTCGGAACTCAAAACTCAAAACTCCGACCTGACCGAGGTCGGCCGCGCCATGCTCCGCCTCCCGATGCACCCGCGCTACTCGCGGATGCTGGTCGAGGCTGGGCAGCGCGGGTGCGTGCGGGAGGCGGCGTTGTGCGCGGCGTTGGTGAGTGGCAGGGATTTGCTGACGCGCGTGCAGCGCGGGGATGCGCGGTCGGGGCAGACGCGGGAGGAGTTCGAGGTGAACGAGGACTCGGACTTCTTCACGCTGATGCGGGCGTTCGAGTTCGCGCAGGATTGTCGGTTCAACCTGGATGTTTGTCGGAGCCACGGCATCAACGCGAAGGTGGCGCGGGAGGTGGAGTTAACCTTTCAGCAGGTGCTGGCGATTGCGGAGCGGGAAGGCGGGGGAAGTAAGCAGTATTCAGTATTCAGTGTCCAGTCGCGGTCGGCAGCAGGCGCGCCACTGAATACTGACTCACTGAACACTGAACACTCGGCCCCGAAGCCGGACGCGGACGCCCTTTCCAAGTGCCTCACCGCCGGCTTCATCGACCAGCTCGCGCTGCGGCGGGACCAGGGGACGCTGGAGTGCGAGCTGACGGAGGGGCGCACGGGGACGTTGATGCGCGAGAGTGTGGTGCAAAAGGCACCGATGTTCGTCGTGGCGGCGATGCGCGAGACGGCGGGGGCGCTGCGCCCGCTGACGTTGCTGGGCTTGGCGACGGCGGTGAAGCCGGAGTGGCTGCGCGAGCTGTATCCGCAGCACTTGAGCGCAACGGTCGAACACATTTTCGACCGCACACACAAACGCGTGGCGGCAGTGAAGCTGGCGCGGTTTCGAGAGCTGGTCATCGGCCTCGAACATCAGCGCGAGGTGGAGCCGGAGGCGGCGGGGCGTTGTCTGGCGGCGGCGGCGATGGCGGGTTGGTTTGAGCTGCCGAACCTGAGCCACGAGGTGAAGCAGTTCATCGCGCGGGTCAACTTGGTGGCGGCGGCGCTGCCGGATTTGGAATACCCGCCGTTCGATGACGCGCACACGACGGCGGCCTTGGCGCGGGCGTTTCGCGGGCTGGCCTTGCAGAAGGAGGCGCAGACGGTGCCGCTGAAGCCGGGGTTTGCCGCGCACCTCGCACCGGAGCAGGTCGGTTGGCTCACGGAGCTGACGCCGATGCAACTGCCGTGGCCGACGGGCAAGCCGGTGAAGCTGACTTACTCGGAGGAAGCCGAGGGTGGCGGGCGCACGGCGATGTCGCCCGAGGCGCAGGTGAAGTTGCAGGAGTGCTTCAAGCTGGAGTTCCACCCACTCGTCTGCGAGGGCGCGGTGCCGGTGAAACTGTGGCTCACCACGCCCGACGGCAAACGCCTGACGAGCACATGCGACTGGCCGCATTGGAAGGCGCACGAGTGGCCGAAGCAGAAGGCGGCGGTGCAGAAGAAGTTCCCGAGCGTGACCTTTTCATGAACGCGCCAGAGGACGATTCGGCCGCGTCAGCGTTTGACCTGATTCCCGCCGAGGGCCGGACGGGCCAAGGTCGGCCCGCGATGTCAGCGAACCGGAAATTCCTCATCTTCGCCCTGTGCCTGCTGTTGCTAGTGGGGCTGGGCTGGCTGGACTTCAAAACTGGCTTCGAGCTGAACCTGTTCATCTTCTACTCGCTGCCGGTGGGCATCGCGGCGTGGTATTTGGGGCTGGGGCCGGGGGTGGTGATGTCGGTGGCGTCGGCACTGGCGTGGTGGCTGGCGGACCGGGGTGCGGGGCAGAAATACTCGTCGGACTTTGTGCTGTATTGGAACTCGGCGATTCATGTCGGCTGCTTCCTCATTAACGCGTTCAGCATCGCCAAGACGCGGGAGAAGGTGGACCGGCAGCGCGAGTTGGAGGCCGCCTTGCGCGAGCGGGACGCGGAGCTGGCGCGGTTGCGGGGCGGAGAGAGTTGAAGGCTGAACGTTGAAAGTTGAAAGAGGGAGCTCCGCCTCCTGACTACGGACGATGTCGGGCGAACATTGTATTTACGGGAGTCAACCGGAGCGGTGATAGTCGGCCAGTATATGTTACGCCGTCAGCGGCAAATCCGGGCGCAGGTGCAGCAGTGGGTGGATGCGGGGCTGTTTGCCATCGCGTTCTGGCTCGCGCACGGGGTGCGTGAGCTGGCGGTGAGTTACTCGCCGGGGTTGTCGGAGATTCAGCCGTTTGACCAATACATTTGGCTCTACTTGTTCATCCTGCCCGGCACCCTGCTGCTCCTGAAGGCGCTGGGCTTCTACAACCGCCCGTTGCTCTTCTCGCGGCGCGAGACGGCGTGGGTGCTTTCGCACGCGGTAACCATCGCGGTGTTCGGCCTGGTGACGGTGCTGTTCCTCCGCAAGCAGGAGCTGGCGCGCTCGGTCATCTTCCTCTTCGGCGGCTTCAGCTTCGTGCTGGTGATGGCGAAGGAGGAATTGCAGCGGCGCTGGCTGCTCTCCGCGCTCGGTCAGGAGCAGATGAAGCGGCGGCTGGTGCTCATCGGCACGCCGGCGGACACGGCGGAGCTGGCACGGGACTTGGAGGCGAAGGCCAAGGGCGCGGTGGAGGTGCTGGCGCAACTGGACTTGAATCAGACTTCCTCCGAGCGGCTCATCGAGCTGCTGCACGAGCGGTCGGCGAACGGCGTCATTCTCAGCGCGCGGCACACTTACTTCGAGCAGGTGGAGAAGGTCATCGAGCTGTGCGAACTGGAGGGCGTGGAGGTCTGGCTGCTGGCGGATTTCTTCAAGACGCGCATCTCGCAGACGAGCGTGGATGACTTCCTCGGGCGGCCCACGGTGGTGTTCCGGTCCGCGCCGGAGGCGAGCTGGCAGGGCGTGGCGAAACAGGTGCTGGACTTCGCCGGGGCGCTGGCGCTGCTGATCATGGTGTCGCCGCTGCTGCTGCTGGCGGCGCTGGCGGTTAAACTGACTTCTGCGGGGCCGGTGTTCTTCCGGCAGCAGCGGAGCGGGTTGAATGGCCGGCCCTTCACGATGCTGAAGTTCCGCACGATGGTGTCGGACGCGGAGCAGTTGAAGGCCGAGCTGGCGAGCTTCAACGAGATGGACGGCCCGGTCTTCAAGGTGACGAACGACCCACGCGTGACGGCTCCGGGGCGGTTCCTGCGCAAGTGGAGCATTGATGAACTCCCGCAGCTTTGGAACGTGCTGCGTTTCGAGATGAGCCTCGTCGGGCCGCGCCCGCTGCCGGTGGATGAGATCCGCCGCATCAACGACCCGGCGCACCGGCGTCGCCTCAGCGTGAAGCCGGGGCTGACGTGCCTGTGGCAAATCAGCGGGCGCAACGACGTGAAGAGCTTCAAGGAATGGGTGCGGCTGGACTTGGAATACATCGACAACTGGTCGCTCTGGCTGGACGTGAAGATTCTGTTCAAGACGATTCCGGTGGTGCTGACCGGGGCGGGGGCGAAGTAGGCAATGCGGAGCGGTGGGTGCGGTGCTCCGGTTGCTGCTAGTCGAACTCTTACCCCGGCCACGAGTCTCCCGCAGCGTGCTTCACCCACTCATAACAGCGAAGAGCAACAACTCCCCGCGATTGCCTTCCGACCCCAGCTCCGCTTTCCTCTCCGCCCATGCAACCAGTCCTCGACTACCTCGCCACGCACGAAGCGCGCTTCCTCACTGAACTCTGCGACTACCTCCGCTTCCCCAGCGTCTCCGCCCAGCCGCAGCACAAGTCGGACTTGGAAAAGTGCGCCCAGTGGATCGCGGCGCACTGCCGCGCCATCGGCCTCGAAGTCGAGGTCTGCCCCACCGCTGGCAACCCCATCGTCCTCGCCCGCACCCCGCGCAAGGCCGGCACGCGCAAGCCGCATTACGTTGTCTATGGCCACTACGACGTGCAGCCGCCGGAGCCGCTGGAGCTGTGGAAGTCCCCGCCCTTCGAGCCGCGCATCGAGGGCTGCAATCTCTTCGCCCGCGGCTCCTGCGACAACAAGGGCCAGCACTTCGCACACTTGAAGGCGGTCGAGGCTTACCTCAAGACCGGCACCGAACTGCCGTGCGACCTCACCTTCCTCATCGAGGGTGAGGAGGAGATCGGCTGCGAAAACCTCGCGCCCTTTCTGCGCGCGCGGAAGCAAGACCTCCGCTGCGAGGCCTTCGTCATCTCCGACAACGGGCTACCGAGCAAGAAGCACCCCGCGCTCACCTACGCGTTGCGCGGCATCCTCGCCGTGGAAATCCGCCTCGACGGGCCGAACCGCGATCTGCACTCCGGCCTCTTCGGCGGCGCGGTGGACAATCCGGCCATGGCCCTCGCGCAGATACTTGCGAAGCTCCGCGACAAAAACGGCCGCGTCACCGTCCCCGGCTTCTACGACGACGTCGCGGCGCTCTCAAAATACGAGCGCGCGATGCTGGCCAAGCTGCCCGGCAACGAAACCACTTTCCGCAAACTCGTCGGCGTGCCTGAGCTGTTTGGCGAGAAGGGTTTCACCAGCACCGAGCGCCGCACCGCGCGCCCGACGTGCGAGATCAACGGCCTCACCAGCGGTTATCAGGGCGAGGGCAGCAAGACCATCGTGCCCGCCTGGGCGCGTGCGAAGCTCACCTTCCGCCTCGTGCCGGACATGAACCCGAAGCAGGTCCAGAAGCTCATCGTCGCGCATCTGAAGAAGCTCTGCCCGCCGAGCTGCAAGCTGACGGTGGACGCGGGCCACGCCGGCGAGCCTTATCTCGTCCAGCCGGACAGCCCGCGCGCCCAGGCCGCGCTCCGCGCCCTCCGCGACGCCTTCGGCTGCGAGCCGGTGCTGATGCGCGAGGGCGGATCCATCCCCATCGTGAACGACTTCAAGCGCATCCTCGGCGTCGAGACGCTGCTCCTCGGCCTCTCGCTCCCCGACGACAACGCGCACTCACCCAACGAGAAGTTCGACCTCGACTGCTTCCACGCCGGGATGCGCATGAGCGCGCGGCTCTGGCCGGAGCTGGCGAAGGTGTGAGTGCCGGTAGTCGCAGGCTTCAGCTTGCGCATCGCATGCTGCCTTTCTGTTTGTCTTCCGATTCGGGCGCGCTAGGTTCGCCCCATGACCGCTGCCGCGCTGAAGGACATCGCAACCACCGCCGAGCAACTCCCGACGAAGGACCGGGCCTATCTCGCCGAACGGCTCATCGCCAGTCTGGATGAAAGCGAGCTGGAGCAGCAGTGGACCGGCGAGGCCATCCGCCGCCGCGACGAGGTGCGCTCCGGCAAGGTCAAGCCCATCCCTGCCGCAGATGTTTATCGCCGGATTGAAAGCCTGCTGGCGAAGTGAGGCACGAGTTCCATCCTGAGGCGGCTGAGGAGTTCGCGGAGGCGGTCCAGTTCTACAAGCAACGCGGGCGCACTCTGGGCCAGCGTTTCGCCTCGGAGGTTCGCGCTGCGATTGCCCGTGCCGTCGCCACGCCTGAGCGTTGGCGTGTCCTTGAGGACGACGTTCGCCAGTGTGTGGTGCGCGTGTTTCCCTACGCGGTTCTCTACACCATCGAGTCGGACTACCTGCTCATCATCGCCATCAAACACGGCAAGCGGGAACCGGGTTACTGGCGACATCGGGTCAGAGACCGCCGCGCAACCTGAAGGTTGCGACCACTTCACCCCAGCTTCTGCCGCAGCGCCTCGGCGATTTGGATAAAGGGCTTGCCCTGCGGGTCCGCCGGGTGGGAGACGGCAACGGGGATGCCCTTGTCGCTGCCTTCGCGGATTTCGAGGAAGAGGGGGACTTCGCCGAGGAAGGGGATTTTCTGCCGCTCGGCTTCGGCGCGGCCGCCGCCGTGGCCGAAGATTTCCACGCGCTCGCCGCCGGGGGTGATGAAGTAACTCATGTTCTCCACGATGCCCAGGAGCGGGACGTTCACCTTCTGGAACATCGCAATGCCCTTGCGCACGACGCCGAGCGAGGCTTCCTGCGGGGTGGTGACGATGACGCCGCCGTCGAGGGGCACGGTCTGGCAGAGGGAGAGCTGGGCGTCGCCGGTGCCGGGCGGGAGGTCCACGAGGAGGTAGTCGAGCTGGCCCCAGTCCACCTGCGAGATGAACTGCTGGATGGTCTTCTGAATCATCGGGCCGCGCCAGATGACGGGCTGGTCGTCGGTGAGGAGGAAGCCCATGCTCATGAGCTTCACGCCGTGGTTGCTGGGCGGGATGAGCTTCTCGTCGTCGTTGACGATGGGGCGCTGGTGGATGCCCATCATGAGCGGGATGCTGGGGCCGTAGATGTCGCAGTCCAAGAGGCCGACGCGTGCGCCGAGGTGCGTGAGGGCGCAGGCGAGGTTCACGGAGCAGGTGGACTTGCCCACGCCGCCCTTGCCGCTGGCCACGGCGACGATGCGCTTGATGCCGGGGACTTTGTTCTGGTTCTGAAACGCGCCGCCGGGGGCCGCACCGGGAGCAGCGGCGGTCGCGGCGGGCTGCTTCACCTCGACGAAGACGTGCGTGACACCGGGCTGGGCGCGGATGACGTTCTCGCACTCGGCCTTCACGATGCGGGCGGCGTCGGGATTGGGGGAGGTGAACTCGAGGCGGATGTTCACCGCGCCGTTGTTGACGGCGACGTGTTTGACGAGGCCGAACGAGATGATGTCGCGCGAGTAGCCGGGGTATTTTACGGCCTTCAACGCGTCGAGGATGGCTTCTTGAGTGAGCATGATTTTAGTAAGCGGGGCGGAATGTCGGGGGAAGGCGGGGCTTTAGCAAATGTGCAGTTAGGTCAAAAACCGGCGCACGGGCCGCCTCCAACCTTGGGTCAAGGAGTGCTGGCTACGTTGTGACTTCGCACCGTTCAGCTTGTCAAATACTCCCTAGGGTCCGTCACGCGGCCCGTGATGGCGCTGGCGGCGACCGTCGCGGGGGAGGCGAGATAGACTTCGCTTTCCTTGCTGCCCATGCGGCCGGGGAAGTTGCGGTTCGTCGCGCTGATGCACTTGAGGCCGCCTTGGTTCATGCGGCCAAAGGTGTCCACCGGGCCGCCGAGGCAGGCGGAACAACCGGCGTTCTCCGTCATGCGCACGCCGGCGTTTTCGAGAATCTGCCAGATGGTTTCGTTGCCCCAACGCGTGGTTTGGAGTTCGTGCACGATGTCCGGCGTCGCGGGCACACCGAAGGTGTCTATGCTGACCTTGTGCCCGCGCAGCACGCGCGCGACCTCGATGAAGTCGCTGGTCTTGCCGCCGGTGCAGGAGCCGACGTAGGCGCGGTCGAGCTTCATGCCGTTCATCTGCTTGGCGGTCTTGCGCTGGCCGGGGTCGGGATGGCACGCGACGGTCGGCTCCAACTTGCTGAGGTCAATGACCGTCTCGTAACAGAACTTTTGGTCGCGATCCACTTCCACGGGTTCGTAGCTGGTCTTCGTGCCGTTCAAGCGCGTGCGAGCCTCGACATACTCGGCGGTGCGCGCATCGAACTCGAAGATGGCGTTCTTGCCACCAGCTTCGATGGCCATGTTCGCGATGGTCATGCGGTCGTCCATCGAGAGCGTGGCGATGCCGGGGCCGTCGAACTGCATCGCGCGGTAGGTCGCGCCGTCGAAGCCAATCTCGCCGATGCAATGGAGGATAACATCCTTTGCCATCACGCCGGGCTGGAGCTTGCCTTCGAGGCGGAAGCGCATCGTCTCGGGGACCTTGATGAGCAGCTTGCCCGTGCCCATGACGAAGCCCGCGTCGGTGTTGCCGATGCCGGTGGCGAACTCGTTGAACGCGCCGGCCATGCAGGTGTGTGAGTCGGTGCCGAAGAGCACTTCGCCGGGGCGCGTGTGGCCCTTGGCGGGCAGGGCGGTGTGGCAGACGCCGGCGTAGTTGGAGCCGTATTGGCGCTTGGTGTTGCCCTTCGAGGCGTCGAACTTCCACGAGCCGTTCGGGTCGTCAATCACGTCGTAGAAGTAGGGCAGGCCCTGCTCGCGCACGAAGTCGCGGAGGATGTCCACGTTGCGGTTGGACATGGAGTCGGCGGTGAAGATGTAGTGGTCGGGGATGATGACCACGCGTTGCTTGTCCCAGACCTTCGCCGTCTTGCCGAACTCGCGCTTGAACACGCCGATGGTCCCCGGGCCGCACACGTCGTGCGTCATGAGGACATCGGCCTTCACCCAGATGTTGTCGCCGGCTTGGACGGAGGCTTTGCCGGAAGCGCGGGCGAGGAGTTTTTCAGTCAGCGTCATAAATCAGGGGCGGCAACTTACCGGTCGGGCAAGGCTGGTGCAATCGGAGAAACGGACTTTACCGACACTTGCCGCGCGCTCGCCCACCCGCCACACTCCGCGCCCATGAAAACAATGCTCCGCATTTCGGCGCTGCTTTGCACCAGCCTGCTCGCCACCGCCTCCTCTCACGCCGCCGTCAAGGCGCTCATCGTGGATGGCCAGAACAACCACGATTGGAAGGGCACCACGCCGCACCTGAAGTTGTATCTGGAGCAGACCGGCCTCTTCGAGGTGGACGTGGCCACCACGCCGGACAACAAGGGCGACATGGCCACCTTCAAACCCGAGTTCAAGAAATACAAACTCGTCGTCTCGAACTACAACGGCCAGGACTGGCCGAAGGAAACGCAGGCGGCCTTCGAGGAGTTCGTCCGCAACGGCGGCGGCTTCGTCAGCGTCCACGCGGCGAACAACTCCTTTCCGGGTTGGCCCGCTTACAACCAGATGATTGGCCTGGGCGGCTGGGGCGGGCGCAGCGAGAAGTCGGGCCCGTATGTTTATTGGGAGGAGAAGGCCGCGAAGGTCATCAAGGACATCGCCCCCGGACGCGGCGGAAGCCACGGCCCGCAGCACGCCTTCCTTGTCGAGACCCGCGAACCGCAGCATCCCATCGTCGCTGGCTTGCCGGCGAAGTGGATGCACGCGCAGGACGAACTCTACGACCGCCTGCGCGGCCCGGCGGAGAACCTGACCGTGCTCGCCACCGCCTTCTCCGACTCGGCGAAGAACGGCACCGGTCGCCACGAACCGATGCTGATGACCACCACGTTTGGCAAGGGCCGCGTCTTCCACACCGCGCTCGGCCACGCTGGCGGCGGCAAGCGCGACGCGCAGAAGTGCGTCGGCTTCATTGTCACCTTCCAACGCGGAGCCGAGTGGGCCGTCACTGGCACGGTCACGCAGAAAGTTCCCGCCGACTTCCCGCCCGCCGACAAGGTCAGCCTTCGCGAGTGAGCGCGCCCACGTTTCCGCCGCTCGAAGCACTGGACGTTCACCTCGTCCGCGCCGCCGAGGGTTGGCTGGAACTCAACTTGCCCGCCGAGGCTGAAGCCGAGTTGGCCCAACTCTCGCCCGCCGCGCAGGCGCACCCGCTCGTCCTGCAAGCCCTCTGGCAGTTGCACGCGCACCAGCACCGTTGGGCACTGGCTTACACCGTCGCCGAGTTGCTCGTGGAAACTATTCCCGGCGATGTGAATGGCTGGGTCCACCGCGCCTACGCCGCACGGCGCATGGACGGCGGCGGACTCCAAGCCGCGTGGGACGCGTTGCGTCCAGCGGTTGAGTTGTTCCCCGACGAAACCATCGTCCCCTACAACCTCGCCTGCTACGCCTGCCAGCTCGGCAAGCTCGATGCCGCCCGCCACTGGCTCGGTCGCGCTCGGGAAATCGCCGGCAAGCACAACTCCCGCGCAGGCCTGAAGCAAATGGCCCTCGCCGACCCTGACCTCGCGCCGCTGCGGGAAGAAATCCTGCGGTGGTAAGCGGTCATTCCGAGCGACCGCTGAAATTCGCCAGCAGCACGGCGAGTTCATCAATCACCTCGCGCCCGCTCACCGCCGTGCCGGTGTAGGCGTTCAGCATGAAGCTGAAGACCAGCCGCTCCTTCGCCGCAGTCGTGACGTAGCCGGAGAGGCTGTTCACGTAGCGGAGGCTGCCGGTCTTGGCCAGCACGGTGCGCGCGGCAGCGGTGCCGGTGAAACGTGATTTCAACGTGCCGTCCACACCCGCGATGGGCAGCGACGCGCGATAGACGGCGGCAGTCGGATGCTTGTCCATGTGCCGCAGCAATTGCACGGTCGCCTCCGGCATGAGCAGGCAGCCGCGCGAAAGGCCGGAGCCTTCCTCTAGCAGCACGTAGCCGCGCTTCACGCCGGCCTCGGCGAGGAACTTTTGCAGCTCTGCCAAGCCTGCTTCCTCGGTCGTCTGGCCGGGCTTCGTCGTGCGCGCGCCGACTTGGAGTAGCAGCAGTTGCGCGTAAAGGTTCTGCGACGGCTTCATCATCTTCTCGACTAGCTCGCTCACCGGCCGCGACTCGGTGAAGGCGACTTCCACCTGTTTGCCGTAGTCCACTGGAGCTGCCTCGGCCTCGAGCCAATCGCGCGTGCGATCCTCACCGTCAGCATGGATGCCGCGCTTGGCCAGCGCCTCGCTGAGTTGGCGCATAAACCACAATGCTGGATGCGGCACGGGCATGGCGTCGGTCAGGCCCTTGTCGTTGGCTGGCAGCGAGCCGTGGATGTAAATATTGTCCTGGTCTAGCGGACGATACAGCTCGATGCCGCGCTTGCCGCCGCTGGCCACCGTCGTTGTGCGGTTGACGAGAAAAGGAAATCGCGTCTCGGGTTTCATCGTGACAGCGACCATCTCGCCGAGCCTGGGCGCGGGCTTGAAGACGAGGTCCACCACGTTGTCCTCGTGCGTGAGTGCCGAAACCTCCGCACCGTAGGAGTAGTTCAAGTCGTCCCACGTCCACGCGCTGCCGAAGGGCGGGCCGCGGAAGAAGCTCAAGTCGCCCACTAGATCGCCGGTGATGCGCTTGATGCCGGCGGCCGCAATCGCATCGACGAGCGGCTCCAGCGACTTCGTGTAGTCGCCCCCATTAAAGCGCGCGGCCATCGAGAAGTCGCCGCGTCCGAAGATCGTGAGGTTGCCCGCCAACGTGCCGTCGGCGTCCGGCTTCGCGGCCGCGTAGCACGAGGTGCGGATGCGGAACTGCGGGCCGAGCCGGGCCAGCGCGAGTGCGCCGGTGTAGAGCTTGGCGTTGGAGGCGGGCTTGAGGAGCTTGCCGGCGTTGTGCTCGAAAACCGTCTTGCCCGTGTCGAGCGAGACTATTTTCACCCCAAGCTGCGCCGCCGCTAGGCGCGGATGCTCGACGCGCGCGGTGAGATTCGAGCGCAACGCGGCGAGCGTGGGAATGGCGTTGGTGGGAAGCTGGGCGGTGGCTCGGGACGTGAGGAACGCGGCGAGGAAGAAAAGGGGGAGCGTGCAACGTCCAACACTCAAGGCTGAACGTTCAAAGGGGGCGTGGGGCCAGACCAATCGCCGCAGTTGGAAGCGCATGGAGAGGTTTTAGTCCGTGAGCCGGGCGCAGAAAAGTTTTTTGCCAAGCGCCCCCGGCGTGGTTAATTCCTCTGGCATGAGCACGCTGAGTTTCCCCGACCAACATTTCGTGAACGCGGCGCTGGGCTGGCTGGACCTCCACGTGGCGGCGGAAGCGCGCGCGGAGTTGCAGCAGGTGACGACTGCCAACGCCGCTCACTCGGAGGTGCTGGAGGTCTGGTGGCGCGTCCACGCGGCGGAGCAGCACTGGGATGAGGCGCTGCGCGTCGCGGAGCTGGAGCTGATCGCCGCACCGGACCGCATGTCCGGCTGGGTGGACCGCAGCTACAGCCTGCATGAGCTGCGCCGCACGCTGGAGGCGCGCGAGGCGTTGCTGCCGGCGGTGAAGAAGTTTCCCGAAGCCAGCCTGATTCCCTACAACCTCGCCTGTTACGCCTGCCAGCTCGGCAATCCGGTGGAGGCGCACCAGTGGTTGCGCAAGGCCATCGCGCGCGGCGAGCGGGACGAAATCAAGGACCTCGCGCTGAACGACCCCGACCTCGCAGCACTGCGAGAGGAGATTAAGAAGCTGTGAGGCTGACCGCACGCCCCACGTCGGTGGGCGGGCTCTTCCTCGGCGTCGTCGCGCTGCTCTACGTCGCGTCCATCACGTCGCAATCCGGGCTGCTGCTGGTGCCGGCGGGCGTGGTCCTAGGCTGCTTCGCGGTGAACTTCCTCTCCTCCTGGCGCGCACTGCGCAGCTTGGAACTCACCGCACCCGCCTCGGCGCACACGGTCGAGGGACAGCGGCTCAACCAGCCTTGGCACCTGCGCAACGTCGGCAAGTCCGCCGTCGCGCTGGTCACGGCGGAGTCGGCGGCGGGCTGCTTGTTCAAGCTGCCGCAGCTCGCGGCGAGCACGGACGCGAGCGTGGTCCCCGAGTTGCAATTCCACCGGCGCGGCGTCTTCGCGCATGACCAAGTGCGGCTGGCGACGGCCTTTCCGTTTGGCCTCGTGCGCGTCACACGACGGCTCGTGGTCGCGGGTGAAGTCGTGGTGCATTCGGCGGTTTATCCCGTGGTCGCCCCGCGCGCGGCGGGTTACGACGCGATGGTCGGCGGGAAGTTTCGCGGGCACCGGCAGACGGGCGCGGGCGACCAGTTCAGCGGCGTGCGACTGCATCAGCCCGGCGATTCGCTCCGGCAAATCCACTGGGCCAGCAGCGCAAAGGGCCTTGGCTTGATGGTGAAGGTCTTCGATGAAGAGCTGTCTGGCCGCGTCGCCGTCGTGCTCGATTGCGGTTCTTCGGGTGATGCGAAAGTGTTCGACGACGCCGTGCGCGCCGCTGGCTCGATGGTCTTCGCCGCGCTGGACGCCGGGCATCACGTCGAGTGGCTGGACCTCGCTTCGCTGGAGCCGGACTTGATTCCGCCCTTTGCCGACGGCCACGGAATCCTGGATCGCCTTGCGCGACTGCCCGCCGAGCCGCAGAGCCTCGCACCGGAGCGACTGCGCGGCGCGCTGGAGCGGCTATCCGCCAAGAGCGCCGTGCATCTGGTGCTCACGCAGTCCTCCTCCGCCGCTAGCGAGGCGGTGGCGGACCTTCGCCGACGCGGTCGCAGTGTGAGCGTTTACCTGCCGGTGAAAGCACAAGCGCGCGAAGACTTCGCCGACGCGGCGGTCTGGCGGTTCCGGGAGCACAGCATGGAGGAAGTCGCGTGAAGAGCGCCCGCCACCAGTTCATCCTGCTGGGCCTGATTTGCCAGGGCTTGTCGTGGGACGCCGTGGTGATGCCGCTGTTGAACACGTTGCTGTGGGTGGCCTGCCTCACGTGGCCGCGCCGGCCCGCGCCGCTGGGGCAGACGGCGGACATGGCGGCCATCGTGCTCGGCGGCGTGCTGGCGTGGCAGCTTGCGCCGGTGTTCGGCGTGAGTGCGCACTTCGCGGTGGGCCACGGGCTCGTGCTGTTGCAACTGCTGCGGCTGCTGCGGCCGCTCGACCGGCGCGAAAAACTCTTCTCGCTCATCGTCGCCAGCGGCCACCTCGCCGTCGCCTGCACCGTCATCCTCGACTACCGCTTCATCCTTATTCTCCTGGCGACGCTCCTCCTGCTGCCGAAAGCACTGCTGGAATTGGAGACCGAGAACTTCGCCGGAGCGCCGGGCACACCGGTGAAGTTGCCCCGCCTCGGATTTGCCGCCGCCAGCACCATCTTCGCCGTGATGGCTGCAGTGTTCGTGCTGGTGCCGCGCGGGTTTCTCGGCACGCCGTTGGCGGCGCGGTTGCCCGGTGGTGCTCCGGGCGACGCGCTGGACACTGTGCTCGACCCGTCGCGCGGCGGCGCGGCGAACTCCAGCAAGCTCCTGCTGCAAGTCGAGGCGGCGGAAGTCGGCTACCTGCGCATGATGGCGTTGACGGAGTTCGCGGGCGGTGAGTGGAAGGCGGAAGCCGTGCCCGCGTGGACGCCGTTGGCGAACACTTCGCCTTCCTGGCTCGCGGGCCACCGCCACCGCCGTGTGCGGGTGAAGGAGGTCGCCGTGCTGAACCGCGTGCTCCCAACCGATGGTCATCCCGCGCGCGTGACAGGTCGATTCTTCCGCACACCGGGCTGCACCGCGCAGGGCATCGTCGTGTGCGAGGCGATGTGGAACTCCGGCAACAATGTTTACGAATACTGGGTCAACCCACGCCCGCCCGCCGAGTCGTTGCGCGACTGGCAGCGCAACCGTCTGCTCGCCCACCCCGCGCCTTCGCCGCAGCTCCGTGCGTGGCTGGACAAGGTCCTCGCGGGCGCGACCGAGCCGCACACGCAAGCGCGGCGGCTGGAGGCGCATCTCCGCGACACCTTCAAGTATGAGCTGGGCGCGCCGGAGTTGAGCCGGCTGAACGCGCTGGAGGAATTTCTGCTGAAGGAGCGGCGCGGCCACTGCGAGCGCTTCGCCTCAGCACTCGCACTGCTCTTGCGGATGCAGGGCGTTCCCGCGCGCGTGGCCGTGGGTTTCGTGCCCGGTGAGCGCAACTGGCTTTCTGGCTGGCGCGACGTGCGGCTGCGCGACGCGCACGCGTGGGTGGAGGCACACTTCGCGGAGCGCGGTTGGGTGCAGCTCGACGCCACGCCGCGCGCCACACTGCCGCCGCCGGGCTGGGAACCCGCCGAGCTGTTCGATGCTTTGGATGTCATCTGGTATCTGAACATCGTCAACTTCGACGCCACGGCGCAGCGCACCGTCTTCCAGGTGTCCACGCAAGGCTTCGGGGCCGCAGTCGAGCAGGCGCGACGATTCGGGCCGACGCTGCTGGGCTTGGGCGCGCTGGTGGCGTGCGGCGTTTGGCTGAAACGCCGCTGGCCTGCGCGGTTGAAGAGCGCGGCTTCCCCCAGTGCCGCTTCCGCCTCCGCGCAGTTCGCCAGCGACACGTATGGGCGGATGCTCCGGCTGCTCGCGCGACGTGGACACACGCGGCAAGCGCACGAGACGCCGCGGGAGTTCCTTGCCTCGCTGCACGGCGAGCCGGTGGCCGTCGTCGAGCCAGTGGAGCGCGTGACCGCCGCCTTCTGCGCCACGCGCTACGGGGCCCGAGTCTTGTCCACAACGGAGCAGCGCGAGCTGGAAGGTGCGTTGGCACAACTGGCGGCGGTGGAAGTCATGCCTGCCGCCGTTGGCCGACAAACCGGTTGACCCATCGCACCCGCCCGCCTACAACTCGCGCCGTGTCTGACACTCTGAACCTTCGACTTTCGCTGCGCGCGCTGCTGACCGGCGCGACGGTTGGGTTCTGATTTCAAGACCAAGATTTCGAGAACCCCACTGCCAGGACCGGCGGTGGGGTTTTTGTTTTGAGCCACAGATGAAACACGGATTGAACACGGACCAGAAACAGAGTTGCGAACGACGACCGGTTGAACCCGCCGCCGTCGCCATCCGATTTCCTGCCGTGCCTTCTTCCGTGTTAATTCCGTGTTCCATCCGTGGCTAAAACGTTTTAACTCCTACGCCCATGTTGAAAGACACCGTCGCCAAATACCGCCCCTTCCCCGGCGTTCACCTCCCGAACCGCCAGTGGCCCAGCCGCACGCTCACCCACGCGCCGCTCTGGTGCAGCGTGGACCTGCGCGATGGCAACCAAGCCCTCGCCGTGCCCATGAACGTCGCGCAGAAGCTCGAGCTGTTTCAGGCGCTCGTGAAGTGCGGCTTTAAGCACATCGAGGTCGGCTTCCCCTCCGCGTCGAACACCGAGTTCGCCTTCAACCGCTTGCTCATCGAGAAGGGCCTCATCCCCGACGACGTGACCATCCAGGTGCTCGTGCAGGCGCGCGAGGACCTCATCGAGAAAACCTTCCAGTCGCTCATCGGCGCGAAGCGGGTGGTCATCCACATGTATAACTCGACCTCGCCCGCGCAGCGCCGCGTGGTGTTCGGCAAGTCGAAGGAGGAAATCAAGGCCATCGCCGTCCACGGCGCGAAGCTCATCAAGGACCGGCTCCACCGCCTCGCGGGCACGGACGTGACGCTTCAGTATTCGCCCGAGAGCTTCTCCGCCACCGAGGTGGAATACGCCAAGGAAGTCTCCGAGGCCGTGATGGACGTGTGGCAGCCCACGCCGCAGAAGAAGATGATTCTGAACCTGCCCGACACGGTGGAGGTCGCGATGCCGAATGTTTACGCGGACCAAATCGAGTGGATTTGCACGAACATCAAGAACCGCGACTCGCTCATCATCAGCCTGCACACGCACAACGACCGCAACACCGGCACGGCCGCCACCGAGCTGGGTTTGCTCGCCGGCGCGGACCGCGTCGAGGGCACGCTCTTCGGCAACGGCGAGCGCACCGGCAACCTCGACCTCGTCACCGTGGCGCTGAACCTCTACATGCACGGCATCGACCCGCAGCTCGACTTCAGCGACCTGAACGCCGTGCGCGAAGTTTATGAGCGCTGCACCGGCATGACGGTTCCGCCGCGCCAGCCTTACGCGGGCGAACTGGTCTTCACCGCGTTCAGCGGCTCACACCAGGACGCCATCAAGAAGGGTTTGGCCGAGTGGGAGCAGGGCGGGCGCACGCACTGGGACGCGCCGTATCTCACCATTGACCCGCGCGACTTGGGCCGCGAATACCGCGAGGTCATCCGCGTGAACAGCCAGTCCGGCAAGGGCGGTGTGGCTTACCTGCTCGAATCGGAGTTCGGCATCGAGCTGCCCAAGGACATGCAACGCGAGTTCGGCCCCATCGCGAACGACCTCGTGGACGCGCTGGGTCGCGAGGTGAAAGGCGAGGAGCTGCGGGCGATGTTCTGGAAGGAATACATCGAGCGGGCGACGCCGTGGTCGCTCGTTCACTTCCACGCGGACGGCGTGGATGGCGTGTTCCGCTGCCGTGCGAGCCTGTCGAAGGACGGCGTGGAACAGAAGTTGAACGGCGAAGGCAACGGCCCCATCGCCGCCTTCGTGAACGCGCTCGCCAACGTCGGCGCGCCGAAGTTCGAAGTCGCCTACTACAAGGAGCACGCCCTGAGCGCCGGCTCGCAAGCCGTCGCCATTGCCTACATCCAAATCAAGCTCGCCGACGGCAAGGTCCGCTGGGGCGCGGCGGCGGACACGAACATCGAACTGGCCTCGATCAAGGCCGTCTTGAGCGCGCTGAACCGGGCGTGAGCGGGCCGGAAGTGATTAGTAATTAGTGCTTAGTTCTAACTGTGTGGTCGGCGCGAATTGCTGCGCGACTAATCACTAATCACTAATTACTCTCTGCCTCTGTGACTCTGCACCCCAACATCACTTCGGAAATCCTCGCTGCCCTCAGCGACATCTTTGCGCGCAACCAATACGCCGAGCAAACCGTGGACGCGCGGCTCAAGGCCAACCGCAAGTGGGGCGCGCGCGACCGCCGGCTCTTCGCGGAAAGTGTTTACGAGAATGTCCGCTGGTGGCGGCGGAACTGGCATCTCGCGGGTCTGCCGGATGCCGAGTGTCTCGTCCCGGAAACGCTCACGGAGGAGCAAGTGCGCACGGTGTGGGACAGCTATTGGGCGCGGCACGAGGCGGCGTCCGAGGGGCAGCCCGTGAGCTTGGGGGAAGACGTTCCCCTCGCCATTAGGGCCTCGATTCCCGACTGGTTGTTTGAACTCGGGGCCAAGGAGTTTGGCGCGGAGTGGCCGGGCCTGCTCACGGCGCTCAACCAGCCCGCCGATGTTTTTCTGCGCGTCAACTCCTTGCACACGACGGCCGGTGCGGTGAAGGCGGACCTCGCTCTGCAAAGCATCGAGTGCGAGGAAGTGCCCGGCCTGCCGGACGCGTTGCGGTTGAAGGAGCGCCGCAAGCTCGGCAACTCCACCGCCTTCTGCAACGGCCTCTTCGAGATTCAAGACGCCGCCTCCCAACACGTCGCGCCGTTGCTCCAGGTCGAGCCGGGCCAGGTCGTGATGGATGCGTGCTGCGGCGCGGGCGGCAAGACGTTGCACCTCGCGGCCTTGATGCGGAACAAGGGCCGTTTGCTCGCGCTCGATGTGCGCGACAAGCCCCTGCACGCACTCGCCGAGCGCGCCAAACGCGCGGGCGTCTCCATCATCGAGCTGGGCGTGCTTGACAAGGAGCAGGTCCACACCGATTTGTTCGCGACCGCTGACCGCGTGCTGTTGGACGTGCCGTGCTCCGGCCTCGGGACCTTGCGCCGGAACGTGGACGGGAAGTGGAAGCTCACCGCGAAGGAAGTCGCGCGGCTCACCCGCGTGCAGGCGCGCATCCTAGCCGACTACTCCAAGTTCGTGAAGCCGGGCGGCAAGCTGGTCTATGCCACCTGTAGCTTGCTGCCGGATGAAAACGAGCGGCAGGTGCAAGCCTTCCTCGCGGAGCACGGCGCGGAGTGGACGCTGGAGCAGGAAATCCACCTGCGTCCCGACCGCGAAGGCTTCGATGGCTTCTACGCGGCGCGGCTGGGGCGCAACAGTTGAGAAAGCCCGGAGGTTTGGGCGCATCTTAGTTGCTTGCCACCCGGTTGAGCCTGCGTGGCCGTTCTCCCTCACCCCAGCCCTCTCCCGCTGGGAGAGGGGGCCAACGTCGTCAGCGTCTCGGCGAACGGAAGCGCTCGGGTTCACGAGCTGGCGTGGAGCGCTCTCCCTCGCCCTCGGAGGGAGAGGGTCGGGGAGAGGGTGAAAGCGGGCGCGGTCTAGTAGGCAGCGAATTCACCGTCCTCCGTTGTCCTACAAGACACTGAGCTACGCCCTTTGAGTTCCCTTCCCGGCCGCCATCCTTGACGCTTCCGGCGCGTGGGTGACAGCCTGCGTCCGTTGGGGAGGCCTGTTTGCCTCATGTTCGATGACCTGTTTTCGCGGTTCCGCCGAACTCCCGCTGCGCAAGCCCTGTTGCGACGTGTGGAGGCGGGCGGCGCATTGACTTGTGGGGGCGTCGCGGGCGCGAGTCATGCCTTTGTGGCCGCGTGGTTGCACCACGAGTTTCCCGACCGCCCCATCGTCCTCGTGGCGGAGCATCTCAAGGCCCAGGAGACGCTGCATCAGGACCTCGGGACGTGGCTGGGGGACAGCGGTCAGCGGTCAGCGGTCAGCGGTCAGCAGGGAGCGGCGGCGAACCCCGTTCCCCATTCCCCATTCCCTATTCCCCATTCACTCCTCTTCTTCCCTGCTTGGGAGACGCTGCCGCATGAGGACAAGCTGCCGCATGCGGATGTCATCAGCGAACGGCTGGAAACGCTCGTCGCGCTAATGGCGAACGGCGAATTGCGAATGGAGAATCAGCGGACGGGCGCGCGTCGCAAGGATTCCGCATTCGTAATTCACAATTCACCATTGCTCACCACTTCCATCACCGCCCTGCTCCAACGCACCTTCGCCCCGGCCTTGCTCGCCACGCGCACGCGCACGTTGCGGCGCGGCGAGCGCGTGGACCCGCTCGACCTCATCGAGTGGCTGGAGGACATGGGCTACGATTCCGAGGCGCAAGTCTCGGCCAAGGGCGACATCGCCTTGCGCGGCGGCATCGTGGACGTGTTTCCGCTCACCAGTCCGTGGCCGGTGCGGCTGGAGTTCTTCGGCGATGAACTGGAGTCGTTGCGCACCTTCGACCCCGTCACGCAGGTCTCGCGCGAGGGCGGTGGGCTGGAGGAAATTGTCCTGCCGCCGGCGGGGGAGCTGGGGGTGCTGAAGCGCGAGGTGACGGGGAAAGTAATTAGTAATCAGTGTTTAGTGGGAGAAGCGCGTGAAGGAGGCGCTGCGGCCCCTCCCCACTCCCACCCGTCCCTCGCCACGCTCCTAGACTACTTGCCGGACGAAACCATCGTTATCCTGTGCGAGCCGGAAGCCATCGAGGCGCACGCGGAGGCGTATGCGGAGCAAATCCCGGACGGCAGCCCCTTCTTCGCGACGTGGGAGGAGCTGCGCGGGGAGTTGTTGCGGCGGAAATTGTCCGTGGTGGCCTTGATGGAGGAGGAGTTGGAGGAGACGGGAGGGGAGAGGCTAGAAGATAGAGGAGAGAGGAGAGAGGATAGCCGGTCGGCAGCCGGAAGTGCCCCTACTCCCCTCGCCCCCCTATCTACTAGCCTTTATCCTCTAGCTTCTCTCCCCGCTTCCCTCACCCTCACCTCCCTCGATGCCTTCCGCCCCATCACCCAGCAGATGCCCACGCAGGAAGTGGCCCTCGCGTTGCGCCAAGAGTTCTTTCTCCAGCTCCTGAGATGGCTGCGGCAGGGCTTTAACGTCCAAGTGCTGTGCAACAACGACGGGGAGGCGCAAAGATTCAGCGAGTTGTGGCAGGAAATCGGGATGGGGAGTGACTTCAAAGGCATGGAGCCCCGGGTTGGAGACATGCAGAGGCCATCAAGTGAGACAAATTGGCACATCCAATTTTCTAAAGTGTGCCACCATACGTCTAAAGTGTGCCACCATGAACCTAAAGTGCCTCCTCATGAGTCTAAAACGGGTCCTCATACACTTAAAGAGCCTCCTCATGGACTTAAAGAGGACCCTCATGAGTCGAAAACGCCTCCCCATGGACTTAAAGTGGCTCCCCATGAGCCTAAAGTGCTCCCCCATACGTCTCAAACGCCTCCTCATGGACATGAACTGGCTTCCCATACGTTAAAACCGGCCTCCCATGAGCCGCAGGCGTCCGCCCATGAGCAAAATTCGCCAGCCTATGCGGCGAAGGCGCGGGCCGCAGGGGAACAGGTTAGCAAAATGAGGAGCAGAAAGCTGGACGAGGGGAAGCCGGCGCAAGGACGTGGTTCGGACTTGGGAGCCGTTCTCCCTCACCCCAGCCCTCTCCCGCTGGGAGAGGGAGCCAATGCGTCCGCCCTTGGCGCTGCGCCGGGGACGATTGGCTCACGAGCGGTGAATCGAAGCCCAGCGCTGTCGAACGTCCCCCCTCTCCCAGCGGGAGAGGGCCGGGGTGAGGGAGAAATGCAACGGAGTGCCAGCGCATCCCTTGCCACCACCCCAGACCCCAGACCCTATCCGCCATCCCCCTCCCCGTCGGTTTCCTTGGGCTCCCTCGCGCGCGGCTTCCTCTGCGAGGCGGCGAAGTTCGTGGTCGTGACGGATGCGGAGATATTTGGTCGCTACAAGGTGCAGCGGCCTCGGCGCATGAAGTCCGCCCACGCGGTCGCCGCGCGCTCGGCGATGGATATTGATTTCAGCGAGTTGGAGGAAGGCGATTACGTCGTGCATCTCCAGCACGGCATCGGACGGTTTAAGGGGTTGAAGGTGTTGCCCTCGGCAGCCAAGAAAAACGCCACACACCTCGACCCCGAACGGCTCCTTTCCCCTCACCCTAGCCCTCTCCCCCAGGGAGAGGGGACGGCCCCGCACGCTCTCGACAGCCCACACACGCCCGGCTCCGGCCCACCGCTGGGTGCGTCTCTCCCTCTCCCTGGGGGAGAGGGCCGGGGTGAGGGAGAAAAGCCACCTCAACTCCGCTCCGCTCCGATTCCTCCACGAGTCGAAGAAGGCGTCGAGTGTCTGGTCTTGGAATACGCCCCGTCCGATACCGACCGCGAGCCGCCCAAGCTCTACGTCCCCATCACCGAGGCGCATCTCGTCAGCAAATATGTGGGCGCGGGCAAGCTGCGGCCGCCGCTCAACACGCTCGGGGGGAAACGTTGGGAGAAAACCAAGCAACAGGCCGAGCGCGCGGTGCGGGATGTCGCGGCGGACTTGCTCAAGATTCAAGCCCAACGCGCCACGCAGCCGGGTCATGCGTTTGGGCCGGACACCCCTTGGCAGCGCGAGTTTGAAAGTTCCTTTCTCTACGAGGAAACCGCCGACCAACTCCGCGCCATCGCCGAGGCGAAGCATGACTTGGAAGTGGCCAAGCCGATGGACCGCCTCGTGTGCGGCGACGTGGGCTTCGGCAAGACGGAGGTGGCCATCCGCGCCGCGTTCAAGTGCGTGATGGGCGGCAAGCAGGTGGCCATCCTCGTGCCCACGACCGTGCTGGCGCAGCAGCATTACAATACGTTCCGCGAACGCATGGCGGATTACCCCGTGCGCGTCGAGCTGCTCTCGCGCTATCGCACGAAGAAGGAGCAGTTGCACGTCGTGGAGCAGCTCCAGGCCGGCGCGGTGGACATCGTGGTCGGGACGCATCGGCTCGTGCAGAGTGACGTGACGTTCAAGGACCTTGGGCTGGTGGTAATTGATGAGGAGCAGCGCTTCGGCGTGATGCACAAGGAGAAGTTCAAGTTGATGCGCACCCATGTGGATGTGCTCACGCTCTCGGCCACACCGATTCCCCGCACGTTGTATCTCGCGCTCACCGGCGCGCGGGACATGAGCACCATCGCGACGCCGCCGCAGGACCGCTTGCCGGTGGAGACGCTCGTGGAGCATTACGACGACCGCATCATCCGCGATGCGATTCGGCGCGAGGTTGAGCGCGGGGGCCAAGTGTTCTTCCTGCACAACCGCGTGACGACCATCGAGGTGATGCGCTCGAAGCTCCAGCTCCTCGTGCCCAACGCGCGCATCGTCGTGGGCCACGGCCAGATGAGCGGCGACGAGCTGGAGGATGTGATGACGAAGTTCGTGAACGGCGAGGCGGATGTGCTGCTGTCCACGACCATCATCGAGAGCGGGTTGGATATTCCCAACGCGAACACCATCATCATCGACCGCGCGGACCGGTTTGGGTTGAGCCAGCTTTATCAACTGCGCGGTCGCGTGGGCCGCTACAAGCACCAGGCGTTCGCTTATCTGCTGCTGCCGCGTCACGCGCGCTTGCTCACGGACGTGCGCAAGCGCATGAGCGCCATCAAGCAATACGCGCAGCTCGGGAGCGGGTTTAAGATCGCGATGCGGGACTTGGAGATACGCGGGGCGGGCAATTTGTTGGGCGCACAACAGAGCGGTCACATCACGGCGGTGGGCTTCGAGCTTTACTGCACGTTGCTGAAACAAAGCGTGGCGACGCTGAAGGGGGAGAAGGTGAAGCAACGGACGAATGCGGGGCTGCGGCTGGATTTTCTGAAGCTGCATGCGGTGGAGGAGGGCGGGGAAGGGAATAGGAAATTGGGAATGGGAAATAGGGTGGAGGAGCAGGGCCGCGAATCGCGTTCCCAGGTGTCCATCTCGGTGCCGCGTGACTCGGATGTGTGGGTGCAACCGTCGCGGGCGAGGGCCGAAGAATCGGCAATCGACAATCGGCAATCGGCAATTCCCCAAGCTGGCGCTTTCCTGCCGCCCGCCTACGTCCCCGAGCCGCAGCACCGCATCGAGGCGTATCGCAAGCTGGCGCAGGCGGAGACGAAGGCGGACGTGGAGGCGCTGGGTAAGGAATTGCGCGACCGTTATGGCAAATGGCCGAAGCCCGTGGAGCTGCTGCTGGTGGCCACTGAACTCCGACTGCTCGCCGGTGAACGCGGCCTGGATGCCATCGAGACGAAGGGCGACAAGTTGATGCTCCACCGACGCGGGGATTTCATTCAGCTCGGCGGCAAGTTCCCGCGCCTGATGAAGACGGAGCCACTCGCGGTGCTAAAGGAGATTAAGAAGCTGCTGTTGTCACTGTAAGTGCGTGGAGCGCGTCCGCCCACGTCCGCCGCCACCTTCGGAGCGAACGGACACTGCCCTTCGGAAGCGAACCAAGGTTTTAGCCACGGATGAAACACGGATGAAACACGGAAGCCGGCGCGGGAGGAGGGTTGTCTTCATCCGTGTTCGGTCCGTGTTTCATCCGTGGCTAAAAGCTGGCGCTCGAAGTTCAGGTGCGCGCCGTCAGCAGCACCGGCACCGGCGGCAGATGGGGGCGTTGCGCAGCGACTTCGCTGTTCATGCGGAGGATGCTAGCCAACTCGGCATCGGTGCTGCGGCGGAACAGGCATTGCATCGCCAAGACTTCCCGGTCACGGCTCAACAGTTCCAGCGCGGTGCGAGCGAAGGGAAGGAGCAGCGGGCACGCGAGGCGTTCGGCGAACTCGCGGTGTTGCTCCAGCATGAATAGGCACATCACCGAGGCGGCGGGACCGGTCCAGAGCTGGCCGTCATCGCTGATGACGGTGAGCTCGCGCGGGGTGAGGTGCGCCTCGATGCCGGGGAAGCGACACGGGACTTCTTCCGCGCGATGCGCGAGCAAGCGCAGCGGCACGAGGGGTTCCTGCCGCGCCAGCCACTCGCGGTGCCGGTCGCTGTGCGGGCAGGTGTGGTCGTAGAGGATGTAGAGGGTGTTCATGGTGAGAAGCCGGAGCGGCGGGCCGCCCCGGCGTTGGGTTCACGTGTTCACCGGGCGGAGTTGCGCAGTCGCGGGGACGGGCGGCGGGGCTTTGTGCAGCAGCGCGCGGCGGCGCATGCGGGTGAAGACGAAGAGGTTGAAGAAGTGCATGACGCCCAGCACCACGAGCACGAGGCCGATCTTGGTGCTGAAGGTTTCGATGGCTTGGCGCGGGTCGGCAATCTCGACGCCGTATTTCAAGGCGAGGGTGACGTAGCCGATGTTCATCAGGTAGAAGCCCACGACGAGCAGGTGGTTGACCGAGTCGGCCAGCGGCTCGTTTCCGCCGAAGCTATCCACGAGGAAGATGCGGCCGTTCTTGTGCAGGGTCTTGGCGACCCAGACCGTGAGCGCCACGCTGACGAGCAGGTAGATGGCGTAGGTCCAGACAATGAGGGTCATGGCGGCGGGGAGGGTTTCAGTGGTGTTCATAAGGTGCCTTTCAATATGTTTAACTATCGGACATTTCTGCCACTGCCGAAATACCAGTAACTTAAATTGGGCGCGCTGGCAAATGGATTTCACCACGGGCGGGCGGATACGGACCCCGGCCCCAAACGTAGTGCGGGCAAGGCTGCGCCCCAGGGAGAGTGTCCGCCGATTTTGAAGTGGACTTTGAATGGTCGTCCTCAATCATCCCGGTCGCAGCAGCCACGGTTACATCATGCGCACGCCCCGAGTTTTGATTGTCGAGGACAGCCCCGAGATGGCCGACCTGCTGGCCATTTCCCTCCAGACCGATGGCATTGAGTCCGACGCTGCGGGCGAGGGGAAGCAGGCCTTGGTGCTGGCGCAGACCAAGACGTATGACCTGGTGCTGCTGGATCTCGGTCTGCCGGACATGGACGGGCTGGACGTGCTGGCCGCGCTCAAGGCCAATCCGGCTTGCAAGCACCTCCCCGTCATCGTCATCACGGGGCGCGAGCGCACGGAGGACAAGCTGCGCGCGTTCAACCTGGGCGCGGTGGACTACGTCAACAAGCCGTTCAACTTCCTCGAAGTCCAAGCCCGCATCATCGCCACGCTCAAGCGGCAGTCGGCGGCGGACGACGCCGAGCAGGCCGTCCAGCAGGAACGCCAGCGCACGCACGAGGAGTTGCTGCGCATCAGCCGTGCGGTGGACGACGCTGGGGATGCGATTGCCATCCTCAACCCCGAAGGCCACGTCACCTACGTCAACGATGCGCACACGGACTTCTTCGGGCTGACGGCGGCGGAACTCCAGGCGTCCGAGCGGCACCGGCGGTTGTTCCAAAAGCCGGAGTTGTGGGAGGAAATCTGGCGGGCTTGCGAGGAGGGCGGCGCGTGGAGCGGTGAGGTGGAGATGCACGCGGCGGGCGAACGCCTTGCGCCGACCTTGTGCCGGGCGGATGCGATTCGTGACGAACACCGGGCCTTTCTCGGCGTGGTGCTCATCTTCACGGACATCACGCAGCGCAAGCGGCTGGAGGAGGATTTGCTCTACCTCGCCAACCACGATTCGCTCACGGCTTTGCACAACCGCCGGTTCTTCCTCGAGCTACTCCAGAGCGCCGTGGACAAGGCGGCGCGGGGGGCGCACAGCTTTCTGCTCTACCTCGACCTCGACAACTTCAAGGTCGTGAACAACTCGCTGGACCACCAGGCCGGCGATCGGTTGCTCGTGGAAGTCGCGCGCACGCTGCGCGACCAGCTCCGGCCCGGGGATGAGTTGGCTCGGCTGGGCGGCGATGAGTTTACCCTGCTGCTCAACGGCGCGGATGAGACCGAGGCGGGGCAATTCGCACGCTTGTTGGTGCAGATTTTCGATGCGGCGCGGTTCAAGGAAGGCGGCCAGACGTTCTGCTGCACGGCGAGCATCGGGTTGTCCAAAATCGACGGGACCGTCACCGCCGAGGACGCGCTCTCGCATGCGGACTCCGCCTGCTACTACGTGAAGACCCACGGGCGCAACGGCCACGAAGTCTTCCGCCCGGACAACCAAGCCATCGCGCAACTCAGCGCCGAGGCCGGCTGGTCCATCCGCATCAAGGACGCCCTGCGCGACCACCGCATGGAGATGTGGCTCCAGCCCATCCTGCCGTTGCGGGCGGGCGGGCGGGCGTATTTCGAGGCGCTCGTCCGGCTGCGCGACCCGGATGGGAAGATCATTCTGCCCGGTCAGTTCCTGTCCGCCGCCGAGAACTTCGGCAACATGCAGCAGATTGATCACTTCGCGCTCTACGAGTCCATGAGCCTGCTGGCGGCGCACCCGCAGCTCGCGCTCTCCATCAACCTTTCCGCGCGCACGCTGAACAACGAGCGCCTGCCCTTCATCGTCGAGCGGCTGCTCTCCGCGTCGAACATCGCGCCCGAGCGGGTGCTGTTTGAAATCACCGAGACGGCGATGATTCAAAACCTCCAGCACGCGCGGCAGCTCGTGACGGCCATCAAGCAGCTCGGCTGTCGCTTCGCGCTCGACGACTTCGGCGCGGGCGCGTCCTCCATGCTCTACCTGCGCGACCTGCCGGTGGACGTGCTCAAGATTGACGGCAGTTTCATCCGCTCGGTGGATGTGGACCCGATCAACCGCGCGCTGGTGAAGTCCATCAACGAGATCGCCCACATCCTCGGCAAACAGACGGTGGCGGAGTTCGTGGTGAACGGGGCGGTGCTGCAAGTGCTCAAGACCATCGGCGTGGACTATGTGCAAGGCTGGCACGTCTGCGAACCCGCGCCACCGGAGCATTTCTTCAAGATCGGGCTGGAGAACATTGTGTTGCCCAGAGCGTGAGTCGGCTGCAAGCCGCTGCGGGGGGTGGTGGTGGAGACAGTGTTTCGTAGGTGAGTGGAGCTACGGGATTTACCCGAAGCGGTTTGTTCGCACGGAACCCGCCCGGCTTGGTCCATGACTCCGAGTGACCCTTCGCGAATTGACTGTGACGCGTGGTGAACGCGCGGGCGGAGCTGCCGTGCGGCGCTGTCGCGCGCGCGTCTCAGTGTCCGTGGCGGCCGCTTTTGGAATGGACAAACCCGTGTCGTTCGCCTTCAAGTATCGCTTCTTTTTCCGCCCACTAGGCCAACTAAATTTCACTGCATGAGCGCCGATAAATCCAAGCCCACCAGCCCTCCCAAGCCCGAGCCGAAGCCCAAGGCTGCGTTGGCTCCCACCGCCCCAGTTCCCGCGCCGGTGGCCCCGTTGTTCCAGAAGGTGGACTGGCTCACGTTCGCCATCACCACGCTCGTGGTGTTCATCGGCTATTACTTCTCGCTCGCGCCGGACCTGACGCTGGAGGATTCCGGCGAGCTGGCGGTCGGCTCGATGTATGCCGGCGTGCCGCACCCCCCCGGCTACCCGGTCTGGACGCTCTTCACCTGGCTGATCTGCGAGCTGGTGCCCTTCTACAACATCGCTTGGCGCGTGGCGCTGGCCTCGGCCATTTGCGGCGCGGTGGGGTGCGGGATCATCGGCCTGATGGTGTCACGGGGCAGCGCGATGATCATCGAGGGCTTCGAGAGTCTCAAGGGCATCGAGCCCAAGGTGCGAAACGCCATCTGCGTTGTGTCCGGCTACGTGGGCGGGATGGTGATGGCCTTCAACGGCTACCTCTGGAGCCAGTCGGTCATCGTCGAGGTGTATGCCATCAGCGTGCTGTCGCTCGTGCTGATGCTGGGTTCCCTGATGCGCTGGATGCACGCGCCGCACCAGTCGCGTTACCTTTGGTGGGCGTCGTTCTGGCTGGGGATTTGTTTCACGAACCACCAGACGCTGCTGGTCGCCGTGCTGGGCTTGCAAGTCGCCGTGCTGGCGCGCGACGCGAAGACGGGCCGGGACGTGTTCTTCGGCAACGTGGTGATCTTCGTGCTGGCGGGCATTGGGATGCTGGTGGCGTTCGGCGGCGCGAAGGGCATCGCGGACTCGGGCTTTAACCTGGCCTACGTGAAGGCCTTCATGGTCATCGGCCTAGCCTCCATCGTGATCACCGTCACACTAGTGATTCACACCGGCGGCAAGCTGGGCACAGAGTTCTGGCCGGCCATCGGCATGGCGGTCGCGTTTGCTGCCGGCGCGGCCTTCTACCTCTATATGCCGCTGGCGGGCATGACCACGCCGCCGATGCAATGGGGCTACCCGCGCACCATCGAGGGGTTTAAACACGCGCTCACCCGCGGCCAATACGAGAAGGGCAACCCCACCACGGGCCTCGACCGCTTCTTCGGTCAGATTCAAACCTACGTGGAAGCCTCCATCGAGGAAATGAACCTGGTGCTGCTCATCGTTGGCCTCATCCCGCTGGTCATCATCTTCTACCGGCGCATCGAGCAGGAGGAGAAGGTCTGGCTTGGGGCCATCTCCGGCATTTACGGCTTCTTCTGCCTGCTCAAGCTGGCGATGAACTTCGCCGACTACCGCCCCGTGGTGCCTGGCATGATCTACGGCTACGTCTTCCTGCTCATCGGCATCATCCCGTTCCTGTTCATGCGGCACGCCGGCGGGCGGCCCGAGCGCGCGTGGCTGGCGGGGTTGACCACGGTGTTCCTGTTCCTGTCGTTGATGCTGATTTACCTGCTCAACCCGCCGCCCGACCGGCAGAGCCAGCAGTTGAACAAGGTGTTCTTCACCGCCTCCTACGTGCCGATCTCGATGCTCGTGGGCTACGGCCTCGCGATGATCGCGGCGGCGGCGGTGGCGAACTACGCATTCTTCCGTCGCTGGCTCCTGGTGGGCAGTTCGCTGGCCGGCGCGGTGGCTTGGTATGCGCACTCGGTCAACGAGCTCCAATACCCGCTCGTCCTCTTCACCACCAAGTTCGGCATGGGCCTGGCGGTGGCGTTCATCGCCCTCTTCCTCTTTGCCCGCACCCGACTGCCCGTGACGTTGATGCTCGCGCTCTTCTGCGCCCTGCCCGCGCACACCATCCTTTCGCACTGGGCGGAGAACGAGCAGCGCGGCCACCGTTTCGGCTTCTGGTTTGGCCACGACATGTTCACGCCGCCCTTCGAGGACAGCCAAGGCAACCTCAGCTACGACCGCAAGGAACGCGAAGCCGCCTTGAAGGACCCCAAGCGCGCCAAGTTCACCTACCCGGAGATGACGCGTGACACCGTCCTTTACGGCGGCACGGACCCGGGGCGCTTCTGCCCGACCTACATGATCTTCTGCGAGAGCTTCATCAAGCCCGCGCAGCGCCATAACCCCGACTTCGACCGGCGCGACGTTTACCTCATCACCCAGAACGCCCTCGCGGACGCCACCTACCTCATGTATATCCGCTCCCACTACAACCGGAGCAACCAGAAGGACCCGCCCTTCTTCGCCGGCACGGTGGACTACCTCCAAGGGCTGGTCCTCGGCAACCGGGCGCGCATCGCCAAGTCCCAGGGCCAGCCCTACGAAGCGGGCGTCCTCGCCAAACTCGTCGGCCTCCTTGAAGGCCCTGCCAAGCCGCTGGACTGGCTGTTCGGCGAAAAGATCGGCAAGGCTATCGAGCGCAAACGCCGCGCCGGCAGCTCCCTCTTCGAGCCCGAGCAGTTCACGAACGTCAAGGCCCTCGCCGCCCAGTTCCAGCCCGGCCCCAAACAAGACGCCTTGTCCAAGTGGCTGCACGAGCAGTTCACCCCGGAGACCCGCGCGCTCCTCGCCGGTAGCGACGAAAGCGCGCTGCGCAAGGCGCTCGCGCGGGAGTTCAACCTCCTCATCGAGCGCGAAATGGCCGAGCGCTGGACCGTCTTCGAGGACTTGCACCGCATCCACGGCGAGTATGCCGAGGCCGAGAGCAAGGCCCACCAGCAGGGCAGCGAGCTACAGCAAGCCATCCAACAGCAGGCCCAGCAACAGAAGGCCGACTTGAAGCTATTGCAGCAAACCCTTGCCCGCGTGCAGACCGAGACCACCGCGAAGATTCAGGCCGTGCTGGACGGCCGCGAGAAAGCCAAGCAGGTCCGCCGCGAACAATTCCAAAACTCTCCCGCGCCCTTCTACCACCCGGACCGCTTCGCCCATGTGAAGCTCGACGCTCGGCTCCAGCGCTTCGCCCGCCAGGACCTCACCTGGGCCAGCATCCGCCTCAACCGCCTCCTCCTCGAAACCGCCTATCCCGGGGCCTTCACCCCGAGCGAAGGCGGGGTGTATCCCGACCTCGAAATCCAGACCTGCACCGTCGAGGACTCCTCCAAGGCCTTCACCGAATACGTCGAGGACGCCCGCCGCCGCCTCGAGCACGACCGCGATCCGAAGAAGGCCACCGAACCGCGCCAGATCAAACCCGGCGAAGACGTGCGCCACGACGAAGCCACCGGCCGGATCCAAGTCAGCGGCCAAGTCGCCGTCATGTCCATCAACGGCCTGCTCACCAAGGTTATGTTCGACAAGAACCCGGCCCACGAATTCTACGTCGAGGAGAGCTTCCCGCTCGACTGGATGTATCCCCACCTCACCCCCTCCGGCATCATCATGAAGATCAACCGGCAGCCCTTGCCCGAGATGACCCAGGAGATCGTGGACCGCGACCACCGCTTCTGGAGCAAGTATTCCGAACGACTCATCGGCAACTGGATTGACTACGACACCTCCGTCTCAAACATCTGCCGCGTCGCCGAGCAGGTCTATGTCCGCCGCAACTACGAAAACCTCAAGGTGGACGGCAAGGACGTGAAGCCCGACTCCCGCTTCGTCCGCGATGACGATGCGCAAAAGGCCTTCTCCAAACTCCGCAGCGCCATCGCCGGTGTTTACTTCTGGCGCATCAACGAAGCGGGCCGCCGCGGCAACCTCGCCGAGCAGCAACGCATGATCAAAGAGTGCGATTTCGCCTTCCGCCAAGCCTTCGCCTACTGCCCCTTCAGCCCCGAAGCCGTCTTCCGCTACACGAACCTCCTCATCAGCCTTGGCCGGGTGGACGACGCGCTGCTCATCGCGCGCACCTTCGGCAAGCTCGACCCGAACAACCGCTCCGCGAAGGACCTCATTGACCAGCTCTCCGCCATCCGCCAGCAGCAGGGCGCCAGCGCCCAGCTCGGGCGCGGGGTGGATCCCACGCAAGCCGCCGCAGTGCAAAACCAAGTGGCCCAACTGGACGCCGCCTACCGCGCCAACCCCACGAACGCCCAAGCCGGCATGAACCTCGTGGCCGCTTACGTGCAATTGCGCCAGACCAACCAAGCCATCGCCATCCTCGACCACCTCTCACAAGTCGCCAGCAACGACATCGTCACCCTCGTGCAACTCGCGCAGGCCTATCCCCAACTGGGCCAGCACGCTAAATCCCAACTGGCCCTCACGCGCATGCTCCCCCTGAGCGAACAGATTCTCGCCGACCCGAAGGCCGACGGCCCCCGCCTACAAGGCGCGCTCCAGACCTATCAACTCGTCGGCAACGTGCCCAAGATGGAGGCAGCCTTGCAGCGCCTCGTGAAACTCAACCCCACCAGCCCCGAGCTCTGGTATGACCTCGGCGCACTGCTTGCCTACCAGACCAATATCAACGCCGCCGTCGCCGCCGTCAGCAATGCCGTCCAGCACAGCAACGCCCGCCTGAAGGACACCCCGACCGCGCAAGACCTCCGCACCATGGCCGCCGGCGACGCCCGCTTCGCCGCCCTCAAAGCGCACCCTGGCTTCCAGAAAGTCATCGCGCCCAAGTAGGCCGGGCCTACAACGCCGTTGGCGCTCTCCATGAACCTGGTAGGGCCGACTTGGGGTCGGCCTCGTCCATCCATTCGGATCAACGAGGTTATTGCACAGCAGGGCCCTACCGGGTTCATGGTCCCAAGGCGCGGCAGCCGAGCCGTGGCAGCGCTTCCCGCTCGCCGAGGATGGGGACCTGGCGCACAGCATTGCTTCGGCCGTCGCCTTTGCCCGGACCCGGGCCTGGGCATCACTTGTTTTCGTTGTCGTCCGGCTGCAATTCCTTCTTCAGCAAGCGCCCCTGTTCGTCCGTTGTGATGGCGTAGCGCCGGTCGTCGATCCGCGTCTCGAAGGAGAAGGACAACCGCTGCCGACGGGCGTTCTCCACACTGCCGCCACGCGCGAGCTTCTTGAACGAGTCGCGCACCGCCACCGGAAGCTGGGCTAAGCTCTGATCCTCGGCGTCGTTGTAGGCCTTCAGTTCCACGCGCACCACCACGCCGCGCAGGTCCACGCGGACGACATACTCCAGGCCCTCGTGGCTCACAGTGGCCTCGTATTGCTGGCGGCCATCCTCGTTCACGCGGCCCAGCTCGACGATGCGCCCGCCCTGGGCCTCGCGCTGGAGCACCGTCTTCACGGCGGCGGGGACTTCGACCGCGATCGTGTTCGCGGGCTTTTCATCCTGTGCGCGGACCAGGCTGACGCCGGCGGCGATGACCAAGGCGAGGGCGAGCAGGGGAAGAAAGTTGATTTTCATGGTGCGGACAGTGAAAAACTTCCGCCTAGCGTGCAACCGGAATTCCCGGTTGAACCTAGGGCGCATCACCCCTTCTTGCAGGGCAACCCCGGGGGTGAATTCGCAGCCGACGAGCCGCCGGTATCGGTTGCCGACGAGCGCGGCAGGGAAAGCGGCAGTGGCGTAGAAGCGACGCGAGTGAAGGGCCCCCGGAAAGCCGGATGCGGGAAAACCGCCCGTCCGGTTTGAAGCGGGGCAGGGGTGCGGAGCCGGGCGATGAGAACTGCGGTCTTCAGCCCGACCTCCCTCACCTGACTACGTGACTCTGAGTTTGGCCGGTGCTTCCCCCCCCCCACGGCTGGCCGCTATCCGGCGGTGGTTTAACGGCCGCAGGCTTCTTCCAGCACGGACAGATATCGCGCGGTCGTTTGCTCCCACGAGAATTGCGCGGCGTGGCGGAGGATGGCGGGGCGGTCCGGGGTTTCGCGGAGGGTTTGCCCGAGGGCTTGGGCGAGCGCCTCCACGTCGGCGCTGGGGCTGAGGCGGCCGAGGAAGGGTTTGTCTAACACTTCGGGAATGCCGCCGACACGGGTGGCGACGCTGCGCAGGCCGCAGGCGAAGGCTTCGAGGATAACGTTGGGAACGCCTTCGTTCTTGCTCGGCACGCAGAGCGCGTCGGCGGCTTGCATGTAGCGGGCGACTTCAGCGGAAGACTTGCGACCCACCAGCCGGACGTGCGCACCGAAGCCGCTGGCGTCGGCGAGTTGGCGGGCCTTCGCCTCCAGCGGGCCGGTGCCAATCATGACGAGTTCGCACGGCTGGCTGGCGTTGCGACAGAGGCGGGCGTGCGCGCCGACGAGCAGGAGCGGGTTCTTAACCGGCAGGAAGTTGCCGACGTAGAGAATCATCTGCGCGTCCGCCGGAAGCCCGAGTTCCTGGCGCGCCGCGCGGGCATCGCCGGGGTGGAAGGTGGTGGTGTCCACGCCGTTGTAAATCGGACGGAGCTTCATGAACGGGACGCCGGCTTCGTGAAGGCGAGTCGCGAGGTCCTTGCTGCGGGTGATGGTGGCGGCGGCGCGGCTGAGGGCTTGCACGATGACGTGGCGGCGCAGCGGCATGGCCAGGTAACCATGCACGTCGGTGCCCTGCGCGATGGCGACGAGCGGGGCTTGTAGCTCCGGCGCGAGGAGGTCCAGCGCACAGGCATCGGGATACACCCACGCGCCGAGGACGGCATCGTAGGGAAACTCCGCGCGAAGCTGGCGCACCGGGTCGCGGAGGGAGCGCGCCATGAGTCGGTGGTTCCACGGGCCGCCGAACTTGGGGATGTAGAACGTGCGGACGTAGAGCGGCTGGAAGCACCTATCCTCGTCGCGCGGCGTGCGGCCCCGCCAGCTCTTGAAGGGCAGCACCGGGCGCGGGGCAATGACGCGGATGTCGCAATGGCGCGCGAGTTGGTGGAGCACTGTGGCGTTGACCTGCCCGTGGCCGGGAGCGGCGGAGTCGGGGAAGAGGTTGGACACGAAGAGCAGTTTCATCGCGGCGGAAGGATGGGGATTAAGGAAGCGCTGATTAAAGCCAGTTTTCAAATTGGCAACATTTCATTGGTTGAGGACACGCCCGCAGCAGCCCGGAACTCACCGTGTGCGACGCTGTTTCGCAGGCCGGCTGTAGTTCGGTTCCGAGGTTTGGCCCGGGTGTTCACCTGCGCGACGGGGCGGGCTCGTGGTTGCTTACGCCCTGACCTGCCGCGCTCCGCTCATCCTGTTGGCCAGGCCAAACAGGGTGTGGAGTTGATGCCGGTGCTTGGCCAAGCCGTGATCGCGCACTTTCCGGTGCCGAAATAGATGCTTCAGGCGGGGTAAAGGCTGTTCCACGAACGCGCGCACCCCGGCTTTGACCGCGTGAGCGAAATGGAGCTGGTGCGTCATGGCCTTGAGTTTAGGAAATTCCGACCAACTCGTCCTGCCTTAAATCGGAAACCAAAAGATTCAAGCAGCGGCTCCCTAAACCAATTCCTCAATCACCTTACCGCGCGCCAGCACCGGGGTGGGCTGGCCGAAGGCGTTGTGGAAGACCTCGTCAGTCGCCACGCCGAGCTGCCGGTAGATCGTCGCCAGCACGTCGTTGAAGTGGACGGGCCGCTCGAACGGCAAGTCACCCGCCTTCGTGCTGGAGCCGACCACCACGCCGCGCTTCAAGCCGCCGCCCGCCAGCATCACGGAGAACACCTTCTCCCAGTGGTCCCGCCCCGCGTTGGCGTTGATCTTCGGCGTCCGCCCGAACTCGCCGAACATCGCCACCAACGTCGTATCCAGCAGGCCGCGTTCGTCGAGGTCATCCAGCAACGCGCTGACGGCGAGGTCCATCGGCGGCAGGAGCCGGGTCTTCATCAGGTTGAAGTTGTCCTCGTGCGTGTCCCAGTCCTGGCCACGCTCTTGGTTCAACGTGTAGTTCAGCAAGGTGAAGGGCACGCCCGCCTCGGCGAGCCGGCGCGCGAGGATGGTTTGCTGACCCCAGAGATGATGGCCGTAACGCTCGCGTTGACGCAGCGGCTCGCGGCTGAGGTCGAAGGCCCCTTCCGCCGCGCCGCCGGAGAGCATCTCCAGCGCATGCCGATGATACTTGTCGAGACTGTCCACCCCGGCAGGCGCGAACAGGCCACCGAGGGCATTCAGGAGTGTGAGCCGGTCGTCGAGCCGCTTGCCGGAGAGCGTCTGATGCAGCCGCAAGTCCGGCGGACCGGAAAAGGGCGTGCCCGCGTGCTCCGGCGGAATGCCGGATTCCAGCGGTTCATAGGCCACGCCCAGCGGCCCCGCCGTGGCGTAGTGGACGCGGTTGCCAAGCTGCCCCGAGTGCGGGATGGCGACGTAAGGTGGCAGCAACGGCGCGCGTGCCCCGCACGCCCGGGCGATGACGGATCCGATGCTCGGATGCGCGAGGTTGCGGTTCTTCGCCTCCACCGAGGCGTCCGGCAAGTCCCCGCCGGTCAGCGTCTGGTAGATCGCCACCGGATGACTCGGCGAGTCCACGAAGGCGCTGCGGATGAGGTTGAACTTGTGCGCCCGCTTCGCCAGCAGCGGCAAGTGCTCCGCGAAGTGAATCCCCGGCAACGTCGTGGGGATGTCGCCGAACGTGCTGCGATAGGCGGACGGCGCATCTGGCTTCGGGTCAAAGCTCTCGTAGTGCGAGAGGCCGCCCTGAAGGTAAATCACAATGACCGCCCGCGCGGGTGAACTACGGGCCTTCGGCATCTCCTTCGCCCGCAGCAACTGCGGCCACAGCATCGCCCCCGCCAGCGCGCCGCCGCCTTGCAGCCAGCGCCGCCGCGTCAGGGCGGCGAGAGGATTGAGTTGAGGTGCGCGAGACACAGTGGCGATGGGCGGCTGATAATTTGAACGGCTCTTTCGACGGGCTGAGGACCGCGAGGCATTCGGTAATTAAACACCGAGTTCATCCAAGGGCTTGCCCCAGCCAAGGCACTGCTCGGCATCCGGAATGACTCCGCCTACACCAACTCCCGAATCGGCTCGCCGTGCTCCACCACGAAGCGCGGGCGGCGCTGGTGGTCTTCGTAGGTCACGTCCACGGGCACGCCCATGTGGTGGAAGATGGTGGCCGCGAGGTCGCCGGGCGTGAGCGCGCGCGAGGCGATTTGTCCGCCGTCGCGGTCAGTGGAGCCGATGACTTGGCCGTGGCGGAAGCCGCCGCCCGCGAGCGTGATGGAGGAGACGTAAGGCCAGTGGTTGCGCCCGTCGGTGCTGCCTTGCGTGCCGATTTGTGGCGAACGTCCGAACTCGCCCATCGCGATGACCAGCACGTCGTCCAGCATCCCGCGCTCGCCGAGGTCCGTGACGAGCGTGGTGAAGAGGTGGTCGAAGACGGGGAGCAGCGGACGCAGGCCGCTCCAGATGCCGCCGTAGGGCGGGATGTTGTCGCCGTGCGTGTCCCAGGTGCCAGAGGCGGAGTGGTTGCTGAGGTCCAGCGTGACGAAGCTCACGCCGCGCTCGACGAGCCGCCGCGCGAGCAACGCCTTGCGACTCCAATCATGCTCACCGTAGCGGTCCACGATGCGTTGCGGCTCGGTGGTCAGGTCGAAGGCCGCCTGAGCCCGCCCGCCCGCGACGAGGTCGAAGGCTTGCTGGCCAAAGCGGTCGAGGGCCTCGACCGAGCCGGAGTTGTCCACGTCGCGGCGGAGCGAATCCATTTGCTGCGCGAGCGACTGGCGCGAGCGCACGCGGTCCAGCGTGAGTTCACCGGGGAGTTGAAAGAGCTGGCTGACGTTGTCGCCGATGAAGGGATTGTATTTCTGACCGAGATAGCCGGACCACGCGAAGTGCGTGCGGTCGCGGACGTTGAGGTGGACGGCGGGCGGCATGCCGGGCTGGTTCGCACCGCGGTGTTTCGCGACGATGGACGCGAAGCCGGGATACATCTTGGCCTCGGGATTCGTGCGCGGCTCGGCGAGGACGTTGGCGGTTTGCATCACCATGTTCGGCTGGTGATTGCTGCCGCGGCAGTCCATCGAGCGGATGATGGTAAGCCTGTCCATCAACGCGGCTTGCTTCGGGAGATGCTCGCAGAGGTGAACGCCGAGGAGCTTGGTGGGAATGGTCTTGAAGGGCCCGCGATAGCCGGCGGGCGCGTCGGGCTTCGGGTCCCACATATCCACATGGCTGGGACCGCCGGCCATCCAGAGGAGAATCACCGCTTTGTTGCTCCCCATCGCGCGGCCGGTCGCCGCCGCTTGCGCGCGGACGCGGAGCAGGTCGGGCAGCGTCAACCCGCCAAGGCCCGCGAGGCTGGCCTTCAACATCGAGCGGCGGCTGGAGACGTTCAGCCCTTCGCGCACGCGGGGGTTCAGGCAAGTGAACGCGTGGCGATGCTCGCTGACGTGCGGCAAGGCGGCTGGCATGGGACGAACGTAGGCAGCCGGGCGCGACGGGTCAAAGGGGAATTCTGCGCCGTGGCTGCGAATCACGCGAATCATCGCGAATGCAGAAAACGCCTTTCCCCCTTCGCGGCAATTCGCGTGATTCGCGGGCCATGCTTTTCTCCGTGCATTCCCACTCCCTCGCCGATGAAATCCCGCCATGCAGCGAAGTTTCCTCGGCATTGAAATCGGCGGCACCAAGCTGCAGCTCGTCGCGGGCGACGCGGACGCGCGCATCACGGCGCGACGGCGCTTCACGGTGGACAAGCAGCGCGGCGGCGCAGGCATCCGCGAGCAGATTGCCGGCGCGCTGCCGGAGCTGATGGAGTTCGCGAAGCCCGCTGCCATCGGCGTCGGCTTCGGCGGGCCGGTGGATGCGGCGACGGGGCAAATCTGCTGCTCGCACCAGATTGAAGGTTGGTCGGAATTTCCCCTTGGCGAATGGCTGCGCGGCCTCACCGGCCTGCCCGTGACCGCGGACAACGACGCGAACACCGCCGCGCTCGGCGAGGCCAAACGCGGCGCGGGCGTGGGCTGCAACCCGGTCTTCTACGTCACCCTCGGCAGCGGCGTGGGCGGTGGGCTGGTCGTGGACGGGCGCATCTACCATGGCGCGAAACCGGGTGAAGCGGAGATTGGCCATGTGCGGCTGGACAAGTCCGGCGTCACAATCGAGCAGCGCTGCGCCGGCTGGGCGGTGGACCGGAAAATCCGTGAGGCCTGCCAGCGCGAGCCGTGGTGTCCGCTCTCGAAACTCACCGCCGACGCCGACCACGGCGAAGCCCGCGCGCTCGCGCCTGCGCTGGCGCAAGGCGACGCGCTCGCCCAACGCATCCTCGACGAAGTGGCCGACGACCTCGCGTTCGGCCTGTCCCACGTCACGCAACTGATGCACCCGGAAGTCATCGTGCTCGGCGGCGGCTTGTCGCTCGTGGGCGAGCCGTGGCGCGCAGCGGTGGCGAACGCGCTCACCGGCTACGTGATGGAAGCCTTCGCCCCGGGGCCGCGCGTGGTGCTGGCGGGACTGGGTGAGGACGCCGTGCCGGTCGGGGCGTTGCTGCTGGCGCAGGGAGCCTCCAAATGATTTGCCGCAAAAGAACGCAAAGTTCGCAAAGAGTTTTCTCCTTTGCGCGCTTTGCGTTCTTTCGCGGCTGATTCCTTTCCCCCCATGAACATCGAACTCATCAACACCGGTAGCGAACTGATGCTTGGGCGCGTGCTGAACACGCATCAGCAATGGCTTTGCCGTCAGCTCGCGGACCTTGGCTACGTCGTCAACCGGCAGGTTGGCGTGGCGGACACGGCGGACGACATCGAGCAGGCCGTGCGCGAGGCGCTGGGCCGCGCAGACTTCATCATCACCACCGGCGGGCTGGGGCCAACCTCGGACGACATCACCCGCGACCGCATCGCGGCCTTGCTCGGGCGCAAGTTGAGCGAGGACCCGACCATCGTCGCGCACGTGGAATCTTTCTTCGCGAAACGCAACCGCCCGATGCCCGTCAGCACGCGCGTGCAGGCGATGGTGCCCGAGGGCGCGCTGGTGTTAGCCAATGCCCACGGCACCGCGCCGGGCCTGGCGCTGCACATCAGCCCGAATCCGTTCCGCGCGGACGGCAAGGCGAGCTGGCTCGTGATGTTGCCGGGGCCGCCGCGCGAGCTGCGCCCGATGTTCACGAACCAAGTCGCGCCCCTGCTGCGCGCGCAGTTGCCATTGGAGACGGACTTCGTTTGCCGCACGCTGCGGACGGTGGGCATTGGCGAATCTTACTTGGAGGAACGCATCGCCGGGCCGCTGAAGCCGCTGATGGACGCGGGCTTGGAACTCGGCTACTGCACGCACACCGGCGCGGTGGACGTGCGCTTCGTGGCCCGTGGTTGCGGCGCGGACGCGGATGTGGAACAGGCCGCGCGCATCGTTTACGAGTTGACCGGCGAACACATCTTCGGCGAGGGCGACGCGGAGTTGGAGCAAGTCCTCGTGCGCCGGCTCACCGAGCGGAAGCAGACGCTCGCGCTGGCTGAGTCCTGCACCGGCGGCTTCATCGCGAACCGGCTGACGAACGTGTCGGGCGCGTCCGCCGTATTCCTTGCGGGGCTGGTGACTTACAGCAACGCAGCGAAGGAGCACTTCCTCGGCGTGCGCCCCGAGACACTCAAAGCCCACGGTGCCGTGAGCGAAGAGGTCGCGCGGGAGATGGCCGGGGGCACGCGGGCACGGACAGGAGCCGACTTCGCGCTGGCGGTGACGGGCATCGCGGGACCCAACAGCGACGGTTCCAAGAAGCCGGTGGGGACCGTCTTCATCGCGCTGGCTTCCGCGAGCGGCACGAAGGTCGTCAACCCCACGAACCGCTACGACCGCGAGACGTTCAAGTATGTGACCGCGCTCCAGGCGCTGGAGCTGTTGCGGAGAGAGCTGCGGTAGGGCGCGGCTGTCCCAGCGCGCCGCTGGACTGCCCGGACGGCCAACCGGCGCGCTGGAACAGCCGCGCCCTACCAAAGCAAAACACCCGCCAGCTTGCGCAGGCGGGTGTTCGCTTGAAAAGCGGAGGCGGTCTCAGCCGTTGTCGCCGATGGCTTCCACGGGGCAGCCTTCCTTGGCCTCTTTGCACTGGGCCTCTTCCTCGGGCGTCTCGGGCTGCTTCTTCACGTAGGAGTAACCGCCGTCGTCGAAGCGGGTGTAGTTCTCCGGGGCCGTCTCGCGGCACAGGTCACAGTCAATGCACTGGTTGTCCACGAAGTATTTTCCGGGGACGTTGTTTTCGTATTTGTTAGCGATGTCGGCCATAAAGTGTCGTGTTTTTGGACGGCGAATTTATGGGGAACGGCCAACCGGTTGGCAAGTCCCTTCTCCGCTCGACCTCGCGTTTCACTTCGGCTGCACCACAGCGGGGAGGGAAGATGAACAGAACGAAAGGCCGCGCGCTTGCCATCGCCGGGCGGCACTTCTACTTTCCCGCCCTATGGAAAATGTCGTGGTCATCGGGTCGGGTTGTGCGGGCTGGACGGCGGCGCTTTACACGGCGCGGGCGAGCTTGAATCCCGTCGTCGTCACGGGCGCGTCGCCGGGGGGGCTGCTCACGACTACGAGTATTGTGGAGAACTTTCCCGGTTTCCCCGAAGGCGTGGATGGCACGGACCTGATGATGAAGATGCAGGCGCAGGCCGAGCGCTTTGGCACGCGGGTGAAGTTCGGCGCGACGGTTGAAGCAGTGGACCTGAGCCAACGCCCGTTCGTCGTGACCGTGGACGGCGAGCAGGTGGAGACCAAGTCTATCATCATCGCCACCGGCGCGGGCCACAAACACCTGGATGTGCCCGGCGAAGACGAGCTGGAGAAGAAGGGCGTGACCTACTGTGCGACGTGCGACGGCGCGCTGCCGATGTTCCGCAACCAGCCACTCGTCGTCGTGGGCGGCGGCGACTCCGCGTGTGAGGAGGCGACTTACCTGACGCGCTTCGCCTCGGTGGTTTACCTCGTGCATCGCCGCGATTCGCTCCGCGCTTCGAAGGTCATGGCCGAGCGCGCGCTGTCGAATCCGAAAATCAAGCCGGTGTGGGACTCCGTCGTGACCGAAGTGCTCGACGTGACGACGGGCAAGGTCACGGGCGTGAAGCTGAAGCATCTCAAGACCGGCGCGGAGAGCACGGTGGCTTGCGCGGGCGTGTTCGTCGCCATCGGGCACTACCCGAACACGCAGCTCTTCAAGGGCCAGATTGCGCTGGATGAAAACGGCTACGTGGTGCGGGCGAAGGGTTCGCAGACGACCGTCGAGGGTGTGTTCGTCGCGGGCGACTGCTCCGATCATGTGTATCGCCAGGCCATCACGGCGGCGGGCATGGGCTGCGCGGCGGCGATTGACGCGGAGCGGTATCTGGGGTCGCTGAACTCGTGATGACACCCGACCAACGCGAAGGCATCGTTGTCGCGCTCAAGGGCGGGAACAAAATCGCGGCCATCAAGCTGTGCCGCGAGGCGACGGGGCTGGGCTTGGCGGAAGCGAAGGCGTGGGTCGAGCGACTGGAGGCTTCGCCGGAGGTTCCGCCTTCGCCCGTGCCGACAGTCGGCGCGTTGTCGCCCGTGGCGGACTTGCTCTTTGCGGGGGAGAAGATTGCGGCCATCAAACTCTATCGCGAGCAGGTGCAGCCGGGCGCGGGGCTGAAGGAAGCGAAGGACGCCGTGGAGCAGTTGGAGGCCGGCCTTCGCGCCCAACACCCGGAGAAGTTTTCGGCACAGGCGAAGTCCGGCTGTGCAGCGGTGCTCGCCGTGCTGTCCGTGCTCTTCGTCGGGCTGGTCTGGTTCCGCTACTGACATGATTCCCACTGAACTTGCCGAGCGCCTCGCCGCCCCGAATCCGCCGCGCCTGCTGGATGTGCGGCAGCCAGATGAGTTCGCCATCGTGGCGCTGCCGGGCGCGAAGCTGCTGCCATTGAACGAACTGCCGGAGCGCGTCGCCGAGCTGGTGGCGTGGCGGGAGCAGGAGGTCGTCGTGTATTGCCACCACGGGATGCGCAGCGCGCACGCCATTGCCTGGCTGCGGCATCAGGGCTTCACAAACTTGCACAATCTCACCGGCGGCGTGGACCGCTGGTCGCTCGAAGTGGATGCGAATGCGCCGCGTTACTGAGCCGTCTGCCACGGGTCCAAAACGGACGCAGACGTAGTTTCAGCTTCTTTTCGACCGGCATTGCTTTAGAAAAAGCCCATGAGTCAACGGCAGGCGCGCATCCGGCGCGCAACCCACGAGACACAAATCAGTCTCGACCTGAATGTAGATGGCACCGGCAAGGCCGCCATCCGCACGGGCGTGCCGTTCTTCGACCACATGCTGACCCTCTTCGCGAAGCACGCAGTCATGGACCTCAAGCTCCGTTGCAAGGGTGATCTCGAGGTGGACGCGCATCACACCGTCGAGGACTGCGGCATCGCACTGGGCCAGGCGTTCGTGCAGGCGCTGGGCGACAAGAAGGGCCTCCGCCGCTACGGCACGGGCTTCGACCCGCGCAACCCCTTCACCGGTGAGGCGCATGTGCCGATGGATGAATGCCTGGCGCGGTGCGTGATTGACTTCAGCGGCCGCCCTTACCTCGT
The DNA here is from genome assembly GCA_039796295.1 of Verrucomicrobiota bacterium. GTDB lineage: Bacteria > Verrucomicrobiota > Verrucomicrobiia > Limisphaerales > SXTU01 > SXTU01. Next base: position 82,516 of record JBDKJY010000004.1, read on the forward strand.
GTGGCGCGGGATGGACGGCCTCGCGCAGAAGAAGATTTCGCCGGCCGAGCGGACGCAGGACATGTCGAGCGCGTTCCGCTTCGGGTTGGCGCGGGAGTTCTTCCAAGGCTTCGCGAACGAGGCGCGTTGCAACCTGCATTTGGAGTTGCTCTACGGCGGCGAGCCGCACCATGTGGTGGAAGGGTTGTTCAAGGCCTTCGCCAAAGCGACGGACTTCGCCTGCCAGCGCGACCCCCGCATCGCCGGACAGATTCCCAGCACGAAAGGCAAACTCTAGCCCGATGCCGCAGCCGCCTGACTTTACGACCACGCTCGACGTGCAACTGGTCGCCGCCTCCCAGGCCGGCGACATGGTGGCCTTCGAGGAACTCGTCGCGCGGCACCGCGACAAGATTTACGCGCGCGCCTTCAGCATGATGCGCAACGAGGAGGACGCGATTGACCTCTCGCAGGAGGCTTGGGTCAAGGCCTGGCAACGGCTCAAGCAATTTCAGGGCGATTCCAGCTTCGCCACTTGGATGACACGCATCGTCATCAACCTCTGTCTGGACCAGCTCCGGCGGCAGAAGCGGACCCGCGCGGAGTCCATTGAGCAGTTGGATGAAGAGCTTGGCGGGGTGGAACGCCAGATGCCGGTCGTCACGCTCAATCCGACGGAAGGCCTGGAGCGCGCCGAGCTGCGGAAGCGGATCGACAAAGCGATGACCCAGCTTTCCTACGAGCACCGCACCGTGCTGATCCTGCATGAGTTTGAGGAGATGGAATACAAGCAGATCGCCAAAGTGATGAATTGCTCCATCGGAACGGTGATGTCCCGGTTGTTCTACGCGCGGCGGCGTTTGGCGTCGTTGCTACAAAGTTTGAAGAAAGAACAGCAGAGTTGAATCAGAAGGCCGCTATGAACACGGAATTGCAATTACAAGCCCTGTTGGATGTCGAGCTCGACGCTCGCGAAACTCGGGAAGTCGAAGCCCTCCTCGCGCAAGACGCCCAGAGCGTCGCGCTGATGCAGGAGCTCAAGTGGATGAAGCTCGCCGTCGCTGGCAACGAGGCCGAGCTGAAGCTCCCCGAGACCCGCGAGTTCTACTGGAGCAAGATCGCGCGCACCATCGCCGTCGAAGAACGCCAGGCCGCTGCGGCTCCCGCCGAGCGCGTTTGGTGGCTCAAGTTCCTTTACCCTGCCTCCGGTTTGGCCGCGATGGTCGCGGTCCTGTTCGTCATCAGCGGCGGACGCCCCACCGACGGCGCGGACACCGAGAGCGTGCCGGAAGACGTCAACGTCGTCAGCTTCCGCTCCGAGTCGGAGCAGATGTCCGTGGTCTATGTCGCCGACGAGAACGGCAACTTCAGCCCCGTCAGTCAGGAAGTGAAGCATGAGCCTGAAGCCGACAAATAAACCGTCGCGCTGGCAGTTTCTCGTCCTGCTGTTGAGCTTCGGGTGGGGCTTTCTGCAACTTGGGGTGGCTTCCGTTCCCGTGGAAACCCGGGTGCAAGCCGTGCTCATTTGGGGCACCGACGAGGCCAAGCCCACGGGCAAGAGCCTCAAGGAAGTGGATCCCAAGCTCCGCGAGAAACTCGGCAAAATCTTCAAGTGGCAGAAATACTTCGAGGTGAGCCGGCAGAATGCCGCCGCGCTGCCCGGCAAGGCCCAGATCGTGAAGTTGAGCGAGGAGTGCTCCGTGGAAATCAAAATCCTCCCGGAGAACCTCGCCGAGGTGAAGCTCATCGGCAAAGGCAAGACCCTCGTCACCCGACGCCACTCCCTCACCAAGCCCGACGCCCTCGTCCTCGCGGGCGACGACAAGAACAACACCGCTTGGTTCGTGGTGTTGAACTTCAACTGAGCCGCTCTCCGCGCGAACTCCCAGTCTGGGCAGTGGTCGCCAAGCCCCAACTCCGCAGCCGCCGGCTCGCACAAGCGAGGTCCGCGTGGCGACAAACCACGAGTGGGTATGGAAAGTGGGCTGACTTTGTTGGAGCCGCTGTTAGAATCCGCGCATGAACGCACTCCGCTGGAATGATGCCGTTGCTCGCGCCTCCCGTCTCGCCATGAAATTCCCCGCCTGTTTGCTCGTCGCTTTGCTTCTCACCCCGCTCGCCGCCGCGGCCGCCGCGCCGGATGCCCGCCTCGCCGCACTCGCGAAGCTCGTGCAAGACCCGCACCCGCGCGTCCGCGTCGAGGCCGTGCGGGCGCTCGCGAAGATTCCCTCCGCCCAGTCCGCCGCGCTCGTGCTCTCCGCCGTGGACACCATCGGGGCTGACTCGTTCCTCGACTACGCTGTCTGGCTTTCCATCAACGACCTCGCGCAACCCTTCCTCGCCGCGCTGGAGTCTGGCGCTTGGGTGCCTGACTCAACCGCGAAGCAGCAACAGCTCGAGTTCGCCATGAAGGCGCTCGACCCCGCGCTCGCCTCGGCCAGCGTCGCGAAGATTCTCGCCGCCAAACCGCTCACCAAGGACGGCGCCGGCCCGTGGATTGAACTCATCGGAGCCGCTGGCGGGCCGGAGCAAATCAACCGCCTCTGGGAACAGGCCGCCAAGCGCGAGTTCACCGACGCCGCGCTCACCCGTGCGCTCAAATCCCTCACCTCCGCCGCGCGCCTGCGTAACGTGAAGCCCGCTGGCGACGGCTCGCGCGCCGTCGCGTTCTTCGCCTACGCCACCCTCCCGCAGCGCGTCGCGGCTCTGGAGCTCATGGGCGCGTGGAAGAACCCCGGCGCAGCCTTCGCCGAGATGGTCAAGCTCGCTGGCGACGAGCGCACGCCGTCCGAAGTCCGCACCGCCGCCTTCGCCGCCTTCCGTGAGCTGGGGGCCATCCCGCCCGTGCTCGGCGCGCTCCAGCCCTTAACCGCCGCCACTTCGCCTGCGCCCGTCCGCCGCGCCGCCGCCCTCACGCTCGCCTCGCTCCAGCCCGCGAAGTTCGCCGGCCTCGCGCTCACGGAACTCGCCGAGACCAAGACCGAGGCCGAAGCCCTCGACCTCTGGCGCGGCGTGCTCGCCACGAAGGGGGCGGCCAAGGAATTCGCCGCCCGTGTGGGACAAGCGGCCAACCTCCCCGCCCCCGCCGCCGCCGCCGGCCTCCGCGCCGCCCGCGAAGGTGCCCAGCCCGAGCCTACCCTCGTCGCCGCGCTCACCAAGCTCGCGAACATCACCGCCCTTTCCCCCGACAAGCTCACGCCCGCCAAGCTGCTGGAGCTGGCCGCGACCGCCGTGAAGACCGGCGACCCCGCGCGCGGCGAGCGCGTCTATCGTCGCGCCGAGCTGGGCTGCGTGCTCTGCCATAGCATCGGCGGCGTCGGTGGCAAGGTCGGTCCCGACATGACCAGTCTGGGCGCGGCGGCTCCGGTGGATTACCTCGTCGAGTCCGTGCTGTTGCCCAACGCAAAGATTAAGGAAGGCTTCCACGGCCTCACCCTCGAGACGAAGGACGACCTCGAATACAACGGCATCCTCGTCCGCGAGACCGGCCAGGAAATCATCCTCCGCAACGCGCAGAACCAAGAAGTCAGCGTGGCGAAGACCAACATCCGCAAGCGCGCCAACGCTCAGACTTCGCTCATGCCCAGCGGCCTGCTCGACACCCTGCCCGAGTCCGAGCGCAACGACCTCGTCGCCTTCCTCGCCCGCCTTGGCAAGCCCGGCGACTACGACGCGAGCAAGGGCGGCGTCGCCCGCGTCTGGCGCGTGCTGCCCGTGACGCACCGTATGGACCAGGGTGGCTGGGACAAAATCACGAAGGGCGACTTCATCGCGAAATGGACCGCGATGGAGAGCGGCATCGGCGAGCACACGTGGAAGCCGACGAGTTCGCTGGTGAACGGCGCGTTGGTGAAGGCCGACTTCGGACCCGCTAGTGTCCCCGTCCACGTCACGTTCACGAGCGTCTTCGTGGCGACGACCTTCACGCTGGCGAAGGCCGGTCCGGTCGCGCTGACCGTGGACGGGGTGACGAACCCGGAAGTTTGGGTGGACGGCCAGAAGCTCGCGAAGTTGGCAAACAACTTCCCCGCCGGCCCGCACACAGTCGTCCTCCGCCTTGACGGCGCGAAGCTGCCCGAGAGCGTGCGGCTCAAGTCCACGGACGTGAGCTGGGCGCTGAACTAAGCCACGCGTAGGAGACGACGTGAGGCGTCTCTGACTTGGTGGCGCGTTCCGGGTAGCAAGTGAGACTCCTCACGTCGTCTCCTACGCCAGCTATGCGCGACCTGAAAAGCTCCCACCTCATCTGGCTCAAGGGCTGGCTGTTCCTGCTCCTCGGGCTAGCCTCGGCCGCGCTGGTTCTCGTCGAAGCCCCGTCGCTGAAAGTCGCGGCGCTGCTCGCGCTCGCCGTCTGGTCCTTCTGCCGCGCTTACTACTTCGCCTTCTACGTCCTCGAACGCTACGTGGACCCAGGCTACAAGTTTTCCGGGCTCGGCTCGTTCGTCGGCTACTTGCTGCGGCGTAAGCCTGCGAAGAACTCAGCTCCCGAGAGCGAAGGTTGAGCCAAAAGCCGCAGTTGACCCACGGATGGACACGGATGAACCCGAACTCCGAAGTCGAACGGTAGTCGAGGGCGAGGAGCGCGGCTTTCAAGCCGCAGAAACGTGGTTGGGTCAAAGGCCCTGCCCACGCACATTTCCTTCCCAGCCTGCTGCGGCTTGAAAGTCGCGCTCCCCGCTCACGGCGGCGCGTAGATGGCCAGCCGCCGGTATTTCGCCTCCAGACTCAGCAGGGCGAGGCTCGTGCAATAGACCCGCCCGAGGTGCCGCCCCTCGTAGTTGTCCGTCCACGCGCCGTTCGGCGACTGGCCCACGACGAAGTTCCACTCGGCATATTGCCGCGCGGCGGAGGCGTGCGGCTCGGCGTAGTTCTGTAAGGCGAGCGTGTTGAAGAACACCGCGTGGAACGGCCACGAGCCGTTGGCGATGATGCGCGCCGTGGGGTCGGCCCGCATGGTCGCCAGCAGATAGGCCGCCGCCGAAGCCGCTTCGGGCGCGGTGGGCTGACCACACAACCGCAGGCCGAGCAAGCCCATCGCCGAGGTGGAGAAGTGATTCCGCTCGCCGGGCGGCTGGAGCAGGGAGTCGGGCGGGTGATACTGGTTGGGCATCGGCGGGACGTAGTGGTCCACCACGTTGGTTCGGCCTTTCTGCCTGGGGCCGTCCACGTAGTGACAGGTGTAGCACCGCCGTTCCAATCGCGAGTCCCAATACGGTGTCCTCTGCACAAGAACCTTCGGAGTGAAGTCACGGTAGGAGTTCGTGATGGACCACATGCGCTCGGCCGTGCTGGGAGCGACGAAGACCGGCTTCGGCCCGTAGTCGAACACCCCATACGCCGAGGCATAGACATTCTTCAGATACTGCGCCGCCGCCTGACCGGCCTGTGGCGGCACGGGGAAACCGGCCTTGCTCCCGGCGTGCAAGGCGAGCAGTTGCCACGCGGTCACGGGCACGTCGGAATCGCGCGCCCCCGGCAGGTAACGCCAGCCACCGATATCGCCGCGCACGGTCTTGCTCGCGCCTTGCGAACGCAGGATGAACTGGTGCGCCGCCGCCGCCTTGCGCCGGATGAGTTCCTCCTGCTCCGGGTCCGTCGAGCGCCGCAGCAGCTCGGACAACAGGAGTGTCGTCACCGCGTGCCCGTGCATCAGGGAGGCGTCCGCCGAGCCGAAGTAACCGTCCGCTGTTTGCCGGTCGGTCCGCAGGACGAAGTAAATCGCCCGGCGTAGCGCGACGCCCTCGGGTGTCTTATCCAGCGGCGAATGGCCCGCGCCGGTGAGTGCCAACGCGGCAAGTGAGGTGAGCGCGGTCTGATACTTCACCACGTCCGCGATGGCCCCGTTCGGCTGCTGCTGGGTGAGCAAAAAGGCGACACCCCCCTGCACCGCCGCATCCACGCGGTCCGCCGCCGAGGCCGTGGCGGGCGGCACGGGCACGGGAGCTTTGGGCGGAGGGGCCGGGGCCGCTCCGGTGAGCAGCGTCAGCAGGCAGGCGGCCCCGACGCAGCGGAGGAGTTGAACTGAGCTTCGCATCGGTTTTAGGGGGCGCGCGTAGCTTGCGGGGCAGCGCGGTTCATCAGGTCATGGCTATATTTGCCGGGAAGGCCGGGGCTTTGGCAAGCTGGCGGGGGGTTGAGGGGGGCACCTGCACTAGCCAAGTCATAGGCCGCCACGCTGCCGCCACAAGGCGGCAGGCGTCCATCATTTTAGATTTCGCACAACGGGCGCAAAGGAAAGGTCTCTGGGGGGACCGTGCCTCGGTCACCCGTTGGGTGCCAGCCATCGAACTCTGGATCGGGCCAAGGCAACTGCTGTTTTTGGACTTAACTTTCGCCACCGCCGACCGATACCTAGCTGTCCGCGATTGAGTATGGAAACCACACTTGCACCCCGCCCAGTGCTGCGCCTCGACGAAGCGCAGATCGAGGCACGCCTGAAGGGCTGCGCGCGCCTCCCCTCGTTGGGCAGCATCAACAGTGCGCTGCGCGAACTGCTCTCGGCGGACTCCAGCTACATCGCGCAAATCTCCGAGGTGATCCGCCGCGACCCCAGCCTCACGGCGCGCTTGCTGCGCTTGGTGAACTCCGTCTATTTCGGCCTCTCCTCGCCCGTCCACAGCATCGAGGAAGCGATTTTCTATCTCGGGGTGCGGCAAATCCGGCAGCTCGCGATGCTCACGCCGGTCATCGAGGATTTCCAAAAGCTGGCGGGCAACACGTCGTTCCCGTGGCGGGAGTTTTGGCGGCACTGCATCGGCGTGGCGATGATGACGCGCGAGGTCATCAGCATCGTGCGCACGCCCACGGACGAGGCGGACTACGTCGCCGGGCTGGTGCATGACGTGGGCAAGATCGCGATGGCAGCGGCGTTCAACGAGCACTTCACAGAAGTGCAGCGGCGGCTGACGGAACAACCCGCAGCGCTGATAGAAGTCGAACTGGACGTGCTCGGGATGGACCACTGCGAGCTGGGCGCGCGCTATCTCCAGCATCACAACCTGCCGGAAGCGATGATCGAAACCGCGCGGTATCACCACCAGCCGGAGCGCGCCAGCCACCATGTGCAAATCGTCGCCGCCGTGAGCGTGGCGGACCAACTGGTGCGGCACGCGAAGCTGGGCGTGAGCGGCAACGTGATGGAGGTGGCGGCGGACAGTTGGCGGCAATCGCCGGCCTGGGCGCTGTTGTTTCCGAACTTGAACGAGCAGGAGCACTCGCTCGCGCAGGCCTCGCTGCAACGGAGCTTGGGTAGGTTGCCGGTAGTGTTGGAGGGGCTGATTTGACCGGGGTCGGAGGGGGAACAGGATTCTGAGCAGGAGCGGACGGCCAATGCGGGCTCCCTGCTCGTAATCCTAATCCGGCTCTTTCCACTGGCGGCGCGACGTTGCCGCCACGCACCGCATCAGGCACGCCCACCGGGTGCGCCCGCTCGCAGCGCGCCGCTCACCGCTTCGGCCAGGGCCTGAACGCTGAAAGGTTTGGGCACCACTTGGAGCACGCCCGCCGCGCGCAATTCCTCGTCTTCCACATCGAGCAGGTAGCCGGACATGAGGATGACCGGTAGGCCGGGGCGGATCGTGCGCAGCTTGCGCGCCAGATCAAGGCCGCCGAGCTGCGGCATGGTCAGGTCGGTGAGGATGGCGTCGAACTCCTGCGGGGCTTGGGCGAATGCCTCGAGCGCCTCGGTGGGGCGTTGGAAGCCGGTGGCGTGGTAGTTGAGGCGGGCCAGATAGTTCCGCGCGGCCCACATCACCGCCTCCTCGTCATCCACCACCAAGATACGCTGGCCGCTGCCCACGGGCAGGCGCGCCTGGGCCACGGTCGCGCCGGGGCGGGCGGTCTCCAGCGCGCGGAAGTAGAAGGTGAAACTTGCCCCTGCGCCCGGTTCGCTGGCGACGGTGACCGCGCCCTGATGCATCTGCACGATGCCATGCACCATCGCCAGTCCCAGGCCGGTGCCCTGGCCGGTTGGCTTGGTGGTGAAGAAGGGGTCGAAGACGCGGGACAACACCTCGCCGGGGATGCCGCAGCCGTTGTCCGCAATCGTGAGCTGCAAATGCCGGCCCGGCAGCAGCGGGGGATGGCCGTTGGTGAACGACTCGGTCAGGTCCACCACTGCCACGTTGACGCTCAAGCGCCCGGGGCGATTGCCGATCGCGTGCGCGGCGTTTAGCCCGGTGTTCATGATGATCTGGTGGAGTTGGCCGGCATCGGCCTGGATCAAGGGCTCGTGGGTCGGCCAGGCGGTGGCGAACTCGATGCTGCTGGGCAAGGAGGCGCGCAACAGGTTCAGGGCTTCCTTCACCGTAGCACTGAGACGGGTCGGCTCGCGGCGGGTCTCCTTGCCTCGGCTGAAGGTGAGGAGTTGCCGCACCAGATCGCGGGCGCGGATCGCGCCGCGCAGGATTTGATCGGCGGGGGCTTTCAACGGACTGTCGGGCGGCAGGTCCATGCCGAGGAGTTCCACATGGCCGAGGATGCCGGCGAGGATGTTGTTGAAGTCGTGTGCGATGCCGCCGGCCAAGGTGCCGACCGCCTCCAGTTTCTGGGACTGGCGGAGCTGGGCTTCCAACTTGGTCTGGGCCGCTGCCGCCGCCATGCGGTCTGTGACGTCACGGGCGAAGATCACGGCGCGGGTTTCTCCGCCCGCTGCGGTGAAGCGCCGGCCCCAGACATCAAACCACAACCATTCGGCCGCGCCGCGCCGGAAGCGGAAGGTGGCCCCGCCGTGCGGCTGGCGCAGGGCGCTGGCGACCAGCACGCGGTCGTCCGGATGCAGGCGGTCCATGAGCTGGGCGGCGTGCAAGTCGGTTTCAGCGAGGCCGAGGTGGCTGGCGAGGTTGGCGCTGGCGTAGCGGATGTCGCCTGCTTCGGAGAGCTCCACGACGATGTCTTGGGCGTTGTCCACCAGCAGGCGGAAGCGTTGCTCGCTGGCGTGCAGGGCGGCTTGCGCGCGGTCCCGCTCGATGACGGTGCCGGCGAGGGAGACGCCCAGTTCCACCAACCGTTGCTCGTCGGGCGTCGGTGCGTGCAGCGTGCGGTAATAGCAGGCGAAGGTGCCGAGCGCCTCGCCGCGGGCGGTGAAGATCGGCGTGGACCAGCAGGCACGCAGCCCGTGGATCTGGGCGAGTGCGCGGTAATTGTCCCACAACGGGTCGGTCAGGATGTCCACCACGATCACGGGTTCGCGGCGGACAATGGCCGTGCCGCAGGCGCCCACGCCTTCGCCCGCGCGGATGCCATCAATGGCCTGCGTGTAGGCGAGTGGCAGGCTGGGCGCGGCACCGTGCCGCAGCGTCACGCCGTCGTCGTCCAGCAGCAGGATGGAGCCGAGCAGGCCGGGGGAGTTCAGCTCAATGAAGCGCACGATTTGTTCCAGCACCGTGGTGATCGGCGTGCCCTTGGCGATGAGTTCCAGGATGCTGTGCTGGCCGACCACGAGGCGGTCTGCCTGGCGGCGTGCGCTGATGTCCACGTCCATGCTGGCGAAGCGCGGCTGGCCGGCCTCGGCAGGGATGGGGAAGATGGTGGAGAGGCAGACGCCGGGGCTGCCGTTCTTGCGGTGGAACTCGTATTCGCCCGGGCCGTGCGGTGCGCCGCTGGCCTTCACTTCTTGCAGCAGCGCGACGAAGGCGCGGGTTTCCTCCGGCGTGTGCATCAACTGGTCCAGGGTTTTGCCCACCGCCTCGGCGGCGGACCAGCCGAAGATTTGTTCGGAGGCGGGGTTCCAGAACGTCACCCGGCTCTGCTCGTCAAACCACTGCACGGCCACGTAAGGAGTGTTCTCGATGCACGCGCGCAGGCGCTGCTCACTGTCGGCGAGGGCGGCTTCCGCCTGCTTCCGGTCGGTGATGTCAATCAGCGTGCCGGCGTAGCCCGTCAGCGCGCCGTCCGCCAGCTCCACGCGCCCCGCCCGCATGGAAACCCAAATCACCCGGCCTTCGGGCCGCACCATGCGCAGGTCGGCGTGCAGGGGTTTGCCGGCGCGCGCGGCGGCTTCCCACGCGGCAGTGGTCGGAGCGGCGTCTTCGGGGTGGATGAGGCGCAGCCAGCCCTGCCCCTTGGCCTCGGCGAAGGGCAGGCCGGTGAGCTCCTCCCAGCGGCGGTTGACGTAGAGGCAGTTGCCCGCCGCGTCCTGAAGGTAAACCCCGGCGGGCGAGAAGTCCGCCACCGCGCGCAGCTCGATCTCCGCCTGCCGCTGGAGCGCCAACGCTTCGAAGGCTACGACCAGCAGCCGGAGTTCGCCCTCGCCCGTCGTCGGCACGGGATAAATGCCGCAGGACAACCAGCGTTGCGTGCCGTCGGCGCGGGTCAGTCCCAGGACCAAGCTCTGCCTCGGCGCGCCGTCGCGGAAGGCGATGCGGAAGGGATTCTCCTCGGCGTGGTAGGCCGTGCCGTCCGCCCGATCCACCGGCCAACGCTCGAAGAAGCCGGCGAGCGGCAAGGCCGCTGCCCCCAGCCCGAGCAGTTGGCTGGCGGACGCGTTGGCCGAGACGAGATAGCCGTCCTCCCGCACGACGATGACGCCCTCGGCCATGGCTTCGAGCACCGAGTGGCACAAGGCCAGCCCGGCGGCGGCGGGAGCAGACGGCGAATCCGGGGACGGGACCTCAGCCATACACGAGGAGGGACTGGGTGATGGGCGTGGTGTGGTGGTGGTTGCGCAGCTTGTCGATGGTCGGCTCGTTCAACGGCTGACCCTCGGGCACCAACAGCAATCCGTGGGCGGTGTAAATTGCACTGGCGACGACCATGCCGGGCTGCAATTCCGCCAGCAACACCGCGCGTTCCCGGGGCGTGCCCGGGGTGCCTGGCAACACGCGGAGCAACGCGCGCACGGCTTCGGCATCGAACTGCGTGCCGCTGGCGAATTTGATCTGCTCCACTGCCGCCCCGTCGCTCGCTTCCGCGTCGGCATACGCGGCAACGACAGCCAGCAAGCGCGCCAGCCAAGAGATTTTTTCACCGGCCAAATTGTCGGGATACCCCGTGCCATCGAAGTGCTCGTGGTGGCCGCGCACGGCCAGCGCGGCGGCGGCCTGCTCCGGAGCGCACGCGATCAACTCCTGGCCGGTGATGGGATGCGGGCGCAGGAGCGCGCGTTCGTCGTCGGTCACCGTCTCCGGTTGCTCCAGCCAGCGGCGGACGAGCTCGTGGGACACGGCGAGCAAGCCGACGTCGTGCAAGCTCGCGGCGAGTTCCAAACTCACCGCGTCCGCCTCGCTTAACGTGAGCGTGGCGATCAAGGCCCGCGCCACGTCCCGCGCCCGGCGCGCCCGGCGGCCCAGCAGCGGGTGGATGGTTTCCAGCGTGCGCAGCGTCAGCTCGGCGTGCTGGCGCACCTGCTCGGTCAGGGCGGCGCGTTGCCCTTCGGCGAGCTGCACTTGGGCGGCAAGGGATTGGTTGGCGGCGGAGAGTTCGTGGTTGCAGGCGGCCGTGGCCGACTGGAGGGCGCTGTTGTGCCGCAGAAGTTCGTGGCGCTGGACAGCATTGCGCACCGACGCCAGCAGCTCCTCGCGCAGCCAGGGCTTCACGATGAAGCGGTAGATTTCCCCGGTGTTGATCGCCTCGATGACGGTGCCCAGCGTGAGCACGGCGGTGATGAGGATGCGGCTGGCGTCGGGTTGCAGCACCTTGGCTTGCGCGAGGAAATCCAAGCCGGTCATGCGCGGCATCTGGTAGTCGCTGATGATGGCGGCGAAGGGCGTGGTCGGCAGAAACTCCAACGCCCGCAGCGCATCGGGCACCGCCGTGACCTCGTAGCCCGCGCGGTGCAACGTCTCGCGTAACGCCGCCAGCACGATCTCCTCGTCATCCACGACGAGGATGCGCGGCTTGTTGGCGGGAAGGGTGGACTGGCTCATGTGAAAAGGCTGCGGAGGTGGCGCAGGATGGTGTCCGAGGACATGTCGGCGGTGATGATGAGGTCGGCTCGGACGAGCAGCGTGGTGGCGAGCTGGTCCTGATTGCAACCGGCGATTTGCAGGATCATGCGGCTGGCCGGCGCGGCGCGCTGCAAGTCGTCCAGCAACGGCTGCAACGCCGGGTCGTGGTGCTCCACCAGCGCGAGGATGCCGTCGGGCCGCTGCACGGCGGAGGCCAGCCGGTGCCGCGCCTCGTCGCCGTGCAGTGCCGTGCTCACCGAGAAGCCCCAGAGCCGGAGCACCTCGGCGCTGCTCTCGACGAGTTTGGCGCTGCTGCCGAGCAACAGCAGCGAGCGGGGCGGCGTGGCGGGCGCGCTCGGCGGCTGGTTGGCTTCCGTGAAATCCGAGAGCGGCAGCCACAGGCGGAAGGTGGCACCCGCGCCGGGCGCGCTCGCCACGGTGATGGTGCCGCCGTGCTTGTCCACGAACAGCTTGGCGTTGTAGAGGCCCAGGCCGGAGCCTTTGTTCATCGCCTTCGTCGTGAAGAACGGGTCGAAAATGGTCGGCAAGTCGCGCGGGTCAATGCCGTGGCCGGTGTCCGTCACGCGGAAGCAAACGCACGGCCCGCGTGGCCCGCGCCAGGCCGGCGCTGGCGGCGGCTCGTTTTCCATGCTGGAGCCGAACGCGAGCTGGCCGCCGCGCGGCATGGCCTCGGCGGCGTTGAGCGCGAGGTTGATGGCGACCTGCCGGAACTCGACCGGGTCCACGTAGAGCGGGAGTTGGCCCGGAGCCAGCGCCACGCTGACCTCGACCGTGCGGGGGATGACCTTGCGCACGAGCTCGAAGACTTCCGTGATGAGCGCGTTCATGTCCTGGTAACTGCGCTCGCCGGTCTTGCCGTGGTGCAAGTGGATGATGCGGTGGACGAGCTGGCTGGCTTGCCGGGCGTTTTTCTGGATGAGATTAAGCCCCTCGTGGAACGGGTGGGCCGGCTCGACTTGCGCGCAGAAGCTCTCGCTCAAGGAGTGGATGCCCGCCAGCACGTTGCTGAAGTCGTGCGCCATGCCCATCGTGAGCGTGCTCAAGGTCTCCTTCCACGCCGCCCCGGAGAGGCGCTTCTCCGCCAACGTCTGGCGCGTCACGTCCAGCCACACCCCTTCGTAGCCCAGCAACAACCCGCTGTCCGTCGCCACCGCCTGGCGGTGCTCCAGGATGTAGTGGATCTGGCGCGTGGCGAGATTGCGGATCCGGTAGGTGCTCGCTGCGCTGCGCAAGGTCCGCGCCGACTGCCGGGCGTTCTGGCGCAACTCCTCCGCGTCGCCCTCATGCACCACGTCCCAAAACCGCGATGGCGCGTGCTGCCACTCCGCCGCCGAGACGCCGGTCAGGTCTTCGATCTTCGGGCTGACAAACGAGAAGCTGAAGTCCGCGCGCTGGCTGAAGATCACGCCGGGCCAGTGGGCGATGAGGTTGTGCAGCCGCGCCTCGGCCCGCAGCATCCGCACGAAGACCTCGCGCCGCGCCCCCTCGGAGGCGAGGTGTTCATCCCACGGGCTTTCCGCCAGCTCCGCCACCGGCGGCAAGGTGGAGCCCAGCCGCACCAGCACGGTGTCGGGCGAGCGGGAAATTTCGCAGGTAAACCACTGGCGCGCCCCGCCGACGCCGGCGGCCAGCAGGATTTGGTCGAACGGTTCGTCGGAATACTCCAGCCCGCGCAACGGCTCCAGCCACTCGGGGTAACACTCCGCCAGCACCGTCCTTAGTGGACGCCCCACGATTTCCTCGCGGTCGCGCGCCAGCCAAGTCGCCAGCGGCGTGTTCAGCGTCCGGATGCAACCGGCCAGGTCGAGCACAGCGCGACCCGAGTCCAGCCAACCGCGTGCCGGGGCGAGCGGCGTGCCCGGAGGTAGTGCGGCAGCGGTGCCTGCGGGCCTTAGTTCGTCGTCCATAGCGGGGGCTTCATTGCGCGCGTGTGACGGGCGAACCCTAACGGTGACCGGGAGCGAAGAACATTACTTTCTGCCACGCTCGCGTGGTGGCACGGCGACCGGGCAGCGAGCCCTAGGGAGCCGCTGAACAAAGCATTTAACCACCGAGGCACAGAGGGCACAGAGAGGGTGTTTTACAGGCTTTTCTCAGTGGACTCTGTGGCTGTGGTTTAATCAGCGTTTCCTTAGCTGAGGGGCGGTGCCCATTCACCGGACCACTGGCCTGTTCTTATTCCCAGTCTCAGTCTTTCGCCGTCTCCGGAGCCGGGCCTTACGAGTAATTCTGCCAGCCCGTCTGCCGGGACTGGCCGTAAGCGCGGCTGACTTGACGGAGATTCTGGCCGGCTTTGTCTGCGCCCGCCTGCTCGCTCTCCACGCGGGCGCGTTGCTGGGCGAGGCTGTTGGCGTTCTGCCCTTCCAGCTCCATTAGTCGCGAGACCACGGTGCGGATGGCGGCCTCGGATTCCCGCGCGTCGCAATGCAGGAGGGCCTGCTCCTGTTTGAGTGCGTCCGTGGCGGCGACGATGCGTTCCTGCAAGGCGTGCTTGGCATTCTGGCAACGCGCGACTTCCGCCCAGTCTGCGCGCTGGATGCCCTCGTTCTCCGCGAGGCTCAACCGCCGCCACTGCTCATACAGGCTGAAGAGATGATCGCGCGCATTCATAACTCAAGCGTGGCTGGCGAGAGCCCCTTCTGGCGCGCCCGGCTGCAAGCTCTCGCCGCGTCGCCGCAGCATCTCGGCCCACGCGTCCCGCAAGATGCCCAGGCGCCGCAGCACGTCCTGGATGCCGTCCTCGGACTTGCGGAAATTACTCTCCTGCAACCGGTCATCCATGTAGTCGTAGAGCCGCCGAAAGTTCTCCGCGATGGGCCCGCCAGCCTCGATGTTCAGGGACGTGTTCAGTTCGTGGATGATGGCTTGGGCGCGCTGGATGTTGTTGTTCACCGTCAGGTTGAACTCCAGCGGGTCCGTTTCTGCGAAGCCCAGCCGCGCGCGCTCCAGGAACCGGATGGCACCGTCGAAGAGCATCAGCACGAGTTGGCCAGGCGTGGCCGTCTGGGTGGCGACTTGGCGGTAAGCGGACCAGGGATTGGGCAGGCTCATGGGAAACCTTAATTGTCTGACGGCTCGTCCTCCAGGTGACGGGCCAGCAGGTTGGCAATGCTCCGAATGGTCGTCGCCGCGGGATAGTTCGCGTCGCGAATCAACGCGCGGGCGCGCTCCACCTCCCCGGCGCGCACCTCCGGCGTGTCCGCCAACGCGGCGTTCAACGCGGCGGCTTGGGCGAAGTGCGCGGTGTCTGGCGCGGGCGTGGCGGGCGTGGCGGGTGCGGCTTTCCCGAAGATTCGGCCCACCGAACCGCTGTTGCTGTTAGGACTGACGTTCATACTCACTCGCTTCCTCCCGCGCCGGGCGCAGGTGTTGTCGGTTTCGTTTCTACGGGTGCATCGGCAGGCGGCGGCGGAACTTGAGGGGAAAGTTCCCGGGGCGGCACCGTCAGCGCCAGCGCGTGCAACGTGTATTGCGCGAAGCGGCGCGGCGTTTGGAGCATGGTCCGCGATTCCGCCAGCGGCCCGGACACTTTCGACTGGTTCAGGTAGTAGCGCCGCGCCGAGTTCACCACCGCCGGGTTGCCCGCATCAAACACCTCGTCCGCCGCCCACAGGATGCGCGGCGACTCACCCGGTTTGGCCGGACACTCCACCAGCTTGAAACTCCAGCCCACCGCCAGTGGCGGATAAGCCCGATACTGCGTGAGCCGGCTGAACAGCACCGCGTCGCAGCCGAGCCGCTCCCGGAGCCGCTGGAGCAGCGCGGGCGGCAGTTTCTCCTCCGCCGTCCACTGCGGGCGGCCCGTGGCGTGAGTCAAATCCTCCGCGCTCACCGTCACGATTTCAAAGTGGCCCGCGCGCACCAGCTCGGCGACCAACACGGCTTGCATCGTCTCCGCGCCGGCCTCGGCTTGCGCGCCGCGCGCACTGGCCACCAATGGCAGCACGGCCACGCGGCGCACTTGCTCCGGCACCCCGGCGGGCACGCGGGTGACGTTCCCCGGCTGGTAATCCGGGCCGCTGACGCGTTCGCTCATGACTTGCTCCACGGTTTCGCAACCGGCGAGCAGCCCGCCCACTGCGAGCACCGCGACCCAGCGCAGGCAGCTATTCCAAAGTTTGTTCATGCAGAGTTCCTAGAAAGTCCTCCAGCCGGCGCAGCCACGGGGCGAGGCTGCGCTCGAAGACATCGGAGAGCAGCATCGCGGCCGGCTGGGCTTCCGCCTCCGGCTGGAGAAGAATCAATTCCACATGGCCGGTGATGCGGCCCAGTTCCTCCAGGTGCGCTTCCAGCGTGTGCCCGCCGATGGCCAGCTCGGCCAGCCGCACGCCCCAGAGGTCGCGGAGCATCCCGATGCGCGCGAGTGGCTCGCGGATGGCCGACCGCCACTGGAGCCAGACCCGGCGGTTTTGCAGCGGCTCGTTGATGAGCACGGTGAGCACCGCGCGCTCGACGGTCCAGCGCAGCTCGCGCACCTGCGCGCGCGTCTCCTCCGCCAGCCGACGGCTCAGTTCTGCTAGGGAAATGGACTCTGCATCCACGCGCTGGAACGGGCTGCCCGCCTTTAACCCCAGCACCAGTTCCGCCGGCGTGCCGTCCACCCAAACTCCGGACAACACGCGCTGCCGGCTGGCGGCGAGCGTTTCCAGCTCCGTGTAGATGGCGGGCAAGGTGCCGTCCGTCCGCGCCGGCAGCGCCACCGGCTGGCCATCCAGCCAGACCGTGGGCAGCGACACATGAACAGGTTTCCAGACGTTGACCGACATACTCTCTCTATCGGCAGGCGGGGGAAAAGATTGAGTCGGAAGCGGCCGACGGCGGTTGTTACGAATCACCAACGGAAGTTGGTGGCATGCAAACCAGAGGCCACGGTGCGCTCCTTCTCCCATCCTCGGAGGAGGGGTGGGGTAAGGAAAACGGAAAAAGTGCCGAGCCGCGTCTGCCTCCCTTTTGCCTTCTGTCAACCCCTCACCCCAGCCTTCTCCCCTCATCCGATAAAGGGAGAGGGAGTCGGAGCGTGTCGCGGTCCCTTGCCATTCCACCGAACCGCGCTCCTGAATGTCTGGCCTCCTGACGATTACCTCACCGCCTCACCCGAAGCGCTGCTGGAGGAACTGTAGCTGCTGACTGCTCTTCGCTTGCGCCTTTTCCATGGCCACGAAGCTGGCGATGAGCGCCGCGCGGTTTGCCTGCACCAGCCGCTCCAGATTGGTGATTTGATCGTCCATGTCCGTGGCCTGTTTGGTGAGCGTGGTCTGCCGCTTCAGGACCGAGCCTTCATCGCCCACGGCGCTTTCGAGATACGCGTCGAACTGCACGGCCAAGCCGGACGTGGTGTTGGTGAAAAGCTCCTTCACATCGGGCAGCTTGTCCGCGATGGCGGTGTCCAGGGCGGTGCTGTCGGTGAGCGTCAGTTGGTTGTTGTCCGCCGTGGTGGTGATGCCCAAGTCCGCCAGTTTGGTGAGCGTCGTGGTGAGGCCGGTGACCGGCGTGGTCGCCAGCCGCCGCAGCCGACTGGATAGGTCGTTGGCATCCGGCTGCCCGGCGAGCACGCCGGCGGTCACCTTGCCCTTCGAGTCCGTGGTGCTGGCCGTGCTCGTATCGAGGAAGGACTGCACCTGATTGTAGGCGGCGATGAACCCGGTAACGGCGGTCTTGATGCTCGCCGAGTCGCTCTTCACCTCCACGTCCACGCTGCCCACGGCCAGCGCGGCGACGGACAAGCCGGTGAGGCCGGAGCTGGCGCTGCTGATCGTGTTCGTGCTGCTCACCAGCGTGCCGCCGCCGTTGATGGTGTATTCGAGGTTGTTCCCGCGCGCGAGCGTGCCGGTCGTGAGCTTGCTGGCCGCGAGGAAATTGCCAGTCACGTCCTCCAACGCCACGCCGAGATCGCCGGTGGTTTTGTTCGTGAGCAGGAACCGGTCGTTGACGCTGTCGTAGGTGGCAGTCACGCCGGCGGCGGAGGCGTTGATGCGGGCGAGCACGTTGCTGGTCGTGTCGGTGGTGGCGTTGAAGGCGATGGCCACGCCGTTGATTTTGAAGGAGCCGTTGCCCGCGCCGCCATCGGTGATCGCGGTGCCGAAGTTGGCGGAGGCGAGCGCGGTCGATTGCTTGACCGTGCCCAGCGCGTGGCTGCTGGCGATGGTGCTAGTGCCGTTGTTGTGGAGCTTGAAAGTCGTGAGGAAATTGCTCGTGTCCACCGCGCTGCCCAGCGTGATGGAGCTGCCGCTGGTCAGGGAAATCTTGTCCGTGCCCGGATCGTAAGTGCCCGTCACGGCCCCGCTGGTCGCGGTGCTGATGGCATCGAAGACGGTCTGCAAACTGTCGCTGGTGGCGACGGTGATTTGCTTGCCGTTCACGGTGAACGTGCCGGCGGTGACGGGGGTGGCGAGGGCCGCGCTGCTCAGGGTCAGGCCGGAAACGTTGCTGGTGCTGTTGAGCGCCGCACCCGCGTCTGCGCCGCCCTGCTGCGAGCTGGTGGTGGCGAGCTGGCTGATGGCGAAAGTGTATTTCGCCAAGGAGGTGCCAGTCTCCGCCGTCGCGGTGGCCACGTCGGAATCGCTGGAACTCGCCGCGCGCTGATCGAAGAGGGAGGGCTGGTTGAGCGCGTCCAGCTTGGTCTGGAGCGAGGTGAGGTAGGTCTTGGCGGTCCCGTAAGCGGTGTTGACGGCGTTGAGCGTGACCTGCTGCCGCTGCAACAAGGTCTGCGGCGAGCGCTCGACCTCGGTGAGTTGATCCACCAGTGAGCGCCAGTCGAAGCCTGAGGCGAGGCCGGAAATTCCAAGGTCCATAAGGTGGGTGGGTTAAGGGTGGCGGCGCGGGTGGTGAGGGTCTGGACAGGCGAACGCCCGCCCGGTGCTTGCGCGCCGGGCGGGGTTCGGGAGTCGGAGGTCCGACTTAGCCAAGGAGGCGGAGGGCTGACTGCGGGCTGGCATTGGCTTGCGAGAGCATCGAGGTGCCGGCTTGGACCAAGATGTTGTAGCGGGCGAACGCGGTGCTTTCCTCGGCGACATCCACGTCCTTGATGCGGCTGTTCGAGGCCGTCAGGTTGTCGCGCAGGACCGAGAGTTGATCGCTGGTGTAGCTCAGGCGGGCGTTGGCGGCACCTGCGGTGGAGCGGTCGGTGGCCAGTTGCGTGATGGCGGCCTTGACCGAGGTCAGAGCGGCGGCTGCGGAAGCGGCGGAGGCGACGCTGGCGCCAGTGGCACCGGTGTAGGCTGCGGCCCCGAGGTTAAGCCCGGTCAACGAGAACGTCGCGGTGTCATCAATCGTGACCGAGAGCGCCGTGCTGGAGAACAGGCTGACGCCGTTGAAGTCCTTCGTCGCCGAGGCGGTGATGAAGGAGCCGAGCGTGCTGAACTCGCTGTTATACAGCGTGCGGTCCGCGTCGGTCTTCGTCACGTCCTGAGCGAGGATGGACAGTTCGCTCATCCGGTCCAGCGCGGTCTGCACTTTCTGCATGAACCCGTCGCGGGTCTGGTTGAACGAGATGGCGTTGCCCACGTTCGACTTCGTGGCGTTGGTGCGGTTGATCTGCGCGTCGAAGCGCATCGACACCGCCAATCCAGCGGCATCGTCCTCGGGGTTGATCAGCTTGGAACCTGAGGACAGGCGGGCCAAGGATTTCTCCAGCATGCTGGAGGACTGTGAGAGCAAGCGCGAGCTGCTCAGGGCCGATACATTAGTGTTGATGACCATAACTAGACTCCTTCCATGAGTCACCCCTTGCGGGGTTTGTTTGTTCTGCGGCATCCGTGCCGCTGATGACTTTATTAGGGCGTCACCGTTTTCCCGTCAGACCTTTCCGGCTGCTGACCGCCGTGTCTTGCGACAATCAAGGTATCGGCGGGAAGGATTGGGACTTGAGGGTGTTTCGCGCGGAATTTGAACCAGGGGTGGGGGCGAAGCGGATCAGCGGCGCACGAGGATGGGCCGACTAGGTTTCACCTGTTGCGGCTCGCCTCGCATATGCGCCGCTCCGTGGCCCGCTGTGGCTCAACTGCGGGGTTCGGGCGGAGTGGTCCGGCTAGCCCTGCTGCTTCGGGGTGAAGGCGGCGATGCTTTGCTTGGCCTCGGCCATCTGTTCGCCGGTGAGCGCGCCGGTGACTTTGTCGCGTTCGATGGCGGCTTCGGTGAGGCCTTGGTTCGCGGCGAGGGTGAACCAGCGGTAGGCGCGCGTGAGGTCGAGCGGCTTGCCTTTGCCTTCGAGATAGCAGCGCCCGAGCTGGAGTTGGGCGGGCGGGTGGCCGTGGTCGGCGGCGCGGCGGAACCACTTGGCCGCTTCGGTGGGGTTGGGTGGAACGCCGTGGCCCGCGAGGTGGAGGCGACCGAGCGCGAACTGGGATTGGGCGTGGTCTTGCTCGGCGGCTTTGTGGAGCCAACTGGCGGCTTCAACAAAGTTTTCGGCGACGCCTTTGCCCTCGGTGTAGAGCTGTGCGAGGTAGAACATCGCGTCCAGATGACCTTGGTCGGCGGCGGCGCGATACCACTTGGCGGTCTCGCGGAAAGCGGTCTTGGTCTCGGCCTTCTTGTGGAGTTCGCGGGCGAGCCGGTGCATGGCGTTGGCTTCGCCTTGCTCGGCGGCTTTGTAGAGCCATTTCACGGCCCGGGCGCTGTCTTGGACCACGCCTTCGCCGCGGGCGTAGGCTAGGCCCAAGCTGTATTCGGCGTCGGGATAACCTTGTTCGGCGGCGAGGCGGAACCAGCGCACGGCTTCCTCCAGGTCCTTGGGCACGCCTTCGCCCTTGCGGTAGCTGAGGCCCAGGTTGCTTTGCGCGGCCGGGTGGCCTTGGTCGGCGGCCTTGCGATACCAGATGACGGCTTCTTCGGGATCACGCTCCACGCCGGTGCCTTCGTCGTAGCAGAGGCCAAGGGCGTTTTGAGCATCGGCGTGGCCTGCTTCCGCCGCTTTCCGATACCAAGTGGCGGCCTCGCCGTGGCTGGGCACGGTGCCGTGGCCCGCGCTGAGACGCAAAGCGAGTTGGTATTGCGCTTCGAGATCGCCTTGATCGGCGCGCTGGCGGAGGGCGCATAAGTCCTTCTCCGCCGTTCGTTTGAACAGCTTGGAATACCAAGGAGGACGCATGGCGAAAAATTAGGAAGCGACCGCTCGTAAGACAAGCGCGTAGTTGACCCGCGCTGGGTCAAACCATCGCCACCGCGAATCAGGCTTGGTCGGCGGCGGCGTTCGCGCTATCTCTGGCGCGTGGCTGACGACAACTTCCAAGACGCGGCGCTGGTGTTGGTCGGGCATGGCTCGACGTTGAATGCGGATTCCGCCGCGCCCACGCACCAACACGCGGACGAACTGCGACGGCGCGGGCAGTTCGCGCAGGTGGTGGAGTGCTTCTGGAAGGAGGAACCGTTCGTGAGCGGCGTGCTGCGCGGGGTGTTCGCGCCGCGGGTGTTCATCGTGCCTTTGTTCATCAGCGAAGGGTATTTCACGGAGCAGGTCATCCCGCGTGAACTGGGCTTCGGCCGTCCTGGCCAGCCGGATTTTCCGCGCACGCAGCAACACGGCGGGCAGTGGCTCCATTACTGCGGACCAGTGGGAACGCACGCGAGCATGACCGAGGTGTTGTTGGCGCGCGCGCGCGCCGTGGTGGCGCAATATCCCTGCCCCGCCGCGCCGTTGCCGCAAGACACCGCGCTCTTCATCGCCGGCCACGGCACGGGCAACAACGAAAACTCCCGCCAAGCCATCGAGCGGCAGGTGGAACTCATCCGCGCGCGCGGCGAGTATGCGGCGGTGCATCCGGTCTTCATGGAAGAGGAACCGCGCATCGGTGACTGCTGGCGGTTGGCGCAGGTGCGGAACCTAGTCATGGTGCCGTTCTTTATCAGCGATGGCCTCCATTCCTTCGAGGATATCCCAGTGATGCTGGGCGAACCGGCGGCTTCCGTGCAGGAGCGCCTGCGCGCTGGCCAGCCGACTTGGCGCAACCCGACCGACCGCGGTGGTCAACGGCTTTGGTATGCGCCCAGCATTGGCGGGGAACCGCGCTTGGCGGAGGTGATTTTGGAACGCGTGCGCGAAGCTGACGCGGCGTGCTTGGTGGGAAAAATGGGTTGACCTGCCCGCTTCTATCCTTTACCAAAGCGGCGAATTTTCAGTGGAAAACGCGGACACCTAAGGGCTTATGAAACGGATCATTACAGCGACGGGTTTGGCGGCGTTGGGCGCGGTAGCATCGCAGCCTGCGCTGGCGCAGGACGGCAAGCCGTGGAACGTCACCGCCAGCGTCCGGAGCTTCTACGACGACAACTACACGACGCTCCCCTCCAAGGCACCCGCACCCGGGTCCCCGACCAAGCGGAGCAGTTGGGGGTTGGACATCAGCCCGAGCGGGTCCTACAAGTTCACCCGCGACCAGACCACCCTCGATGTGAGCGCCCGCTACGGAATGCGCTACTACGAAGACCGCCGGGAGGGTTCGGCGGACCACAGCCTTGATTTGGGAGTCAATTTGGAGCATCGGCTCACCGAGAAGCAGCGCCTCAGTGTGACTGAGTCGTTTGCCATCGCCCAAGAGCCGGGGGTCTTGGATCCCAGTTCGGCGGTTAGCACCGCGCTGCGCACAGATGGCAATAACGTGCGCAATAACCTCGGGTTGAAATACGCGTGGGACGACATCATTGAGCGCTGGTCGGGCGAGGTAAGCTACGCCAACACCTACTACGATTATCAGCAGGACAACACCAGCTCCGGTGCTGCTGGCTCACGCTCCGCGTTGCTGGACCGGGTGGAGCATCTCATCACGCTGGCGGGCCGGTATCGGATCTTCGACGAGACCGAAACCGAAGCGCTGTTGGGCTACTCCTTCGGCCTGACGGATTCGACCAGCAAGGATTTGATCACTCCGACCGCGTTGCCCGCGTCACGCGATAGTCGCTCCCACTACTTCTTCACCGGTGGCGGTCACAAGTTCACGCCCGACCTAAAATTCAACGGCCGCGTGGGCGTGCAATACGTCGAGTATCCCAACGCCGCCACGGCCGTCCCCGTCTTCCAGCGCTCGCAGGTCAGTCCCTATGTGGATGCCAGCGGCACTTGGGCCTACCTGCCGAACAGCTCGGCCCAGCTCGGCTTCCGTATCTCGCGCATCACCACGGACCTGACCACTTCCGCCGACGCCGAGGCGACGACGGTTTACAGCTCGTTGAACCATGAGTTCACGCCGGACCTGAAGGGCAGCTTGCTCGCGCAATACCAGCTCTCCCAATTCCGCCAGACGGCCGGCGTCCAGGATGTGGCGGACAACATCTTCACCGCTGGGCTGAACCTCGAATGGCGCTTCACCCAGATCTGGACGCTAGAGGGTGGCTACAACTACGACCGGCAGGACGCCGACATCGCGGGCCGCAGCTACTACCGCAACCGCCTTTACCTCGGGTTCAAGGCCACTTGGTAAGGCATCTTCCCGATTGACGCCTTCCTGACCTAAGCGAGAGGCTGGAGCCCACGAACTCTGGCCTCTTTTCTTTTTTAACCCATGGACGCGGCACCTCATTACGCTGACTCGGCTTCCAGCTCGCCGGAGAACCGGCTGCACTTCCTCGACTACTGGCGCATTATTCGGATGCGCGGGCTGCTGATCTTCGTCGTCTTCGCCCTCGTCGTGGGCACGACAGCCGCGCTCACGCACGTGATGGAGCCGACCTTCATGAGCACCGTCCGCATGGAGGTGCAGAAGGACGTGGGTGACATCTCCAGCTTGATGCCTCAGCAGCAGCAGGTCGGCTTCGACCCCTACTTCGTGATGACCCAGTTCGAGATCCTCCAGTCCAAGGAGGTGCTCTACAAGGTCATCGACGACCTCAAGCTCGTGCAGCGGTGGGACCAGAAATACCGCCTCGGCCAGTCCAAGCTCAAAGCCTACGAAGTGCTCGCCAAGCTCATCGACCCCCGGCAGGTCCGCAACACGAGCATCATCGAGATCAACGTTTACAGCAAAGACAAGGAGGAGGCCGCCGAGATCGCCAACAAGATCTACGACGTATACCGGGCCAGCCGCGATGAATTGCGATTGCGCCTCGTAGAACAGGGTTTGAAGACGCTCCGCGAGAAGCTCTTGGAGCACCACGCCTTCGTCGAAGTCGCCCGCAGCAACGTCAACCTCGTGCTCAAGGACAAGGGCATCGTCGTCACCTTCGAGGGGCCGGGGGCCGTCGGCTCGCTGGACATTGACACCATCCGGCAGTTGGACATGGAGGCTATTCAGCTCGCCACGGCTTACCGGCGCAAACAGTCCCGCTACGATGGGCTGAAGACCTTGCCCCCCGAGCAGCTCCGCAACGCCCTGAACTACATCGCCCCCGACGAACTCCTGACCAAGCGCCTCGATGAACTCAGCCTCGCCAAGAAGGAGTTCATCTCCAAGAGCAAGGACCTCGGTCCGCTGAACCCGGAATACACGCGCATGAAGGACGTGATCACCGAGGTCGAGAGCCAGATTGAAGCCCGCGTCACCGGCCTGATGAAGGGCGTTGAAACGGACCTCCTCGCCGACAAAGTCACCTTGGCGGAGCGGACCGAGAAGCTGGAAGCGGAGAAAAAGAAGAGCCAAGCCATGGGCGAGAGCAAGCGCCTCTACTCGCTCGCCATTCAGGAGCTGGACCGGCAATTGCGCCTGCGCGAGACCGTCGAGAACAAGATCAAGGTTGAGGAACTCGACAAGGACATCAAGCGCACCACCGCCGTGCGCGTCACCGACTTCGCGGAAGCCGCCGTCAAAGCTGCCTATCCCAAAGTTTACCTCAACATCGCCCTCGGTGCCTTTGTCGGCCTCGTCCTCGGCGTCGGGCTGGCCTTCTTCATCGAGTATCTCGACACGAGCGTGAAGACCATTGACGACGTGGAGCGCGCGCTCCAAGCCCCCGTGCTCGCCGTCATCCCGCAGAACGTCGGCGCGTTGCTCGACGAAGGCTCCGACAGCCCGCACGCCGAGGCCTACCGCGTCCTGCGCACCAACGTCCTCTTCACCCGCAAGGACGACAACGCCAACGCCATCACCGTCGTCAGCGGCGGCGCGGGCGAAGGCAAGTCCACCACCGTCCTCAACCTCGCCACGATCTTCGCGCAGAACGGCAACCGCGTGCTCCTCGTGGACTCCGACCTCCGCCGCCCCAGCCTCCACAAGCGCCTCGGCCTCACCAACAACCTCGGCCTCACCAACTACCTCCTCGGCCAGAACAAACTCGAAGAAGTTATCCAGACCACCACGCTGCCCAACCTCAACTTCCTCCCCAGCGGTCGCCTGCCCAGCAGCGCGTTGGGCATCCTCAATTCGCCGCAGATGAAGGAGTTCATCAAGGAGGTCAAGCGCCGCTACGACTTCGTCTTCTTCGACGCCCCGCCCATCATGGGCGTGAGCGATGCCACCGTGCTCGCCAGCGGCGCGGACCTCGCGCTCCTCGTCATCCAGTATCGCAAGTATCCGCAGTCACTCGCCATCCGCTCGCGGCAGATGGTGGAAAAGGTCGGCGGGCGGCTCCTCGGCGTCGTGCTCAACAACATCAACCTCGCGAGCGACGCGTCCTACTACTACTACAGCGGCTACCACTACCACAGTAACAACAACGCCGACGAACCGGCCACCAACGGCAAGGCCCCCGGCAAGGCGGACCGCCACACCAAGCCCGCCGCCCCCGCGGCCGACGCGCCGACCATCAAGCCGAAATACTGATTGTCCCGCCGGGATTGCCCTCCCAAGCTACCACCCATGAAGACCGCCTGGAAATCGTTCGTGCTGCTGCTCGTTTGCTGTCTCGGACTCGCGTGCGACACCTTGGACCAAGGCGCTGGACGCCCAGCGGCCGCGCCGCGTGGAGCGGCGGCAGCCCCGACCTCCACCGACATCCTCCTAGTGGGCGAGAAGGTGCAAGTCCTCCTGTCCGACACACCTACCGGCCCCATCTCTGCCGACCTGACCATCTCCGAGGACGGGAAAATCACCCTGCACCTCGACCAGACCTTTGTGGCGGCGGGCAAGACCCGCTCGAAGCTGGAGACGGAAATCCGCGCGCGCTACGTGCCGAACTTTTACACCAAGATGACCGTCACGGTGAAACAGGAGGAGCGCTTCGTCTTCGTTGGCGGCTTCGTCAAGGTGCCCAACCGCTACCCTTACTCCCCGGGGCTGACCGTGCTCAAAGCCATCTCCGCCGCCGGCGACTTCAACGAGTTCGGCGACAAGACCAAGGTCACCATCACCCGCGCGGGCGACGTGAAAGAGACCATGGATTGCAAAGCCGCCATCGAGAACCCCACGCTCGACCGCGCGCTCTTCCCCGGCGACCGCATCCACGTCCCGCGGCGCGGCTTCTTCAATCCCTGATGGTCCAACTCCGCGTCCTCACCGGCAGCCGCGCGGGGACGGCGCACACCGTCAGCCTCTTTCCCTGCACCTTGGGCCGCGCCGTTGGGGACGACTTACAGCTCGTCGAGTCCGGCGTTTGGGAGAACCACCTTCAACTCGACCTCCAAGTTCCCGCCGGCTTCCGGCTCAGCCGCCTCGGCCAAGGTCGTGCCAGCGTCAACGGGGCCGAGTTCGATGAACTCCTCCTCCACAACGGCGATGTCATCGAACTCGGGGCGGTGAAGGTGCAGTTCTGGCTAGCCGAGGTCCGGCAGACCGACCAACGCCTGCGCGAGATGTTCGTCTGGCTTGGCTTGGCCGAACTCATCCTCCTCGAAGCCGCGTTGATTGGCTGGCTGCTTTGAGCGGGAACGCCGCAGTTGAACCTCAGGCTACGGGCGCAACGGGCGCAAAGGAAAGACCTTGGAGGACCGCGCCCCGCTCACCCGTTGGGTGAGGGTCCCGCCCCTTGGGTTTTGCCATCCACCCGCTTTGGCGTTGCGTCCATTCGCGTCCTTTGCGTGAGGCAACTGCCGTTTCTAGGTTCAACTGCATGGTTCCGGTCAAGAGGGGTAGGGAGCGGGCTTGCGGGCGGGTGGGGTGGGGTGGCCTACTTGCGCGCGATGAATTTCGATCCGGGTTCCCAAGTTTCCGTCGGGCAGTTGGTCGCCGGGGCGTTTGGCTCGGTGGTCTTGGGCGGACTGCTCGCGCTGTTGCTGGCGGGTGCGTTGCACGCGGCGTTGCACGCGCTGGGGGCGTGGCAGACGCGGAGAGGTGCGGGAAACAAATTTTCGTGGTGGCTGGCGGTGCTGGGCGTGGGACTCGGCGTGGTGGTGGGCGCGTGGACGGGGTTGAAGGTCGGTGTCGCCCGCGCGGTGGTGCCGCTGGCGAAGGACTTGGGGCCGAAGATGCTGGAGGAGGGCTTGCAACAGGCGTTGCGCGGCGCGGGGATGACGAACTTCACCCAGCTTGACGTAAAGAAGCTGCGCGAGCTGGTGGACAAGGCGGAGTCGGTGCCGTTGCCGCCGTTGGAGTTTCCGGGGGCGGAGCAGTTGCGCCCGCAGATCGAGGTGGCGCGCGTGAAGCTGCTGCCGGCAGCGAAGACGCTGCTCGACGCACATGTGAAGGAGGGCAGGCTTGCGTTGGGCGAGGCGGTCGCTTCACTCTGGCCGCGCGTTTTCGATGAACTGACAGCGTGGGAACGGCGGTTCCGCCGCTGGGAAATCATCACCGGCATCTTGTGGGTCCTGGGCTGGGAAATGGTGCTCGCCCTCGGCTGCTGGGTGGCGCGGCTGACGCGGAAGCCGCTCGTTCCTAAACCGTCGACACCACCCAAACTCGAATCATGGCAACCAAAACGAAGTTGAAAGCAAAGCGAGCTGCGGCGACGCAGCCCACGTCGGTCATCACCGGCGCGGCGGGCTTCCTCGGCTCGCATCTCACCGACCTCCTGCTGGCGAAGGGTCATAAGGTTGTCGGCATTGACAACCTGGTGACCGGCTCAGTCGCGAACATTGAGCACCTGGCGGGGAACCAGAACTTCCGCTTCATCCAGCAGGACGTGACGGAGTTCCTGTTCCTCGACGGGCCGGTGACCTACGTGTGGCACTTCGCGTCACCGGCCAGCCCGGTGGATTACGCGCTGCTGCCGATCCAGACGCTGAAGGTCGGTTCGCTGGGCACGCACAAGGCACTGGGTCTCGCGAAAGAGAAGGGCGCGCGCTTCCTGCTCACGAGCACGAGCGAGATTTACGGCGACCCGCTGGTGCATCCGCAGACGGAAGATTACTGGGGCAACGTGAACACCATCGGCCCGCGCGGCTGCTACGACGAGTCGAAGCGCTTCGCCGAGGCAATCACGATGGCCTACCACCGCCAGCACCAGTTGGAGACGCGCATCGTGCGCATCTTCAACACCTACGGCCCGCGGATGCGGCTCAAGGACGGGCGCGTGGTGCCGGCGTTCGTGAGCCAGGCGTTGCGGAACGAGCCGATTACGGTCTTCGGCGAGGGGAAGCAGACGCGGAGCTTTTGCTACTGCTCGGACCTGATCGAAGGGATTTACCGGCTGATGATGGGCGACTATCCGCTGCCGGTGAACATCGGCAACCCGCGGGAGATGACGATGCTGGAGTTCGCGCGCGAGATCATCGCGGCGACCAGCTCGAAGAGCAAAATTACTTACAAGCCGCTGCCGGTGGACGACCCCAAGCAGCGCAAGCCGGACATCACCCTCGCGCGCAAGCTGCTCAAGTGGGAGCCGCAGGTGGAACTGGCGGACGGGTTGGCGCGGACCATTGAGTATTTTCGCCTGAAAATCTGACTAAACCTACAGTGTTTCCCCCATGGCGCGCCGGAGCACCGGTTTTACATTTGACCCATGCCACTAATTCCGTTACGAACTCGCCCATTCAGAACGCCACCCAATGCGAAGTTCTTGTGACGCCGGATTCCACTCGGGGACAGCCGTGAACGCGCTCAGGCAATGCTAAAGTCGAACTCATTCCTTTGCATCGATTTCGGAGCCACGACCGTGAAGGTCGCGGAGTTCGAGCCGAACGAGACTGGCTCGTTGCGGCTCAAGAACTACGCCCTCCGCAGCATGGGGCAGACGGCGGCGGCCGAGGCGGAACGCGAGGCGGTGGTGCTGGAGACGCTGAAGGGCATCCTGCCCGAAGGCGTGCAAGGAGCGTTCGAGGCGGATCGTATCAACGTCTGCGCGCCCGGCTTCCAGGTCTTTTCCAAGTTCGTCAAGCTGCCCGCCACTGACCCGGGCAAGGTCGCGCAGATCATCCAATACGAGGCGCAGCAGAACGTGCCGTTCCCGTTGGAGGAAGTCGTCTGGGACTACCAAATCCTCGGGGCCACGCCCACGGGCGAGCTGGAAGTCCTGCTGGTGGCCATCAAGAACGAGGTGGTGGAGAGTTTGTTCCGCATCGGCGAGCAGGCGGGGTTGGAGATGCACTTGGTGGACGTGTCCTCCGCCGCGTTGTGCAACGCCTACCGCTTCAACTACGGGGACGCCGAAGGTTGCGTCATGCTGTTGGACATCGGCGCGCGGAGCAGCAACCTCCTGTTCTTCGAGCAGGGGCGGGTCTATTCCCGCTCCATCAACATCGGCGCGAACTCCATCACCCAGGACTTCGCCAACGAGGTGAAGATGAAGTGGGAGGAGGCGGAGAAGCTGAAGATCGAGGAAGGGTTCGTCAGCTTGGGCGGCGCTTACGAGGAGCCGAGCAACCCGCACCAAGCGCTCCTCTCTAAGATCGCGCGGCAGGTGATGACCCGCCTGCACATTCAGATGAACCAGACGGTGCAGTTCTACCGCGGCCAGCAGGGCGGCTCGGCTCCTACGAAACTGTATTTGGCTGGCGGGGCTTCGCTCTTGCCCTACACCGCGCAGTTCTTCGCGGAGAAGTTGAGCGTGCCGGTGGACTACTTCAACCCGTTCCGCAACATCCAGATTGATCCCGCGATCAATCTGGAGGAGATGGCGAAGGTGGCGCACCAGTTCGGCGAGGTGGTCGGTCTGGGCATCCGCAACTTGGCGGAATGCCCGGTGGAGCTGAACCTGATGCCAGCCAGCCACTTGAAGCAGCAGCAGTTCAACGCCAAACGACTTTACTTCGTCGGCTCCGTTCTGTGCGTGTTGCTGACCCTGCTGACCTTCGGCTGGTTCTTTGGCTGGGCCGCTGACAAGAAACAGGCGGAACTGGTCGCGATTCAGGAGAAGATCAAGCCATTGAAGGAGAACGCCAAGATCTTGGCAACGGTGACGCAGGAATACACCGGCGCGACCAACTTGGCGCAGCAATATATTGACCTCGTCAGTTCGCGATCGAGCTGGGCGGAGCTGCTGACGGGCGTGCAGGGTATTTTGGTCGCGGCGTCCACCAACCACGGCATCAAGGTGTCCGAGGCGGATGCGGCGGCCGGGGGCACCAATGCGGTCGTGGCGGCGGTCTGGATCGAGCGGATGGAGGCCGCTAGTGGAGCGACCGGTCCCGCGCGGAGTTCCCGGCGGGCCGCGACGGACGACGGAATGGCTCCCCCCATGGCTCCGCCGCCGGGGTTTGGTTTGCCCGGCGTGATGGGCGGGGGTGCCGCCGGCACTGCACCGGTCGGACCGAAGGAAATTACGGCCCTGAACTTGACCTGCCGAGCGCTGAACTTGAAGAAAATCTCACCCTCGGCCAACCGGGAGTTTGTGGAGTCACTCCAGACTAACTTCCAAGCGGCTACGAACTTCTTCCTAGTCGAGGGCACCACGCTCACCAACAAGGTGGATGAAGTGGAGCTGACCAACCACACTTTTGGCTTCAGCGTCACGCTCCGGTTGAAGACCGTCCTCCGCTTCTAGTGCCGCCATGATCTGGATCAAACGTAATCTCTTCATCGTGGTCGGGGCGGTGCTCTCGCTCGCGCTGCTCGGTGGGGCGGGCTTCTACCTTTACAGCAGTTCCGAGGAGAACTACCAGCGGGACGATGCACTGGCCGTGCTGAAGCAGGAGTTGGATGGACTTCAGACCGGGAATTTCCCCAGCGACGCGAACATCGCCCTAGTGAAAAGCAACATCGCGGGGGTGAACGCCTTCATGGCCGATGCGGAGCGGTTGATGGTCAGTGAGGTGCCCAAGCCCATGACGGTTGCCCAGTTCAACATCAACCTCGCTCGCGCGATTGACGAGCTGCGGCGGGAAGCGACCAATGCTGGCGTGGACATCCCTCCGAAATACGAGTTCACCTTCGGGGAAGTGAAGGTCATGACCGGCTTGCCCACCTACGCCTTGCCGCCGCTGATTTCCCAACTGAGCGAGGTGCGCACCATCAATGGAGTCCTCTTCAAGGCCAAGGTGCGTGCCGTGGAGAGTCTGCGGCGGGTGAAAGCCTTCGAGGGGGAGCAGGTGGGGGCTGACTTGCTGACGGAACGCGCCCAGCAGACCAACTCCCTTTCCCCGACTGTTAACGTCCTAATCACCCCGTATCGAGTGATATTTCGGGGGTTCACCGCCGATCTGGCCGCCGTGATCAACGGCTTCTCCAGCACGAAGGAGTTTATCGTCGTCCGACAGATTGATGTGGAACAAGCCGGAGGCTCCCTAGATACCCCCAGCCCCATGATGGCACCCGGAGGGCCGCTTGGCATGATGGCACCGGCTGGCCTGCCGAACCCCGGACTTCCCGGGGCGGCCATGAACGCTGGAGCCCCCATGGCTCCCGGAGCCCGCCCGCCGCCGCCGAAAGCCCCCCCCGGGGCGCCCACCGTTGCGCCCGCGCCCAAATCCAACCTGACCTTGGTGCTGAATGAGAAACCACTGCGGTTCACCCTCGCCTTGGATGTGGTGAAAGTCGTGCGCAAGCCCGCCCCCGTGGGTGGCCCGGCCCCCGTCCCAGCACCGAGCAGCGCCAACTGATTTCATGGAATTCCTCAAGAACCATTACGAGAAACTGATCTTGGGCTTGACGCTGCTGCTGTTGGCGGCTGGTGCGGTCGTGCTCGTGTTTCAGGCCGGTTCGGTGCAGGCGGAACTGGATGGCTATCGGAAGACCATCGTGGAGAGCGACGGCAAACGGCCGGCGGCGGATGATTCAAAAGCTCGGCGGGAACTGTTGGCGCGGGTCTCACGTCCGCCCCAGACGGACTTTGTGAATGTTCACAAGGTCTTCAACCCGGACGCGTGGTATGTGGACACGAACGGCAATCTCATCGCGGGGACTAACGTCGGGGTCGGTCGGTTGGTCGTCCAGTCCATCACCCCGCAAAACCTGATCCTTTGGCTCGAGAGCGTCGGCGGAACTGTCGGGCGTGAGTCGGTGAAGATTAACGCCATCCGGCAGTTTGGCCGGACGGTGGCGGATCAGGGCAAGAAGCAGCTTTCCCTCTCCCTGACCACGACGAACGCAGTCAACATGCTGGATAACGCGAGTAAACTCCAAGTGTTCGCCCGGGAGATCGGCGGCTCGCCAGACAACCCTGAAGTGAAGCTGGAACTCATCGAGCCGGGCAAGGAACCGCTCAAGTTCACCCTGTCCAAGGCGCAAGGCTTTACCAACGTGTTCGAATACATTGCCTTCATCGTTTATCCGGTGGAATCCAACTTTGTCTGGCGGGCCGCCCGCAAGGGCCAGCCGCTGGCCTTCGCCGGGGACACCAACATCGTCGTTGAAATCACCGCGACCAACGTGGTAGTGAGGGCCAATTCAAATGACAAAGCCACCACGGTTCCGCTGGGTCCTCCTCCGCCAGCAGGCGCGCGTCCCAAGTAGCCGTGAACGATTTTGCCCCAGGCGCCGCTCCTCCATTGATCTCCATCGCATGAAAAACTACCTCGTTGTCTTCGGCGCACTGTGCGTGCTCGCGGTCCCGGCTTGGACTGCCCCCGCCGGATTCGATCCCGCCGCTATCGCGGAAGAAGAGGCGCTCCGCCGTCAGGAGCGCAAGCTCGTCTTGGATGCGAACCTCGCCCGCGCGAAGCAGCTCCAGAAGGACAAGGACTTCACCAACGCCGCCAAGCTCTACGAAGAGGCCATCGGCCATGCCAAACTGCTCGGCGGCGTCGAGACCGTGGAGAAACAATACACCGAGGCGCTGGCAGGCCTGACCCATTGCCGCCTACAGCTCGCCGTGGCCTTGCAGGAGAAATACCAGTTCAAGCCCGCCGCCGCCGAAGCGGACAAGATCTTCCCGTTCGATCCGAAAAGCGCCGCCGCCGAGGAGTTCAAACGCTTTAACGACAAGGTGGAAGCCGCCCACGCAGGCCGGCTACCCAGCCAGCAGGCCGTTACCCGCAGCACGGAGCTGATGGCGGGCCGCTCCAAGATCATGGGGCTGGTTCGCGACGGAAAACTTTATTACGAAGTCGGCGAATACAAGGTGGCCAAGGAAAAACTGGAGGAGGCCATTACTCTGGATCCGATGAACGACGCCGCCTTCTTCTATCTGCGGCTCATCATGGAGTCTCAGTTCGAGCGTGAGAGCCGCTACCGTGAGAAGACCTACACCCAGCGCGTTGTGGAGGTCACCGAGAAGTGGAACGAGCGACCTCGCGGCGGGCTGGCATCGGCCAACCCTGACAACAAAGGGGGGCCGAATTACATGACCAACCCCTACTACCGCACCAATTCCGGCGTGCCTTTCCTTACCCACTCCAGTGATGGTGCGCAGAAGATCAACCGCAAGCTCGATGAGATTATTTTCCCCGAGATCACCTACGATGGCCTCCCCCTACCCGAGGTGGTCAAGATGCTGGATGCAGATGCGCGTAAGAACGACCCCGAGACTGACCCCAAGAAGAAGGGGCTGAATTTCATGATCAACAACGTCGCCACTGACTACATCTCGGCGGGGGTCCAAGGCGCGGCGGGCGGCGCAGCGGCCCCGGTGGCAGCCGCTCCCTTGCTGGACCCGATGGGAAATCCGATCGCCGCGGCCGGTGGTGGTGCCCAGAAGCCCGACCTCGACACTGCCCTCGTCAAGGTGACGACCGTGCTCCGCAACCTGACCTTGCGCCAAGTGCTGGATGTCATCTGTAAGACAGCGGAAGTGAAGATGCCCGATGGCCGTAGCGCCGGCCTGAAGTTCACCATCGAGGAATACTGCGTCGCCTTCTCCCCCAAACTGCCGGAACAGGCATCCCTGTTTACGCGCATGTTCAAGGTCAACCCCGACACTTTCGTGCAAGGTCTCCAGAGCGTTGAATCCCGACCCATCCAGGCCGTGGTCAGCTCCGGCGGCGGGCAGGGTGGCCAAGGTGGTGGTGGTGCGGGCGGCGGTGCGGGCGGCGGTGCGGGCGGCGGTGCGGGCGGTGGCTTGGGTGGTGGCGCGGGCGGTGGTGGTGGTGGCCAGCAGAGTGGTGGTGGGTTTTCCATCGCGGGCGTGTCCGTAGCAGGTGGTGGCCAAGGCGGCGGCGGCGGCGGCGGCGCGGGTGGTGGTGGTCTCGCCGGTGTGACCTCCACGAACGTCACTTCGGCGGTCAACAGCCAGGTGCGCTCGTATTTCACTGCGGCAGGTGTCATCAATCTCGGGGTGACGAATGGCCCGGACGCCACACAGGTGTTCTTCAACGACCGCAACGGTTTGCTGCTCGTGCGCGCCTCGTTGCAGGACTTGGACATCATCCAGCAGGCGATTGAACTGCTGAATGTCATCCCGCCGCAGGTCCTCGTGGAATCCAAGTTCGCCGAGATTTCCCAGAACGACAGCAAGGCGTTGGGTTTCGACTGGTTTTTGGGCAACACTCTGGCTGGCCCGCTCAGTTTTTCTCCCGGCACCGCCCCCTCTTATCAGGGCGTTCCCACCACGGCGAATCCGCTGGGCACCTTCCCCCGGCCCAACCTCCCGATCTTGCCGGCGGCTTCAGATGGCGACCTGACCAGTGGCACCTTGCGTAACAGCGGCCCAGCGCTCGCGACCATCTCGGGCATCTTGACCGACCCGCAGTTCCGCATGGTCATCCGAGCGTTGGAGCGCCGGGACGGCACGGATGTGCTCTCAGCCCCTAAGGTCGTTACGGTCAGCGGGCGGCAGGCACAGATTCAGGTGACGGACATCGAGACCATCATTACCGGTATCACCACTGGCCAGACGGCCGCCGGCGGTGGCGCGGGCGGTGGCGCGGGCGGTGGTGGTGGTGCGGCGGGCGGCGGGGCGATTGCCGCGAGCATCGCACCCATCACGCAACCCCTGCCCACGGGCCCCGTGCTGGACGTGCTCCCGACGGTAGCGGCTGACGGCTACACCATCAGCATGGCGCTCATTCCCTCCATCACGAAGTTCATCGGCTACGACGATGTGGATCCGCGGTTCGCCGGCGCGATTCAGGCCCAATCCGTCGGCGCTGGCACGGTGGGCGTCTCGTTGACGGCCACGGTGCCGTTGCCCCGCACGCGCGTCCGCCAGGTGGTGACCCAGTGCGTGGTCTGGGACGCTCAGACTGTCATGCTGGGCGGGCTCATCTCCGAAGACATCGAGAACATCAAGGACAAGGTGCCCGTGCTGGGCGACCTGCCGTGGGTGGGCCGGCTCTTCCGCAGCGAGCTGAAGACCAACAAGAAAAAGAATCTCGTCATCTTCGTCACGCCTACCATCATTGATCCCGCTGGCAACCGCGTGCATACGGACGAGGAAATGCCCTTCGCCGCCGCCGCCCCCCCGCAGCAACGTCTGGTGGGCCAGTAAGCCCCGACTTCGCGGTGTCCACAGCCCTCCACGGAGTCAACGACTCCCCCGCTTCGCGCGGCCCGTCCCTCCTGATTGTGGACGGGCACGCCTATGCCTATCGGGCGTTTCATGCCATCCGTTCCCTCAACGCCCCGGACGGCTCGCCTACCAACGCCATCTACGGTTTCATTAAGATGCTCGGCAAGCTGCGGGCGGCGGTGCAGCCCACGCACGCAGTGGTGATTTGGGACGGGGGTCTCGCCCCGGAGCGCATGGCGGCGCTCCCGGGCTACAAGGCGCAGCGCCCGCCGATGCCGGAGGGGCTGGCGCGGCAGTTGGATGCCATCGGCGATTATCTTGGCGCAGCGGGTCTGGCCTCTTGGTGCCAGGACGGTGTCGAGGCGGACGACTGGATTGCCGTCGCAGCCCGGCGCGCGGCGGATGCGGGCTTGCGCGTGGTCATCGCGAGTTCCGACAAAGACTTCATGCAGCTCGTCACCCCGGCGATTGGGTTGATGAACCCCAACGACAAGACGGAGCGCGTCTGGACGGACGCCGAGGTCGCTGCCAAGACGGGCGTCCGGCCGGAGCAGATTGTGGACTGGTTGAGCCTCATGGGGGACAGCGTGGACAACATCCCCGGCGTCCCCGGCGTCGGCCCCAAGACGGCGACCGATCTGCTCCGGCAATTCGGTTCAGTGCCGTCGCTTTATGCCCGGCTGCCGGAAGTGAAGTCAGACCGTGTGCGGCAAGCGCTGACGGACGCGGAGGCGGACGTGCGGCGGAATCTGGAGCTAGTCCGGCTGCGGGACGATGTCGGCGGGGAGTTTCGACTGGCAGACACGGCGGTGGGAGCCGGGGAAGTCCAGCGGTTGCTCGGGCTGTTTCAGGGTTGGGGTTTTCGCTCGCTGGCGCGCGAGTTGGAGCCGGCGCAACCAGCGGCGCAGGGGGAGCTGTTGTGAACGCGAAAAGGCCCGTCAAAACGCCGCCAGCAAAGGGGTTTCGTGGGTTACTCTCCGTAGTTATCCGTAGCCAGCGGGGGCAAGAAAGCGTGGACAATGAGATGCCACTTTGTTAGTTCTACCCGAAAGCGTATGCCGCCTGTTTTCCGCGCCCTCGCGGGGCTGTTAGCCCTGTTGCCCATCCTTTTGGGCGGCATTATCGCGTTCGCACAGGGACCGGAGGGCAGCTTTAACGTCGCGCCCTCGGCGGGCGAATACTCACTTTCCGGCCTGCTGGTGGGAGATCAGACTCGCCCGGCTCTGGCCTTCGGTGCGGCGGGCGGCTATGTCGTCTGGCAAGACAATGTCACCGATGGCGACGGCAGCGGCATCAGCGCGCAGCGACTCAATGATAATCTCTCCGGCACCCTCGCCCCGTTCCGGGTGAACCAGATCGGGGCGGGACACCAAGAATATCCGCAGGTGGCGGTGCTGGCCAATGGCGGGGCGGTGTTTGTATGGCAGGGCGGCGCGCTCGGCTTTCAGAAAATTTACGCCCGCTTCCTCAACGCGGACGGGACGTTCGCCACCGGCGACATCTTGGTCTGCGCGGATACGAATCAACCGAGCCTCAACCCCGCCGTCGCGGTGCTCACGGGCGGCGAGGTAGTGGTGACCTGGAGCCGCATGGAGGCCGATGGACACTTGCAAGGTATCTGTGCGCGGCGGCTGTCAGCTACGGGCGCGTTTCTAGGCGGCGAGTGGGTTGTGAACCAAGCCAGCCTCTACAACCAGACCCGGCCCGCGCTCGCGGCGCTCGCGGCGGGCGGCTTCGTGATCGCGTGGGTGTCCGAGTCCGCCCGGGGTGTGGACCCAAACGTGGTGGAAACCCTTTCGGAAACCTACTCGGTGGACATTTTCGCCCGGCGCTACACCGCGGCGGGCGCGGCGGCGGGCAATGAGTTCAAGGTCAACACCCAGCTTCACCAGTGCAATAATCCTGCTTTGGCTGCCACGCCGGATGGAGGCTTCACCGTTGTGTGGGAGCAGCGTGACGCGGTGGTGCGCAACAACAGCTTGGACATTCTCGCGCGCAGCTACGATGCCGCCGGGGTGCCGGTGGCCGCGCCCGCCGTCGTGAACGCCACCACCTACGGCGACCAGTTTGCGCCGCGCGTCGCGACCCAGGGGGACGCGCACTTGGTGGTCTGGACGAGTTTGGGCCAGGACGGTTCGTTTGAAGGAGTCTATGGCCGGTCGTTGACCGTGACCGGCGCTCCGATCGGGGACGAGTTGCGCATCAACACGACGACGATCAGCCGGCAGATTCACCCCGCCGTGGGCGCGGATAATGCGGGGCGGCTGCTGGTGGTCTGGGCGAGCTTCACCGGCGTGGCAGCGGGCACCGATCTCTATGGGCAACGCTTCGCCTCCGCGCAACCGGTCCCCACACCCGCCGCCCCGAGTGTGAGCGGCCTCAGCCAGTCCAGGCTGGTGGTGTCATGGGCGGCCTTGGCTGGTTACGACCTGTTGCACTACGCGCTCTATCTGGACAGCGGCACCAACGCGCTGACCACGACGAACCAGCTTTTGGTCGTCAGTAACTTGGTTGCGGGCAGCGCGCACACCCTTCGGTTGGAATACGTGCTGCGCGATGGCCGGCGCTCCGCTTTATCTACCACCGGCAGCGGCACGACTTGGGGCGAAGACCTGAACCTCGACGGCTTGCCGGACGACTGGCAGGCGCTCCATTGGGGGCTGAACCCGCTGGGCTGGCCATCCCCGTCTGCGGACAGCGACGGTGACGGGGCCAGCAACCTTCAGGAGTTTCTCGCGGGCACCAATCCCACGAGCCGCGCCAGTGCGCTGCGGCTCGATCTGACGCGCAACGGGCAGGGCGCTTGGCTCAATTGGAACACTGAGCCTGGCTCGGTCTATCAGGTGCAAGTCTCGACCAACGCGCTGACTTGGCAAACCCTGGGCAACGCCCGCTTCGCGCCCGGCGCCGTGGATGCGGTCGCCGTGGGGGGCAGTGACCTCCGGTTGTATCGGATCATACGAATGAGATGAGGCTGACCATGCGAAATCTCACCCACAAACTGCTGGCGCTCGGCCTGACCTTCGGCTTGGCCAGCAGTGCCGTCGCGTTCTCACTCATGGGCCCGCCCGCGAGCTGGCAGACGGCGACCATTGGTTACGACCCCTTGGGCACGGATGTGGGGGGGCCCATGAACCTCTTCGAGGACTACCGCCTCACCGTGCCCGTCCTCAACTACGGCTTCGATGCGACGTTCCTGAATTTCTTCGGCTCCAATGGCGTGGCGGCGATTGACGCGGCGATGGCGATTTTGAACAACGTGCCGGCCGCCAGTGCGATGAGTTCTAATCTCGCCGAGTTTCCCATCCAGGCCGTCGGGCCACCCAACGTCACCGCTGCCAACCTGCGGGTCTTCGACCTCAAATCCGCCGCCCTCTCCACCGTGCTGGGCCAGATGGGCATCGCGAGTCCAGAGCGGTGGACGTATGCCTTACGGGACCGCACGGTCATCGCCGGTGTCACAAACTACACGGTCATCCAGCGGAATTTTGACCCGATCAACCGCCGCCCCACCAACGTCGTCAACGGCAACCTCTACACCTACTCCGTCATCGAGCCGATCCTGCCCGGCAACTACGCCGACGCGGTGGAAACTCTCCAGAGCGGTTTCGCCTTCAACCGCAGCGTGGCCAGCGTAGACGACGGCGGGGGCCTTGCGGCGGGCCTCTTCTTCACCAGCCTCACCCGTGATGACTACGGAGCGCTGCGGTATCTGCTCCGGTTTAATAACGTCCATACCGAAGACCTCCAGGCCAATCTCACGCTCGCGCCGTTCAGGTCGCCCTACAGCCTGCCGGGCGGCACCAACACCTCGACCAACGTCCCCATCACGCTCGCTCGGCGTCCCGGGATCGACCGGGTGAGTTTCAACCCGATCCCGATTGACTCGCTGCTCAACGTCACCCTCCGTGTCGTCACCAACAAATACACGGACTACTACTACCATCCCACCAACGGCTACCTGACCAATCAGGTGCTGGAGCGCGCGGTGGGCGTGCCCGACATCTTGTTCACCGCCGGCGACTTGGGCAATACGGCGGCGGGTGCCTTGCTGACGGGCGCGGCGTTGACGCGCCCGACCAGCACCCGCTGGACGGATAACTCCGCGCTGGCGGGGAACAGCTCCGGCTTTGGCACGGGCATCCTCGCGGGCCCGGGCGTGATTCCTTCCACCTTGGACACCAACTCTTCCGCCATCGTCATTGAGTTCAGCACGCTCGGGCCGAGCCGACTGAACATCTCCTCGGCCGGGGCACGGTTTTTGACCGAGCGCGACGCCGTCAACAACGGTGTCTGGGGATTCTTCGACACCACGACCATCTACTCCGTGTTCCCCGACGGCGTAACGATTCAGGACTTGGAACGCCAACTCTACGGACGATGAGCCGCCTCTTTCACCCCGTCTTTGCGTTGCTTGGCATCGCTTTCCCCCGGCGGGCCTTCGCTCTGCTGGCAGCGGTGGCGCTCGGCTGGGCACCGGCATCGCGTGGGGCCACCGCCTCCTTTGTGAATCTCAGCGAAGTCGTCAACCCGCAGATTGACGCGACGGCTGTGGTCAACTTCGGGCGGATCCTCGCCACGAACGATGTTCTCTCGCTGACCGCGTTCCCGTTTCAGACCCTGAACACGCTCTATTACACCAACACCATCAGTGCTGTCTTTTTGGCGACCAATGGCAGTCCTGGTTTTCAGTTTGAGCTGATCACCAACACGTCCCGGTTTTTCGCCAGCCACATCGTGAACCAAGGGATTATCGAAGGAGATAACATCCTCCTCTCAGCGACCAACCTGATCAACTCCGGCAGCCTGCTCGCGGGAACGCAGATTCAGTTGAGAGGCAACAACGTCGATCTCAGCCGTTCCGTCCTTTCCGCCTCAGGCGTCAGCAGCTCGACGTTCGCCAGTTCGGGCTTTCGGTCGGTGAGCACGAACGGCGTGGTGACTTACCAAAACCCCAGCACCGTAGCGGACCTGTATTGGGGCGCGGGCACGGGCAACGTGATGACCGCCTTTTCAGGCGTTGGTTTTCCTTTGGACCTCTTCCAACTCAGTGCCACCAACGGCGGCTTCTATCCGCCCAATGCCGCTTCGCCCCCGCACGAGGTGCAATCGGTAGCCAATGGTTTTGGGACACTTTCCGCACTTGGTTCAGTCAGCGGCACGAACTTCTACGCCTACGCTCGCACGAACCGCGTGGGCACCAACGTGACCGTTCAGGTCGTGCTAGTGCAGACCAACAGCGCGAGCACCAACCTCACGCTGGATGTCCGCTTTGCCTCCTTCGGGGGCGCGAACTTCTTTGCTGGCAACACCCCGGTCCTCCGTTTCGGCACAGTTGGCACGGACATCACCACCGGCGCGCCTTACACCAACAACCTCTATTTCTTCGACTACCTGAACACCCGGTCTAACTCGGTGTTGTCGGACAACCTCCAGACCAGCTCCTCCCGGCCGGCGGCCTACGAAGTGAGCCGCAGCCCGTTCAACGATTTTTATTTTTCCTCCGTCGGCTCCGGCTCTACCAGCAACACGCACGTCACCAACATTGTCTATGGCGGGCCGGACTACGTGTTGGCGACGGTCACCAACAACCCCTACGCCGCCTACCAGTTGGCCGTCGGCAGCGCCGCGTCCGTGCCCGGTTCGGCGAACTACGTTCCGCATCTGGACGACCCGACCAATTCGCCCGGGCGCATTGACATCAGCGCCAACAGCCTAGACCTCAGTTTCGCCCGAATCCGCGCGGACGGGGTGGTGAGCCTCCGGGCGACGAACTTGATCAGCACCGACCGGATGCAGATTGAAGCGCCGTTCATCCAGTTGGATGTGGCCAACACCAACACCACGCTCACGCTCACCAACTTCGCGGCCCCCCAGTTGGCCCGGCCCAACGGCGTCATCTCCTTTTACAGCACTACCTGGACGAACTCCTTCACCAACGGCGGGACGGTGAACTACCGCTACCATGTCCTCATGGTGGACGCCTCGCGGCTGACTGGCATCACCCCCGTGACCCTTCAGGAGTTCACCGTGCGGGGCACCAACGTCATCATCAACAACGACCTGAACATCGGGCGGGCCATCACGATCAGTTCTCCGGCGGTGACCTTCAGCGCCTCCAGCACGCTGAACCTGCCGCCCTTCGCCACCACGAACCTCCTGTCCACCAACTTTCCCGGCGTGAACCACTTCACGAACCTCGGGATCATCAGCGTGCCCTACCAGTGCGCCTTGGGCAGCGACCGGGCGACGGCACTGACCACCTTCGTCAACCGCGGAACGCTCACCGCCAACAGCATTGCCATCCGCGCCGTGGACTTTGAGAGCACGGGCACGAACCTCACCCGCTCGGTCCTCTCCGTCGTCAATTCCGGCGGTGGCCCCATCTCGATCATCGCGGACTCGGCGAAGTTCGAGGGGGGTGTCGGCGGCGGGCTGCTCTCCGCTGGGGCCAGCCTGCTGCTGGCGGGCAACGACCTCAAGATTCGCAACCATCGCTTCAGCACCGCTGGCACGCTGGTGTTAAGCCCGACCAATTCGTTGACTGACACCGGGGCCTCAGGCACCAACCGCATAGATGTCGCGCTCGGCTTCACTCTCACCACCAAGCCCGCCAGCGGCGATCTGCTGGGCACCACGATCCGCACCTCCGCGCGGTTCAACCTCAACGTCCCACACGTCTGGGCGGGGACCGATTTCGGCCCGGTGCCGGCGGGCTACACGAACAACGTCGCCGTGGGCCGGCTGCTGCTGGACACCAGCACCACCAACTCCTTCAACCGGTTATCCTTCGCCGGCATCGGCGCGAGCAACGCCCTCTACGTGGACTACTTGGAACTCTCCGGCACGATCACCAACGATCTGGCGACGCACCTCTTCATGGACACTAACATGGTGCTCTACTTCGCTAACGCCAACGTCCCCGTGGAGACGCTGGACGGCCAACTCGGTGGGCGTCTGCGTTGGGTCAAGGATTACGCCGGACTGAACACCGGCGTGGACGTGCGGCTCGCGGACGGGCGCACGGTGAAGGTCAACGTCGCCAAACTCAACAGCCTGGTGCTCGACTCCGACGCCGATGGCATCGTCAACGGAAGCGACCTCAGTCCGTTTGACGGCATCATCATCAACAGTCAGGTCACCTTCACGAACGTCCCGCCGCTCACCGCGTTCGTCACGTGGGAAGCGGCTGCCCAGACGCTGTATCAGGTGGAGGTCAACACCAACCTCCTCTCCGCCGCATGGCAGTTCCACGCGCGCTTCACCAACACGGCCGCGACCAACCGCGTCATCACCTTCCCCGACGTGATCCCGGCGGGCACCCCGGAGCGCTACTACCGCGTCCTGTATCAACCGTAAACATGCGCATGGCCGAACCACTACAGCGACTTCACGGGAGCGGCTGGGCACGCCAGTGGCTGGCGGCAGCGCTCCCGCTCTTGGCCGCAGCGGTGCTGGATCTGGCCCACGCCCAAACGGCACCGGTGCGGGCCATTGTGCTGGATGGGCAGCGAGTTCACCCCACCAGCGTGCTGGTGAAATTCAAAGCCTCCGCCTCGGCCAACACCGCCGGCCCGGCGCTCGCGGCGGCGCACCTCCGCGTGGTTCAGGAGTTCAACCAGCCCGCGCGGTGGGCGGTGTTGGACTTGCAACCGCAAGCGCTCCGACCGGCGGCGGGCCAGGAAGCCCAAGCATTGCGCGACCGGATCAACCTGCTTCGCCAGTCGGGCCAATTCGAGTTCGTCGAGCCGGACCACATCCGTCAGATCGCCCGCACCCCCAGCGACACTTTCTTTCTGGATGGCACGCTCTGGGGGCTGAACAACAATGGGCAGCTCGGCGGCACCCGCGGGGCGGACATCAACGTCACGAACGCCTGGGACATCACCGTGGGCAGCACGAACATCATCGTTGCCGTGCTCGACACGGGCATCCGCGCCACCCACCAGGATCTCGCGGCTCAGATGTGGCGCAAACCCGGCGAGTTCCCCGGCGACGGGATTGACAACGATGGCGACGGCATTGTGGACGGAGTCTTCGGCTTCAACGCCCTCACCGGCTCGGGAAATTCAGATGACGACAACGGCCACGGCACTCACGTCGCCGGCATCATCGGCGCGGCGGCGAACAACGGGGCTTCCCATGTGGGCGTGGCGTGGAACGTGCGTCTCATGGCCGTCAAGGTGGCGGACCAGAACGGCATCATGACCGCCAGCTCCATCGTGGCCGGCTTGAACTTCGCCGTCACGAACGGGGCGAAGATCATCAACTGCAGCTATGGCGGCTACAGCACAAGCCAAGCGGAGTTTGATGCGTTCTTGGCGGCTCGCAACGCGGGCGTGCTAGTGGTCGCGGCGGCGGGCAACGAAGGCCGCGACACGGACCTACCCTTCTTCAATCACTACCCGGCGGCCTACCAGTTCGACAACATCATCGCGGTGGCGTCGCTGGACCGATTTGACCGGTTAGCATTCAATTCCAATTATGGTCGCACCAACGTCCACCTCGGCGCTCCGGGCGTGGCGATCATGTCTACCGACGCGCAGGCGGATAACAGCTATGTGTTGCAGGACGGCACCAGCATGGCGGCGGCGCACGTATCGGGGGTTGCGGCGCTCATCTTCT
Organism: Verrucomicrobiota bacterium; assembly: GCA_039796295.1. GTDB lineage: Bacteria > Verrucomicrobiota > Verrucomicrobiia > Limisphaerales > SXTU01 > SXTU01. Next base: position 126,582 of record JBDKJY010000004.1, read on the forward strand.
CCCTCACGAACACGATGACTTACAGCGAGGTGCGCACCCGCATCCTCTTCACGACCACGCCGGTCCCTGCGCTGACCGGCGTCACGAGCACGGGTGGCCGGGTGAACGCTTACCGGGCGCTGACCACGGTGGAAGATGGCTTGCTGGAAGTAACCGTGACGCCCGGGGCTGGGACCACGCTGCTGGCTGGGGCTACCGTGCCCTTCACGGTGGAGGTCAATGACCTCCGTCCGGTGAACGACGCAGTCGTGAGTGGCACCATTCCCGGGGTCTTCACCAACCAAGTTTTCTTCAATACCGGAGCGCTGCCGGACTTGATCGGCGGGGATAACCGCCACGCGATCAACGTGAACGTCCCTGCCATCGCCACGAGCAACCTCACGCTCACGCTCATCGTCGCCGGCGCTGCCGGCAAGACGAACTACACGAACACCTACATCTACCGCACCGCGACCGTCCCGCCGAACGACAACTTCCCGCCCCTAGCCAAGGTGCCGGACAACGGCGGCGTGGTGTTCGGCGACAACACCTTCGGCTCCCTCCAGTTCGGCGAGCCGGTCCATGCGGGCGTGCTGAGCGTGGCCCGTTCGATCTGGTGGAATTTTGCCCCGACCAACTCCGGCCCCGTGCTGGTGGACACGGCGGGCAGTTCTTTCGACACGGTAGTGGCCGTTTATACGAACAACACCCTGAACAACCTCGTGCTCATCGCGGCGACCAATGACGTGCCGGTCGCCGGGCAGAGCGGGAGTATTCCGCAAGGGTTCGTCGAGTTCAACGCCACGGCCGGCACCATCTACCGGATCGCCGTGGCGAGCGCCTCCCCGACCTCCGTCGGCTTGGTTCGGCTGCGGGTGCAGCCAGGCGGCCGGCCGGACACTTCGCCGCCCACGGTGAGCATCACCAACTTTGTCAGCGGGCCGCTTTCCATCACCAATCCCGCCAGCGGCCTCCTTGTCACCAACGCCCCGGCGACCTTGTCCGGCAGGGCGCTCGATCCGACCGCCGACGCCATCGGCGTCAGCCAGGTGCTGGTGCGGCTCAACAGCGGGCTCTCGACGGTCGCCGCCGGGACGACCAACTGGACCGTCCCCTTGTTCCTCACTGCGGGCACGAATGTCATTGAGGTTTCCGCCGTGGATTTCTCCGGCAACCGCTCCACGCCGACTTCCTTCCAGGTCATCTACCGCGTTTTTGACCCGTTCAACGATGTGCTGGCCAACGCGCTGGAACTGGCCGGGGCGTCGGGCGGCACCACCACCAACAATGCGAACGCTACGCTGGAGCCGGGTGAGCCGCTGCACGCGGGCAAGCAGGGCGGCAAGTCGGTCTGGTATTTCTTCACCGCACCGGCGGACGGTCTGCTCTTCCTTACCACCTCCAATTCCACCTTCGACACCCTCCTCGCTGTCTATACCGGCACGCGGGTGGACCGGCTCACCGCGCTGGTGGCGAACGACGACGAACCGTCCGGCTCGGGGGTGCATAGCGACCTCTTCCAGGCCGTGCGTGCCGGCGTCCGCTACTACATCGCCGTGGACGGGCTGTCCGGCTCCTCCGGCACGATCATCTTGGCCCACAGCTTCACCCCGGTGTCGCTCTACAACCTCACCGTTACCGCGTCTGCGGGCGGGGTGGCGTTCCCCAATTCTGGCTCCTTCGCCAGCGGTTCGGTGGTGGACGTGACCGCCGTTGCCTCCAATGGCTTCAACTTCGTGACGTGGACTGGCGGTTCGCTGTCACTCGATAACCCGCTCCGGATCCCGATCACCCGCGACACCGCCCTCACCGCAGTCTTTGCTCCCCGGCTTTTGGCGGATGGTTTCGAGACCGGGGCGGTGCGTCCAGGCATCGGGTGGGCTACTAACAATCCCAGCAACCTTCCGCCTTGGCAGGTCTTGGCGGCGTCCGGTGGCGCGACGAACCCGGGCTCCGGCGGGGTCTATCATTTCCGTTCCGGGGCGATCGCTAACAGCCAGGCCACGGTCCTGCGGTTGGTGGCGAACTGCCGGGCGGGTGCGGCTTCGTTCGACTACCGCGTCAGTAGCGAAGAATTCGGGCCAACGCAGGGCGACTTCTTCGACTTCTACTTGAACGGCGTCCGGCAGGTGCATGCCAACGGCGAGAGCGGTTGGCTGACACACAGATTCGTGGTCTCGGCAGGCACGAATATCTTGGAGTGGCGCTACCTTAAGGACGCCTCGTCGAGTGCCAATCTCGACGCCGTCTTCCTCGACAATGTGGACGTGCCGCTCGTGCAGCCGGTGGACCTGACTGTGCCGGTGCGCGTCACGACGAACTCGGTTCAGCTCGTCAGCGGCGGGGGTGTGCAGTTCCGCATCGAAGGCCAGACCAACCAAGTTTACCAAGTGCAGGCCTCACCCGACTTGGCCAACTGGGTGACGATCTCCACGAACTACGCGCCCTACGGCCTCATCCAGTTCACCGATCCACAGGCCACCACCAACGGCAGCCGCTACTACCGGGTGATCCTGCCCTGAAGCCGTAAGCGGTCGAGCGGCAGGTCGGGGGTGGGGAGTATCACAAGGATGCAGAAGCGTGAGCCGTCCCATCATCTCCCAACACGCTCGCTCTACCGACTGTCCTGCGGCGTGAACGCCGCGCTCCGGCCTACTTCTCCCGAATCTGCAACTGATACGGCGCGGACAGGACGCTGTCGGGCTTCGAGACCGGAATGGCGTTGTATTCGAAGTCCACCTTTACCTTGTAGTTCACCAAGGTCGTGCTGGCGGGCACGGGCAGGAGCGTCTCCCAGCGATGGTCCATCCGGGGCGTGCGGCGCATCGGGTAGTTATTGTCGCCGACCTGGAGGTAAGGCTTGAGCGTCTCCTTCTTGAGTGCCGTCATGTTGCTGCGGAACTCGATCTCCACGGGATAAAGCCCCTCCGCGTTCCGGGTCTGGATGCGGGGGGTGAGTTGCGTGACGGTCGAAGTAGTCCCGCAACCGACCATCAACGCCGCCGCCAGGAGTCCGCCGAACCGCAGTGTCTTGCGCATAGTGTCGCGAGTCTGTCCCGTCGCCGCGCGACGTGTAAAGCCGGTTTTGCCGCTTGCGAAACATCCTTTCGCCGCTACCGTCTGCCCCTTGAAATTTCGCGCCCGTCCGCGCGCTGACTGAACACTGAACACTGTTTACTGAACACTTTCCCCACATGGCTCTCCTCAACGACAACTACCTGAAACTCAAAGCTGGTTACCTCTTCCCCGAGATCGGTCGCCGTGTGAAAGCCTTCTGCGAAGCCAACCCCGAGGCCGCCAAGCGCCTCATCCGCTGCGGCATCGGCGATGTCACCGAACCGCTTCCGCCCGCCGTCCTCACCGCGTTGCATAAGGCCGTGGACGAAATGGGCGTGCGCGAAACCTTCAAGGGCTACGGCCCCGAGCAAGGCTACGAATGGCTCCGCGCCGCCATCGCACAGAACGACTATCGCGACCACGGCCTCGACGTGGCGGACGATGAGGTCTTCGTCAGCGACGGCTCCAAGTGCGATTGCGGCAGCATCCTCGACATCCTCGGCGGCAAAAACAAAATCGCCATCAGCGACCCGGTCTATCCCGTTTACGTGGACACAAACGTGATGGCTGGCCACACCGGCGAGGCGAACGAAGCCGGTGCCTACGCCAAGCTCGTCTATCTTCCCTGCCGCCCCAGCAACGGCTTCGTGCCCGACCCGCCCGCGCGCCACGTGGACGTCATCTACCTCTGCTCCCCGAACAACCCCACCGGAGCCGTCGCCACCCGCGCGCAGCTCGAGGCGTGGGTGAAATACGCGCTGGAGCACAAGGCCGTCATCCTCTTCGATGCCGCCTACGAGGCCTACATCAGCGACCCCGCCATCCCGCACTCTATCTACGAGATCCCCGGTGCGCGCGAGTGCGCCATCGAGTTCCGCAGTTGCTCGAAGAACGGCGGCTTCACCGGCGTGCGCTGCGCCTTCACCGTCGTGCCCAAGACCCTGCTGGCGCAGACGAAGACCGGCGAGTTCAAGCCCCTGCACCCGCTCTGGTCGCGCCGCATGACGACCAAGTTCAACGGCGTTTCCTACATCACCCAGCGTGGAGCCGAGGCGCTCTACTCACCCGAGGGTAAGGCCCAAGTCCGCGCGCTCATCGAGCACTACATGGGCAACGCCGCCGTCCTGCGCAAGGGCGCGAAGAGGGCCGGCCTGAAAGTCTTCGGCGGCGTCAACGCCCCCTACATCTGGGTCCGCACCCCCAAGGGCGTCACGAGCTGGCAGGCCTTCGACAAAATTCTCGGCGACGCCAACGTCGTCATTACTCCCGGCTCCGGCTTCGGTTCCAAGGGCGAAGGCTACTTCCGCATCAGCAGCTTCAACAGCCGCGCCAACGCCGAGGAGGTCGCGCGCCGCTTGCAGGAATTGAAGTGGTAAGCCGGGAGCATCGGCTCTCCCTTAGCGTCCAACCCGGCGCAACTTGGTTCCACGCTTGCCCCTGTGGGTGGCGCTTTCCTATTGTCGCACCATGAAACGAATTCTCCTGTTCACGGCCCTCGCTGGCTGGCTGGCGCTGCCCGCCGCGCGCGCGCAAAACCTCGTCGGCGACGCCGTGCGGCAGGAACTGGAGGACCGCCTCCGCCGCGTCGAGCGCGACCTCGAGGCGGTGAAGGAAGCGAATGACTTGCTCCGCAAACGGCTGGCGGAACTCCAACGCAACGCCTCACTCGTCGAAGACGCCGCCGCCAAGGCTGCCACCAAGACCAGCAACATCCTCCAAACCACCGCCAGCAAAGAGGAGTTGCATCAGCTCCGCGACGCGCTCAAGGAAAGCGAGCGCCGCCGTAGCGAAGACCAGAAGAAGCTCACTGACATGCTGGAGCGCTTGCAGCGCGAACTCTCCGCCGCCCCGCCCGCAGTCGCGTCCCCCGTCCGCCCCCCCAAGGCGAATCCTCCACCGGAGAAGCCCAAGTCCTCGTCCACTGGCGTCTCGGACACCGGCGTCTATCACGTCGTGGAGAAGAACCAGACCGTTTCGGAAATCATCAAGGCCTACAACGACGACCAGAAAGCCAAGGGCCGCCCGAGCAAACTCACCCTTCAGCAACTGGCCGCCGCCAACCCCAACGCCGACATGAACAAAGTCCGCGCCGGCCAGAAGCTCTTCATCCCCCTCGCTGAGAAGTGACCCGCGCATGAAGTTCATCCGGCGCGCCCACCTCTACCTCGGCTGCTTCTTCACGCCGATGCTGCTCTTCTACATCCTCACCGGCTGGTATCAGACCGTCGTGCCGAACCGCCTCAAGCACCCCAGCGAGGCCGAGAGCATCGTGCAGAAACTCCGCGTCGTGCATTCCGACCAGATTTATCCCTCCGAGCAGGAGTTCGAGAAACCCTCCTCCACCAAGCTCTTCAAAATTCTCGTCGTCGTCATGGCCATCGCGGCCACGCTCGCCATCGGGCTGGGGCTGGTGCTCTCCTTCAAAATGCTGCGCCCCGTCTGGCCCGTCTGGCTCTGTCTCATCGGCGGCATCCTCCTGCCCATGCTCCTGCTCTGGCTCGGGCAACGGCGCTGACGCTGCGGGCCCTAGGGAGACGCTGAACAGCGCATTTAACCACCGAGGCACAGAGGACACAGAGAGGGGATTTCACCCGCTTTTCTCGGTGAACTCTGTGTCTCTGTGGTTAAATCCTTGCTTCCCTAACGCTTCGCGGCCTCGGCCCGCTTGGCCTGCTGCTCCGAGTGCAGTGGGGGAAACTCCAGCGGTTTGGGCTGATACCACGGCAAGTGCGCGTTGGTGAACTCCGTGCGGAAGGCAAAGCGCGGGTCAGCCTTTGGTGCAGCCGCCGGACAGGTGAGCGCAAACGCGAACAGGCCGACGAACAGGCCGTTCAACCACGGAGGGACACCGCTTACGGAGTCGGCGTGGGCGTCGGGGCCGGCGTGGGATTCGCCGGAGCCTCGCCGCCACCCGTGTGCCCGGCGTCCTTGATGATGCGGGCTGCGTTCCAGGCCGCAATCATCGTCCGGCCTGCCGCTGTGGTGCGGAACTGCCGGATGAGCTTGTCCACCTCCGCGAACTTCTTCTCCGTCAGCTTGAACGCCGGGCGAAAGCCGGTCGTGAGGGCCTTGCGCACTGCGATGGTCACGCCGGGCGCATTCACGATGTTGTCGTAATCCGTGCGCTCCTTCGTCATGGACAGCACGGCGGCGGGGGTGATGCCATACTTGGCCGCGTCCACGGCCGTCGCGCCGGACGAGAGCGCCGTGGCGCGGTCAATCACGAGCTGCGATTTGCCGAGCAACTTTTCGAGGCCCGAAGCGGCAGTTTTCGAACCCTCAACCACCTCTATTTACGCCAGTTACGAGACTTCCCCCGGTTCTCCGCTGTTTCCAGTGGAATGGATGGGGCTGGGGGCGGGTTCGGAGGTGGGCATCCCGGAGGGATGTTGGAACTTAGCCGGGGGTGAGGAGCGTCAGCGACGCTACCCCCGGACGCTCCGCGGCTCCGTTCCGACCCTGAAAGGGTCGCGGAAAGCTCGCGTTGGGCCACCGTTTCCCGCACCCCTCCCGGGTGCTGCCACCTCGGGGTCCCTTACCGGGGGTGGCGCTGGCGCTCTACCCCCGGCTAAGTTCCCGCATCCCTCCGGGATGAAGCCGAGGCCTGAGGGGGTGACTTCCATTCCACTGAAAACAGCGGGAAACCCTTCCCCCTCTTGAAGGGCTGAAAGCCCGGCACATGATAGCCTAGGGCAAAGCGAGTCGGTGAGCGACGCCCTGGGTCTCACGTCCTCAAAATACTCCAAGCCCTGTAAGGGCGGCAGAAACGGGCGGAAACCAATCATTGGCCAGGGTGGGTGGAAAATCCCAACGCTTGCCTTGTCGCGACCCGAAATCCCCGGCTACTCTCACCGCGCTCAAAGAAACCAACCTGACCAGAAACACCCTTTACGCACTCATTTCGCGCAGCTTCGGCTGCGGTCTCCCCCACCCCGACGCTCTGCCCACATGATTGAAGCTCTCCGCCACAAGTTCAGCCTCGGCCAGGTGGAGTATTCCCTCCATGCCGTCCGGCAGATGGTGGCGCGGAACATCAGCCCGGAGGAAGTGGCCGAAACCGTGCTGGCCGGCGAAGTGATCGAAGACTACCCTGACGACAAATATGGCCCAAGCTGCCTACTCTTTGGCCGCACCGCGCACCAGCGGGCGCTACATGTGCAATGCACGCATCCCAGCCGCCCGCTGGTCAAAGTCATCACGAGCTACGAGCCGGACCCGGCGGAATGGGACGCGGCCCTGAAACGGAGAAAACCAAAATGACGACGCCCACTTGGAACGAAACCTTTGAAGAACACCTCGTGACCTACACGCAGGAAGTGGACGGGCGCTTCATCGTCGTGGAACACGTCCCGGCCCGCGTGTGCCGCGAGACGGGCGAGCAGCTTTTCGGACCGGAGACGGTCAGCCGGCTGCAAGCCATCATCCGCTCACGGCTCAAGCCGGTGCGGGTCATTGAAACCCCGGTCTATGAATTTGCCGCGCAAGCGGCGTGAAACCAATTTTCCCGGCGCGGATGCGCCGGGGGCCTGCGGCAGACGCGGGCGGCGGTGACGGAACGACAGCACTCCATGTGACCAAGCAAACTTAAAACCATTCTGCGTAGCTTCGGCTACGGGCTGCCTCGAAAACGACCAATTTTTGCAAGCCCGCACAGAACTCGACCGAGCACGCGCCCCATCGGGCGCGGCTTGGCGTGTCTTCTGTGCAAGGCGCTTGGTCGTGCCTCGAGGCAGGGCGCGTTAGGTTCGCGCCCCTTCTCTTCTGAGGGTTCCGTTTCCGCTGGCTCGCCCGCCAGCCGTGGCCTCCAAATACGACCATCTCAATCAGGAACAGCTAATTCGCCTGCTCGAAACGCGCGACCGGCGTGCGCGCTTTGGCCTCGTGTGGGAGGCGGACGAAATCGAGCGCGACCAGGCGCTCAACTCCGACTTCGTGGCGCTGGACCTCGTGCCCGAGCTTTCCTGTCCGAAGGATGCAGCGGCATGGCGCAACCTCATCATTGAGGGCGACAACTTCGACGCGCTGCGTCATCTCCGCATGGCCTTCGCCGGGCAGGTGAAGTGCATCTACATTGACCCGCCCTACAACACCGGCAACCGCGACTTCGTCTATAACGACCGCTTCGTGGACAAGGAGGACTCGTGGCGTCACTCCAAGTGGTGCGAGTTCATGTTCCAACGCCTCATGCTCGCGCGCGATCTTCTCACGCCGGACGGCATGATTGTTGTCTCCATTGACGACAATGAAGTTTTCAGCCTCGGCATGCTGATGAACAGGGTGTTTGGAGAAAGCAACTTCCTCGCGAACGTCGTTTGGCAACACAGTGTTCAGCCGAAAGGGTATTCGGGGAAAGTGTCAGTCCATCACAACTTCTTGATCACTTACGGCAGCTCTTCTGTCTCCGCGCTGAAGGACGTGCCAAGAACTGAAGCTCACAACGTTAATTACTCGAACCCGGATAACGACCCAAAGGGGCAATGGAGAGCAGGAGACGTTAGAAACGCGCTCTACCGGCCCAATCTCATTTACGACTTGGCCACCCCATCCGGAAAAATCATCAAGCCTCCAGCCAAAGGTTGGCGGTGGAGTAAAGAAACGATGGCCGAAAAGGTTCGGACTGGTGAAATCGTTTTCCGCAGCGATGACACGAGGATCGTGCGAAAGATATACCTCAACAACCAAGAGGGACGCCCTGTTGAATCAATTTGGTTCGGCGACGACGTTGGGACCACACGCGAAGGCAACAAGGAGCTAAAGGCAGTTTTTGATGGGCAGGCAGGGTTCGACACGCCGAAGCCGGTCCGTCTGATTGAGCGCGTCTTGCAAACTTGCTGCGGCCCGAACGACCTCGTGCTCGATTTCTTCGCCGGAAGTGGGACGACAGCGCACGCCGTCCACAAGCTCAACGCGGAGGACGGCGGGAAGCGCCGCGTCATCCTCGTCTCCAGCACAGAAGCCACGCAGGACACCCCGGATAAAAACCTCTGCCGCGATGTCTGCGCGACGCGCGTGCGGCGAATCATCGAAGGCTACACGCCCGCCGGTGGTGAGCCGGTGCCCGGCCTCGGCGGAGATTTCGCCTACCTGCGCACGCGGCGCATCCCGGCGGGCCGGGTGCTGGAGATTGACCACGCGCAAGTCTGGACCGCGCTCCAACTCATGCACCGCGACACGCTCACGCCGTTCGAGCCAGGCAAGTTCTGCTGGGCCGGCGACGAGGACGAAGCCGTGATGTATCTCCCCCGCGTCCGCCGCGAGGACGCGCCATTGCTCCGCAAGCAGGTGAAGCAGAGCGCGGCGGTGACGCTCTACTCGTGGCAGCCGAGCGCCGTCGAACAGCATCTCCGCGCCGGACATGTCACGCATCTGCAAATGCCGGAGGTCCTCATGCGCCGTTTCGGTCTCGCGCAGGGAGGCAAGCCATGAGCCGCACGACGCCCAAGGGTTTTCAACAGGCGGCCATCGCCAGCGGCACAGCGATTTTCAGCGAGTGCCAGCGGCTGCTCGACGCTGCGGGGGACGACGTAGCCGGACGCACGGCAGCCGTGTCGCATCACGGCGTGCTGTTGCTGGAAGCGCCGACCGGCGCGGGCAAGACGCTGGTCGCGGGGCATCTCATCGAGGGGTTTTCGGCAACGGAGGGCGTGGTGTGGTTCTGGTTCGCGCCGTTCAAGGGTGTCGTCGGCCAGACTGCCGCCGCGCTGCGAGCAGAACTCCCCGGCCTGCGCCTGCGCGAGTTGAGCGAAGACCGCAATGCCGGCGACAGCCGCACGGGCGACGTGTGGGTGACGACGTGGCAGACCGTGGCGACACGCGTGAAGGACCGCCGCAACGTCCACAAAGCCGGTGAGGCGAATCTGACCGTGGAGGAGTTGCTCGACGGCGTGCGGGCGCGGGGACTGCGCGTGGGCGTGGTCATTGACGAGGCGCACCACGGCTTCTTCGGCAAAGGCACGGCGACGCAGGCGATGGAGTTTTACCGCCGCACGCTGCGCCCGGAATACACGGTGCTCGTCACAGCAACGCCGGACGACGCGGACGTGGTGCGCTTCGAGAAGGAATTGGGTGTGCGTCTGAACCGCGAGACTATCAGCCGGCACGAGCCGGTCGCCGAGGGCCTCATCAAGGAGGGCATCAAGTGCGTGGCCTTCATCGCGCCGGCGGAGCAGCGGGCGCTGGTGGACTTTGAGGGCACGGCCTTGCGTGAAGGCACGGCCATGCACTTGGCGGTCAAAGCGGAATTGAAACGGCTCGGCGTGCCGCTCGTGCCGTTGATGCTCGTGCAGGTGGACTCCAGCGCGGGAGTGGAGCGGGCGAAGGAGCGGCTGATGACGTTGGGATTCACCGAGCCGCAAATCGCCATCCACACTGCCGAGGAACCCGATGCCGGCCTGCTGGCTCTGGCAAACGACGAAACGCGCGAAGTGCTCATTTTCAAAATGGCCGTCGCCCTCGGCTTCGACGCGCCGCGCGCGGGCGTGCTCGTCTCGATGCGAGCGGCGCGCGACGAGGATTTCGGCGTGCAACTCGTGGGCCGCATCCTGCGCGTGCATCGCCGGCTGCAAGGCCGCGCCCGGGCCAAGTCGTTACCGGAGATTCTGCGTTACGGTTACGTCTTCCTCGCGGACGCGGAGTCGCAGGAAGGCCTCGACAAGGCAGGCCAGCGCATCAACGCGCTGCAAACCGAGTATGCGAAAGTAAGCCGGACAACGGCGGTGGTGGTGGTCGCGGGCAGGCCACAGGTGCAAGTGTTGGGTCAGGACGGGCAGTCCTTTCTGCTGACGTTGGAAGCATACCCGGTCGGCAGCGGCACAACCGAGGGTGGGGGACAGGCACCCGGCCCACTCATGGTGAGTGGTGCGGACGGTGAGTGGCGCGGCACGATGGTGGAATTGATTGCCGGCGGATTTTCGACGGCACCGGAAACTGATGCCGCGCCGCCGAAAGGAATGCCGGCGATAGTGAGCCGCTATCGCTACGAGTTGCGCAAGGATGTGCCACGGCGATTCAAAACGCAGGTCGTGAGCGGCGACAACGAGGCAACGGAGGAAGACTGCGCCCAGCGATTCATCGTCTCGTCCGGCGACCTGCTGCGTGCGATGGCGGCGAACGTGGATGTCACGGCGAGGAACTTGGAAATCTTCACTCAGCAACTGACGTTCAGCCTGCACATCAAGGCGGACATTGACCCACGCCAGGCGGCGCTCGCGGCGAACAAAGTGTTGCAGGAGGGCGGGATTTTCGACGCGCGCGAACTGCGCTTCGCGCTGCTGCGGAAAGTGGCTGCCACTCTCAAGGAGTGGGGCCACGTCGAGATGGCGGCAGACGCAGAGAAGGTGCTGCACATGCTGAATGTGATTCTGCTGGGTCGACCTGAACTGCTGCGCGAAGCGAAAAAGGCGGCGCAGGCGCAGCACGTCGGAATCGAGGAGGCAGAGGAAATTCCGGCGACACTGGAGAGCGAGGCCCCGCTGGGAAGCTCACGGCTTAATGTCTATGGCCGCTTCCCGCCTGACATGGACTCGGCGTGGGAGCGCGATTTTGCTGCGACTCTCGACGCAGACTCCCTCGGCGTAGTGAACTGGTGGCACCGCAACCCGCCGAAGAAGGAGTGGAGCGTGCGAGTGGTGCTCGAGGATGGTCGTGGATTTTACCCCGACTTCATCATCGGTTTGAAGGGCCGGAAGAAGGAACTCGGCGCGCTGCTGGCCGACCCGAAATTTCATTTCGAGATAACCGCCGAGCTGCCCAAGACCCATGCCGAGCATCCCGTGTATGGCCGCGTGCTCATCATCAGCCGGCTGGGTTCTGCGCAGTGGATGACCGTCTGCTACGACGCCCAGCAGCGCCGCGCGGTGCTGGAGCGAGAGTTTCGGCTGGTGGATGCGGCGGGTTACTGAGCCCTCTCGCTGCCAAACGGCGCGGCCCATGGATTTTCGGAACCTCACCCCGGCCCTCTCCCCGTTCGAGGCGGAGAGGGAGCAGAAGATAACCGGACGATGAAATCTTCAAACGACTTCTGACACCGGGCCGAGGCTGTCGGCGAACTTCTCCACGCTCAACTCCATCTGCTTCATATCGGTTCAGCCGGAGGAAAGAGACCGAAGCGCGCTTCAGCCTCACGGACACGCTGGCGGCGCGGATGGTTGAGGTCCAGCAACGCGACCGCCCCCCGCCAAGCGAAGTGTGCCGGCCACGGCTGCGTGCGCGGGTGGTAGAGCGGGACCGCCTGCCCCGTCTCGGGGTCCGGGGCGGTGAGCCGATTCGACTTGTGGAGATTGCAGCTCGGGCAGGCGAGCGCCAGATTCTCAGCCGTGGTCGCGCCGGCCTTGGCGAGCGGGCGGATGTGCTCAATGTGGAAACTAGCCCCTTGGAGCGACTGGCTCATGCGGCAATACTCGCACCAGCCTCGTGCCCGCGCTCGCACCGTCGCTACGAGGCCCGCCGGAAGGTTCATGCCGGCGAACGCCCGAGCAGTTGCAGCGCTTGGGCACGGAGGAGGGAAATCTCCTCGCTCAACGCGGCCAGCGCGGCCAGTTCCTCCCTTTCGGCGGGCTGCAACAAGCCCTCTGTGTTCCGGTCCATCAGACTTTGCAGGTGCCGGTCGGTTTGCGGCGGGAGGCGAAATGCACCGATGGTTTCAACCCACGCGGCGGGAGCCTGAACAGTTGCGATCATGGCTGAAGGGTGCGGCTTGGTTGGGGATTGTCAATTATCCCGCCGGGCGCGTCAGACGACTTCCGAAACCGGCCCGAGGCTGTCCACGAACTTCTCCGTCCGCACTTCCATCTTGTGCAGCATCGTGAGCATCACGTTGCTGAGGCGGGCTTTGTCGTCCTTGGGCTTGCCGCAGAGGGAGCGCCATTCGTCGTAGCTCACGGTGTAGTCGAGGTGCTGGCCGTGCTGGAGGCCGAGACCGCAACCGCCGCCGAGCGAGGCGAGGCGTGTTACGCGGGGAGCGAGGGAGCCGAAAGGTTCACCGGTGAACAGCCCCCGGCTGCCAGCGGCGATCCACGGAAGTTGCGCGTCACGGGAGCCGGGGCAGAGTGAAGTTGGGTTGGACCAACGGCGAGAGGAGTGGTCCCACTCCGCTCTTCCGACCCGCCAGCCCGCTGGCGTGCAGGAACGCCACCAACTTCTCCGCATACACCGCGTTCGCTTGCGCGCTCGGATGGCCGTCGTGCGGGGCGTTGGTGTTGCCTGGCTCGGTCAGCGGCACGGAGATGTCCACCGCCTTGAAGCCGACCGTGCGACACCACTCCACCATCGGCGCGGCGTCCGAGCTGATGCCTGCCACGACGAACGGGATGCCCTCCTTCAGGCAAACGCCCAGCCAGGTCGCGAGCAGCGCCCGCGACACCTCATGGCTGCGCACGCGCCGTTCCTCCGCGCTGTTCGCCTGCTGCTCCAGCCAATGCACCAGCGCCGACTGCCGCTGCAACGGCCACTCGAAGTAAGTCGCGGGTGCAACGTCATAGCCGAGTTCCCCGTCGGCATTGAGGCGCGCGAAGGGATAGCCCAAGTCGGGCAAGCGGTTGTAAGGCGCAAAGCCTTTCTGCCAGATGCGCACGTAGGTATTACGGAAGTCGTGGAACCGCCCGTAAGCCACGACCACAACCGCCGGCTTGCCGCGCTGCTTGAGCAACTCCTGAAACAACAAGCGCTGGTGCAATGTGCCGTAGCCGGACACGCCGCCGTTCACCACCTCGAACTCCGGCAGCGCCGCCTGCACGCGCCACGGGTAGGTGTCCTCGTCGTTCAGCGACCAGCCGTGCGTGAGCGAGCAACCGAGAATCCACAGCTCCGGGCGCGGCTTCGCGTCCGGCGCGAGCGGCGGGTGCGTGCTGCGGAGACCGTTCGTGCCGTGCGTGACGCGGAACTGGTAGCCCGTGGGCAAGGTGACTTGGAACTTGCCGGGGACATGCGCGAACCCGCCCTCCGGTAGCGCGCGGAACAACTTCCCGCCCGGCTCCACGCGGATGTCCGCCGGCTGGGCGGTGAAGGGTTTAAGCCCGCGCGTCCGGGCGATGACCTCGCCCACCACGGCCACGAGCAGCAAGGTGAGCAGGCCCGCTGCGGCGATGAAGGCGAGGCGCTTGCGGGGCGAAGGCGGGGCGGCTGGAATGCTGGCGGACACGGATCACTTTTAGCCGCACGACGAACGAATTGCCACGCCGAAGCGCGCGTGCCGGCGGCTTGCAGCCACCGCTTTGGTCACTGGAGTTCGAAGCTGCCCTGTCTTGCTGCACGCCACGGACGGCGACTGCAAGTCGCCGGCACGACCGTGCCCTACCAATCCGCCACCGCCCCGTCGCGAGAGAACTCCCGCTGCAAAACCTCCTGCTGGAACGGGTGCTTCTTCACGGCCTTCTCGTTGATGGTGATGCCCAGGCCGGGCTTGGTGTTCGGGCGCACGATGCGGCCCTGCTTCTCCACCGTGAAGCCCTCCTGCACCACGTCCGCGCGCCACGGCACGTCGTTGTGGACGGTCTCGCAGATGATGTAGCCGGGCTGCGAGAAGCCGAACTCCAGCGAGGCCGCCGTGCTCACCGGACCCTGCGGATTGTGCGGCGCGAGCGCGATGCGGTGCGCGTCCGCCAACGCCGCGATGCGCCGCGCCGCCGTGAAGCCACCGCAATGCGTCAGGTCGAGCTGGCAGACCTCGACCGCGCGCTTCTCGAAGAGTTCCTTGAACGCCTCTAAGTTCGTCACGCGCTCACCGCTCGCCACGGGCGTGGTCAACGCCGCGTTTATTCTCGCCAAGCCATCCACGCACTCCGGCCAGCACGGCTCCTCGAAGAAGTAGAGGCCATACGGATCCAGCGCCTTGCCGAACTTCAGGCCCATCGCGGGCGACGGCCGCGCGTGGCAGTCCACCATGATGTCAATGTCCGGCCCCACGGCGTCCCGCATCGCAGCCACGGCGGCTTCGGCTGCGCGCACGGGCTTCTGGCCCTCGATGGGCATCGTGCTCGGCACGGCCATGCTCTTGAACGCCGTGAAACCATCCGCCACCGCCGCCAGCGCGAGGTCGGCGAAGCGTTTGGCGTTGTCCACCGGCGTCTCGTAAAAATCCTCCATGCGCCCGCCGCCGAGATGGCAATAGGTCCGCACGTAATCGCGCACCGGCCCGCCGAAGACTTTCGCCAGCGGCAGCCCCGCGACCTTCCCGACGATGTCCCACAACGCGAGGTCAATGCCCGCGATGGCCGTCGCGCGCACGATGCCGTGCCCGTGCCAGAAGTGCTGGCGATACATCATCTGCCACAAGTGCTCGGGCCGCGTCGGGTCCTCGCCCACGAGCAGCTCCGCGATGTCCTCGATGGCCCCGACGACGCTGCGCGTGTGCCACTCCAGCGTCGCCTCGCCCCAGCCGATGAGTCCCGGCTGATCGGTGACGACCTTCACAAACACCCAGTTCCGCATCCGCGCGTGGCAGACCAGCGTTTCAATCTTTTTGATTTTCATGAGTTGGGTTTAGCCACGGATTGAACACGGATGAAACACGGAAAGGAGCGCGGCGTTCACGCCGCAGAAGGCCACAAAGCGAAAGATGGAATCAAGTTCGCCGTGGCTTATGTAGCAAGGGACGTCTCTGCGGCCTGAAGGCCGCGCTCCGTGCGCCGGTTCCGTGTTCAATCCGTGTTTCATCCGTGGCTAGAAATCCTTCATCCGCTGCGCCACCGCTTCAATCACCTGCTCTAGGCTCCCCGGCGCGACGACTGCGATGGTTTCCTGGTAAATCCCCGTCCCGTAGAGTTCACGCGGCGGAAAATACGAGGCCCCCCAGTCCGCCGCGATGGTCGCGACGATGATGGCCTTGCCGGGGAAGCGCCGGCGCAGCTCCGTCTGAAGCACGCTGTAGAACTCGCCCTGCACGCCGAGCCACCACGCATCGCCCATGCGCCAAAGCGTGACTTGCAGCGGGAACTGCTCGCCGGGCGGCAGTTGCGCGAGCCGGTGCAGGAGGCGGCGTTTGCGCTCCGCCATCGCGCGGCAGTCAGCGGCCTTCGCGGCGTCACCGGCTGCGCGGGCGGCGGCTTCATCGGCTTGGAACTGCTGCAACTCCGCCTCGACCTGCGCCGCTGTCGGCTGGCCGGGGCGATGCGCCAGTGGCTCGTTCCAGCGCGCGACTTGCCACGTTTGCTTCGCCGCGAGTTCGTCGGCGGACAACGGCTCGTGCGCCCACGCGCCGAGCGTCGCGCCGGACACGACCGGGCCGGTGTAGCGGAAGCGCGTGCCCGCCGTCGGAAGCGCGGTCAGCGCCGAGAGCGCGGCGTAGGCGAGCTGGCGGCCATTGCGGTCCGCCACCGCCGCATCGCCCACGAAGCCCTCCACCGGACCCAGTTCGGCGCTCGCGCCTTGCAGGAAGAGGCACGGCGCGCCCGTCTCGCGCTCGACCACCTCACGCAGCGCGCCGACGTAGTCCGGGCTGATGAGCGTATTGTCCCACGCGAGCGTGGTCGGATGGCAGGCGTAGTTCACCACACTGGCGAGCAGCTTGCCAGCGGTGCCCGTCACGCGCGCGACGAGCACGGTGTCGTCGGCGGGCGAGGCGGGGTTGAAGCCGCAGGCGAAGAGCTGGCGCTCCGCATCCCAGAAGTCGCGATGCGCCGCGAGATTGCAGCGCCCGTTGCCGTAGGTGATGTCGGCGGGCGCGAGCTTAGCCACCGCTTCGTTCACTAACTCTGCTGCGCGCTCCGCCATCTGCCGCAGATAGCCGGGAATCAAATCTCCGCCCGGCAGCGAGGCGCGCTCCAGCCCCATCAAACCCGCGCCGTGCGTGTGCGAAAAGACGACGAGGATGCTCTCCTTCGCCTGCCCCGTGGCCTCGGCAATGTGCGAGACGAGCTGCCTGTGCTCCACCGCGCCGAGGATGCAGTGGTCGAGGGCGAGTAGGATTTGTCGCTGTGCCGGCGGCTTCCAGCCGCCGGCACGGACGTTGGGCGCTTCCGCAGCCTCAAACACCGCCACCGTCGCGCGCAGCAGACGGTGGACACCCGTAGCGCGCTCGTGCTTCGCGGCGCCCCACATGCGGTGATAGATGTTCGCGGGCGGCGTGATGTCGCCCCACGCGAGGGCGAAGCGGCAGCGGCTTTGCGGAGTTTCAACTTTGGTCATGGCTGGGAATCGGACTTCGCGCGCACCAGCGCTTGTTCAAACACGCTGCCGTCCGGCTTCAGCAGCCACCAGCAGAGCGCACTGCCGATGTAGAGCGCGCCGAAGCTCACGAGGACGACGTTCCAGTTTTGCTCCTTGCCCAGCAGCAGCGGCACGGCCAACGGGAAGAGCATCGCGCCGAAGTTGCCGGTCATGTTCATCACGCTGTTCACGGTCGGCACGTGCTCGCCGCCCATGTCTATCGTGATGGTGTAGCCGCACGGCCCCGCGACCGCCGCGAAGAACGACCCCGCGCTGATGATGAGCACCGCCGCCAGCGCGTCGGCGAAGAAGTAGGCGGACAAGGTGAGCGCCGCGCACAGCCCGAGCGAGACGACGGCCACGCCTTGCCGCGCGAGACGACGACTGCCGGTGCGCTTCAGCACGGCATCGGAAATCACGCCGCCCGCAAGACTGCCCACCACGACCGCGAGCAGCGGCAGCATGGTGAGAAAGCCGGACTTCAAGATGGTCACGCCGCGCGCTTCCTGGAGATACGTGGCAAACCAGCTCGTGAAGAACATGTAGCCCGCCGCGCGGAAGAACTGCTGGCCGCAGATGCACCACATCGCCGGGCTGGAGATGAGTTGGAGCCAGGGGATAGGACGTGTTGTTGCCCGTGCCGGCGACTTGTAGTCGCCGCTCTGTTCGGCAGCGGAAGGCGAAGGCGGCAACTGCTGGTCGCCGGCACGGGGGCTGATGAGGTCCGCCTCCGCTACGTTCACCGCTGCGTGCTCACGTGGCGTCTCGCGGAACCAGCCCCAAAACCACGCGGCCCACAACAGTCCCGGCAAACTGTAGAGCACGAACATCCACCGCCAACCAATCTCCACCACCAGCCAGCCCGTCAGCGCCGCGCCCACCGCACCGCCCACGGACATGAAGCTGCCAAGCGCGCCGGTCGCGAACGCCTGGCCGGTCTTGGGAAACCACTTCGCCACGACGCCGGTGCAGATGGGAAACAGGCCGGCTTGCGAAACGCCTTTCACCACGCGCATCGCCAGCACGTTGGCGAACCCGCCCAGCGCCGTTGCCGCCGTCGCGATGGACCAGACGATGGCAAACGCCGGCAACGCGCGCCGCGCGCCGAACCGCTGCCCGACCCACGCGCCGGGAATCTGGCAGACGGAATACGAGATGAAGAACGCGCTCATCAGCCAGCCGGACTGCTCCTTCGTGAGGCCGAGGTCGCCGCGCACCGTGCTCTCCGCAACGGCGATGGCGTTGCGGCTGACGTAGGAGAGCGCGGCGGCGGCGCACAACCCCGCGAGCACGACGAAGCGGATGTGCGTCGGCGCGGCGTTGGCGGGAGACGGATTCATTTCTCCAAGCCGAGCAACTTGAGGCTGTCCCGCTGAATCAGCGCCTCGATTTGCTGCACATCGAGGCGCGGCAGCTTCGTGCCTTCGAGCATGTGGTTGAGCGCGCGCAGGCCGGCGATGCTCGCGTTGACGGTCGTGAACGGATAGTCCGTGCCGAAGAGGAGCTTGGGCCAGACGCCGTATTCCTGCGCGAGCATCAGGCTGTGGTAGAGCTGGAAGGGCCGGTAGTGCAGCGCGCTCACGTCGGCGAAGACGTTGTCGTGCTTGCGGATGGTGACGAGGCACTCGGCTTCGTAAGGATGGCCGAGGTGCGCGAGGATGATTTTGACACCGGGGAATTTCAGCGCGACCGGCTCGATGAGGCGCGGCAGCGTGAAGGCCAGCGGCGCTTGCGCGATGAAGGTCGTGCCCGCGTGCAGCAGCACCGGCAACGCGTGCTGCTCGGCGTAGCGCCAGAGCGGGTCGAGACGCGGGTCGTCCATGGTGAAGCCGGCATACATGGGCAGCAGCTTGATGCCGCGCAGGCCCAGTTCCTCGCGGCCCACGCGCAGCTCGCGCTCCCAGCCGTCCTGCGTCGGGTCCACGGAGAGGAAGCCGATGAGCCGGTCCGGGTGCGCGGCGACGTAGTCCGCCACGAGCCGGTCGTCCACCCACACGCCGCTCAGCCGCGCCTTGCCGCCGAAGACGATGGTGCGTGTGTCCGCCGGCGCGCTGGCCGCGTAGTCCTCGAACCGCACCCGCAAGTCCACCGGCTGCCCGCCCCGCGCCCGTTGCGCCTGCCGGATAAAGTCGGCGGAGAAATCCTCGGGGAAGCGCCAGAAGTGGGAGTGGACGTCGATGATCATGAGCGGGAAACCACGAATGGACACGAAGGAACACGAATCAGAATGTGCCAAGTTGAGGTGCCCGCGAAACACGCGAAATGACGCGAAAGACATTTCCCATTTAGTGTGGTGGGCGTGTTTGGCGGGCTTCTCATTCGTGTTCCTTCGTGTCCATTCGTGGTTAACCCGCTGCCTCAATCATCCGGTCAAACAGTCGGTCCACTTCGCGCGTGGTTTCGGCGTCGAGCCGGAAGCCGACGGGGCCGCGGACTAGGGTGTTCTTGAAGATGCCTTGCCGGACGAGCAGGTGCTTCTCCACGGCGAGGAAGGCGTCGAGGCTGGTCTGCATCGAGATGAGCGCGGCGAGCGGGCCGTGGATGCGATCGGCGCGCGCGGTGTCGCCGACGGCGAGCGCGTGCCAGAGCGGGACGAGGCCGCGGATGAGGTCCGCGCCCGGCATGGTGCCCACGATGCCGCGCCGGAAGGAGTCCACGAGCGCGATGCCGCCGGTGCCCTCGAAGACGCGCGCGCGTCCGCCCGTGGCGTCGCGCAGCTCGGAGAGCTTCGGGCCGATGGGGCTGGCCTCGGGCTTGTAGAGCACGCGCTCGGGGCCGAACTCGTCGAGCAGCCGCGCCTGCATGGCGATGGGCATGGGCTTGCCGACGTAACCGCTGGCGTCCTGCACGATGACGGGAATGCGGATGGCCTCGATAATGCGCCGGTAGTAGGCGAGCAGTTCGCCTTCACCGATGCCCACGGACACGGGCGGAATGGCCATCACCGCGTCCGCGCCGACGGATTCGGCGTGCCGCGCGTAACGCTCGGCCACCTTGCTCGACTCTGCGCCGACGCTGATGACCACCACGCCGCGCGCTCGGCCGAACTGGCACGCGGCGGCGGCGAGTTCCTCGCGTTCCTCGCTGGCGAGCCGGAGTGTCTCGGACACCATCGCCATGACGATGCCGTGCGCGCCGCAGTCGTAGAGCCAGGCGATTTCGCGTTCAAGGGTGGCGTGGTCAATCGTCTCGTCCGGGTGGTAGGGCGTCTGGAAGACCGGCAGGACGCCGCGCAGCTCGCGTGTGGTGGTGGAACTCATGAGTCGCGGGAGTTGTAACCGTCGGAGCGGCGATGACAAGCATCGGCGCGGCGAAAGTTGCGGGGAACACGGAAGGGCGTTGCCGCGTCCAACGACGGCTTGCTATGTTTTCCACCGTGAACACCTCGCCCTTCGCCTCGCGCCCGCCTGCCTTCAGTCGCCGCGACTTCCTCGCGCGCTGCGGCATGGGCATGGGCACGGTGGGGCTCGCAGGTTTGCTGCCGTCGGCGGGCGCGGCGGAGTCGGTCAGCCCGCTCGCGCCGAAGTCGCCGCACTTTCCCGGTCGCGCCAAGCGCGTCATCCACTTCTTTCTCAACGGTGGGCCGTCCCATGTGGACACGTTCGACCCCAAGCCCGCACTCGCCAAATACGCCGGCCAGCAGTTGCCCAACGAAAATCTCCGCACCGAGCGCAAGACTGGCGCGGCGTTTCCCTCGCCCTTCAAGTTCCAGCCCTACGGCCAGAGCGGCCTCGAAATCAGCGAGGTGTTCTCTCGCACCGCGCAGTTCGCCGATGACATCGCCGTGGTCCGCTCGATGTATGCGCAGGTGCCGAACCACGAGCCTTCGCTCATGCTGATGAACTGCGGCGACTCCGTGCAGGCGCGGCCTAGCTTCGGTTCGTGGATGCTTTACGGCCTCGGCTCGGAGAACCAAAACCTGCCCGGCTTCATCGCGATGAGCCCCGGCGGCTATCCCATCAAGGACACGCAGAACTGGCAGAACGGTTTCCTGCCTGGCGTGTATCAGGGGACGTTCATCGACCCGCAACACACGCAGATCGACAAGCTCATCGAGAACATCCGGAGCCCGCACGCGACCGCCGACATGCAGCGGCGGCAGCTCGATCTGCTCCGCCAATTGAACGCGGAGCATCAGGCCGCGCGCGCCACCGACTCCCGGCTCGACGCCCGCATCCAATCCTTTGAACTCGCCTTCCGCATGCAGATGGAGGCGAGCGACGCGTTTGATCTCAGCAAGGAACCGCAACAACTCCGCTCGCTCTACGGCGAACACGTTCACGG
Organism: Verrucomicrobiota bacterium; assembly: GCA_039796295.1. Lineage (GTDB taxonomy): Bacteria > Verrucomicrobiota > Verrucomicrobiia > Limisphaerales > SXTU01 > SXTU01. The sequence continues at coordinate 148,044 of JBDKJY010000004.1, forward strand.
GCGGCAGACGCTCATCGCGCGGCGATTGCTGGAGCGCGGCGTGCGCTTCGTGCAGCTCTGGCACGGCGCGGGCCAGCCGTGGGACAACCACGACAACATCGAGGGCAACGTCCGCAAGCTCGCCGCGCAGATTGACCAGCCCATCGCCGCGCTCATCGCGGACCTCAAGCAGCGCGGGATGTTCGAGGACACGCTCATCCTCTGGGGCGGCGAGTTCGGCCGCACGCCCACGGTGGAGCTGACCGACGCGGGCAAGTCCAAGCTGGGCCGCGACCACAACCACTACGGCTTCAGCGTGTGGATGGCCGGCGGCGGCATCCGGGGCGGCACCGTCCACGGCGCGACGGACGAGTTCGGGTTCAAGGCCGTGCAAGACCGCACGTCCGTCCACGACCTCCACGCGACAATGCTCGACCGCCTCGGATTTGATCACGAGCGGCTCACCTACCGCTACGCCGGCCGGGATTTCAGGCTGACGGATGTGCATGGGCGGGTGATGCGGGATATTGTGGCTTAATCAACGCGCCCTCCATGCAAGGCTGGTATTCAGTCCGCTGCGTTTTTCGGGGTCACCACACCGTGGACGGCGAACCACGCCGTATTTTTGAGGAGCGGGTGGTGCTCTTCCGCGCAGCCAGTTTCGAGGACGCGCTGGCCAAGGGCGAGGGCGAGGGCGAGGGCGAGGCGCTACATTGCCATTTTCGACGCTCCGATGCGCTGCCAGATGCTCGACCACGTGGTCGCCTACTACATCCACAGCGATAAGGCCCTGCGCGACGGCGACGAGGTGTGGTCCTGCGTCCGCGAACTGGAGACCACGGACGACCAGTTTCTGAAGAAGGTTTTCGAGGACGAGACTCAGAGCTTCACGAATGTTCACCGGCAAAAGCCTGATGCTTGAATGCGCCGCTAGTGCTGGTCAGTGCCAGTTAAGTGGTTCGCCCCGCTCGCAGCGCAAAGGTCCGGCTAATGCGCCGCCCGCCGTTTCGCCGCGAGGTCGCGGAGCCGCTCGTGGACGCCGGGCGCGCGTTCGAGGAAGTGGTTGAACTGCTCGCGCGGCAGGCGCAGCAGCGTGGTGGCTTCCTCCGTGCGCAACGTGGCGGTGCGGGGGGAATCGTCCAGCAGCGCAATCTCGCCAAACGCGTCGCCAGCCCCCATGTCGCCCAGCGCACGTGCGCCCTCGGCGAAGCGCTTGGTGACAGCCACCCGGCCGCTGGCGATGACGTAAAACGCATCCGCTGGCTCGCCCTCGCGGAAGATGATCTGCCCCGCCGGTAGTTCCAGAGCAGTAAACATCCCGGCCGCTTCCATCCGCAGCGCCGGGGGCACGAGATGCAGCAGCGGCGTGCCGTGTAACTGCTCCGGCAGGGCCGAGGCCGCAGGGGCTGCCCCGTGCGGTTCGCTGAACATGAAGCGGTGCACCGACTCCGTGGTGTTCTCCGCCTGCTCGCGCGCGTCCGCCAGCGCGCCCAGCGCGAGCCGCAGCTCCCGCGAGCGCGAGAAGACCCGCTGGAAGTGCTCGCGACTCAGGGCCAGCAACGTCGTCGTGGCCAGGGCGCGGATCGTCGCCGTGCGCGGCTTGTCCATGATCAAGGCGATTTCCCCGAAGGCATCGCCCATCTCCATCACGCGGATTTCCGTTTCAGTGCCGCCGACCATTTTGTAAGCCGCCACGCGCCCGCGCACGATGAGGTAGAAGTTGTCCGGCTGATCGCCTTCGCGGAACACGTCGCGGCCCGCCTCCACGGTGCGCGTGGTGAACAGCGCGGCCAGCTCGGCCAGCATCGTCGCGGGGACGGTTTGAAGCACCGGCAATTCGTGGAGCTTCTCGGGAGCGATGGCGGCGGTGCCGTCCGCGCTGACGTGCAGGCCGGTTTGCTTGCGGACCAGCTTGGCATACAGGCCCTGCCGGGCGACGAGGTCTGCGTGCCGGCCCTGCTCCACCAGCACGCCTTTGTCGAACACGAGGATGAGGCTGTAGTGCTCGATGGCGTCGAGCCGGTGCGTGACGGAGAGGACGGTGCGGCCCCGGCCTGCTTGCTCCAGCGTGCGGTTGAGCGCGGCTTCGGTGCCGGGGTCCAGGGCGGACGTGGCTTCGTCGAGCACGAGGATGCCGGGGTTGCGCAGCAGCGCCCGCGCGATGGCGACGCGTTGCCGCTGGCCGCCGGAGAGCCGGCCGCCGCGCTCGCCCACCAACGTGTCGTAGCCCTGCGGCAGCGTGAGAATCAGGTCGTGAATCTCGGCGGCGCGGGCGGCGGCGAAGATGTCCGCATCCGTCGCGTCGAGCCGCCCGTAGCGGATGTTCTGCTTCACCGACTCGTTGAAGAGGAAGCTCTCCTGAAACACGATGCCACACTGGTCGCGCAGGGACTTGAGCTGGGCGGACTTCACATCCACGCCGTCGTAGCACACGCCGCCGGAGGTGGCCTCGTAGAAGCGCATGGCGAGGTTGAGCATGGTGCTCTTGCCCGAGCCGCTGGTGCCGACGAACGCGACGGTCGAGCCAGCGGGGATGGTGACGGAGACGTTGCGCAAATTCAGCACTTCGCCTGTGTAGCTGAAGGAAACATCGCGAAACTCCAGCGCGCGGGCGAAGTGCGGCAGGGCCGGGGCGGCGGGCGCATCAGCCACCTTTACCGGCTCGGCGAGCAGCGCGTTGACGTTCGCGAAGGCCGCGCCCGCGTCCATCAGGCGGGGGAGGAACTGGATGAGCACGGACACGGAGGCGCACAATCCCAGGAAGAGCGTCTGAAAGGCCGCGAGCTGGCCGACGCTGATCGCCTTCTGGTGCGCGAGCCAGACGCCGACGCCCAGGACGATGACTTGCAGGACATAGGTGCCCACGCTCGCCGTGCGATCGAGCATCGCGGCGGTGAAGGCAAACCGCAGGCCCGCGCTGCGTTGCTCCAAGCTGCGCGCCGCGAAGCGCGCGCGCGCCTCCGCCTCCAAACTAAAACCCTTCACCACCGGCTGCGCGCCGAGGTTTTCCTGCACCACGTTGAGCACGTCGCCTTCCGCCGCCTTGCAGTCCCGGCTGGCCTGGGCCACGCGCGGGGAGAAGTAGCGCGGCCCCAGCACCGCCACGGGGAACACCAGCATCGCCAGCGCGGCCAGCCGCCAGTCCAGCAGGAACAGCAGCGTGACGATGACGACGGTTTCCAGGGCCGGGATCAGCACCCACCCGGCGGAGACCACGAGCGTGTATTCCACGTCCTTCAAGTTCCCGGAGAAGCGCGCCGCAATCTCGCCCGCCGGCGTGCGCTGGAAGAAACCCAGCGGCAGCGCCTGCAAGTGCCCGAAGAGTCGCTCCCGAATCTCCGCCATGATGGCGATAACCGTCTTCGCCACGAGGTAAGTGCGCGCAAAGCCCACCGCCGCCGCCACGATCATGCCCCCGCCGATGCCGACGAGCACCGGCACCAGCCGTTCGACTTCGCCGCCCACCAGCACGCGGTCCACCAAATACGCGAAGCTCATCGGCAGACCCGTCGTGAAACTGACTTCCACAAGACAACACAGGAGGATCAGCCAAGCCACGCCCGCGTGCGCGCGGAGATATACTCCGGTGCAGCGCAGGAAACTCGTCACGCTGGGGTGAGGCGAAGCGGGAGCGGCGGGCTTCATGAGGGTTAGCAACGGGACGCCTTACTGGGCTTGGGCGAGCGCCTCGAAGACGTGGCCGACCAGCTTCTCCGAGGGTTTGATCGTCGGCTGGCCGGGCTGCCACTTCGCCGGACACGCTTCATCGGGATGCTGAACGAGGTAGGTGATAGCCTTGAGCTTGCGGAGCAGTTCGCTCGCGTCCCGGCCCAGGTTCAAACACGTCACCTCCGCAGAGACGAGCTGGCCCGCCGGGCTGATGATCAACGTGCCGCGCCGGGTCAGGCCCGCCGCCTCGTCATACGCGCCGAAGAGTTTGCTCACCCCGCCCGCCGGGTCCGCGCCCATGCTGAAGCGGACGTTCTGGAGCAGCTTCTCCGAGTTGCGCCACGCGAGGTGCGCATACTTCGTATCCGCCGAAACGGAGATGATCTTCACCCCGAGCGCCTGCAGTTCATCAAAGTGGTCGGCGATGTCAGCGAGCTCCGTCGGGCAGACGAAGGTGAAGTCCGCCGGGTAGAACACGAGCACCGTCCACAAGCCCTGCTGGCGAAGCTGCGTCAGGGAAACCCGGCCAAACGAGCTGGTCGCCGGCTCGTAGGTGTCCATCGAGAAGTCAGGCACGTTCATGCCCGGGGAGATGACTGACGGGGTGCGGAAATCCATAGGGGGAGTTTGGTGTGGTTAGATGACTGTGGTTGGATGATGACAGCGTCGGCAGCGGAACGGACGAAGCACAAACCGAGGGCCGGGGTTTGTCAATCGCGAGGCTGCCCGCCCGGCCCGGCGGCACAGCTCAGTTTCTTGGAGGTGGCCGCTGGCAAACGCGGCGGCGGCGTTGCGGAGCAGCCGGCAAGTAGTAGCCCTGGGCGTAAGTCTAGGAGCATCGGCGCTGGAAGGAGCCCCAGCGGAGCGACAGACCGTGGCATTGCTGCCGTCGCGCAACCGCCCTAGGGCTCGCGCCGCGGGCTCCATTCTGACACAATTCAGCCGCTGCCCTCTCGGGTTGGGCAATCAAGCTGCCAGGACGTGGAGATGCCCTCCAGCTATGCGCTTGCTGAAAATCAGCTTGCGGTATGATCTGATAACTTGCTAGAAGTGGCCCTTCTATGGCAGCTATTGGCCGATTTCAGAAGGGCGACGACATCTTCTTTGCGAAGGTAGTCGACGGAGAATTGTTCCGACTCCATGGCGATGTCTTCGGTTCGCCATCGTTTGACAAGAAGCCGCTTTCGGTCAAGGGCGTCAAAACTCTTACCCCGGTCCAACCGTCCAAGGTCATCGCCGTCGGCCTCAACTATGCCGACCACGCGCGTGAATCGGGTAAGCCGCTGCCCAAGGAACCGTTGTTTTGGCTGAAGGCTCCGACCTCCTTGATCCCCGACGGAGCGAAGATCGAAATCCCCTTCGCCAACCACCGCACCGACTTCGAAGCTGAACTGGCCATCGTCATCGGTCGCCGCGTGCGCAACGTTACCCCCGCCGCCGCCGCGCGTTACATCTTCGGCTACACCGCCGCCGAGGACATCAGCGACCGCACCATCCAGAACTCCGAGAGCCAGTGGGCGCGGTGCAAGTCCTTCGACACCTTCACGCCGCTGGGACCGTATGTGGAGACGAAGATCGACCCGCATGATCTGACCATTCAGCTCTTCCAAAACGGCCAGCTCCGGCAAAACTCGAACACCAGCCAGCTCATTTTCAACTGCTACCAGATCGTCAGCTTCGTCTCCACGAACATGACCCTGCTGCCCGGCGACATCATCCTCACCGGCACGCCGAGCGGTGTCGGCCCGATCGAGTCCGGGGACCGCTTGGAAGTTCGTATCCAAGGCCTCGCGCCGTTGGTGAACACCGTCAAATAACCTTTCCTCCCAATCTCAAGGCCGTCGGGAACTTCTTCTCGACGGCCTTCTTTCTGAACCGAACCCCTGCTATGCGCTGGTCCCAATACTTCATCCCGACCCTAAAGGAATCGCCCGCCGAAGCGGAAATCCTCTCGCACAAGCTCCTGCTCCGCGCCGGCCTCGTCCGCAAGCTCACCGGCGGCCTCTACACCTTCCTGCCGCTCGGCCTGCGCGTGCTGCGCAAGATCGAGCACATCATCCGCGAGGAGATGAACCGCGCGGGCGCACTTGAAGTGCTCATGCCCGCCCTCCAGCCGACCGACATCTGGCAGCAATCCGGTCGCTACGAAACCGCCCGCGACGTGCTCTACAAGGTCAAAGACCGTTCGAACAAGGAATGGGTCTTGGGCCCCACCCACGAAGAAGTCATCACCACCCTCGCCGCCGGGGAAATCTCCAGCTACCGGCAGATGCCCAAAAACTTCTACCAGGTTCAGGTGAAATTCCGGGACGAGATTCGTCCGCGCTTCGGCCTCATGCGCGCGAAGGAGTTCATCATGAAGGACGCCTATTCCTTCGATGCCACGGATGAGGGCGCGATGGCCAGCTACCGGAAGATGTATGACGCCTACGCCCGCATCTTCAACCGCTGCGGCCTGAAGAACTTCCCCGTCGAGGCCGACACCGGCGTCATCGGCGGCAGCCACTCCCACGAGTTCATGGTGCCGGCGGTGACCGGCGAGAACGATGTGGTTTACTGCGAGGCGTGCGGCTACGCGGCGAACATCGAGAAAGCCACCAGTGGCCTCCCCAAGACCGCCGCGCGCGAGCTCGGCGCGGGCACCGAGAAGTTTGCCACGCCCGGCGTCGTGACCATTGAGGCCTTGAGCAAAGCGCCTTACAGCGTGCCGGCGAACCGCCAGATCAAGACGCTCGTTTACATCGCCGATAGCCAACCGGTCCTCATCTTGATTCGCGGCGATGATCAGTTGAACGAAACCAAGTTCCTCGCCCGCACCGGAGCGCTCGCCGCCCGCCCGGCTACTCCCGAAGAATGCGTCGCCACCCTTGGTGCAAAGCCCGGCTCCCTCGGCGCGGTCGTCAACGTCCCGGCCACTGTGAAGATTATCGCCGACGAACGCCTGCGCGGCGCGAACGACATGACCACCGGCGCGAATGAAGACGGCTTCCACCTTCGCGCCGTCAGCATCGAGCGCGACATCAAAGTGACCGAGTGGTTTGACCTCCGCACCGTCACCGTCGGCGAGCCGTGCGCCAAGTGCGCCAAGCCGCTGAAAATCCAGCGCGCGATCGAGGTCGGCCACGTCTTCAAGCTCGGCACCAAATACAGCGAGAAGCTCAACGCCTACTTCCTCGACGCCGACGGCCAGTCCAAGCCCTGCGTCATGGGCTGTTACGGCATCGGCGTCACGCGCACGCTGCAAGCCGTCATCGAGCAGAGCAACGACAAGGACGGCATCATCTGGCCGCTGGCCGTCGCGCCCTTCGCCGTCTGTATCACCCCGCTCGGCGTCGCGCCGGACTCCGCCGTGATGCAGCGTGCGGAGAGGCTTTACGCCGACCTTACCGCCGCTGGCGTGGAGGTCATCCTCGACGACCGCGACGATCGTCCGGGCGTGAAGTTCAAGGATGCCGATCTCGTGGGCTTCCCGCTGCGCGTCAGCATCGGCGAGAAGTCGCTGGCCAATGGCGAAGTGGAACTCAAGCCCCGCGGCGGCGCGGTCACGCTTGTAAAGGCCGATGAAGCCGTCGCCAAGGTCCGCGAGTTCCTCGCCGCAGTTGCGGCTTAAACGCTAGGCCGGACGCGCGCCCGGACGCCCCTCGGCCAGCCAACTCCGCAGTTTAGCCAACGCCTGCGCGCGGTGGCTGAGGGTGTTCTTTACGCGCTCGCCCAACTCGGCGAAGGACAGCTCGTGCCCCGCCGGAATGAACAGCGGGTCGTAGCCGAAGCCACCGTGGCCGCGCGGCGCCGAATCTATCCACCCTTCGCAAGCGCCGTCGAAGAGCTGCGGCGTCAGCCTAGGGACGGCGCGATCCACCTCCACCTCGACCAGCGCCAGCACACAGCGGAAGCGCGCGGTGCGTTTCGCCGGCGGCACGTCAGCCAGCAGGCGCAAGAGCTTGGCGTTGTTATCGGCGTCCGGGCGGTTGCCTTCCTGGCTGGCATCCAACGCGGCGAACCGCGCGGAGTGCACGCCCGGCGCGCCGCCTAGCGCGTCCACTTCCAGACCAGAGTCGTCGGCAAGGATGAAGGCTTGATCGGCTGCGGAAAGCCGGAGGTCCAAGGCTGGCGGGGCGTTCAGCCAGTCGGCGAGCGCCTGGGCTTTCTTCAGGGCGTTGCCGGCGAAAGTATCCGCGTCCTCCACTGGAACCGGGGCGGTGGGAAACTCCAGCAACAGCGGTCGGCACTGCACTCCGTCGCCCAGAATGGCGGCAATCTCCCCGACCTTGTGCGCGTTGCGCGTGGCGATAAACAGCGTCGTCATGCCGCAAGGCTACAACGTCCGCGGACGCGATACAGGCGCGGAATCGGAGCAGTTTCCCGCAAGTGCGGAAAATTCCCTCCGCTCAACCGCGATAGACCACCATGATGCCATAGTCCGGCAGCATGTGGCCGGTGGAATCCATCGCGCCGTAGCCGATGGCGCTCATGTGGATGATGTTCTCCTGGCCGATCTTGTTGAGGAACTCCGTGACCTTCTCATCGAAGAGGTCGTGGCCCACCTCGACGCACGAGCCGCGCTTGATGGTCTTCACGCGGATCTTGGGTGGCTCGTCCTTGTGCTCCGCGTGCGCGACCTTCTTGACCAGAGATTCCTGCGGGCCATGGTGCTGCGGCACACTCAGCGACTTGTGGTCCGAGCCGTGCGCACTGGGCTTGGGGGCGGGCGGTGCGACCACGGCCACAGTGGGATTGCGGACGGTCGTCTTCTTCACCTCCACTTGGACGGGTTCGCTAGCGGGGCGGCCCGGCGGAATGCGGAAGGGGTGCTCGCACTGCGGGCAGTTGATCTCCTCGCCCACAGCCTCGGCATCCGCACTGATGTGCAGGTCGCAGTTGGGACAATGGAAGGCTACGTCCATGCGGGCGGTTTGGTTTGTTGCGGCGCACCGTAGGGCAGCGCGGCGGCGGGGGCGAGGGGAAAAACCAGGGCGGCAAATAATCGTCGCCAAGCCACGCTCAAACCGCTACGCAACGGACCGCGCCATGAAGCAATTCCGTCTCAACCGCCTCTTCAACCCCAAGTCCAACCGTTGCTTCGACGTGGCGCTGGATCACGGTTTCTTCAACGAGCGCGGCTTCCTCACCGGCATTGAGAACCTCGAGCGCGCCGTGCAGACCGTCGTCGCCGCCGCGCCGGACGCCGTCCAGCTCGCCGTCGGCCAGGCGCACCTCCTCCAGTCGCTCCCCGGCCGGGACAAACCCGCGCTCGTCCTGCGCACTGACACGGCCAACGTCTATGGCACGCAGCTCCCGCGCACGCTCTTCAGCCGCATGATCGAAAGCCCCGTCGAGCAGGCGCTCCGGCTCGACGCAGCGTGCGTGGTGGTGAATCTCTTCGCCCTCCCCGACCAGCCGGAACTCACCGACCAATGCCTCCAGAACATTCTTCGCCTCAAGCCCGAGTGCGATCGTTGGGCGATGCCGCTGATGATTGAACCGCTGGTCTTCCAGCCGAACCCCAAGACCGGCGGCTACATGGTGGACGGCGACCTCGACAAACTTCTCCCCCTCGTGCGCCTGGCCTGCGAGCTGGGCGCGGACATCCTCAAGGCCGACCCGACGGACGACCCGGCGGACTACCCCCAAGTCGTCGCGCTTGCGGGGCGCGTCCCGGTGCTGGTGCGCGGCGGCGGCAAGGCGCCCGATGCGATCATCCTGCAACGCACCGAGGCGCTGATGAAGGCAGGCGCGGCGGGCATCGTGTATGGCCGCAACATCATCCAGCACGCGGACCCGGCGGGCATGACCCGCGCGCTCATGGCCATCGTTCACGACGGCGCAACGGCAGTGGCGGCGGCGCAGTGCATCCAAGCTTGATATGAAAATTCAAAAGTCATCCATCGCCGGGCGTTGGTTTAGCGTGGGCCTGTTGCTGGCCAGTGCGACCGCAACCCTGTTCGCCGCCGCGCCAGTGCCCTCTGATTTGCTCGGCCCGGCCTTCCACCTCATTGCCGAGAACGACATGGTGGTGCGCACGGACCGGCATTACACGCACGGCACCAAGCTCACTCTGCTCGGCAGTGAAGTCGCCGTGGCCCGCGAGCAGACCGCCTTCAACTTCCCACTCTGGCTCGCGGACCACACGCCGGACTTGGGGGCACAGCCGTATGCGGCGCGCTTCGGAGTCAGTCTCGTCCAGAGCATTTACACGCCCACGGACACCAGCGTGACCGCGCTGCAACCGAACGACCGCCCCTACGCGGGGGTGCTCTACGCCTCCCTGCTGATGCAAAAGCGCGGCGCGACGGCGAGCGGCACGACGTTGCTGGACACCTGGCGCATGGACCTTGGCGTCATCGGCCCCGAATCGCAGGCGGAGGAGGCGCAGAACACGGTGCACCGCGTGCGCAACCTCGGCACCGCCAACGGCTGGGTGAACCAGTTGAAGACCGAGCCCGCGCTGGCCCTGAGGTTCCAACGCACCTGGCGTTGGGCGCGGGGCGCGGACGATGGCTGGGGCTGGGACGTGCTGCCCGCCGCTGGCCTGAGCTTGGGCAACATCGGCACGTATGCTGGGGTCGGGGGGCAAGTGCGTTTCGGCTGGCGGTTGCCGGGCGATTTCGGAGTGCAGACGATTGATGCCATCTCCGTGCCGCACGTGGGCCGCCCCAGCGCCAGCGCGACCGGCCGTGGCATCTTCGCCTTCGCGGGTTTCGAGGGGCGGGCGGTGGCCTACAGCGCTTTCCTTGATGGCAACCTTTGGCGAGCCAGCCATCACGTCGTCAAGTTTCCGCTCGTTGCGGATGGGAAGTTCGGGCTCGTCTATTCGGGCAAGCGCTACGACATCTCGCTGACCCAAGTCATCCGCAGCAAAGAGTTCATCGGCCAACGGGAGATTGATGCCTACGGCGCGCTGGCGTTGTCCGTGAAGTGGGACCATCCCGCCACGCGCCGCTGAGGGCGGCGCCAGCGCTGGTCAGCGGGCGGCCACGAACCGGCGCAGGTGCCGGTTCACTGGTTCCTTCGCGGCGGCGCGATTGGCCTTGGCGCGGAACTCGGCGCGCACCTGCGCCAGCTCGCCGGTGTCGAGCAGTTGCCGCCGCACTGCGGGCACACGTCCACCTGGGTGCGCCGCTGGGCGGTGCAGAACTGGCGGAGCATCGGCACGGCGCACTGGGGACACTTCCGCTTGACCTGGTAATCCACCGTAATGTGCGGGTCCACGGACACGCACAGCTCCTCCCACGCCGCCGACTCGTGCGGCTCGTCAAACTTCGCCAGCTCGAAATTGTCTAACCACAGCCCGCCGCAACCACCGTGGCAAACGTCCAGCTCGACGCCTTCGACGGCGAGCTTGGTGAGCGGCGTAGTGCAGGCGGGGCAGTTCATGGTCCCCGGAAGCTAGGAGCACCCGGCGGAGGCGGTGACGCACGGCCTAACCGGCAGGTTGCGCCGTCGAACCTCGCTGCGGTTCACAGACCCCCGCCGGCGTCATGCGGGGAAAGGGTCAAGGCACGCCCCGCCCCGAGCACGCACCCGAGAAAAAGTTTCCCCCTCCGCCGCTTTGCCTTACTCTCGCCGCCGAACCGCAACACGGATGCACAGCACGGGAGCGAACTTGGGTTTGCCACGAAACAGAAAAACAGGCTGGTGGCCAGAGCATCTGCGCCGCTACGGGGCAGCGTATCTGGTGCTCATCATCTCCCTTGCCCCCACGTTGCTGGCCTATCAGCGCGTGCGGGACAATGCGCGCGAGCGGGACGAGGAGCGCTTCGACCAACTCGCCCGCGCTAAGCATGACGCCGTGGAGCGCCGCACCTTGCGCTACCTCGACGGCCTCATCGGCCTCGGCGGTTTCTTCACCGCCAACGAAACGCTCGATGTGGCGGAATGGCATCGCTTCACCCGCAACATCTCCGTCGTTGAGCGCTTCCCTGGCTTTCAACTGCTCGGCTTTGCCGAAGTCGTCGCGGCGGGCGGACGCGCGGCGCATGAAGCGAAGTGGCGCCCCGCCGACGGGGCGGACTACGCCATCCAGCCGCCGGGCGAGCGCGCGGGCTATTGCCCCGTCGTCCTCCTCAACAAGCTCGACGCGACCCACCGCCCGGCACTCGGCGCGGACGCGTTCGCGGATGCCGCCTTGGTGCCCGTGTTGGAGCGGGCGTGGGCCACCGGCGAGGTCGCCATCAGCGGACGCGGGGTGTTCCCGTGGTTCGGCAGTGCGGCGGCGGAATCGGTCGTGGTCGTGCAGCCGGTCTTCTTCGCGGGTCGGCCGGTGACGACGCCGGTGGAACGGCAGGCGGCGTTGCGCGGTTACGTCTTCGGCCTGCTGGACTGGTCCCGGATGCTGGAGGGAATTTTTGATTCGCCCGCCGACCAGGTCGTGCGCGCGGAACTGTTCGATGGCAAGCAGCCGTTGCCGATCCATGTGCGGTTCGCCGCCGGGCGGAGTGGTGCCGAGCGAGCGCAATTCGTCCGCGAAACCACGGTGCGCGTGGCCGACCGCGACTGGCTGCTGGTGCTGGCCTCCTCGCCCGCGTTCGAGGCTAGTGTCCGCAACCGCCTCCCGCCGCTCGTCCTGGGGCTGGGCATTTCGCTGAACCTCTTGCTCTTCGGCATCGCGTGGGCGCAAGCACGCGCACGCATGGAGGCCGAGCGGCTCGCCGAGGACTTGCGCCAGGTGCAGGAGCGCGACCGCCTGCTGGAGCGCGCCACCAACGACGCGATTTGGGACTGGGACATTACCAGCAACCTGGTCGGCTGGAACGAGGCCGTGCAAGCCATGTTCCGCTACTCCGGCGAGGCCGTGGCCCCACAACTCGACTGGTGGCTGGAGCGCCTCCACTCCGAGGACCGCCGCCGCGTGTGGAACGGTCGCGAGGCGGCCGTGCAGACCGGCGGCGAGTTCTGGGCGGACGAATATCGCTTCCGGCGTGGCGACGGCACCTTCGCCTACGTCATTGACCGCGGTTACATCATCCACGACCGGCAAGGCGTCGCCGTGCGGATGATCGGCTCGATGGTGGACATCTCCGCGCAACGCGAGGCCGAGGAGGCCCGCCAGCAGTCCGAGCGCAAGCTCGCGCTCCACATCCAGCAAACCCCGCTGGCCGTCATCGAGTGGAACCTCAGTTTCCAAGTCACCGCTTGGAACCCAGCCGCCGAGCGCATCTTCGGCTACGCGGCGCTCGAAGCCTTGGGTCGGCACGCGGCGGAACTCATCTTGCACTCCGCCGGAAAAAAGGAGCCGGGCACCAACCTCTTCACCAACCTCCTCGCCGGCGTCCAGCTCTCCGAGGAAGCCCGCGAACACGTCCAGCGCACCTGGCAGCAAGTGCTCAAGAGCGCGCACCCCAACGGAGCCCCGGACCTCAGCGGCTCCCGGGAAAGCATCAACGCCCTCGCCGTCACCAACCGCACTAAGTCCGGCCGCCCTATCATCTGCGACTGGTATAACACCCCGCTCATTGACACGACCGGCCAGATCATCGGCGTCGCCTCGTTCGTGCTAGACGTGACCGGCCGCAAGCACGCCGAGGACGCCCTGGCCGCCGAGAAGGAACGCCTCATCGTCACCCTGCGCTCCATCGGTGACGGCGTGATCGCCACCGACACCGAGGGCCGCGTGAGCATCATCAACAAGCTCGCCGAAGACCTTACCGGCTGGCGGCAGGCAGACGCCGTGGGCAAGCCCTTGCCCGATGTGTTCCGCGTGGCCCACCAGCGCACGCGGCAGACCTACCGCAACCCCGTATCGCAGGTCCTTGCCACCGGCGAGATCGTGGACCTGCCCGACCAGAGCATCCTCACCAACCGCGCCGGCACCGAACGGATGATTGCCGCCAGCGCCGCCCCCATCCGCGATCAGGAGAGCAAGATCATCGGCTCCGTGCTCGTGTTCCGCGACGTGAGCGACCAGCAGGCCATCATGGAAGACCGCGTGCGCGCCAGCAAACTGGACTCGTTGGGCATCCTCGCCGGCGGCATCGCGCACGACTTCAACAACATCCTCACCGCCGTCATCGGCAACATCTCCTTCGCCCGCCTCTTCTGCCAGCCGGGCGAAAAACAGTTCGAGCGGCTCGAAGAGGCGGAGAAGGCCGCGATGCGCGCCAAGGACCTCGCCACGCAGTTGCTCACCTTCGCCAAGGGCGGCGCGCCCGTGCGCCAGACCGCCTCGCTCCCCGAGCTGATTCGCGACTCGACCAGCTTCGCCCTGCGCGGCTCGAACGTGCGCTGCGAGTTCCAGGCCGCGCCGAACCTGTGGCCCGTCGAGGTGGACCAAGGCCAGTTCAGCCAGGTCATCCAGAACCTCGTCATCAACTCCGTGCAGGCCATGCCCAAGGGCGGCGTCGTCCGCGTCACCGCCGACAACGTCATCCTCACAGCGGACTCGCCCCTGCCGCTGGCCCCCGGCCGCTACTGCCGCATCTCCGTCAAAGACCACGGCACCGGCATCAAGCCGGAGAACCTCAGCAAGGTCTTTGACCCATATTTTACCACCAAAGAAAAAGGCACCGGCCTCGGCCTGGCCACCTCCTACTCGATTGTGAAAAAGCACGACGGCATCATCACGGTGGAATCGACTCCGGGGGCCGGGACCGAGTTCCACGTCCACCTTCCCGCGTCCGAGAAACAGGTGCCGGCGGCCGCGCCCGCACCGGTCGCACCTGTGCAAGGCCAAGGCCGCATCCTCGTGATGGACGACGAAGACCTCATCCGCGAGCTGGCGCAGACCGCCTTGGAATTCCTCGGTTACCAGGTGGACGGCGTGGCCGACGGCGAGGCGTGCATCAAGGCTTACGAGGCCGCGCGCGCCGAGGGTCGCCCCTACGCCGTCGTCATCATGGACCTCACCATCCCCGGCGGCATGGGCGGCAAGGAAGCCATCCAACGCCTGCTGGAAATCGACCCCGCCGTGAAGGCCATCGTCTCCAGCGGCTACTCCCATGGCCCCGAGATGGCAAACCATCAGCAGCACGGCTTCTGCGGCATGGTCTGCAAGCCCTACAAAGTCGAAGACCTCGCCCGCCAAATCAACGCCGTCCTGAAGGCGTGAAATAGTTTCGGGTGCGGTGTTCCGAGTTCTGAGTTGGTTGCCCGCGCCCGACTAGCCTCGACGCGCTTCAACTCAGAACCCAGAACTCAAAACTCGGAACTTCTCCACAGGAACATCCGCTCCAACCCCGTGCGGTTCGGATACGAGCGCGGCGTCCACTCCGTCAGTAGCTCGAAGTGCGGCGAGAACCGCGTCCAGATTTCCTCCCGGTCCACCCCGAACGGCGGGCCTTCCTTGTCCGGGATGAAGTAGTTCACTGCGAGGTAATGCCCGCCGGGCTTCAGCCAGCGCAGCACGGCCCGCACGTAATCCTCGCGCTGGTCCGGCTGGAGGGCGCAGAAGCAGGTGTGCTCGAAGACCCAGTCGAGCGGCGCGTCCGGCGCGTCCGCGAGGAAGTCCCCGAGTCGGAACTCCGTTTGCTCCGGCACCCCGGCTTGCATCGCCCGCGCCACCGCGCTCGGCGCGATGTCCAAACCTGTCGCTTGAAAACCGGCCGCCGCCCAGGCCCGCACGTCATGTCCCAACCCGCAGCCCGGCACCAGCACCTTGCCGCGCGGCAACTCTGGGTGCGCCGCCAGCCAATCCACCAGCCCCGGCGAGGGCTCGCCCTTGTCCCACGGTGTTTCCTGTGCCTGATACTTCGCCTCCCAATCGGTGTGGTTCGGTGGAGTTTCCATTCGCGGAGATTCGCGTGATTCGCGGGCTTGTCCGTTTCAGCTCTTCCGCCGCGCCACCACGAACGCGCACAACATCCCGTAGCGCAGCGGCGTGAGGTTCAGCAGCCAGTCCAGCGGCGGGAACACGTAACGGTCCGTGCAGAGTGCGCGTTCCACCCCGCAACCGAGCCGCTCCAGTTGGAACGCCATCTCCAGCGCGTTGGTCATGATGATCGCGTCGTCGTCCGGCTCGAAGGGCGTCTTCACCACCGGCGCCACGCGCTCGAACCGCACTTGCTCTGGGGCCTCCCGCATCTGCCGCCGCTTCGCCAGCAGCCGCTGAAGGTTCCGCCACTTATTCCCCAGCCCGCGCATCCGGTAGTGGTAGTCCCGCGCCCCGATGACGCGCAGAAAGTTCGGACTGGAGACGACCACCTTGCCCCCCGGCTCCGTCACGCGCACCAGTTCGGCGAGGAACGCCTCTGCCTCGTCCACGTGCTCGAGCACGTTCAGCGCACCGACGCAGGCGAAGTGCTGGTCGGGGAACGGTAAACGCTTGCCATCGTATAGCTGGCACCGCTCGCTGAACTCCCGCGCCCGCGCGACGTTCGGCCCCGACACATCCACGCCGTAAGCCTCCACGCCCTCCCGCGTCAACGCCGCCACAACCTGCCCCACGCCGCAGCCCACATCCAGCGCGCGCGCGCCCACCCGCTCGGGCCGCAGCGCGTCGGTGTATTTGCCGTAGAACGCCGGGTCCCAGCCCGCGAGAAAGTCCGCGTAAGCTTCGTTGTTCCGATAGAAAGACTCGTGCTGACCCATGCGCGCAGACTATCCCGACACCGTGGGGCCGACGGCAAGGGCAAGTTCAGCCGCGCGTCCGGTAAATCCTTTCCTGCTTTCCCGCCTTCCTGATTCAATCCGCCCGCATGAAACTCCTGCTCCTCGGCTCCGGCGGACGCGAACACGCCCTCGCTTGGAAACTCGCCCAGTCCCCACTCGTCACCCAGATGTGGTGCGCGCCGGGCAATGCCGGCATCGCCGAGGAACGCCTCGCGCAGAACGGCGCGCTCATCGAGTGCGTCCCAGTGCCCGCCGAGGATTTGCCTAAGCTGCTCGCCTTCGCGCAGCGGGAGCGGCCGGATTTCACCGTCGTCGGCCCGGACAACCCGCTCGCGGCGGGCGTCGTGGATTTGTTTCAGGCGAACGGCTTCAAGATTTGGGGGCCGAACAAAAATGCCGCGCAGTTCGAGGGCAGCAAGGCCTTCTCGCAGGACTTCATGGAGCGCCACGGCATCCCGACCGCCAAGTCCGGCACCTTCACCGACACGGCCGCCGCGAAACGCTTCGCCGCCAGCCTCGATGGCCGCTGCGCCGTGAAAGCCGACGGCCTCGCGCTCGGCAAAGGCGTCCTCCTCACCACCAGCGTCCGCGAGGCCGAGCAGGCCGTGGACGAAATCATGGTGAGCAAAGCCTTCGGCACCGCCGGCCAGCGCATCGTCATTCAGGAGCTGCTGGAAGGCATGGAGATTTCCCTGCACGCGCTCTGCGATGGCCGGGTCGCGAAGCTCTTCCCCACCTCGCAGGACCACAAGCGCGCCCTCGACGGCGACCTGGGCCTGAACACCGGCGGCATGGGCACCTACTCGCCCGCGCCGTTTCTCACCGACGCCGAGCTACGCACCGTCGGCGATGCCATTCTCCAGCCGTGGCTGCGCGGCTGTGTGGCGGACGGTATTGATTTTCGCGGCCTGCTCTACCCCGGTGTCATGCTCACGAAGAACGGCCCCAAGGTGCTGGAGTTCAACGCCCGCTTCGGCGACCCCGAGACGCAGGTCTATCTCACGCGCCTCGAAAACGATCTGGTGGAACTCCTCCTCGCCAGCACCGAAGGCCGCCTCACGGACCACGAACTCAAGTGGAGCGCGAACGCCAGCGTCTGCGTCGTCATGGCCAGCGGCGGCTACCCCGGCAACTACCCGAAAGGCAAACCCATCACCGGCCTCGACACCGCAAACGCGCTGCCCAACACCAAAGTCTTCCACGCCGGCACCGCGAAGAAAGACGGCGAAGTCGTGACCAACGGCGGCCGCGTCCTCGGCGTGACCGCGTGGGCCAAAGACCTCGCCACCGCCCGCAACGCCGCCTACGCCGCCGTGGAGCAAATTCAGTTCGAGAGCGCGCACTGCCGCCGGGATATCGCGTCGAAGGGGCTTTCCAAGTAGGTCAGCGCATCTTGCCTGACTTCCAATCCGAATGAGCCGCTTGAGCGGAAGCTGGAAAGACAGGCGGGACGCGCAGTCCTACTTGGCGAGGACGCGCACGACTTGGCTCTTCTTCCACGCGGCGAGCTTCTTGGTGTCGGCGGGGTTCTTCAGCTTGAGCGTCGTCTCGTTCACGCCGGAGCCGTAGGTGCCGAGGTTCTTGCGGCTTACCAGTTCGGCTTCGAAGGCGTCACCGGTGGGGGCGAACTGGGCGTCGGTGGCGCGGAGTTGGACGGCTTGGCCGGGCTTCAAGAGGTTCCCCTGAAACCAGTAGGAGGAGTGGATGAGGAAGTGAACGGTCTCGCCGTTGATAGCCTCGATCTGGCCGGTCATGCCCTCGCTCGCCACGCGCGCGGCCACGGCGTCGGACTCCAGCTTTTTCACCGCGTCGAGGCTCGCGTCGTCGGTGACGAGGTGGACGACGCGACGGTCGCCGTCCTTGGTCCAGGTGAAGTAAAGACGGTCGCCAGCTATGAGCGCGGGCGCGTCGGTGCGCTGGCCGTTGCGCCAGAATTTCGCGTCAGCGGCGAGGGTGAAGTCGCGCGGCTTGTCCTCGAAGGGCTTGTCGCCGGCGAAGACTTGCGCGGTGAACTCGCGTCCGCCGACCTTCACGGACTGGATGACCCACGCGTGGCCGTGGCCTTTCATCTGGCAAACCTCGTCTTGGTAATGCACGAGCCAGCCGCGTTTCTTGTCGCCGTCGGGATTGAAGAAGCAGTTCACGCGTTCGCCGGGGAGGGGTTCGTCCACATGCGCGCCGTAGGTGAGGTGGCGGTAGGTGGTAGCCCAGGGGAGAATCTTTGCCGTGAAGATTTCGCCGTTGCCTTCGTGCTCGAACTCACCGGTCCAAGTCGCGCGGTCGAACTCCCGCCAGACATACCAGCCGCGCGAGATGCCGATGCTGCCGGGCACGCCGAAGCGCCGCGCGTGGAGCGGGTGCGCGCCTTCGTGCGGCAGCGTGGCGAGCGTGCGCAGTGGTTTCAGTTCCGCGCCGGGGTGGCCGGCGAAGCCCTTCACGCCGACCTTTGCGTGGAAGACGCCGTCCGGCGTGCCGGTGGTGCAGAAGATCTCGTCGTGGTTCGCGCCGCCGAAGGTGATGTTGCTGACGACTTGTGCGGGCACGTCGAGCTGGCCGAGGACTTGGCCCGCCGGGCTGAGGACGGTGATACGGCCTTTCTTCGTCTCGGGCCGGTGGAAGTCGGCGACCCACAAGTTGCCCTCGGCATCGAACGCGCAGCCGTCGCCACCGCTGCCGCCGAGGTCGTAGAACACTTCGGGCGCACCGAGCGGCGCGTCGTCGTTCGCGGGCAGCGCGAGGCGGAGAATTTTCTTCGACTGGGACTCGATGAGGTAGAGGAAGCGGCTGGCGGGGTCCACGTCGAGGCCGTTGGGGAACGCGAAGCCGCTGGCGACGCGCGTGACCTTGCCCGCGACACTGAGGCGGTAGATGTCCCCGACGGGTTTGGCGAGCGAGGAACCTTCAGGGTCGGTCCAGTAGATGTTGCCGCGCGCGTCCACGGTCACGTCGTTGAGGCCGCGCAAGGGCATGCCCTCGAACTGGTCGGCAAGCACGAACACGACGCCGTTGGTGGCGAGGGCGAGGACGGCTTTGTGTTTGTTGTCCACGACGAGGATTTGGCCATCGCGGCGGAGGAACGTGCCGGCAGGGTTGATGTCCAGCCACGGGAACACCTTGCCGGCCGCGTCCACTTTCAGCAGCGAGCCGGAGCAGAAGAAGACTTCGCCGTTGAGCCAAGTTGGGCCTTCGGAGTAGCCGGGGGCTTTCGCGTAGTGGGTCCATTTGGCGGCGGCGAGCTGGTCAGCAATGGAGGCCGCCGAGAGCGGGAGGGCGAGGCACGCGAGCGCGGCGAGTAGAAGGCGGGTTTTTTGCATCGCGCGTTGGACGCAGGGCATGGTGGCGGCATTGCGGGGTTCATCGGCGCGGCGCATTTGATGAACACTGAACACTTCGCCCGCCGGGCCGTCCGTTTCCCGTGCCCGCCATGAACTCAGCCCGCCCCGCGCATTGGAAGTGGCTTGTCTGCGGCCTGCTGCTCTTCGCCTCCATGCTGCTCTACATGGACCGGCAGACGCTGCCGAACGTGGCCACACGGGTGACGAAAGAGTTCCAACTCAAGCAGGAGCAATACGGCGACGTGGAGATGTATTTCGGCTACGCGTTCGCGGTCGGCGCGTTCCTTTGGGGCTGCGCGGCGGACAAGTGGAGTGTGCGCTGGCTCTACCCGGCACTGGTGCTGGCGTGGTCGGCGATGGGCTTCCTTACCGGGCTAGTGGAAAGCTACGACGGGCTGCTGCTGTGCCGCACGTTGCTGGGCTTCTTCGAGGCGGGCCACTGGCCATGCGCGCTCAAGACCACGCAGCGCCTGCTCGCGCGCGAGGAGCGCACGATGGGCAACAGCGTGTTGCAAAGCGGCGCGAGCATCGGAGCCATCCTCACGCCGCTGGTGATGACGTTCATGCTCGCCGGACGCACGGAGCCGGGCGTGTGGCGACAGCCGTTCCTCGTCATCGGAGCCATCGGCGTGGTGTGGGTTGTGGGATGGTTTGTGTTGCTGAAGGAAGGGGATTTTGCCGAGGAGCCGCCAGCGGTCAGCGGTCAGCCGTCAGCCGTGCCGCCGACGGTGGCTGCCCCTGCGGCCGGGGCGGATGTGAACTTCTTCGCCATCTTCTCCGACCGGCGGTTCTGGGCGCTGGTGGTCGTGGTGGCGGCGATCAATGTCTGCTGGCAGATCGTCCGCGCCTGGCTGCCGAAGTTCCTCATCGAAGGCAAGGGCTACTTGGAGGCCGATGCGCTGCGGTTCAACTCGCTCTACTACATCGCCACGGATGTCGGCTGCCTCGCGGCGGGCGCAGCGGCGCTCTGGCTCGTCAAGCGCGGCTGGGAGGTCCACCGTTCGCGCGTGACGGTCTTCGGCGTGTGCGCGCTGCTCACCTCGCTGACGGCATTGGCGGCGCATCTGCCGCGTGGGTGGGCGTTGCTGGGCGTGTTGCTCGTGGTGGCGGCGGCTTCGCTGGGCTTGTTCCCGTGCTACTACTCGTTCAGCCAGGAACTCAGCACGAAGCACCAGGGCAAGGTCACGGGCATCCTCGGCACCGTCGCGTGGGCCACATCCTCACCCTGCCAGAAGTTCTTCGGTCGGCTGGCGGACCAGACCGGGTCGTTCAACGAAGGCATCGCACTGGCGGGGCTGACGCCGCTCGTTGGCTACGTCGCGCTGATGCTGCTGTGGAAGGAGCCGGAGCCAGCTACCCGGTCCGACTGAACCACCCGTTGGAGTAGTAGCCTCCTCACCTCGGCGGCTACGGGCCTACCGGTTAAACGACTTGGTGAAATCCTCCGCCGTGTTGGCCACGACTTTCTTCTCATGGCGCGAGTTGGCGATGAGTTCGTTGAGCTTGTTCTCCCAAGCCTTGCTGTCCATCGGCAGCTCGATGCTCTGGTTGATGAGCGAGGAGTAGAGGAGGACGTTGGCCAACTCCACGGAGCCCATGCCCTCGGCCCCGGGCGCGATGAGCGGGGTGCCATCGAGGATGGCGTCCACGAAGTTCTGGATGAGGATGCCGTGCGGGTTGGGGGCGTTCTCGAACGGGATTTCGCAGTTCCAGACCTCGGGCTTGGCGAAGCCGCTCTTCGAGGTCTTGCTGAACTCGACCATGTCCGCGTCGTTGCGGGTGAAGTGGAGCTTGTTGTTCTCGACGACGAGCTTGCCGCGCGTGCCGCAGAGTTCGAGGCGGTTCGTGCCCGGCGCTTCGCCGGTGGAGGAGATGAAGACGCCGGTCGCGCCGTTGGCCCACTCCATGAAGGTCGTAATGTTGTCCTCCACCTCGATGTTGTGGAAACGCCCGAGCTGGCAGAAGCCGCGCACGGTCTTGGGCATGCCGCAGAGCCACTGGAGCACGTCGAGCTGGTGGAGGCATTGGTTGAGGAGCACGCCGCCGCCCTCGCCCTTCCACGTCGCCCGCCAGCCGCCGCTAGCGTAGTAGGCCTCGGTGCGGAACCAGTCGGTGATGATCCAGTTCACGCGCACGAGCTGGCCGAAGTCCGCGCTGGCGAGGAGTTGCTTGATCTTCTGATAACGCGGCTCAACGCGCATCTGGAACATGCCGCCGAAGACTTGCTTCGGATGCGCCTGCGCCACGGCGATGAGCCGCTCGGCGTCGGCCTTGTGCGCGGAGATGGGCTTCTCGACCATGACGTGCAGGCCGTTCTGGAGCGCGTCAATGCCGATCGTGGTGTGGAGAAAGTGCGGCGTGGCGACGATAAGCGCGTCAATCGCGCCCGAGCGAATCATCGCTTCGCAGCTCGCGAAGGTCTGGAGACCCGGGCGATTCTGGTAAGGCGCGAGGCCGGGCGCGAAGGCGTCGCTCACGGCGGTCAGCTCGCAGCGGGAGATTTTTTTGTCGAGGAGGTAACCGGCGTGGAACTTGCCGATGTTGCCGAGACCGACGATGCCGAGACGGACGTGTTTCATGGGGCGGAGTATCGCGGGCGGGGAAAATGCCGGGCAAGTCCTTTCCGAGTTCTGCGTATGGAGTTTTGAGTTCTGCGCTGGGTGCCGTGACCTTGCAGGCGGCGACTGCAAGTTGCCGACACGGAACACGAACGTCCACCTCGCGCTCAGTCGGCGACGATGCGGAAGAATGCGCGCGGAGTATTGAGCGGAAGGGTGACCGTGATTTCGCGCTCGGCTCCGTCGCCGGTGAAGTTTTGGTGCGTTTGCCACGAGGGGTCAGTGAGGTTGGATTTCATTTCCACGCGGTAGTTGCGTTGCGCGGCGGTGGGCAGGCGGAAGCGGAAGTTACCGGCACTGAAGAGGATTTGACCCAAACTGGGCGAGGCCAGCGGGGCGGCCGTGTCCATGTTCAGCCGGGCCACGCGTTGCTGAGTGATCCCGCCCACACTGATAAACGAGCCGCCGATCCACAGGCTTCCATCCGGCGAGAAGGCCAGCGAAGTGATCTGCGCTCCATTGTTGATCGTGCCATAGCCATTGCCCGGGAAGAACGCATCCAGCGAGTTGTTGGGGAGAAAGCGTTGCAGGGAATACCCGGCCACAATCACGTTGCCACCGGGTTGAAGGATCATCACGCCGGCACCGCTGCCAGTGGGATGATTGATGGGGTCCAGGGTTCCATCCGCCTGCACCCGGGCGAAGGCATTGCGCGTTTGGAAGGCGGTGCCAGCCGGGCCGGCCACGGAGGAGAAATTGCCGGACAGGCAGATCCGCCCGTCCGCCTGGACCAACAGTCCCACGACCCCCACGCCGTAGGTGATGGGCAGCACGTTGAACCCCGTGTCCAACGTGCCGTCCGTGTTCAGCCGAGCCAGATTTGTCCGGCCCAGACCATTCACGAGCCCGAAGTTTCCACCGACCAGCAACTTTCCATCGGGCTGAAAGGCGAGCGAGGCCACCGTCAACGGCAGGGTCTGGCCCGGGCTGTTGGTGATCAGAGGGCGGAAGCTGGACTGGAATACCCCGTTGGAATCCAGCAAGGCCAGACGACGCTGGGTTTGGCCTGCGACGTTCGTGAAGGTGCCTGCGATGGCGAGGTGTCCATCGTTCGTGCGGACCGCCATGACCGACACCGTGTGGTCTACGTAGCGGCTTCCGTCCGTGCTTCCGCCCGAGAACGTGCTGTCCAGCGTGCCGTCGGCGTTGAGACGCAGCAGGCCGCTGTAACGCGGCGATATGCCTGCATTGGTGAATGCGCCACCGACGAGCAGCTTCCCGTCCCCATAGCGATGGAGTGCGAAAACCGTGCCATTAAGCCCGTTGGTATGGGCCAGCCAGGGCGTGACTGCGCCGTTGGCGGCCAGCTCGACTAGGTAATTCCGGTTGGATGCTCCCCACGCGGTGAAGTTGCCCCCAGCCAGCACATTGCTGTTGGGCAACGCTGCCAGCGTGTAAGCCTGCCCTGCGATGGCGACAGTAGAAACAAAGTTGCTGTCCACCGCACCCGCAGCAAACGTCACGCTGACCCGCGCCACGCCACTGGTAGTGGCCCCCACCTGGTTGGATAGCACTGCCTGCAAATCAAACTGCGCCGGGCTGTTGAAACTCAACGTCAAGTTGGAACTGGATTGCCCTGCCATCACCACGCTGTTCGAGAGCCACTGCACCGTCACGGGAAAGAAGCTCGAGTAAGTCACCTGCTCGCTAACAATGGTCCCGCTGGAGCGCAGAAACACCACCGTGTTCGTTGGCGGCTGGAGGATTACCGGCGCGCTGGTGGACTGGATGCTGACGTTGAAGACGGCGCTGGTGGAGACGCCGCCCACGGTGTTCGACACGACGATGGTGTAAGCACCGCTGTCGAGCGGTTGGAGGTTGGGGACGGCAAGGTCGCGGTATCCGGAGTAAGGTTCGGGGAAGTAGTTTTGCGGCAGGCTGATGAAGCCGGGCACGTTGGTCCCGTTGCGCCGGAGGGTGAAATTGATGGGCGGCAGACCGTAGGCGGCGGCCCGCTGGAGCAGGGTTCCACCCGCCGGCAACACGGCGTTGGTGGGCTGGGGATTGTTGTAGTAGAGCGCGCTGTCGTAAACGCTGACGAGGGCGACGCTGCTGGTCACGGAGCCGGAGGCGTTCCCCGCGATCAAGCGGTAATTGGCCCCGGCGTTGTAATTCGTATCACGCCGAGTGTAGGTCGCGTTGGTCGCTCCCACGATGTTCACGCCGCCCTTCTGCCATTGCAGCAGAGGCGTGGGCACGCCGACCACCGCCGCCGTGACGGTGAAGGTGGCGTTCGTGAGGAGCGGGACGAACGCGGGCGGCTGCAAGGTGAAGACTGGCGCGCTGGGCGTGGTGACGGTCACGGTCGCGACCGCGCTCGTAATGGCCCCGGCGTAGTTGGTGATGACGACCGTGTAGTCGCCCATGGCGGTGACCGTCGGGTTGAAAATCGTCAGGGTGGGTCCGGTCGCTCCGAACACGCTGGCGTTGGTGACCACGGCCACGCCGTTTTTCCGCCACTGATAGGCGAGCGGATCCGTGCCAGTGGCCACGACCGAGAGGTTCACCGTCTGATTCACTACCACGGACACGCCCACCGGCTGGGTGGTGATGGCAGGCGGGGTGGAAGCGTTCACGGCGATGCTGAGATTCGTCGTTGCGGAGCCAGCGGAGTTGCTCACGAGCACGGTGTAAGTGCCTGCGTCGGTCAACTGGATTGCCGAAAAGTCGAGCGTGGCGTTCGTCGCGTTCAAGATGGCTGGGCCGCCCTTCGACCACTGATAGCTCAACGGGAAAGAGCCGACCACATCCACCCGCAGCTTGGCGTTGGCACCGGTGAAATAGGTGCTGCCGCCGACCGCGAAGGTGATGGTAGGCGCGAAGGGCGTGGGGGCCTCGCCGTCCGTCACCCGGACGTAGCCGCGTTGGTTATTCAAGGCCTCGATGGGCAGGCCCGTGCCACGATACAGGTAGTAGTTGCAGGGGATTTGGTTGGCGGTCCCGAACGCGGGATAGAACGTGAAGTTGTCCACCGTGGCGTCACCGACCAGCCCGACGAAGTTGATGAAGAGGTAATTGCCGGGGCCTTGCGGCAGGCCACCGGGCAGGCCCGCCGTCCACGTCCCCGAGCGCGCCGCCACGCCGGGAGCGGCCGGGACGGTGAACGTGCCATTGGTCGTGCCCGTCGCCGTGAGGAACACTTGATGCGACTGACCGGCGGTCGCGTAGGCCGCGGTGCCGGTCTTTTCCGTCACGTCCACCCACAGCGTTTTGCCCCCGAGCGCGGTGGGCGGGAGGAGGGAGACAGTATATTCAGCTGCGATGCTAGCGGTGCCGAGGGTGAGTATTGCTAGAAGGATATGCTGTAAGCGCATGGTGAATGAAGTGAGCGAGGGGCAACCGCGTCGCGGAGTTTCGTAGTAGAAATCACAGTCGGGGTCAATTATTGTCACGCGAGGTGTCACGCGAAATTTCGCGGACGTTTGTTAGGCATCACGCGCGGTGAAGGAGGCTGTGGGCTTTTCCAGGGCAGGCACCAATTCCTTGACCTGCTCAGTGCGTCCGTGGAAAAACAGCAAACACCATGAGCACCCTCCGAGTCCTTGTCGGCACGAAGAAAGGCGCGTTCATCCTCACGGCGGATGGCACGCGCAAAAACTGGGAAGTCAACGGCCCGCTGTTCGGCGGCTGGGAGATGTATCATCTCAAAGCCTCGCCCGTGGACCCGGACCGCATTTACGCGTCGCAGACCAGCGGGTGGTTCGGTCAGATCATCCAGCGCTCCGACGACGGCGGGAAGACGTGGAACCCGCCCGGCACGAAGCCGGAGGATTTGATGGGGCCGGACGGGATGCCCAAGGGGAAGAGCAACGAGTTCGCTTACGAAGGCGAGACGGGCACGCACGCGCACTTCGACGGCTCGCAACAGCCGTGGGCGTTCAAGCGCATCTGGCACATCGAGCCTTCGCACACCGACCCGGACACTGCCTATGCCGGCGCGGAGGACGCGGCGCTTTTCAAGACCACCGACGGCGGCAAGACTTGGAAGGAACTCCCCGGCTTGCGGAAGGCGAAGGGTCACCTCTGGCAACCCGGCGCGGGCGGCATGGGGCTGCACACCATCCTGCTCGACCCTAAGAATCCCAACCGCATCTACATCGCCATCTCGGCGGCGGGCGCGTTCCGCACCGACGACGGCGGGCTGACATGGAAGCCCATCAATCGCGGCCTCAAGTCGCAATACGAGCTGCCCGACCCGGACGCGGAGGTGGGACATTGCGTGCATCGCATCGCGCACCACCCGTCGCGGCCGGACGTGCTCTTCATGCAGAAGCATTGGAACATTCTCCGAACCGACAACGCGGGCGACCAGTGGACGCAGGTGAGCGGAAACTTGCCGAGCGACTTCGGCTTCCCGATTGACGTTCACGCGCACGAGCCGGAGACGATTTACGTGGTGCCCATCACGAGCGACTCGCTGCACTACCCGCCGGAGGGCAAGCTGCGCGTGTATCGCAGCAAGACCGGCGGCAACGAATGGGAGCCGCTCAAGAAGGGCCTGCCGCAGAAGGATTGCTACGTGAACGTGCTGCGCGACGCGATGGCCACGGATTCGCTCGACCCGTGCGGCGTGTATTTCGGCACGACAGGCGGCCAAGGCTATTGCTCGCCCGACGGCGGCGACAACTGGACGCCTATCGTGCATGACCTGCCCGGCGTGCTGTCGGTCGAGGTGCAGACGTTGAAATGAAGGCAACCACGAATGGACTCGAATAGACACGAATGGCTGCGGGAGCGCCGCCTTCATGTGACGCTCGTGTTGATTCGTGTTCATTTGTGTCCATTCGTGGTTCAGAAATGATTCGCGTCGTCCTGCCCTTCCACCTCCGCAACCTCGCGCGCGCGGAGGGCGAGGTGGAACTCGAAGTCGCGGGAACGGCCACGGTCAGTTCCGTGCTCGACGCGCTCGAAGCCCGCTTCCCCGTGCTGCGCGGAACAATTCGCGACCACAGCACGCTGAAGCGCCGTCCGTTCATCCGTTTCTTCGCTTGCAAGGAAGACTTGTCCCACGAGCCGCCGGACACGCCGCTGCCCGATGCGGTGCTCAATGGCACCGAGCCGTTCCTCGTAGTCGGGGCGATGGCGGGAGGGTGAGGGGCGCGTGATGCGTGATTAAGTTCGAGCGCAACCGGCCATACTCACGCATCACGCATTACTCCTCACCTCCCCGACACCAGCACCATGTTCGCATACTGAATCGTGTCGCCGGTGCGGATGAGGCCGATGGCCTTGGGCACGCGTTGGCGGAACTGCTCGTGCGGTTCGAAGGCCACAGCGCACCCTTGGAGCGCGCGGAGGAAATCGTTCTTCGTCTTGCGCGTGTTCTCCACGACAAACTCCTGCGCCATGAACGCCTGACCAACGACGAAGTTCTGCCGCACAGCAGCGAGCACTTGCAGCACAGTCGGGATGTTGTCCACAAGCGAGATGTCCACCGTCTCGATGCCCGGCCAGAGCGGGAAGCCGCGATCTGCGATGACAAGGGTATTGGTGTGCCGGACGCGTGCGAGGAGGGAGTTGAGCGCCGGGTTGAGGATTCCAGTGATGAGCATGCTGGGAGGGTAAACCCGCCGGGTGTGGCAGCAAGGAGCTTCCAGCCGGACCGCCGCCGGACCGCAGACTTTTAGCCTGCGGTATCACGCACGGTTCTGCACCGCTTGGAGCGGAGGATGGCCCGCTGGCTGCAAGCCGACGAAACCACAGACAGCCGGCCGGCTACCGACCTGAGATTGTTACCGCCCGGCCTCCTCTACTTGTAAGAAACTGAACTGCGTCCAACAACCAAACTGGCCGAAATGAACTCTTGCATCCCCCTCAACTGCATGGCTAACCTCCCGCTCCTTTTTGATAAGGACCGAGGCGCAGTTTGCCTGTTGAGGCGCAGCGCACCGGCGAAACAGAACGCTTTTATGCCAGTCAAAATCCGTTTAAAGCGAGTCGGCGCGCGCAACACGCCGGCCTTCCGTGTGGTCGTGGCCGATGGCCGCAGCCCGCGCGATGGCAAATTCATCGAAGAAATCGGCACTTACCTGCCCGGCCAGAAGGACATCAACTTCAAGATCAACCTCGAACGCGCCGACTACTGGGTCAGCAAAGGCGCGCAGCCCAGCGATACCGTGGCGAGCTTCATCAAGAAAGCCCGTCGCGCCGCCACGACCGCCGTTGCCGCCAAGTAATCGAACCATGCAGGCCTTCCTCGAATTTGTCGTGAAGGGCCTCGTGGACCGGCCTGACGCGGTAACCGTCACCCCAGTCGAGCAAGGTGGGCAGATGCTCTTCGAGTTGCGCCTGCACCCCACCGATGTGGGAAAGATCATCGGCAAGCAAGGGGCCACCATTCAAGCCATCCGCTCGCTGACACAAGTGGGCGCGGCCAAGCGGGGCCTTCGCTGCACCGTGGAGATTGTCGAAGACTGACCGGCCTGAGCCGGAGCGCGACCGGACCGCGCGACCCCGAGCATGAAGATTGACGTGCTCACCTTGTTTCCGGGGATGTTCGTGGGTCCGCTGGACGAAAGCATCGTCAAGCGCGCGCGCGACGCAGGTAAACTGGACCTGCGCATCCACAATCTGCGGGACTTTGCGCACGACCAGCGCCGCACGGTGGACGACCGTCCATTCGGCGGCGGCCCGGGAATGCTGTTGAAGCCCGAACCGCTCTTTGAAGCAGTTGAGCAACTGAAAACCGCCACGACGCGGGTGATACTCCTCGGCCCCGCTGGCCGGAAGTTCACCCAAGCCATCGCGCGCGAGCTGGCCCCGCAGGAGCATTTGCTCCTGATCTGTGGCAGCTACGAAGGCTACGATGAACGCGTCCGCACGGCGTTAGCGCACGACGAGTTGTCCATCGGTGACTACGTCCTGACCAACGGTGCGTTGCCGGCGATGGTCATCGTGGACTGTGTGACGCGCCTACTGCCCGGCGTGCTGGGTGATGACGCGAGCGCGACGGACGAATCCTTCAGCCACGGGCTGCTGGAGTATCCGCACTATACGCGCCCGGCGGAGTTTCGGGGGATGAAAGTTCCCGACGTGCTCCTTTCCGGCAACCACGCGGAAATTGAAAAGTGGCGGCGCGAACAGGCGACGCAACGCACCCGGGAACGGCGGCCCGATTTGCTCAACGGCCAGACTTGAAACTGTAACGGCGGTCCCAG
This sequence comes from Verrucomicrobiota bacterium, assembly GCA_039796295.1. GTDB lineage: Bacteria > Verrucomicrobiota > Verrucomicrobiia > Limisphaerales > SXTU01 > SXTU01. The sequence continues at coordinate 177,345 of JBDKJY010000004.1, forward strand.
ACCGCCAACTGAACGAAACGAAACCGGCGGCGACCCCGCCACAACGAACACCATTTATGAACCAGGCACTACTCGACAAAATCCACGGCGAACAGCTCCGCAAGGAGAAGGCGGTCTTCAACGTGGGCGACTCCGTCAAGGTCCACACGAAGGTCGTGGAAGGCGACAAAGAGCGCATCCAGATCTTCAGCGGCGTCGTCATTGGCAAGCGCGGTCGCGGGCTGGAGGAGATGTTCACCGTTCGCCGCATCAGCTACGGCGAAGGTGTGGAGCGCATCTTCCCCGTGAACTCCCCCCGCGTGGATAAGATCGAGGTCGAGCGCCAAGGCGCCGTGCGCCGCGCCAAGCTGACCTACCTCCGCAAGCGGATCGGCAAGGGCGCGACTGCGGTGAAGGAAAAGGTCTCGAAGGTCGTGGCAAAGGCCAAGTAAGCCGGCACCCAACTAATTTCAGCGCAGGCGGGACTCCGGTCCCGCCTTTTGCGTTTCGCTTCCTTTGTGCTTTAGACGGTGGTCGATCCTCCCCACCGCGCGAAGCTGGGGCGTAGAACCAACCAGGCGGTTCCGGAAAATGCACCGCGCGCCCTGGACGAAGTGGAACGGCCGAGCACCCGGTGTCATCAGCGCAGGTAGCGACGGTAAATCTCCTCCAACCGGTCCAGCATCATCTCCACAGTGTGCTCGCGTTCCAGCAGCACGCGGCCTCGTTCGCACATGGCTTGAGTCGTGGCCTTGTCGCTCAGTGCCTCGCGGAGCGCGCCCGCTAGGCTGGCGGCATCGTCCGGCGCGCACAACCGCCCGGTCTCGCCCGGGCGGATGATGGACGGAATGCCGCCGACGTTGCTTGCGACCACCGGCGTCTTCGTTGCCAAAGCCTGCAAGCCCACCTGCGGAATGGCCTCGTGTAGCGAGGGAATTGCCAGCACATCGAGCGCGCGCAGGATGGCTGGCACGTCGTCCCGCTGCCCGGCGAACAGCACGCGCTTGGACAAACCCAATTCGACCACACGCCGCTCCAGCGCCGCGCGGTTCGGACTGTCGCCCACCACCACACAGCGCACGGGGAACCCTTGGCCGGCCAGTTGCTTCAACGCCTCGAAGAGCACCGTGTGCCCCTTGGCGTGGCGAATCACTCCGATGATGCCCACCAGCGGCCCGGTCGCCTCCGCTGTGAATTCAAACGCAGCCTTCGCCCCCTCGGGAGAAAACTTCTCTACATCCACGCCGGTCGGAATGGCGGTTACACGCTCGGCGGACAGGTGAAACAGCGCGCGGAAGTCCGCCGCGACCTTGGGACTCGTGGTGATGAGATGGTCCGCGAGCGTCGCGTAAACGTGCCGGCTCAAGGCGGGGTTCGCCACCGGCACATCAAAGTGTCGCGAGCGGATGACCAGCGGCGTGCGCGCTAATCGCGCGGCCAGCCCGACGATCCAACCATCTCGTGAGCTGTGGGTGTTAACCACATCCGCGTGGAAGGCCTGCAACCAGCGCGCGGTCCGCACCACCTCGAAGGGAAAGGCCCAGCGCTTCTCCGCCACCGTCGCCCGCGTCAGGTCATGCCGCGCCGCTTCGGAAAAGATTGTGGCCCGCTGCGGCGCCAGCAAGCCCACCGTGTGTCCGCGCGCGCGGAACCCGAGCAGCTCCGCCATGACACGGCGCTCCTGCCCGCCCCAGCCCAGCGAGGCTTCGGAGTGGACGATGCGCCAAGGTTGATGGGATGCGCCAGCCATGCGACCCGAGATTAGGCAAATGCGTTTCGCGTTGCGAGCGGATGAAATGAACCGGGCGTCAAGCCTGCCAGCGCCGGCGCAACTTTGGATTCGTCAACCTCGCGGTAGGCGATTACAAAGCCGTCCCTGTCGTGCGACTGCTGTTCCTGAAACCCAAACACATCGGTGATGCGCTGCTGCTCACACCCACACTGATGGCCGTCAAGGCGTGCTACCCCGAAGCCGTCATCTGGGTGCTGGTGAGGCGGGGCACGGAATCCATCTTGGCGGGCTGCCCAGCGATTGATCGCATCGTCACCACCGCCTCTGCGGAAGCGAAGGGGCGGCGGATCTCTGCTCTCCTCGATGACCTGCGGCTCGTGCGCGAGTTGCGGCGGCAGCGTTTCGATTATGCGTTTGAGTTGAGCGACAGCGACCGGGGGCGCTGGCTGGCTTGGGGGAGTGGTGCAATTCAACGGGTGGCCACGCGCTGCTACACGCGGCTCAATTGGATCGCGCGCCGGGCCATCACCCGGTTTTCCGACACTGATTGGCTGCGCGGACACCGGGTGGAGAAGGACTTCGCGCTAGTGACTGAAGTGCTTCCCCTGTCGCTACCCGTGCCGCCGCTGGCCTTCCGCCAGGAACGGAGAGTGGAATGGCCGCCCGCCGCTGCGGTGCGCGAGTTCGCGGTCCTGCATCCCGGCACTCGGTGGCTGCGAAAACAATGGCCATTGGAAAACTGGGTTTCGCTGGGCCGACTGCTCCAGTCGCGGAACCTGGCGCTCGTGATCAGCAGCGGCCCCGATGCGGAGGAGCGGGAGACCGCCCGCCAGTTGCAAGCCGCGCTCGGCCCCACCGTGTTGAACACGGACGGGCAAGCCTCGTGGGCGCAACTCGCCGGCTTGCTGGGACGCGCGCGGCTCTTCGTGGGCGTGGACACGGCGGCGATGCATCTGGCCGCCGCGTGCCAGTGTCCCACGGTGGCGCTCTTCGGTCCCTCCGTGGTGCACTTCTGGCGGCCTTGGCAAGTGGCCCACCGAGTGGTGCTGGCAGAGGCAGCGCGCGCGGCGCAGCAGGAACCGGACTACCTGACGCGGGTCGCGACATTGTCTGCGCAAGCCGTGGCCGTGGCAGCCGTGCAGGCCGCGTGTGAAGAACTGCTCAACGCGCCCGCAGCCGGAGCGAAGTGATGCGTTATCTGAGTCTCAATTTTGGCGACGAACACTGCGCGAGCGCGTGGTTCCGCATCCACGCCTTTCGTCCGGCGCTTCAGGCGCTCGGGATGGAGGTGGAGGCCGTGGCCGCCGACGCATTCACGCGGTGGGATGAGTTGGGCGATTACGACGGGGTGATCGTGCAGAAGAAATTGCTCTCCGGCGCGCGCGTCCGCGCGGTCCGGCGGCGGGCACGGCGGCTGGTCTTCGACATTGATGACGCCATCTGGCAGCCACAGCAGCGGGCGCATCATTGGTTCACCCGCCTGCGCACAAACTTCCGCCTGCGGCGCATCGTGGCGGCGGCGGATTTATGCTTGCCTGCCAACGAGGTGCTCGCCGCGCATCTGCGTCCGTGGGCCAGGCAGCTCACGGTCTTTCCCATGGCGCTGGACACGGCGGCGTGGCAACCGCGCCTCCGGGCGGAGGACGCCACCGTCCGCCTCGGCTGGTCCGGTGCGCCGGGCAACCTGCGGTATCTGGAGGCAATCGAGCCGGCGTTGCTCACCGTGTTTGCGCAGCAACCGCAGGCGCGGCTCGTCGTGCTGTGCGGCGAACGGCCCCGCTTCACGAGGCTCCCGTTCGAGCACATCCAGTGGCAACCGGGCGGTGAGCCGACGGCTGTGGCGTCGTTCGATGTAGGCTTGCTTCCGCTGGAACCGTCGCCCTTCGCAGCCGGTAAATCGCCCATCAAAGGGCTGCAATACTTGGCGTGCGGCCTCCCGGTGGTGGCGACGCCACTGGCGGCCACGCGCGAACTTTTCCAAGGCAGTGACGCGGCCCGCTTCGCCACTTCGCCGGAGGAATGGGCTGGCGAACTCACGACGCTGGTCGCCGATGCCGCGCTGCGCCGGGCGCGCGGCCAAGCTGGACGCGCGCTGTTCGAGGCGCGTTACGAGCTGACGCGGCAGGCGGTCGTGCTCCACCGGCTGTTGGCTGGAATCTCCCCGTCCACGTAAGTTTCATCATGCACCTACGCGAGCAATGTCCTGTCTGCGAAGCCCCGGCGGCCCCGCGTTTGCTGGCCATCCCCTACACGCAGCCGGACCTACAGGCGTTTCTGAAACGCATCGGCTTCGCGCTGCCGAAGGAGTGGTTTGCCGACATCCCGTTCCAAGTCCACGCGTGCGCCCGGTGCGGCGGTTTGTTTCAAGCCTGGGTGTTGGAGGAAGCCCAGCTCCCGCAGTTGTATGGCTGTAACGACGCCGCATCGCGGTTGCCCACCGACCTCACGCTGCCCGCCCTCGTCCACCTCGCCCAAGATGCCCTGCTGATGCGGAGGTTGCTCCCGGCGCCGCGTCCGCAAGTGCTCGATTACGGAATGGGCTGGGGCCGCTTCGCGTTGTTGGCGCAAGCGTTTGGCTGCGACGTCTCGGGCGTGGAAGTGTCCACCACCACCCGTGCGCACGCGCAACGCCACGGGATCACCGTGCTGGAGGAGGCGGCGCTGGCTCCGGCCAGTTTTGACTTTGTGCTCGTGGATCAAGTGCTCGAACACGTGAGCGAGCCGGCCCCGATGTTGCGTCGGCTCGCAGCGACGTTGAAACCCGGCGGCCTGTTGTTGGTGGGCGTGCCCGGCCATCGGACACTCGCCGAGCGCCTCGCCCGAGCCGACCAGCAACCCGCGTTGCTCGCACAGCTCACCGACCGCGATTGGGACGCGTTGTGCCCGACAATTCATGTGAACTTGTTCAACACCGCGAGCCTCCGGGCGCTGGGGGAACGCGCGGGCCTGCGAGTTTTCCGGCCGCCGTTCTGGACCGCCGTGGGCGCGGGGATGCTGTGGGACCAACCGCGCCAGTGGAGCCGGACGGCGCGGCTTGCGTGGAAATACGCACACGGCACCGGCACTCGACTTTGGTTTCAACGCCCTGCCTAGCATTGCGCCGACGGGTCGCTTGTGGCTCTCTGAGGGCAGTTCCGAATACGATGAAGACCCACGCAACCCCGCTCTCACAATGGCCGCTGCACAAGCGACTCGCGCTGCCTTTCCAAGCTCGGCTGCGGCGAGCGCACCGGTTGTTCCGGTCGTTTCCGGCCTGTTCTTACGAAACGTTTCTGGATGTGGGCGCCTACGAAGGTGAATTCACGGACAGCTTGCTCGCCTACTTCACGCCGCAGCACGTCTGGCTGGTGGAAGCGGACCCGGATCAAGCCATCGTGCTTAAGAATAAGTATGGCGCCGAGCCGCGCTGCCACGTCATCCCGGCGGCGGTGACGGATCGTTCCGGCACAGTAGAGTTCCGAGTGAACGAGCACCGGCCTTCCAGTTCGCTGGTGCCCATCGCCGCGCAGACGGAGGGGATTTTCAACAAATCCATGAGCGAAGCACGGATCGTCCGCGTGCCGGCGGTTTCGCTGGATGACTTGTTTCAGCAACACAAGCTGCCGGTCATTGACCTGATGAAGGTGGACATCCAAGGCGCGGAGCGGCTGCTGATCGCTGGCGGCCAACGCGCGCTGACGCAGGTGCGGCAGCTCTTCGTCGAAGTCTGGTTCGAGGAATGTTATCGCGGGGCCGCGCTCTTCCCGGAGCTGCACAATCTGCTGACGCCGCTGGGTTTCAAACTCCGCTCCTTCCACGAGTTCCGCAAAGGGCCGGAGGGGAATTTGGTCTACACCAACGCGCTCTACGTGCAGCCGGGGCTTCTTTGATTCATGAGTGCGTCGCCTTTTTTTACCCTCTGCATCCCGACCTACAATCGTGCTGCGCACCTCCAGCGCGCGATCCGAACTCTTTTGGACCAAAGCCACGTGGATTTTGAGCTGATCGTGGGGGACAACTGCTCCACCGATCAAACCCGAGAAGTCGTCGCCCAATTCCGAGATTCCCGGTTAAAATACCTCCGCCATCCGCAAAACATTGGGGCGCTCCCGAACTTCAAATTTCTGGCCGATCAGGCGAAAGGAGAATTTCTGATCATTCATCAGGACGACGATCTGCTGCACCGGGACTTTCTGCGTAACTGTTTTGAGACCGTCTCCGCCAACCAGGAAGTGGTCCTTTACGCCACCCCTTGGTGGCGCGGCAACCTAGCCAGCGGATTTAAGAGCAAATTGTTGCGCAACCCCGCCTCGAAGGACTTCGCTTACATTGTCGAGGACCAGCCCTTGATTTTGGACGGCCGAACGATGGCCGTCTCCCTGCTCCATTCCTTCTACTTCGCCCATCCCACCCTGGCATTTCGCCGAACCGCGCTGGCCGCAGCCGGCGGCTATCACAGCGATACGGAGAACATCAGCGACGTGGTCACCGAGGCACGGGTGTTGTGCCAGGGCAAGCTGGCCTACGACCCGCGGATGGGGGGGATTTTTACGGACCATGGCGAGAACGCTTCGAGGACGATGGATAAAGAGTTCAAGATCCTAACCTATCGGAACCTATATCGCACGCTGGTGGACGATTTGGAATCGCACGGCGTGGATTGGCGTGCAGTGCTGGAAGTGGATTTGACCTGCTACACCGACGCCGAGTTGATGGCGGTGTGCTCGGAATGGGCACGCTACGGCGCTCCGAAACGGCTCCAGTTGGCTGGCTGGTCCAGCCTCCGGAAGCGGACATCGCTGAGGGGAATCAAGCTCTACACCAAAGGTTGCCGTAAAGTGGGCCTGAGGAATTTGATCCGCTTTGGCCGGGTGATGATCTCAACGACTTGAAAAACTGCGCGCCGCCCCGCCTGCCGCGTGCCAGCGTAGGCGGGCAGCCTGATCGAGGGGTGCAAGCAGGGCTGCCCGCGGTTCCCTCAGTCGCTCCTTCTTCAAGCCGAACCGCAGAAGAAATGAACGGCTCATCACTGCCGCCGCAACCAAGCGCCCGGCCAGTAGGTGACGTTGCTGGCCAGCCCCAAGCTTTCATTGAAACGCCAGCCGGGCTGGGCTTGCACAAATTCTGGGTGGGCCGTGGCGAACTCGGTGGCGGCCGCATTGGGATTGTTCACGTCCCAGTCGGGTTGTGAGCGGGGAGCGCCCACCAAATCCATCATGATGCCGTCGGTGGCCACGATGTAGGATCCGGGCGTGACCAGCGGCGCATAGGCCTCCAGTTCCGCTCGCACATGATCGCGCGTGTGATTGGAGTCTAGCAGGACGAGCACCCGCTCACCGGGTTGAATCTGTGCTTTCACGCGGGCGACTGTCTCGGGCGCGACGGAGCTGGCTTCAATCAAGGTGAGCAGCGAAGCCAGTGGGTGCGCTTCGATGGCGGCGCGGTTGTGTGGGCGGATTTCGATGTCGATGCCAATGACCCGTCCCTTGCCCATGAGCTTGCACAGGCTCGCGTAGAAGATCAGTCCTCCCCCATGAGCCACACCGGTCTCAATGATGATGTCTGGCTGGAGCTCCCAGATGACCTCCTGTAACCGGAGGACGTCCTCTGGCAACTGGATGATTGGCCGGCCGAGCCACGTAAAACTGTAAACCTGCTTCGTGTCCCAACCCGCGCGCAGCCAGAGCTTGGAAAGGAGTTCGAATCCTTCGACCGAACCCAGGCCAATGGCCCGGCGCTGGCCGGCGCTTTCGATGTGGAGTAGGGCTTGCTCGGTGTCGATCTGGATTATCATGGCAGTTTGCTCAGGTCATTGATTACGTCAGTGCGGAGGTTCATGTGGACGAGAGTCAGGTCGCTGACGGCGGATTCATTTTCGACCCAGACCTCGTCGCCGTTGCGCTCCGCGCGCGTGAGCGGGACGCGACGACACTCCTCGAAACCGAATTTTCGATAGAAATCGAGCGCCGGGTTGGAGGATAGGACGCGCACGCCGATGGATCGCAGGGCGAGTTGATTGACACCCCAACCGAGGAGCGTGCGCAGGCAGTCGGTCATCAAGCCTTTCGGCGCGTCGCCGCCACGGACGACGGCGTCGGCCTCACCCCGCCGGGCAGCCCAATCAATGTAGGCGAGCCCAATGTATCCGATGGTTTCGCCGTTCGGCAGGTCCGCCATGAAGAGCATCCGAGTATCATCGTTGGCAACGTAGTCCGAAAGCCACCGGCGGGTGCGGGCGGGCGTGCTCTCGAAACGGGTGAGAAAGGCACCGACAAAGAGGTTCCGCCAGTTGGTCAGATGTTCGACGTCGGTGGCGGACAGGCGCGTGGAACTTACGGCGACCGGGCGCAAGAGGGCACGCGGTGGTTGGCCGACGGGCAGGCAAAGCTGTGGCCCTGGCCCGCCGGCGACCCGCTTGAGTTCCTGAAGGAAGGCAGAGGTCATAGCAGTCTCAGCCCTTGAAGAAATCGACCGCGGCGTTGATTACCCGCTGCTGGGTTTCCTCCGCCATCAGGGAGTGCAGGGGCAGGGAGACAATCTCGTGGCCGATGCGCTCGGTCACCGACAGGTCGCCGCGACGGCAGTCTTGGAACAGCTCAAACCAGTGGCCCGGTTGCCAGTGAATGCCCGTGTCGATGCCGCGCGCCATGAGGGCGGCGCGGAAGGCGTCCCGTTCTTTGGCGGGCACGCGCAGGTAATAAAGAAAGGGCGTCACCTCGGCGAAGTCAGTTCTCGGCGTGATCAGCCGGTCAAGTCCGGCGAAGGCTAGATTGTAGCGGACGCATGTTGCCCGGCGGGTGCGCGAGATGTCGTCCATCTTGCCCAGTTGGGCGAGGCCGATGGCAGCGTGGAGATTCGCCATGTGATAGCGGAAGCCGATCGACTTCACGCCGTAGGTCCACGCCCGCCGGTTCTGATACATGATCTCCGGCGGCTGGCCCATGCCGATCAGGCGCATCTCGTGCAGACGCGTCCGCTCCTGCTCCGTGCGAACGACCACCAGCCCACCGTCAATGCAAGTGATGGTCTTGACCGGATCAAAGCTGAACATGCAGAGGTCGGAGAATGAGCCGACCCGGCGACCTTGATAGTTGGAACCGAATGAGTGCGCCGCGTCATGGATGACGCGGAGGCCGTGGCTGGCGGCAAGCGCGTTAAGGGCGTCGTGGTCGCACAGCAGGCAGTCGTAGTCCATGCCCACGATGGCCTTGGTTTTCGGGCCGATGAGTTCTGCCGCCTTGTTCACGTCGATGCACAGGGTCCGCTCGTCAATGTCGCAAAAAACGGGCTTCGCACCCGTGGCCAAAATGGCCTGGAAATCTGCGATGTTGTTAAACGATGGCGTGATGACCTCATCGCCAGGACCCACCCCTGCCAACAAGAAGGAGAGGTGCAGCGCCGCGTGCCCCGTGCTGACCGCCACGCAATGGCGGTCCTCAGCACCTAGGTAAATCTTCATGCGGGACTCAAAGTCCGCCACATAGCTGCCCATGCCGAGCCAACCCAAACGTAGCGCCTCGGTGGAGGCCTTGATTTCCTCATCGCCGAGCAGGGGTTTGAATACGGGTATGTTTTCCATAAAGCCAAGTTTTGCGGGTCAGCTGGGGGAATAGTTCGGGTAGGTGGCGTCGCGGTCTGACAAGCGAGCGAGTTCAGGGTGTAGCCATTCGATGGCAAAACATGGGTCGTTCCACCGAACGCCGCGCCCGCTGGCGGAATGCCACGGGCAGGAAATCTGGTAAAACACCTCGGTGTCATCCGCGAGCGTCTGGAAGCCGTGCGCGCAGCCTTCGGGGAGGTAGAGCGCGCGCCCGTTTTCAGCCGTCAGCTCCACGCCCGCCCATTGCTTGAAAGTCGAGGAGTCGGCGCGCAGGTCCAGTGCCACGTCGAACATCGCGCCGCGCGTGCAGCGCACGAGCTTGGTCTCGCCGTGCGGCGCGGCCTGCCAGTGCATTCCGCGCAGCGTGCCGCGCCGCCGGTTGAACGACGCGCTGCACTGCGTGAACTCCGCCACCAGCCCGCGCGCGCGCGCCTCCTCCGCACACCAGGTCCGGGCGAACCAGCCGCGTTCGTCCGCGTGGCGCTCCATGTCCACGATCCAGACGCCGACGATTTTTGTGGGCGTGAACTTCATACGACCCGCACCTCCGGCACCGGCAGGATGAATCGCCCGCCGGCGTCCCGATACGCTTGCTGCTGGCGCAGGATTTCCTCCGCGAAATTCCAAGTGAGCAGCAACGTGTAGTCGGGCTGACGCGCGGCTAAATCCTCAGCCGCCACGATGGGCAAGTGGGTGCCCGGCGTGAGCCGTCCTTGTTTGTAAGTGCTACGGTCCGCCACGAAATCGAGCGTCTCGCGGCCCAACCCGCAGTAGTTCAGGAGCGTGCTGCCTTTGGCCGAGGCCCCGTAGGCTGCGATCCGTTTGCCCTGCGCACGCAAGTCGGTGAGCTGCTGCCGCAACGCCGTGCGAATGGCCGCGACTTGCTCGGCAAATTGGGTGTAGCGCGCCCGGTCGGCCACGCCGCCTGCGTGTTCCGTCGCCAGTTGCGCGGCCACCGAATCCGTTACCGCGTGCGCACCGGTGTGGCCCGCGAAGATGCGCAGCGAGCCGCCGTGAATGGCCAGTCGCTCGACGTGGAAAATCTCCAGCCCGTGCCGCGCGAAGAGCGGGCGCAACGCCGTAAGCGTGAAGTAAAAAACGTGCTCGTGGTAAATCGTGTCGAACTCCGTCTTCTCCAGCAGTTCGAGACCATGCGGAAATTCCAGCACCACGCGGCCTCCCGGTTGGAGCAACGCCTTCAACCCGGCGACGAAGTCGTTCGTGTCTGGCGCGTGGGCGAACACGTTGTTGCCGAGCAACAAGTCCGCCGGGCCGCGCTCGGCCACGAGCCGTCGCGCGAGGGCGAGCCCAAAGAATTCCGTCCACGTCTCGATGCCCTTTTCACGCGCGACCTTGGCGATGTTCGCCGCCGGCTCAATGCCCAGGCAGGGCACGCCGGCACTTTGGAAATTTTGCAGGAGATACCCGTCGTTGCTCGCGACCTCGACGACGCAACTGCTCGGGCCGAGGGCGAACTCGCGGAGGTAACGCTCCGTCGCCTCGCGCGCGTGGCGGAGCATCGTGTCGGAGAACGAGGAGAAGTAGAGGTATTCGCTGAACAGCTCGACGGGCGGAACCAGGTCGGTGATTTGCAGCAGCCAGCAGTCGGGGCAGACAAAGACGCGCAGCGGAAAACGCGGCTCCGGTTGATCGAGGTCCGCCGGGCGCAGGAGGTTGTTCGCCAGCGGCTGGAGACCGAGGTCGAGCACCAGTTCGCCGCGCTCCGAGCCGCACGAGCGGCATTGGAACAGTTCACTCATGGCGTCTTTGCCCAAGCCAGTTGGTGCGCGGCGGCGGCGGCGGTGAAGCGCGCGATTTGTGCCCGGCTGTAGGCCATCATGTCCGCGCGCGCGATGTGCCGAGCGTGATACCAGCAGGCGGTTTCGCGCACCGCTATCCCGAAATCCCAAGTCGGAGACCAGCCGAGCCATTGCGTCGCGCGGTCCGTGCTCAGATGCAGAAAGTTGGCTTCGTGCGGTGCGTCGGCTCGGGATTCGTCGCGCCATTCGCCGGGCCAATGCTGGAGGAACTCGCGCACGAGCGCGGCCACCGGTTGGTTCGAGCGGGCGTCCGGCCCGAAGTTAAAAGCGTCTGCGAGCCGGGCCTCGGGGGCTGGTCCCGCGAGCTTCGCCCCGAGCCAGAGGTAGCCGCTGAGGCAATCGAGCACGTGCTGCCACGGACGCGTGGCTTGGGGGCTGCGGATGCCGATGGGTTGGCCCGCGAGCAGCGCACGCACGCAGTCGGGCACGATGCGGTCCACCGCGTAGTCGCCGCCACCGATGACGTTGCCCGCGCGGACGGTGGCCAGTGGTCCGAGACGCGCGTCCGTTTGGAAGAAGGAGCGCCGCCAGGATTGCGCGACGAGTTCCGTCGCGGCCTTGCTCATGGAGTAAACGTCGTGGCCGCCGAGGGGGTCGGTCTCGCGATAGCCTGATTCCCAACTCCGATTTTCGTAGCACTTGTCGCTGGTGACGATGAGGACGGGGCAGCGCAGTCCGGTGGCGCGCACGGCTTCAAGGAGGCGCACGGTGCCCATGACGTTGACCTCGAAGGTCTCGGCTGGCTGCGCGTAGGAGAGGCGGACGAGCGGTTGCGCGGCGAGGTGGAAGATGAAATCCGGTTGGGCTGCGCGCAGGGCTTCGGTCAGCGCGGCAGCGTCGCGGATGTCCCCGAAGCTTTCACGGGTGAAGACCTTGGGACCGAGCGTTTCGTGCAAGTTCGGCGGGGCACTTGGGGGCAGGCTGAAACCCATGACTTCCGCGCCGAGGGTGGCGAGCCAGAGGCTCAACCAACTGCCTTTGAAGCCGGTGTGGCCGGTGACGAATACCCGGCGGCCCGCATACGCTTGGAGGAAGGCGTTGTTCACCAGACTTTCCACGGGGCCTTACCAGAGTTGAACAGTTGGTCGAGCATCTGTTGCTCACGATACGTGTCCATGCACTGCCAGAAGCCTGGGTGTTGGTAGGCGTGCAGGTTGCCTTCGCTGGCGAGGCGCTCCAAGGGCTTGCGCTCGAACACGCAGTCGTCGCCGTCGAGGTAGTCGGCGATGCGGCGGTTGAGCACGAAGAAGCCGCCGTTGATGAAGGCGCTTTCCTGCTCCGGCTTCTCCCGAAAGCCCGTAATGGTGTGGCCGTCCAAAGCCAGTTCGCCGAAGCGCCCGGAAGGCCGCACCGCCGTGAGCGTGGCCAGCCGCCCGTGCTGTTCGTGGAACCGGATGGAGGCGTTGAGATCGCTGTCGGTGACGCCGTCGCCGTAGGTCATGAGGAAGTTCTCGTCCGTCACGTGGCTCAAAGCGCGGCGCAGCCGGCCACCGGTCTGAGTCATTTGCCCCGTGTCCAGCAGCGTGACATTCCAATCCTCTTCGTCGTGCCGGTTGTGGTAACGGATCTCGGGGCTGCGACCCAACTTCAGCGTCACGTCGCTCGTGTTCCAGTGGTAGTTGCGGAAGTAATCCTTGATGACCTCACCCTTGTAGCCCAGGCAGAGGATGAAGTCCTTGTGCCCGTGGTGAGCGTAATACTTCATGATATGCCAGAGGATGGGCCGCCCGCCGACCGGCACCATGGGCTTGGGCCGAAACTCCGTCTCCTCACGCAAACGCGTGCCTAAGCCGCCGCACAAAATGACAACTTTCATTGGTCTGCTTGAGGTTGACCGGAAACCCGCCGGTTTACTGATGGGCAAATGACTTCTCAATTCACCCCCCACCGTCGAGTCATTTCTCGCGCCGGTGGCGTGCCCAAGGTTGGCGCGTGCTCCCCACGCCACTAGCCGCGGATCCCCTGCCGCCGCGCCATGGCCGCGAAGACGCCCCCCGCCCGCAGTAGTTCCTGAAAGCTGCCCTGCTCCACGATCCGCCCCGCTGCCAGCACGATGATCTGGTCCATCCCGGCCAAGGTGGACAGCCGGTGCGCTACACAGACCACCGTCCGGCTTTCGGCGAATTGTTCGATCACCTGCTGCACCTCCGCCTCCGCCCGCGAGTCCAGCGCCGCCGTCGCCTCGTCCAGCACCAGGATCGGCGCGTTGCGCACGAAGGCGCGGGCGATCACCAGCCGCTGCCGTTGTCCGCCCGAGAGCGTCACGCCGCGCTCGCCCACCCGCGTGTCGTAGCCCTGCGGCAGTTGCGTGATGAACTCGTGCGCGTAAGCCTGCCGGGCGGCCGTCTCGATCTCCGCACGCGTCGCCCCTGATTTCCCACACGCGATGTTCTCCGCGATGGTCTGGTCGAAGATCACCACCTCCTGACTCACCAACGCCATGTGCCCCCGCAGGTCGGACAACGCCAGGTCACGCACATCCACGCCGTCCATCGCCACCCGCCCCGCCGTGGGATCGTGGAAGCGGAAGATCAAGTTCACCAACGTGCTCTTGCCCGAGCCGCTTTCGCCTGCGATGCCCAGCTTCTGCCCGCGCCGCAATGTCAGCGTCACGTCCTGCAACACCGGTTTGTCCGCGTAGGCGAAGCTGACGGACTCGAAGGCCAGGCTGTCCCGGAACTCCCGCAAAGGTTGCGCCGACGGTTTGCTCGCCACCGTGGGGCGTTCTTGAAAGAGCTGGAAGAGCCGCTCCACGCCCACCGCCGTCTGTTGGATCAACACATGGAGCGCCGTGAGTTTCTTCAACGGTTGCAGCAGCATCACCAGCCCTGTGATGAACCCGATCATGTCCGGCAGGCTGCGTTGCTGCCAAAAGATGAAGAGCACCAGACTGCCCAGCCCCAGCATCGCAATCGTCTCCGTGATCGGGTTCACCAGTTCCCGCGCCTGCACGCTCTTCATGCTGTAGTGAATCATCTGCCGCGCGTGCTGCCGGAAGCGCTCCGCCTGCACCGTCTCCAGCCCGAAGGCTTGGATGACGCGGATGCCCGCCAGCGCCTCCAGGAGCATGCTCGACTGCGAGATGGCGACGTCCAGCCCCGCCTTCGTCACGTTGCGCATCTTCTTGCCCAGCGTCCGCAGCGGCACCAGCACCAGCGGCACGAACACCAGCGCCACCAGCGTCAACTGCCAGTCCACGAGACACAGCCCGACCACCACCGCGATAATCGTGACCGGCTCCCGGATAAGGTCGCCGAAGCCTAGCGCCATGCAGCGGTAAAGCGCCGCCGTGTCCCCGTTAATCTTCGTCGTCAGGTCGCCCATCGTCGAGCGGTTGAAGAAGTCCAGCGAGAGCGAGTTCAGCTTCATCAGCACATCCGCCCGCAGGTCCGCCATCACCCGTTCACTCACCCAGCACATGCAATACGTGCTGAAGTAACCCAGCATCCCGCGCAAGCCCACCAACACCGGCAGCAGTAAAAACCCGCCCAGCATCTGCCGCGCGTCAATCGCCCGGCCTGCCAGCGGCAGCCACGGGTCAATCGTCGCCTCCACGCGCTCCTGGATCCCTTTCAGCGCCGCTTTGAACCGAACGACCACGGCATAGGCGGACTCCTTGGCTGCCGTCTTCTCCGTCGGCGGGTTCGTGTCCAGCCGAGTGAAGATCGTCTTCGTCGCCCAGATGAAGCTCGCGTTGGACAACCCGAAGAGCACTCCGCACAACACGCCCAGCCACAGCCGGCTCTGATACCGGCTCATGTAAGGCCAGCCGAACGCGAAGACAGCTTTGAAATGACGCATCGGGCGTCAGCCTAACCAGCGGTGCAAACGGCGTCGAGGGTAGGGAACGTGGACGCCTACGTCCGCGCTTGCGCTCACCGCCTGCTCCACCGCCCTTGTCCCTGCCACGTCGTAAGCCGGCTTGGAAGCCCGCGCCGTCGGCCTGGGGCATCGGGTTCCACGAACGACCGTGAAGGCCGGGCTTCCCCGGACTATCCCTTCGCCAGCACCTGTTCGAGCAGTTGGTTCAGTCGGTTCAACATCGTGCGTGGGTCTTCGAGCAGGCCGGCCGCGACGCGCGCGTTGTCCACCACTTGTTCCGCGACACTCGTCGCGAGCGCGGCGTCTTTGTGCCGCATCGCTTCCAGCCGCGTGATGATGGGGTGTGCCGGGTTGAACTCCAGGTCGTGGGACACGGGCAGGTCCGCTTCGTTGCCTTGCCTCATCGCCTTCATCATGCGCCGCATATTCGCCGTCATGAACTTGTCGGAGTCCACCACCACCGCCGGACTGCCCACGAGCCGCTGTGACGGGCGCACCGCACCCACCTTGTCGCCCAGCGATGTCTTCAACCACTGCGCGAGCGCCTGCGCGTCCGCCTCGGACAACGCCCCGTCCCGCTTCGGCTCGTTCAAGTTCAGCTCCGCCTTCTCGGCCAGCTTCAGCGCCTTGCCGTCGAAGTCCCGCAGATGGTCCACCACGAACTCATCCCAGGAGTCGAACAGGAACAGCACCTCATACTTGCGTTCCTGGAACACCTCGTAATACGGGCTGCTCTCCGCCGCCGCCCGGTTCGGCGCGAGCAGGCAATAAATCTCCTTTTGCTCCGCCGGCATCCGCTTCACGTAGTCCGCCAGTGACGTCAGCTTCCCCTGCTCCACCGTCGAGGACTCGAAGCGCAGCAGCTTGCCCAGCGCCTCCTTGTGCGTGAAGTCCGTGACCACGCCCTCTTTCAGGAAGCGCTGATGCTCTTGGTAAAACTTCGCGTAATCCTCCGGCGCCTTCTCCGCCTGTTCATCCAGGAACTTGAGCAAGCGCCCCGTCAGCACCTTGTTGAGCTTCTGCATCAACGCCGTGTCCTGCATCGTCTCGCGCGAGATGTTCAGCGGCAGGTCCTCGCTGTCCACCACGCCCTTGAGGAAGCGCAGCCATTCGGGGAACAGCCCCTTGGCCTTCGCCTGGATCAGCACCTTGCGGCAATACAGGTTCACCTCGGAGTCCATCCGGCCCATGCCCATCGTCTCGAAGTTCCGCTGCGGCACGAAGAGCAGCGCCTGGATCGCCAACGGCGCATCCGCACTGAAGTGCAGGCGGAAGCGCGGCTGCTCGTGGTCGTGCCCCACGAACGTGTAGAACTCGTTGTATTCCTCCTCCTTGATCTCGCTCTTGCTGCGCGCCCAGATCGCCTGAACCGTGTTCAGCCGCTCGCCGTTCAGCGCGATGGGGAACGGCACGAAGCTCGAATAGCGCTGAATGATCCGCTCCACCGTGCTGCCCCCGGCGAACTCCTTCGCATCTTCCTTCAGCTCCAGCGTGATCTTCGTCCCGCGCGGCAAGTCCGCCGCCGCCGCGAGCTCGTAGCCGCCCATGCCCTCGCTCGTCCATTGCCAACCCTGCTCCTCTGGCGCGAAGGACCGGCTCCACACCGTCACCCGCTTGGCCACCATGAACGCCGAGTAGAAACCCACGCCAAACTGCCCGATCAAGCCCACGTCCGGCTTCTTATCCGCCGCGAGCTGCTGGAGGAACGCCTTCGTGCCCGAGTGCGCGATCGTCCCCAGATTCTCCACCAGCTCCCCGTGCGTCATCCCCAGGCCCGTATCCGTGATCGTGATCGTCCCGGCGGCCTCATCCGTCGTCACCGTGATGCCCGGGGCCACCTCCGGTTGATGCAGCGGCTGCCCCGAGGACTGGTGGAAGCGCAGCTTCTCGCACGCGTCCGCCCCGTTGGAAATCAGCTCCCGCACAAAGATCTCTTTGTCCGTGTAGAACGAGTGGATGACGATGTTCAGCAACTGCTGAATCTCCGCCTGAAATTGGTGCGTTTCCGTTTTGTTCATGAGCCAAAATAAGAGTAACCCCTCGCGCCATTGCAAGGGCCGGGCAGCGTAGGAGGCGCAACCAAGCTGGGCAAGGTGCGAGTCACGGGCCGCACCTGCCGGCCCGGCAATAGGATTTGACCCGACCCCTTGGCGGCGTAAAGTCGCCCGCAATGAACCACCCATTCGAACCCCACTCCACCGCGTCTAAACCACAGCTCCGCATGCAGTCGCCCGCCTGCCCCGAGTGCGCCGAAAGCAACGCCCCCGGCCTCGGGCGGCGCGACTTCATCCGCACGTTGACGGGCGGGGCGGTGGGTGTGCTGGGGGCCACGGCGCTGCTCCCCCACCCCGCCGCAGGCGCGGCCCCGGCGGAGGCGGTGCGCCCGCCCAAACCCGCCGAAAACCTCGTCCGCGAACTGTTCGCCACGCTGACGGACGAGCAGAAAAAGGCAATGGTCCTGCCGTGGGCACACGGAGCCGAGAAGGGCGGCGCGCCGACGCGCCTCAAGACCCACAACGCGGCCCCGCTCGGCAAGAAGTTGGGCGAGCAATTCACCAAGCCGCAACAGGACCTCATCCGCACGACCTTCAAAGCGATTCTTTCCGGCGAGGAATCCTACGACCGGATCAGCCGCAACGGGAAGTGGGACAGTGCCGGTTCCTTCGAGGGTAACGGCGTCGCCATCTTCGGCGATCCCACTGGTAAAGAGCCGTTCTCCTGGGTCTTCGCCGGGCATCACCTGACCTTGCGTTGCGATGGCAACTCCCAGCCCAACACCGCGTTCGGCGGGCCGATGTATTACGGGCACTCCGCCAACGGGCATAGCGAGACGAACGTTTACAACTACCAGACCAAGCATGTGATGAGCGTGTTTGACATGCTCAACGAGCAGCAGCGCAAGCAGGCCGTCGTGGTGGGCGATCCCGGGGACGGTGCGGCGGCGCTCCGGCCCCGCTTGGTGGCGCAGCCGCCCATCGGGATCGGCCACGCTGACTTGGATGCATCGCAGCGCGCCCTAGTGGCGGGCGTCATGCGCACGCTGATCAGCCCGTTTCGCCAAGAGGACGGCGACGAAGTGATGCAGCTTATCAAACGGAACGGCGGGATGGAGCAGCTGCGCCTGGCGTTCTACAAAGAGAACGCCGAGAAGGGCAATGACCGCTGGGATTACTGGCGGCTCGAAGGCCCCGGGTTCGTCTGGAACTACCGCGTGCTGCCGCACGTGCATTGCTTCGTGAACATCGTCGGTCAGGCGTAAGTGCCCGACGCACGGGCGATGCGGCTCCGACCTCACGCGATCCTCGGCGGGCTGTTGCTCGGCGGACTGACCGTCCGGAGCGTCGGCGCGGACGCAACGGCCCCGGACTTCCAGCGGGAGGTGCTGCCCATCTTCGAGGCGAAGTGCCTGCGCTGCCACGGCGTGAAGCGGCGGGACGGCAAACTGGATATGCGCACCTTGGAGGCGTTGCTCGCCGGCGGTGTGTCCGGCCCCGCGCTGAAGCCGGGGAACGCTCAGAAGAGCCTGCTGATCGAGCTACTGCACTACAACGAGATGCCGCCGAAAAAGGAATCGCCGCGCGTCACCAAAGAAGAGTTGGAACTGCTCAAAAAGTGGATCGCCGCGCTGCCAGTTGCCGCCACCAACACTCCCGTCCGCTGAACCCATGAAAACCACCACCCACCTCGCCTTCCTGCTCGCCCTCCTGCCGGTTGCGGCCGTCGCCCAAACCAGCCCGACGAACGCCCCCGCCGCCTTTCGCGAGCTGTTCAACGGCAAAGACCTCACCGGCTGGGTGGACGTGAACACCAGCAAGCAGACCTGGACAGTGCGGGACGGGTTGCTGGTGTGCAGCGGCCAGCCCATCGGCGTGATGCGGTCGGACAGGCAGTATGAGAACTTCATCCTGCACATCGAGTGGCGGCACCTGCAGGCCGGCGGCAACTCCGGCGTCTTCATCTGGAGCGAAGGCACGGTGCCGGCGGGGCGGAATCTCCCCAAGGGCATGGAAGTGCAGATGCTGGAGCTGCAATGGCCGTTCCTGAACCCGGAGAAGGACGGCAAGCCGAGGCCGCTGGGCTACGTTTCGGGCGAGTTGTTCGGCGCGAACGGACTGACCACCACGCCGGACAATCCGCGCGGAAGCCGCAGCCAATCCATCGAGCTGCGGTGCAAGGGCAAGGGGGAGTGGAACACTTACGACGTGGTCTGCGTGGACGGCGTGGTGAAACTCTCCATCAACGGCAAGTTCGTGAACGGCGTGAGCCGGGCCTCGGTGAAGAAGGGCTATCTGTGCCTGGAGTCCGAAGGGTCGGAGATACACTTTCGCAATATCCGCATCCTGGAATTGCCGCCCGGCATCACCACGCCGGAGCAGACCGCGCCCGAGGTCGGCAAATAGCTCGCCATCTCACGCTCCACGGTTCCCGTCCGGCTCGAATCAGCACCTCAAAACGGCAGTTGAATTAGCGGCGAAAGGGCGCAAAGCGATGGGCTCGGTTGTCGTGTGGTCTCCGCGTCCACCGTCCACCCAGCGGGTGAAGTAAGCGCGGGCCGACGCCCACTTGAGGCGCTTCTCTTTGTGCTCTCTGTGCCCTTTTGTGGCTAACTTAACAGCGGTTCTCAGGTTCAACCGGCCCGCTCCGTGTTTCATCCATGTTAACCGTGGCTGGAAGTTGAGCTGCGGGCTGCGGACTGCGGACGTGGGCATCCGCGCTCCAACGTCATGCCGTGCCGTATTTGATGCACAGGTCGCCGAGGTGCCCGCCCTTGCGCTCGGGGTTGAAGGTCACCTTCGGTTCGAGGAGTGCGGCGCGGCTGGCGATATAGCACGCGGCTTCGTCCTCCCGGAGTTTATGGAACGGATGGAAGGGGGCGCGCGTCACCCGCACGTCTTGGAGCGCGCCGGCTTGCACCGCGCGGTGCAACTCCTTCGCGAGCCGGTGGCCGTGCTGGATGAGATGGCGGTATTGCTGTTCCTCGTGCGTCAGCCCGAGGTCGTAAAAGAGGGCGGCGATCTGGCGGAGGCGGATGAAGTATTCGCTCCGGCTCTCGGCCCATGCCAACTCCGGCTGCTTGTCCTTGAAGGCGAACACCTGGACGAGGTGGAAGATGGCATCTTCGGCGGGCGTCGGCGCGTCGGGCTCCAGATAGAGTCGCTTGGTCTGCTTGAGGCGGGCGTCGATCAAGTCGAGTCGGCCCTCGCGGTTGAAGCGGTGGGTGATCTTGACCAGGTCGTAGGGGTTGAGCGACACGCGGTAGTTGGTGGTGAGGAACAGGTGGTCGAAGACGACCTTGACCTCGACCGGGGCGTCCTTGGTGCTGGTGAGCCGTCCGATGTAGCTGCGCTCGGCCATGTTGAAGACCGGCACCGGGGTTTGCTTCAGCTGCTCCCACTGGGTGACGGCGACGTGGCCGAGGCGGTGGGCGAGTTTGCGGACGCGTTGCGCGAGCTGGTAGTGGGGACCTTTCCGGTAAGGTTCGGTCTGGCGCTCCAACTCCTTGACCTCTTCAAGACTGATGGGCTGCTGCGCGAGGAGCCGGTGCTCGAAGGCAGCGACGCTGGCGGCCAGAAACTCTGGTTCCACCATGGTTGGAAGCGTGGTCAACATACCGGACTGCAACGTCAGAGGCGCGGGGTGCGCGGATATACCCGCAGCACCATCGGGCGGGGTGGAGAGCCAAGAAGCAGCCCGG
The DNA here is from genome assembly GCA_039796295.1 of Verrucomicrobiota bacterium. Taxonomy (GTDB): domain Bacteria; phylum Verrucomicrobiota; class Verrucomicrobiia; order Limisphaerales; family SXTU01; genus SXTU01. Next base: position 197,972 of record JBDKJY010000004.1, read on the forward strand.
ATAACCGCCTCAGTTGGTCACGCAGCTAGGAGTGCTGCGCTCGGCGTGGACACTTGCGAAGTGCTCCTCACCTGCCGCCCTGCCGCCGATAGAGGTCGGCGACGAAGTGCGGGCGCTGGCGTTCGGGGGCGGGCAGGTGCTTCGGGGGGATGAGGCCGCGGCGGAGGAGTTGCTGCTCGTTCTCCCGGTCGAGGACCAGGATGCGCATGATGAGGTCTTGGTTTTGGCGGAGCAGGCCGGCGATTTGCGGCTGACGGGCGCGCTCGGCCGTGGGGAGGCGCTGCCAGTCGAGGCGCTGTTGCTTGATACGGCCCAGGGATTCGTCGAGGCGCGGGAGCAAGGCCTTGCGGACTTGGCAGAACTCGAAGCGCTTGGCTTCGTCGCCGTTGCGCAGCGCGAGGCTCTCCTGTTCGACGAGGGTGAGCACTTCTTGGCAGAGGAGCAGGTGGTCGGTGAGGTCGGTGGCGATGGTGGCGCTCATTTCTTCGTGGGTAGGGCGGCGCTCTTGACGGCTTTGGGGGGCGGCGCGTTGGTGGCGCGGGGTAGCGGCGGGGGCGGCACGGCGGCTTCGGCGGTGGCTTGCCAGGCGAGGTAGTCCTTCCGCCACTTGGCCATCTCGAAAACGGTCTTGAGCGCGGGAGTGGCGGGGCTGACCTCTGGCTCGCGGGCGAGGATTTGTCCGTAGCTCTCGCTGGCTTTCGCGGGTTGTTTGAGGCGCTCGAAGATGAGGCCGATTTGATACCACGCGGGCAGTTGCCACTGCGGCGAGCGGTCGAGCTGGGCGAGGCCCTGATAGACTTCGAGCGCACCGAGGAGGTCGCCTTCCTGATACAGTTGGTTGCCGATGTCGTTGCCGGCGCGCTGTTGCCAGTAGGCGAGCTGGGGGGCGTTGGTCTGGCTGGCTCCGGCGAGCTGGCTCTGCATGAGGAGGAGGACTTCGCGGAGGGATTCGCGGGTGCGGTTCAGCACTTTGTAGGAGCGAGCGAGCAGGAAGCGCAGCTCCGGCTCGTCGGGGGAGTCGGCGTTGTGCTTGAGAAAGTCTTTGCCTTGGCCGATGGCTTCGTCGTGCTTGCCTTGCGAATGCAGGGCGCGGATGAGCTTGAATTGGATTTTCGGCTTATCGAGCTCGGTGGTTTCCAAGCGGAGCAGGCGCGCGAGATACTCGGCGGCTTCGCCATACTTGCCTTGGAGATAATAGGTGTCGGCGATTTCAATCTGCGCCTGGAGGACGAGGCGTTGGTAGTAGGGAAAGCGGTCGAGTTTGAGGGTCAGGGAGCTGGACAGGACGGCGTAAAACTTCGCGAGGGCCAGCGTGTGCGCGCCAAGCTCGCGATGGAGCAAGCCCTGCCGCAGCAGCACTTCGGGCACCTGCGGCGCGGCCGGGAAGCGGGCGACGAAGTGGGCGAGGACCTGCTGGGCGCGGAGGAATTGGCCCGCTTGCTGGGCGGCCAAGCCGAGTTCGAGCAGGGCCGGACCCTTGATGGCGTCGGGGGCGTTGGATTCGAGCAGCGAGATGAGGGCGACGACGGCGTGGGAGAATTCCTGCTTCTGCCGGAGCTGGCGGGCGGCTTCGAGCTGCTCGCGTTGAATCCAGTTGGCCGCGTCCGCCTTGGGCGGCGCGGGGGGGCGCAGGGCGGGATTGCCCAAGCCTTCGGGGTCGGCGGCCGGTGCGTTGGTATCGGGTGTGGGCGGGTTGGGTTTAGCCGGGTCGCGCGAGCGGTTCTCGGAGAGGAATTTGACAATGGCCGCATCCACCTTGGCAGCGGGGTCCGGCGCATGATCGACGGCGTGGGCGGGAGCGGGAGCCGGCGCGGGCTTGGGCGCGGGCTTGGGCGCGGGCTGGGCGGGCGCGTGGTCGTCAGCCCCGGCCACCAGCGCGGCGGCGAGCCAGACCACGGAGACTAAGCGAGCGCGCAGCATGGTTTAAGGCGTGGTGTAACGGACGGTGCTCGAGGGCGGCGACGCGGGACGCGGCGGGATGAAGAGCGGCCCAAGGGTGCTGACGCCGGGTGCGTTGGTGCCCTGTGGACGGAAGTATTGGATCAGCATCTGCGCGGTCAGCAGGCTGTTCGGGTCGTTGGGGTCGAGGAGCGGTCCCAGCAGCAGCCCGGTGGGCGGTGGCGGAACGTAGGGCGGGAAGCTGACAGGCGGGTTGGTGACGAAGGGCGCGGTGGGCGGCAGAGTGACAACCACCGGAGGCACCGGGGCTGGCGCGGGAGCAGGCGCGGGCGGCGTGAGGACGGGAGGTGGATTCGTCGCGGTGATGAGGGCCACGGTGTTCGTCGGCGGAGCGGGCGGCGGCAAGGGGTCTTCCATCACCAGCTTCGGCAGCATGGCCAGAGCAAGCGGGATGGGGCGCGCCCGCCGCTCGAAGCGCAACGGAGCCGGGCCGATGAGGGCGAGGTAGCCGGGCCCAGCGGACACGACGGCGGCTGACGTGACGGGCGTCGGTTGTGGCTCGCGATACCCCGCACTGGCCTGCGCCGACAGGGCGGCGGCGCAGGTGAGGACGAGGCAAAGCGGGCGGTTCATGTGTCGCGGGGTGCCGTGGCACCCCATTCAGTCATCGGCAGGCGGGGGGGGGACTTGAGGAACTCTTTCAAACGGGCAAGCCGGAGTTGGCTTACTCCCAATTCCGAGATGGAAATCGGAAAACCACAGAGGGAACCAAACCCGGGGCCGGGTAGGATTTTTCCGCCGACCCACCGGCTGGCTTGGCATTGCGCCAGGCTGGCGTCTTACTATCTGTGTGCATCCGTATCCATCCGGGGTTCAACTTTGGCGTTCGGGTTTGGCCGGTGTCCCCGGCGCGCTGCTCGCCATCGCGTTAGGGTTCGGCGCGGTGGGCGCGCAGGGGCAGGGCAACTTCTACCAGCTCACCGAGCTTGGGGCGGTGGGCGCTCCGGCTGACAAGGCCACGGCCTTGAATCGCGCGGGCGTGGTGGTCGGCACGCGCTCGCTGCCGGGGCGCGAGGGGCCGTTCAGCCGGGCGTTTATCTACACGAATGCGGTGCACGAACTAGGCCCCGCCGGCACGCTCACCTTCGCCAGCGACGTGAACGAGGTGGGCGACACCGTTGGCTGGAGCCGGCTCGTGCTGGCCGGGGGCCGCCAAGTGGAGCACGCCGTGCTCTGGCAGCAGGGCCATCACATTGAGCTGGGCACGTTCGGTGGTGCGAACAGCCGGGCGTTCGGCATCAATGAACGTGTGGACATCACGGGCACGGCGCAGACCACGAACGGCGCGTTCCACGCCTTCCTCTGGCGGCAGGGCAAGCTGGAAGACCTCGGCACGCTGGGCGGGCGCAACAGTTTCGGCCACGCCATCAACAGCGCCTTCGATGTCGCGGGCGTCGCGGAAAACGCGCAGCAGTTGCGCCGCGCCTTCCTCTACACCGGCGGGAAGATGCGCGACCTCGGCACGCTGGGCGGACAGCTCAGTCAGGCGAACGGCTTGAACGAAGCCGGCGACGTGGTCGGCTTCGCGCAAAACGCCGCCGGGCAATCGCGCGCGTTCTACCACACGAATGGCAAGCTGACCGACCTCGGCACGCTGGGCGGCCCCGGTGCCTGGGCCAGCGCCATCAACAACCGCCGGCACATCGTCGGCGCGGCGCAGCTCGCCAGCGGCGAGCACCGCGCCTTCCTCTGGCGCGACGGGAAGCTATGGGAGCTGAACCAGTTCCTCCCGCCCAATTCCGGCTGGATACTCCTCGAAGCCACGGACCTGAACGAGGCGGGGCAAATCGTCTGCTTGGCGCGCACGAAGAACGGCCAGCTCCGCGCCGTGCTCATGACGCCGCCGGGCGCGGGGAAGTGAAGTTGCGGGGAGCCGGTTCGTGGAGCAAATCCACGAGCCGCCGAGGCTCCCAAATTCAGCCCCTGAACCCGGTAGGGCCGCGCTGCTGCACGGTCGGGGTCGGCTGGGGGATGCGGCGGCCGACCTGCAGGTCGGCCCTGCCAGACTCATGGATAGGTTTTACCTGCCGTGGTGCGGGGGATAAGTTGCGCCCACTGGCAGGAGGAGCCGTAGTTTTCTCTGGCCGCAAGCGGGGCCGGGTGTTTGCATCTGCGCGTCATCGCCGCAGCCCTTTCAGCCATGCAACAAACGGAAGAAATCCTGAAGGACTTCCTCTTGGAAGCGGGGGAGAACTTGGACCGGCTGGACCAGGACCTCGTGCGGCTGGAGCAGGCCCCCACGGACAAGAAAATCATCGGCAACGTCTTCCGCGCGCTCCACACCATCAAGGGCAGCAGCGGCTTCTTCGCCTTCAAGCGGCTCGCAGCGGTCGCCCACGCGGGTGAATCGCTCCTCGGCAAAATCCGCGACGCCAAGGTCGCTCTCAACGCCGACATGGTCACGGCGCTGCTCACGACTCTCGACTGCATCCGAGAAATCGTCCGGGCGGTCGAGAGCACCGGGAAAGAAGCCGCCGGGGACGACTCGCAACTAATCGGGACGTTGCACGCGCTGGCCGAGGGCAAGCCGGCGCCCGCCGCTCCGGTGGCCCAGCCCGCGCCCGAACCTCCACGCGCCGTCGCTCCGGCCCCGCCCGCTCCGCCCGCGCGGGCGACGACTCCGGCTCCGGCCAGCGAGAGCATTGACAGCTTCCTCCGCGACTTCCTCGCCGAGTCGCACGAGAACCTCGACGCGCTGGACCGGGCGCTTGTGGCGCTGGAGAAAACGCCCGCAGACCGCACGCTGCTCTCCAACGTCTTCCGCACGTTGCACACGCTCAAGGGCAGCAGCGGCTTCTTCGGCTTCAAACGGTTGGAGAAACTGGCGCACGCGGCGGAATCGCTGCTGGGCAAGCTGCGCACGGGGGAGCTGCTGCTCAACGCCGCCATGACGGCAGCGCTGCTCGACACGGTGGACGGCATCCGCGCGACGCTGAAGCACATCGAGCAGACCGGGCAGGAGCGCGCGACGGACTTCTCGGGGCATCTGGAGACGTTGCGGCAACTGACGGAGGGGAAAGCCGTTGTGGTTGCGGCGCAAAAGTCAGCGCCGATTGCTCCCACGCCGCCTCCCCTCACCCCGGCCCTCACCCCCAGTGGGGGCGAGGGAGAAGAAGTCGTTAGTGCTCCGGCCACGCAGCCTGCTGCTGCCGCTCCCGGCACCGACTCCCGCACCGCCGCTGACTCCACGGTGCGCGTGGATGTGGGCTTGCTCGACCAGTTGATGAACCTCGTCGGCGAGCTGGTGCTGGCGCGCAACCGCCTGCTGCCCTTCGCGGTGAATCACGAGAACGCGGCCTTCACGACGGCGACGCAGCAGCTCAACGGCATCACGACCGAACTCCAGGAGCGCGTGATGAAGACGCGGATGCAGCCCATCAACCACGTCTGGAGCAAGTTCCCCCGGCTTGTGCGCGATGTCGCGGCGCAGTGCGACAAGCAGGTCAACCTCGTCATGGAGGGCACGGACACGGAGCTGGACCGCACGCTGCTGGACGCCATCAAGGACCCGCTCACTCACATGGTGCGCAATTGCGTGGACCACGGCATCGAGCGGCCCGAGGCGCGCGTGGCGGCGGGCAAACTGGCGGCGGGCCGGCTGCTGCTCCGCGCGTATCACGAGAGCGGATTGGTGGTGATTGAAATCGCGGACGACGGCGGCGGCATCAACCTCGCGCGCGTGCGGCAGAAGGCGGTGGAGAAGGGTTTCCTCAAGCCCGAGGAAGCCGCGCGGCTCAACGACCGGCAGGCGACCGACCTGATTTTCCTCCCCGGCTTCAGCACGGCGGAGGCGACGACGAATCTCTCCGGGCGCGGCGTGGGGATGGACGTGGTGAAGACGAACATCGAGAACATCGGCGGCTCGGTGGAGTTGAGCAGCGTGACCGGACGGGGCACCACGTTGCGGCTGAAGATTCCACTCACGCTGGCCATCGTGCCGGCGCTCTTCGTGGGCTGCGCGGGTGAGCGGTTTGCCATCGCGCAGACCAGCTTGCTGGAACTCGTGCGGCTGGACCCGAAGGCGGAGACGGGGCTGGAGGAAGTGTATGGCGCGCCGGTCTGCCGGTTGCGCGGGAAGCTGCTGCCGCTGGTGTTTTTGCGGCGCGAGTTGCAGCTCGATGGGTTCGGCGACTTGTCGGCGGCGAAGCCCGCCACGCCCATCACCATCGTCGTCTTACAGGCGGAGGGCCACCGCTTCGGCCTCGTCGTGGACGAGGTTTACGACACGGAGGAAATCGTCGTGAAGCCCGTGGGCGCGCTGCTCAAGGGCATCCCCGCCTTTGCCGGCGCGACCATTCTAGGCGATGGCAGCGTGGCCTTGATTCTCGACATCGCCGGGCTGGCCGTGATGTCCGGCGTGGTGGCGAAGCTGCGCGAGCGCGCGCTGACGGAGGAAGTGCCCGTGCTCCCGACGGTCAACCCCGACGAGCGTTCGTTGCTGCTCTGCCACATGGGCGGCGCGGAGCACATGGCCATCCCGCTGGACCTCGTCACGCGGCTGGAGAAAGTCTCGCGCTCCCGCATAGAGCGCAGCGGCGGGCGCGAGGTGGTGCAATACGACGGCGGCATCATGCCGCTGGTGCGCGTGGCGGAGTTTATCGAGGGCTGCCCCGCGACCGGGGATTCCGCCGAGACGCTCGACGTGGTGGTGCATCACGCCAAGCAACAGCCAGTCGGCCTCGTGGTGGGGAAAATTCGGGACATCGTCACCGTGCCGTTCCGGGTGACGGAGGCGACGCGCCAGCGCGGCTTGCTGGGCTCGGCGGTGGTGAACCAGCGCATCACCGGCGTGCTGGATGTGCCCGCGCTCCTCAAGGCCGCGCGCCCCGAGGAAGTCGGCCCGAAGCTGATGCCCATCACGCCCATTACGAACTGAAGCATGAAGGAGGGGACAGCTATCAGCAGTCAGCAGTCAGCGGTGCCGGGTCCCGATGGTGGGGCGAGCGTCCCACCGACCCGCACTCTTCGCCCTTCACTCTTCACTCATTACTAATCACTTTCCCCCCGCGTGTCCGCTCCGACTAACTGCATCACCTTCCTCGTGGACGGCCAGCTCTTTGGCGTGCCGGCGACGGAGGTCATGGAGTTGGCGCGCGCGCCCCGGTTGACGCGCGTGCCGCTCGCGCCGGCGGCGGTGGCGGGCTTGTTGAACTTGCGCGGACAGGTCGTGACGGCGGTGGATTTGCGCACCCGGCTCGGCCTCCGCCCGCGTCCCGCCGGGCAGCCGCCCATGAGCGTGGTGCTCCGCCGCGTGGACGTGCTGGTGAGTCTGCTCGTGGACCAAGTCGGGGAAGTCATCGAACTGACCGACGCGACTTTCGAGCCGCCGCCGGACACGCTGCGCGGCCTCGCGCGCGAACTCGTGCGCGGCGTCCATAAGCTGCCGGGCCGGCTCCTGCTGCTCCTTGACGTGGACAAAGTCATCGCCGGCCTCGCCATCAGCCACCGCCGCTCCGCCCTTCTTCCGTCACTCGCTGCCGCCAACCCTTCATGAAAAATCCGCTGAACCGCCTTTCCATTCCCACCAAGCTGACACTCATCAGCGTCACCTTCGCCGTGCCCATCATCACGCTGGTGACGCTGCTGGTGATGGTCTCCAACGAAGCCATCAACATCGCGCAGCTCGAGCTCCAGGGAAACAAGTTCCAACGCCCGCTGACCGAACTGATGGACCTCGTGCCGCGCCACGGCTTGCTGATCCAGCGGGTCGCGGGTGGGGAGAGCAATCAGGCGGCCGCAGCGGTTCAGTTGCAGGCGCAGGTGGACCGGGCCTTCGAGGGGTTGGTGGTGGCCGAGGGCGAAGTGGGCGGGGCGCTCAAGTTCACCACCGAGGAACTGACCAAGCGCAAGCGCGAGCACGCCCGCGCCGCCACGCTCCAGCGCAAATGGCAGGAGTTGAAAGCCCAGACGAAGCCTTCCGCCCTCGACTCCGCCAAGGGGCACGACGCGCTCGTCACCGACCTCCGCACGATGGTTGCTCACATGGGCGACACCTCGAACCTCATCTTGGACCCGGAGCTGGACACTTACTACCTGATGGATGTCACCCTCATCCGTCTGCCGGCCACCCAGGTGCGCTTGGCCGAGGCCCTGCGGTTCGGCACGGAAGCGCTCCAGCGTCGCACGATGACCGCCGAGGAGTGCGCGCAGTTCATCGTGTATGCGGCGCAGCTCAAGGAGCAGGACCTGGATGGCGTGCGCACCAGCGTGCAGACGGCGTTGATCGAGGACATCAACTTCCACGGCAAGAGCCCCACGTTCAACGACGGCATCAAGCAGCCGCTCGCCGACTACACGACCACCCTGTCGAACTTCCTCGAGCTGCTCAACGTGGCCGCCAGCGGCATCAACGTGCCGGACCGCGAGAAGTTCATCGCCGCTGGCCAGGCCACGCGCGACGCCAGCTACAGGCTCTGGGGGACGGCGGTGGGGGAACTGGACGCGATGTTGCGGATGCGCATCGCCCGGGTTGAGACGCGGCGCAACGTCCAGTTGGGCATCACCAGCATCGTCGTGTTGCTGGCGCTCCAGCTCGTCTATCGCATCACCATCAACATCACCCGCCCCCTCAAGCAGGCTGATCGGATGGTCGAGGCGGTGGCCGCGCGGGACTTGACCGTGCGCGTCGAGCTGGTGTCCAGCGATGAGATTGGCCGCATTTGCCAAGCCTTGAACACCATGGCCGAGCAATTACGCGCCAGCATCCAATCCATCGGCGAAAACGCCCAATCCGTCGCCAGTTCCTCGCATGAGTTGAGCGCCGTGAGTGCCGAGGTGAGCGCGAACTCCGAGGAAACCGCCGCGCAAGGTCGCGTGGTGGCCGAAGCCGCCACGCAGGTCAGCCGCAACATCCAGACCGTCGCCATCGCCTCCGAGGAGATGAACGCGAGCATCAGTGAGATCGCCCGCAACGCCAGCCAAGCCTCCCGCGTCGCCACCCAGGCCGTCGGCGTGGCGGACCGCACGAACGCCACGATGACCAAGCTGGGCGTGAGCAGCGCCGAGATCGGCAACGTGCTCAAGGTCATCTCGAACATCGCCGACCAGACGAATCTCCTCGCGCTCAACGCCACCATCGAAGCCGCCCGCGCGGGCGAACTGGGCAAGGGCTTCGCCGTCGTCGCCAACGAGGTGAAGGAACTCGCCCGCCAGACGGCGAAGGCGACCGACGAGATAACATTTAAGATCGGCAACATGCAGACCGATGCTCAAGGAGCGATGCAGGCCATCCGCGAGATTTCCACCATCATCAAAGAGATTAACGACATCCAGACCGTCATCGCCGGCGCGGTGGAGGAGCAGGCCGCGACCACGAACGAGATTTCCAACAACACCCAGCAAGCCGCGCGCGCCAGCACGGAGATCGCCCGCAACATCACTAGCGTGGCCGACGCCGCGAAGGGCACCACGGCGGGGGCGACGCAGACGGCCGCCGCCGCCGCCCAGCTCGCCCGCCTGGCCAGCGACCTGCGCCGCGTGGTGGACCAGTTCAAGCTGGCCGACACGGCCAAGGAATCCGGGGCTCGGCCCAACGGCACCCGGATATGAGCCCAGTGGAAACCGCAGTGAACACCGGGGCGCGAAGCGGAAGGGGATGGCGGACACCTATCCAGCCGGCTTCCTTTGCGGCTTTGCGTTAAATTCCAAGTTCCCGAATTAGGATGAACGAAACGCCCGCCTCTGAAGCCAAAATCCGCGTGCTGGTCGTGGACGACTCGGCGGTGATGCGCCGCGCCATCACCACCACGCTGGCGAAGGACCCCCAGATCGAGATCGTCGGCACTGCCAACCACGGCCGCGCCGCGCTGGAGGCGTTGGAGCGGTTGCAGCCCGATGTGGTGACGTTGGACATCGAGATGCCCGAGATGGACGGCTTGGCGGCGTTGCGCGCGCTGCGCAGAACGCACCCGCGCCTGCCCGTCATCATGTTCAGCTCACTCACGCAGCGCGGCGCGCAGGCCACGATCCTCGCGCTGACCGCCGGGGCGAGTGATTACGTGGGAAAGCCGACGGACTTGGCGAACCTCTCCGATGCGTTCCGCTGTCTGGAAGCGGAGTTAATGCCCAAGGTGAAAGTCTTCGGGTTGCAGGTGCTCGCGCAACGGGCGGCGGCATTGCTCCCGCCCACGGCCACGCCCACGACGGGAGCCGCCGCGTTTACTTCCCCGGGCCGCATCCGGCGCGGGACGATGGAGGCGGTGTGCATCGGCGTTTCCACCGGTGGCCCGATGGCGCTGGTGCAACTCTTTACCGCGTGGACCGAGCCGTTGGCGGTGCCGCTGTTCATCGTGCAGCACATGCCGCCCACGTTCACCGCGCTGCTCGCGCAACGCCTCACCAGCGCGGGCGTGATGGATGTGGTGGAAGCGCAGGACGGCGACGTGGTCGAGCCGGGCCGCGCCTACCTCGCGCCGGGCGGACGGCACATGGAAGTCGTGCGCACCGAGGCTGGCACGCGGTTGCGCATCACGGACGACCCGCCGGAGAATTCCTGCCGGCCCGCTGCCGATGTGCTCTTCCGCAGCGCGGCGAAGGTCTATGGCGGCGGCCTGCTCGGCGTAGTGCTCACCGGCATGGGCAGCGACGGCATGAAGGGCTGCCAAGTCATCCGCGAACGCGGCGGCAACATCCTCGCGCAGGACGAGGCGACCAGCGTGGTCTGGGGTATGCCCGGCGCGGTGGTCAGGGCCGAGCTCGCGGACGCCGTGCTGCCGTTGACGGACTTGCCCGCTGAGATCGCGCGCGTGACCCGGGCCAAGCTCACCTGCTAGCGCCGTGACTGCGGAACAATTCCATTCCTTCGCCGCTCTGCTGGAGAAGCACGCCGGTATCGTGCTGGAAGCGGGCAAGGAATATCTGGTCGAGGCGCGGTTGGCAGCGGTGGCGCGGGAGAGTGGCTTCGCCTCGGTGGGCGCGCTGCTCCAGCACTTGCGCGAGACCCCGCTGGGCCGCGCGCACTGGCAGGCCATTGAGGCGCTCACCACGAACGAGACTTCCTTCTTCCGCGACGAGCATCCGTTCACCGCGTTGCGCGAGGCGATTCTGCCCGACCTGATCACCCGGCGCGCGGCCACCCGCACGCTCAACATCTGGTGCGGCGCGGCGTCCACCGGACAGGAACCTTACAGTCTCGCGATGTTGCTGCGCGACCGCTTCCCGCAACTGCTCCACTGGAACATTTCCTTCCTCGCCACCGACCTCTCCGAGGCGGTGCTGGCCCGGGCGCGGGAAGGCCGCTTCAACGCAGCGGAGCTGGGGCGCGGGCTGCCGCCGGAATACCGCCAGCGCTACTTCACCCCGGACGGCGGCGACCTGCGCGTGTGTGACGACATCCGCCGCATGGTGACCTTCCGCGCAATGAACCTCATCGGCCCGTGGCCGCATCTGCCGGAGCTGGACCTCGTGCTGCTGCGCAACGTGCTCATCTACTTCAACGTCGAGACCAAGCGCGCCATCCTCCAGAAAATCCAGCGCCACCTGCGGCCCGATGGCTGCCTGCTCCTCGGCGCGGCGGAATCCACCCTGCACATCGAAGCGTCCTACGAAGTCGTCCACCTCGACCGCACCGCCTACTACCGTCCGCGCCGGGCGGTGGCCCCGGCGGCCAGCCCGGGCCTGAGCTGGCCGGTGTGACGCCCGGCGCGAGACGCAGCTTGCATCCGAGCACGGGGCTTTGCTTCTCTCTGCGCATGAATCGCCGCCTGTTTGTCCAAACCGTTCCCGTCGCCGCCCTTTCCCTCGCCGTGCTGAGTCCACACGCCACGGCGGCGGAGAAGGCCGCCGGTTCCGCCCCGACCCAGTTCCGCGCCTACGTCGGCACCTACACCGGGAAGAAAAGTCAGGGCATCTACTCCTTCACCTTCAACGCCACCACGGGCGCAGTCGGCCAGCCGGAGCTGGCGGGCGAGGTGGTAAATCCCTCATTCCTCGCGCTGCATCCCAACGGCAAGAACCTTTACGCCGTCGGTGAAGTCGCGGCGGTGGGTGGCAAAAAAGGCGGTGGCGTAAGTGCCTTCGCCATCCAGCCCGACGGCAAGCTCAAGCTCCTCAGCCAGGCGTCCACCGTCGGCGCCGGCCCGTGCCACATCTCGGTGGACAAGAGCGGCAAGGTGGCGCTGGCGGCGAACTACAGCGGCGGCAGCGTCGTGGCCCTGCCCATCAAGGCCGATGGCTCGGTCGGCGAACACACCGGCTTCGTGCAACACGAGGGCAAGAGCGTCACCAAGCGCCAGAGTCAGCCCAACGCCCACTCGGTCAACGTCTCCCCCGACAACCGCTTCGCCTTCGTCGCCGACCTCGGCCTCGACAAGGTGCTTATCTACAAGCTCGACGCGGCCAAAGGCACGTTGACCCCGAACGAACCCGCCTTCGCGGCGGTCCCGGCGGGCAGCGGTCCGCGCCACTTCGCCTTCCATCCCAGCGGCAAGTTCGCCTACGTCATCAACGAGATGACCCTCACCATGACCGCGTTCAGCTACGACGCCGCGAAGGGCGCGCTCACCGAGCTGCACACCGTCTCCACGTTGCCCGCCGCCGACGGTCCCGGCCCGAAACCCGGTTGGAGCACGGCGGAGGTCGTCGCGCATCCGAACGGCAAGTTCCTCTACGGCTCGAATCGCGGCCACGACACTATCGCGGTCTTCTCCGTGGCGGCGGATGGCAAAATAGCCCTCGTGCAGAACGCGGCGGCGGAGGTGAAGACCCCGCGTAATTTCAACCTCGACCCGACCGGCCAGTGGCTCTTCACCGCCGGCCAAGGCTCCGACAGCCTCGCCCTCTTCAAGGTGGACCAAGCGACCGGAAAGCTCACCGCGACCGGGACGAAGCTCGAGATCGGCCAGCCGGTGTGCGTGAAGTTCCTGGCAGTGAAGTGAAGCCGGCGGGGAAGTGATTAGTAATTGGTGCTGAGTCAGGCCTCGAACGCGTTCAACTTCGGGACTGATTACTAATCACTTTCCACGCCCTCCGCTCACGCGATCCGCATCGTCAGCCCGCCGTCAATCGTCACCGTGTCCCCGGTGATGTAGTCGTTCTTCACCAGCATGAGGATGGCGTCCGCCACCTGCTCCGGCGTGCCCTCGCGCTTAAGCGGGATACGCTGCTCGAGGTTCAGCTTCTTCTGCTCCGGCGACATCTTCGCGTGGAACCGTGTCCGCACCACGCCGGGCGCAACACAGTTGATGCGGATGTTGTCCGGCGCGAACTCCCGCGCCAGCCCGCGCGTGAGGTGCGGGATCGCTCCCTTCACCGCCTGATAGGCAATGTGGCTCGGCGTGGCGAGCTTCCCGGCGGTCGAAGAGATGAGGACAATCGCGCCCTCCTGCTTCGGGCGCATCAGCGGGATCACCGCACGGCACAGATAGAAAATCGCGTGGACATGGACATCAAACGCGCCGTGCCACGCCTCGGGCGTCAGCTCCAGCAAGCCGCCATTCACTGGCCCGCCAGCAGAGTGGATAAGCACATCCACGCCGCCCAACCGCTGCGCCGCCTCCGCCACGCAGCGCGCGGCGTCAGCGGGTTGGCTGACATCGGCGAGGATCAGTTCGCAGCGCCGACCGAGCGCGCAAGATCTCGGAGATCGAGTTTGAACCGGCAAAACTGGCGGCGGTCGCCAGCCGAATCACAATGCCGTCCGACTGGCGCTATTGGCTCTGGGAACGAAGCCCAAGACTTACTGAGTTTCGCAGTGGGTTCTGGTTTCTCAGCCAACTCTACGAGGAAGGGGAGAGTGTTCATGTGTTCGACCGGATGGACACGCGCATCCCGACTCACACTTTTCGCATTACTCCGGATCTGGACTGCCGTGTGCCAGAAGGCATCAAGGCGCAGATCAAGTTCGGCGGCACGGGAGCTGGCATCTGGTATCTCTGCAACCCGGTGGATGGGTCCTGGAACCACACTTCTCAGGATGGCTACAAACCATCCTGGCGCAGCCAAGGGTCGATCACGGCCTTTCGCTACGCCGTCTTGGAAAGCGACAAGGCAGACCCGGCACAGTGGCTGGCCTTCATCGCGCAGACCCCGCTCCGCATCGCGGCCATCTATACCTCCGGGGGACGCTCCATCCACACCCTGATTCGCGTAGATGCGTCGACCAAGGAGGAGTGGGACTCGATCATAGAGCCGTCGAAACGTGTGCTGAAGGTGCTTGGTGCTGACCCAGGCTGCCTGACCGCTGTGCGTCTCACGCGCTTGCCAGGCTGCCATCGTCCCGAAAAGGGCGGATTTCAACAGCTCCTGTATCTGGCCCCCAAACCAGTCGAGGCCCGGCTCATTGACCTCCCAAAAATGTCGGATCGCGCTGAGACAGCTCCGCGTTGGAAACAGTGTATCGCCCGATTCAAAGGGCAGAGGAGAGAGGTTCAATGAGAGCTGCACAGGAATTTTTTGAAGAGGCGGCTGGGATAGACGCGGATGGGCACCCGCTCCACGCAGGTGCGGAGCGGACTCCACCTGGTGACAGGCGTGAAACGGGTTCGCGTGGATTGGGCACGACGGTGGACGAACAGGGGTGGAAGGACAAGCTGACCAGGAGGCTCTCGGAGCGGCGCTTCGACCTGGACAGAGACATCATCAGGCCGGAACCGGCGTTCTCCGTCGCTGGCATCGGCATCAGCACAGCAGGGAACCTGACGGCTATCAGCGCGGCGTCGAAGGCGGGCAAGTCCGCGTTTGTGTCAGCCATGCAGGCCTCGGCGATGAACATTGACAGTTGTGGCCGGGATTTCCTCGGCGTCTCGTCAGCCAACCTGCGGGAACTGGCGATGGTGCACTTCGACACCGAGCAGAGCCGCTATGACCATCACGACTCTGTCCTGCGAACACTCATGCGGGCCGGGATACACGAGCCGCCTCCGTGGTTTCGGTCTTACTGCCTCACCGGGTTCACGGCCCTTCATTTACGGGCCGCGCTCAGGCTCGAACTGGAAGCTGCCGAGGCAGCTCACAGGGGGATCCACAGCGTGTTCATTGACGGCATCGGGGACTTGGTGCTGAACGTGAACGACGCAGCGGAGGCCAACGTATTCGTCGCCGAGCTGCACGCGCTGGCGATTGATTTTGACTGCCCCATCATCTGCATCATCCACACGAATCCCAACGGCGAGAAGACACGCGGCCATCTTGGCAGCCAGCTGGAGCGGAAGGCCGAAACCAACCTGCGCCTGGACAAGGGCGACGAAGTCACAGTCGTGTGGTCTGACCGAAACCGGCGCGCTCCCATCCCCAAGGACAAGGGGCCGAGGTTTACCTGGTCTGAGGAGCACGCCATGCACATGACCACCGAAACCATTGGCACCAGCAAGGCCACGGCCAATCAGGTGCGCCTTACCCTCATCGCTGAATCCGTGTTCCAGAAGGCGGGGTGTGACAGCTTGCCATGGAAGGAGTTCCTCACTCACCTCAGTGACATGGAAGGGTTGAGCAAGGCAGGAGCGCGAAAGCGCATGGATGTCATGATTAAAGCGAAGGTGATCACCAAGAACGATGGCGGTCATTGGACCCTCACCAAGGAGCCATGAAATCACGTCCTTTTTTTCCTACAAAACGAAAACACCTCGTGACGTTGCCTTCTGTGCCGTTCGATAGGGAGAGCGTCCTATTCTCGACGAGGGCGGTTGGAAGCACCACTTCATTGAAAACACAGGGTGTTTTGCAAACAACGTCCGAACGCCCTTTCAACGTCCTTTCAACGTCCTTTTACCGTTCCGACGCCCGTCAACGTCCGAACGCCCTCCCCCTCTATAGGAGGGAGGGCAAGGAGGGCGTAGCCTTTCACAGGGGCCTGGAGAGAGGCAAACACCCCCCCGTCCTTACGGCCCTCCCCCGAACCGTCAACGACAACTATACCTCCTTGTGGCGACAACTATAATTCCCCAGTGGTCATGAGGTGTTTGGCTTGAGGGTGGTGATGATTGCCCCTGGCTGGTGGAGTGGAGCCAGGAGGGCGTAGCCCGA
>JBDKJY010000005.1:0-206090 GCA_039796295.1 Verrucomicrobiota bacterium
TTCCACACTGATTTCTCCCGACAGGAAATAAGCCCAAGCAGGACTGCAAAAAAAACGAATGGACCACGCATTCCTTCCAGCCAGCTACTTGTTGAACCGGGAATTGCCTCAAACCCAGAACCTATCCCCACGACAAGCAACGCTAGTCCCATGAATGGCAGTTTAGTGTTCACGCTGGTAACGAAGGTTGCTCCGGCCGCTTCGTCAGCCACCCAGCCAGCAGGGTCTCCATCGTCACAAACACCAGCGCTCCCGCTATCAGCCAGCGCCACAGCTTCTGCCGGCCTTCCAACTCGCTGTTCGCGAGCTGGCGTTTGGTCTCGGCGGCTTGCACGGAGGTCTTGCCGTCGGCGCGGGTCACGGGCAGGCCGAGGTGTTCCAACTCCTCCACCGGCAACGGCGCGGTCTTGCTCTCCAGCGGGTCGAGGTTCACGGCGAAGCGTTGCGTGAGCGTGCCGCTGACGGCGGTGTAGATGCCGGGCTGGTCGGTCTGGATGACGGCGGCGGTGCCCGCGCCGAGCGTGAGGCTCGTGCCATCGGGCCGGGTCACGCGCACGGCGGCGTTCGTGGCGGCGAGCGGGACGGTGTCGCCGACGGTGTGCTGGGTGACTTGCGGGCGGAGACCACCAGCCTGCTCCAGCAACGAGAAGACCAGCGGGAGAAACTTCGACGACAGCGCGAGCTGGCTGTCGCCGGGCTGCCAGCCGGACGCGAGGACGTAGAGCGTGCCTTTGCCGACGGGCACTTGCAGCAGCGCGGGGTCGCCGGTGTCGAACTTCGCGACCACGCGCGCGCCGGGGAACTGCGTTGCGTCGAGCCGGCGATACTTCCAGAAGTGAATCTTGGTGAAGTCGCTGAAGCGCGGGTCGGCGAACGGCGCGAAGAGCGGGTGCTGGAAATCAATCTCCGCAAGCATCGCGTAGGACGGCACCTTCGCCTCGTCAGCGGAGACGGATTCCTTGCCAAGCAAGCCGGCCAGCGTGCGCGCGACGTTCCGGTTCTTGAGCGAGAGCAGCACGGTTTTGCCCTCGGTCAACAGCCGGCGGACGGTGGCGGTGCGCTCGTCGGGCAAGGCATCGGTCACGATGACGAGCGGGGCCTCGGCATCGGTGGGCAGGAGTTGGGCGGTCGGCGTGCGCGGGAGAACTTGAACGATTTGCCGGCGCGTGGCCGGGAAGGCGCGTTGGAGGAAGTAGAGCGGCTCGGCGGTGTCCGTGGCCGCTTCGCCACCGAGATACAACACGCTCACACGCGCGGCCTCGGGCGGGATGAGCGCGAGGGAGTTGTCGAACGCCTCCTCATCGCCGCGCAGGAGGACGCGCTCGGCGACAGCTCCGAGCGGCGGGGCGTTGAGCGCGACGACGCGGCTCTGGCCCGGCGGCACGTAGATGTCCTGCGGCTTGCCGACGAACTCCTTCCCGTCTGACCAGCCGACTTGGAACTGCTCGCGCTTGGCGTCGGACGAGTTGCTGACGCGCACACGGGCGAGGGCTTCGCCGGGTTTCTTCTCGTTCTCGTCGGTGTCGGCGATGAGTTGGAGACCGGCGTTGGTGGGCTTCTTCGCCTTGAGCGGCTCGACGATGAGTTCGGTGCCCTTGGGCCACTCGTAAGCCTGCAAGGCGTCGAGCCGGCTGCCTTCCTGCAAGTCACTGATGAGCACGACCTGACGCGGGCCGCGCGCGGGTTGTTGGGCGTTGTCCGTGCGTGCGTCTTCGAGCGCGGACGCGGCGGCGACAAGCGCGTGACCGAGCTGCGTTCCACCCCAGCCGGGCGAAGTCTTCTTGAGCGCGTCCACCGCTAGTTCCGCGCGTTGGCCGGCAGCGGCGGAAGTCCATTGCTCGAACGTCACGAGGCGGCGCACCTCGCGGTCGAAGGTGAACAAGGCGACGGTGTCCTCCGGCGCGGCGGCGCGGACCAAGCTCACGGCCTTCGCTCGAGCGTCGGCCCAAAGCCCCTCGCGCCTCATGCTCGCGCTGGTGTCCACAAGCACGACGATGCGCTTGCCGGGACCGGTGGGCAGGTCGGTGGAAACCGCCTTCGGCAAGAATGGACGGGCGAACGCAAAGGCCAGCAGGCACACGACGAGACTGCGCAGCAGGAGCAACAGCAGGTGTTCCAGCCGGCTGCGGCGCGTGACGCGCGGCGGCACGGGCAGCAGGAACATCAGCGAACTGAACTCGGTCTGCTCCTTCGAGGTCTGCCGGATGAGATGGAAGACGACCGGCAGCGCGACCGCGAGCGCGCCGAGGAGGAAGAGGGGCGTGAGGAAGCTCATGCGGCGTGGCGTTTCACGAGCTTGCCGCGGTTCATGCGCTCGCGGAGGAAGTCGAAGAGCGCGAGTTCGAGCGGCTGGTCGGTGGTGAGGCGGCGGAGGACGATGCCGAGCTTGGCACAGGTGACTTCGACGGCGGCGCAGTGGGCGTCGAACTGGCGGCGGTAGTCAGCGCGAACGGCGTCGGGGTCAATGTAGAGTTCGCGGCCCGATTCGAGGTCGCGGAAGAGCGCGGCCTTGGCGAAGTCGAAGCTGAGTTCCGCTGGGTCGAGCACTTGGAAGACGACGACTTCGTGGCCGCTGGCAGTGAGCGTGGCGAGGTTTTTCTCCAGCGTCTCGATGGGCGCGAGGAGGTCGGTGAGCAGCACCATGAGGCTGCGCTTGCGGACGATTTCGACGATGCGCTTGAGCGGGGCGGCGAGGTCGGTGGCGGCTCCGCCGGGCTGCTTCTCCAGCGCGAGCATCAGGTGGCGCAGGTGGCCGGGGCGGTGGCGAGCGGGGAGGTATTCGCGGATTTGGTCGTCGAAGGTCAGCAGGCCGATGGCGTCGCCCTGCTGGTGGAGGAAGAAGGCGAGGGTGGCGGCGAGGGTGTTCGCGTAGGCGGCCTTCGAGTAACCGCGCGAGCCGAAGTTCATCGAGCGGCTGTTGTCGGCGAGGAGGTGGCAGCGGAGGTTGGTTTCGTCCTCGAACTTTTTGATGAAGTAGCGGTCGCTGCGGGCGAAGAGCTTCCAGTCGAGATAGCGCGGGTCGTCGCCGGGCGTGTATTGGCGATACTCGGTGAACTCGACGGAGAAGCCGTGGTAAGGGCTACGGTGGATGCCGGTCCAAAAGCCCTCGACCACGACGCGCGCCCGCATCTCCAAGCTGCGGATGGCCATGAGGGCCTGCGGGTCAATGAGTGAGCCGCTCGCGTGGCCAACTTGGTCGGCAGGGGAAATCATTGCGGAGTCGAGGTGCGCACATGCTCCAACAGCTTCGCCACGACCTTGTCCACCGTGACGCCGTCGGCTTCGGCGCGGTAGTTGATGAGGATGCGGTGACGCAGCACGGGCGCGGCGAGGGCTTCGATGTCTTCGCGCGTGACGTGGGCGCGAGCGGCGAGCAAGGCGCGGGTCTTGCCGCCGAGCACGAGGAACTGCGCGGCGCGCGTGCCGGCACCCCAGCTTACCCAGTCGTTGATGAAGGCGGGCGAGCCCTTCTGCTTCGGGCGCGAGGCGGCGGCGAGGCGCACGGCGTAGCGCACGACTTCCTCGGCGATGGGGACCTTGCGCACGACTTCGTGGAAGCGCAGCACGTCCGCGCCGTAGAAGAGCTGCTCAATGACGGGCTTCAAGTTCGCCGTAGTTTGCTGGATGACGGCGACCTCGTCGTCCTCGGGCAGGTAGTCCATGACGACGTTGAACATGAAGCGGTCGAGCTGCGCCTCGGGCAGCGGATACGTGCCTTCCATCTCGATGGGGTTTTGCGTGGCGAGCACGAAGAACGGCTCGGGCAACGCGTGCCGATAACCGGCGGCGGTGACTTGATGCTCCTGCATCGCTTCGAGCAGCGCGGCCTGCGTCTTGGGCGGCGTGCGGTTGATTTCGTCGGCGAGGACCATGTTTGCGAAGACGGGGCCTTTTACGAACTGCATCTGCCGGCCGTCGGCGTCCGCCTGGAGAATCTCCGTGCCGGTGATGTCGGCGGGCATCAAATCGGGCGTGAACTGGATGCGGGAGAATTTCAGGTGGAAAATCTGCGCGATGGATTTGACGAGGAGTGTCTTCGCGAGGCCGGGCGCGCCGGTGATGAGGCAATGCCCGCCGGACAACAGCGCGATGAGTATCTGCTCGATGACCGCGCGCTGGCCGACAATGGCCTTGCCCAGTTCGCCATAGATTTTCCCGCGCGCGGCGAGGAGCTGCTCGACGACTTGCTGCTCGGTTGGCTCCGGGAGCGGCGGGGGAGCGGGGGCGGGAACTTCGACGGGAGCTTCGACGGCTTCGGTTGGCGGGGGCGGTGTTTCGTTTTCCACTGTTGTCCTTTGTTGTTTTGCCCGCGGATAACGCGGATGACGCGGATGGTCAGAGTTTGAAGTTCGGAACGGTTTGGGGTTCTACGATGCGTTTCTTGGTGAGGACGATGCGCTCGTATTCCACTTTGGGGAAGTGCCCGAAATTCACGAGCAAGCCGACCGGGCAGGTGGTTGCGTGCAGGTAGTTCAGCACTTGGGAACGGTGTTCATCCACGAGTTGGGAGACCGCCTTGATTTCGAGGATGACTTGCTCAAAGCAGACGAAGTCGGTTCTGAACTTCCGCGTCAGCCGGCGGCCCTTGTAAGTAAGTGGCAACTCCTGTTGCGCCACAAATGGGATACCCCGCAACTCCAGCTCAATGTCCAGACACTCCTGATAAATCTCTTCCGTGAAGCCGCAGCCCTGCTCGTTGTAAACCTCGAAGCACGCGCCCAAAATCGCGTAGGTATCCTTCTCGTGTATCAACAGCGTGCTCATTGATTTCCCATCCGCGTCATCCGCGTTATCCGTGGGCAACTCATCAGTGCGTCATGGCGTAAAAAATCACGTTGATGCCGAGCGGGTAGGCGCGCTTCTCGGAGAACTCCTTGAAGTAATACTCGTTCTCGCCTTCGCGTTCCCAGCCGTCGCCGTTGTCGGTGTTGTGGGCGATGAAGACCATCATCCGGCCCTTGTCGTCGAAGATGCCTTTGAAGTGAACGTCGCGCGCGTCCTCGCGTTCCCAGGTGATGCCGTGGTGCTGGCTCTCGGTGCCGAGACCGATGTTCGGGCACTGGAGCTGGTTCTTCGTGAGCTTGATGTCGAACACGCTGTGGAAAATGGGGTGGTCCATCTCCAGCTCGATGGCCTCGCGCTCGGGGAGGACGCGCTTGATTTCGCGGATGAAGTTCGCCAGCTCCGCCTCGCCCCAGAAGTCGTCCACCATGAGGAAACCGCCGTTGAGGAGATACTTCCGCATGATGGGAATCTCCTCGTCGGTGAAGCGCAGCGCGCCGACCTCGACCATGTAAACCCACGGGTAGTTGAAGAGGTCGGGGTCTTCGATTTGGAGCAGGCGACCCAGCGGGTCAACCTTCAGCGAAGTCATCTGCTGGAGGCGATAGGAGAGGTTCAGGTCGGCGTCGGGGAAGTCCGTGCTCCAGCCGCCGCGACTGCGTCCGCCGTAGCCGTAGCTGCTGCTGTAGCGGATGCGGCAAAAGGTGAACGTGTCCTTCTTGAACGCGGGGGCGTTCGTCCACATCGGGGTTTCGTTGGAATGCTGCTCGGCCTCGCGGGCGGTCTTGGGGTAGCCGCTGCCGGAGAAGTTGCCTTCGCCTCGACGCCCGCCACGGAACTGGGCGAAGACGGCGACGCTGACGAGCAGGAGCGCGGCGAGCGGGAGGAGTTTGGCGCGGGTGGTCATGGTCACTTGGGGCTGATTATCCCAGGAGCAGGCTTTTCATCCGGCGCGAGCTTCAGCAACAGCTCGTGCGCCTCGCGGAAGCGGGGGGCTTCCTCCAGCGCCATCAGCACGTGCTGCTTCGCGGACTTCGCGTCGGTCGTCGTGAACAGCGTGGCGAGGCGGAAGTGGACATCGGCGGGGTCGGGCGGGTCGAGGAGCAGGACGGTCTGGTAGGCGGCGATGGCTTCCTGCGGCTGCTTCAGCTCCTCGCTCGCCCGCGCCAGCCAGCGGTGCGGCTGCGGCACGAGCGGGTTCACGGCGAGGTAGCGACGCGCGTTCTCGGCCACGACCGGCCAGTCCTTCGTGGCGGCGGCCAGCTCCATCAAGCGCAGGTAAGCATCCACCGCGTCCGCGTCCAGCACGGCGAGCTTCGTCAGCACCGCGCGCTCCTGCGAAGTCTCCTTCAGCTCGCGATGCACCACCGCGAGCAGCCACAGCGCGGAGTCGCTGCCGGTGTGCGTGGGATAATTCTCGATGAGCTTCTGCAACGGCTCCTTGGCCTCGGCGAACTTCTTCTCGGCCATCAGCTTCTTCGCCTGCTGGGTGAGGATGTAGAAGTTCTTCGGGTGCAACTTCACCGGGTCAAGCAGCGGCTTCGGCTCCGGCGCAGTCGCGGGCGGGACAACCACCGTTCCCTCCGGCGGACGCCCGAGCATCCCCGGCAACAACCCCGCCAAGCCCTTCGGCTTCTCGAAGTCCAGCCCCGGCGCGAGCTTCTTCGCCAAGTCTTTCGCGTAAGCCTCAAAGTCCTTCTCCACCTTCTCCAGCGGCGCGGTGTGCGCCACGATGGCCTTGTTAATCTCTTTCCCCGTCGCGAGGTCCGCGAGAATCGCGCGCAGCTTCGCCACGCCGAACTTCTCGATGAGGAACTGCACCACCAGCGACGACTCGTAGTAGGCGAATTGCAGGTGCAGGTCGCTCTTCGCGGTGAGGAATGCGCTGCTCAAGTCGCCCACCGCCGTCAGCTCGTCGCCGAGAATCATCTCGCGGTAGCGCGGGTTCATCACCTGGCCCCACGCCGGGCTGGCCTGCCGTTCCTCATAGACCGAAATGCCCTCACTGAGCCAGCGCGGCATCTTGTTCTTCGTCAGCGTGAGCGTGATGACGTGACAGAACTCGTGCCACAACGTCGCCTCCCAGTTCGAGGCGTGGCCGCGCGCGCTGGCCGGGCTGTTCGCCGTGATGAGGCAGCCGAAGCAGACGCCGAGGAAGCCCGGATTGTCCGGCATCCCGAACGTGCGGACGCCGAAGTCTTTCTGCTCCGTGAAAATCTCCACGATGGTCCGCTTCTCCAGCTTCAGCCCGTATTTGGCCGTGAGCGTGTCGTGTGCGCGCTGGAGCAAGCCCAGCACGCGCGGGCCGTATACCTTCGCCTCGCGCGCGTCCATGCGCAGGACGAAGTGGTCGTTCGTCAGCGCGACGAACTTGTCCGTCGTGTCCTTGAGTGTGACGAGGTTGAACGCGTTCACGTCGTAGCCATCGGCCTCGTGCACGTCGGCGACGAGCTTCCAACCCTCCTCCTCCTCGCCCAGCCGGAGCAGGTCTTGCGCGAGCTGGAACTTCGCCGGGAGGAAACTCTTGTCCGA
This sequence comes from Verrucomicrobiota bacterium, assembly GCA_039796295.1. GTDB lineage: Bacteria > Verrucomicrobiota > Verrucomicrobiia > Limisphaerales > SXTU01 > SXTU01. Next base: position 7,315 of record JBDKJY010000005.1, read on the forward strand.
CTTCAGCGCGAGCCGCTGATACGCCGCGCCCTCGGCGAAGCGATACTTCTGCGAGAGCTTGCGCCCGATGAGCTGGTCCACCGCCGGGTTGTTCGTGTAGTGGCGGAGCGCGTCGGTGCGGAACTGTTTCTCCTTCGCCTTGTCGTTGCGCAGGTGCGCCATGACCGCGCGATACGCCCACGCCTCGGGTTGGTTCACGTTCACTTCCAGCACTTCCTTGAGGAGCTTTTCCGCTTCCTCGTATTCCTCCGCGTCCACGAGATGGTCCGCGAGCAGCAGGCGCGACGGGATGTGTTTCTCGTTGAACTCCAGCGCCGCCTCCAGCGCGCGTAAGGCGTCACGCCGCGAGCCGCTCATGAGCGACCGCGCGAGGCCGAACTGCATGTCGGCGTCGCTCTTGAAGCGCTTGGTGGCGTCCTGAAAAATCTTCGCCGCGAGCGCGAAATCGCCTTTGTCCAACGCGAGCTGGCCTGTCGCGAGGTGAATGTCCCGCAAGTCCGGCGCGGCTTTCTTCACGGGGTCGAACAAGCGGTCCAGCACCATCTTCGGGTCCGCGCCGAGGAGCAATGCGGCGCGACCGAGCGCGGTGAGATTCGCCGGATCGCGATACGCCCACGAGCGCGAGCCAGCGAGGCGGTTGATTTCGTCGAGGAAGTCCTTGCCCTCGTCGGCGAGGCCGTTGAACTGCTTCACCTCGCGGCCCACCCAGCGCAGCCGGATGCTGGAGGAGTGCGGATATTTGCTGAGGGCGTTGGTGAGGACCGTGTGCGCCTGCGGGTATTGCCCGACAGCCATGTGCGATTGCACAAGGAGGATGCGCCAATCCTCGCTGCCCTCTTCCTCCTTCACGCCCTTCTCAGCGGCGGCGATGGCTTCGGAATACTTGCCGGTGAGCAGGAGTTTGCGCGCATCCTCAAGGTCATCCGCGCGGGCGGGCGACGCGAGCCAGCCGAGCAGCGCAACGAGGAGGAGAACGGGCACGCGTCGTCTGACGGTGACCGTGAGTCGGCGCTTCAGGATTTGGCCGGGCAGCAACACAAGTTGGCTCTGGGGCGAGCCTACGGGGGCGCGGGGTGAATGCAATGCGGCAAGCGGGAAGCAGTGCCTCACGCAAAGGACGCGAAGGACGCAAAGGAAATGGATTCCCCCCTTTGCGTCCTCTGCGTCCTTTGCGTGAGGCAAATCCCGACTCCAAATTCGGCGCTCTGAAGGAGCGGCGCATACCAGCCCGGGGCAACGCCCCGGGGAAATGTGACCTCCACGCGTAAGCTCTGTAGGGGCGACGCAGAATATGCCGCCCCTACAGGGCTGCGGCTCTGCTCTACACTTCACCCAGGGCGTTGCCCTGGGCTGGCATATGACAGGCCTTCAGCCTGTAACCGCGCCCCACGCCAGCGGATGAAACTTCCACTTCGCCGGGCGCCTCGCCTCCGCGTCCAACTCCACCGTCCACCAGCCGCCGTCCTTCAAGAGCTGAATGCCCGTGAGCGAGGGGCAGAGGCGCACGTTGAACGACTTCCACACCTTCGCTCGGTTCAGCGCCGCGCTCATGCGCGCCACGCTCACGCCGCACCAGCGGATGGGCGGCATCCCTGCGAGCAGCCGGCTCTTGCGGAAAATGAGCTGCGAGTGCAAGTGGCCGATGACCGTCGCCTCGATTTGCCCCAGCCGCGCGCTCACCTCCGGCAGCTCCGCGAGGAAGGGCAAGGCAGTCGGATCGTGGCAGAAGAGCAGGACGCGCTGGTCCGGTTGCAGGCCGGCGAAGGCCGCGCGCACCGCCGCCACGTGCTCCGCGCGCAAGGCCGCCCACGCCGCGTGTTCTTCGGCGGGCGCTTCCTTCAGCATCACGGGCAGCGCAAGCAAGGTGGAAGTCACCCCGAGGAATACATACCGGCCCCAGGTGAACTGCCAGAACGGCCGCAGCCCCAGCTCCCCGACCGTGCGCGGCCAGCTCGCCAACCGCAGCCCACCCAGGCCGCCGACGAGGCTGGTCTTGCCCAGCTCATGATCGCCGATGGTGGCGTGGAGCCGCTCGCCGAAGCGGGCGCGCAACTTCCCGAGACACTCCTGCGCGCTGGCGCAAGCCGCGTCATCCGCCACGCCGATGAAGGCCGAGTCCGCGCTGTAATCCCCGTTGGCGATGACGAAGTCCGCCGGACCGGCGCGTTGGAGAAAGGCGTCGAGGAACCGCCCGTTGCCCAAGGGATCGCGCAGCCAGTAGTAACCCCGGTAGAAGCCGATCAACTGCCGCACCGCCCAGTTCGGCGCGCAGGCCAGCTCGTAACCGCGCCGCGCCTGTTCGGCAGGCCCCGCGTAGTGCGGATCGCTGACGATGAGGACGGTGGCGGAGCCGGACACGGCGCAAGTGTGGCGGCGGCTTTCGCGGCGAGGCAATGCCCGTCTAGGCGAACCGCTGCCAGCCCGGCCTGCCAACGGGACACCCCGTCGCGCGCCTTCTCCCTTCCTCGGAGGAGGGGAGAAGGTGGCCGCAGGCCGGATGAGGGGTGCGGCCACCAACGCCGACGCACGGAACCCCTCACCCCCAGCCCTCTCCCCTCATCCGATGAAGGGAGAGGGAGAAACGGAGTCTCTGAGAAGGCGTGACGCCAACAACTTCGCAGCCGTTCTCCCTCACCCTTGCCCTCTCCCGCTGGGAGAGGGGAGCAGCTCCGGCGGCGTCTCGTCCGACCGCACGCGCTCGGTTACAGAGACGCGGCCTGCGTGGCTCCCTCTCCCAGCGGGAGAGGGCCGGGGTGAGGGAGAACGGCCACGAACCGGTCGGCAGGGTTGTAAGAAACTGAGATTCGCCGGGTAGCGAGTGGGTAGGGCGCGCTGTCCGCAGCGCGCTGCCGAGCGGCGGTGGCGTCTGGGTGGCCGACGGCGGGGTGAGGACACCCCGCCCTACCGGGCATCGGGCTGGAGGCGGCGCACCTGTGAGAAGGGAATGCGCCGGTGGGAAACAAAAAGCCCCGCCGGGTTGCGGCGGGGCTGGAGTGGGAGTGCGGGAGGTTAGTTGCCGTTGCTGGCCGTGGAAGTATCGGCCGGGTTCGTGATCGTGGCCGTGGTCGCCGCGACGGGGCCGGTGCCGGAGCCGCTGGCGCCGCCGGAGGCCACGGTCTGGGTGGTCGTGACTGCGGAGGAGGTCACACTCGCGCTCGCGGCGGCTGCGCCCGTCGCGCCGCCCGCTACTGCTGCAGCGGTGGTCGTGGCGGCGGTGTTGGCGACGGCCGTAATCGCAGCGGTGACGGCTCCGCCCGTTGCGGTAGCGGCCGTGCCTGCGGCGCTCGCGCCGGCGGCCTGCGCTTGGGCGGCGGTGCCGCCGGTCGCGGCGACGGCGGTGGCGGCCCCTACGGCGGCGGCGGCGACGGCTGATTGCGCGTTCGGAGCGTATTGCGCTCCCCCAGGAATACTATTCAGCGCGGTCGTAATTTGAGCAGTCACCTGTTGCGCAGCGCTGGCAGCGGCAGCGGCGGCCTGCGCTTGCGTGCCCCCGCCAGCGATGACAGCGAGTGCGGCGGACGTGGCGACCGATTGGGACAACGTATTGATGGTGTTAGCCAGTTGCGCTTGGTTTGCGACCATAGTGGATTGCGTAGCGGACTGGACCGCTTGATTTGCCAACGCAATTCCAATGGCCACCGGGGTGGAACTCTGGTTGGCGCTCTGCCCCATGGAGAGGTTCACGACTACGCCGCCGTTCGGGGTCCAGCTCACCGCGCCGTGCAGGACGCTCATGCCCGTGCCGACCGCGGCGTTGTAAATGGTGCCACGGATGCCGGCCACGCCGCTGGGGGTGCGCACCTCGTAGCGGGAGGCGGCGGCGAGCTTGGTGATGACGTTGGCGGTGACGCCGCCCTTGGTGACGTTGAGCTTGGTGTTGACCACCGGCGGGCTGATGCGCGTGATGTCGAGTTGGTCGAGCGAGAGGGTGGAGTCCGGCTCCACGCGGAGGACATCGCCATTCAAGCCGAGCGAAAGGTCCACGGTGGATCTGGCCCCGGTGTTAATGGTGTCGCCAGCACCGAGAACCATGCCTTCGGCGAGGGTGGTGGCGGCGCCAGCCCCCTTGGAGACGGTGGCGGTGCCGGTAACTTTCTTCACTTCCGCGCGCCCGGGGACGGCCGAGGCCAAGACGGTGCTAAAGAGAAGAGTGAAGCCGATGGTAAGGAGTTGGCCAGTGAGTTTCATGGAGTTAGATAGTTAAACTGCGCGGACAGATAAATAGCAGACCGTCGATGATTGGGAAGCATAAATTTTCCGACCGAACATCCCAATCGGTAGCGCCGACGCGTTGGCAAAGGAAAAGGGCGCGCGCTGCTCCGGTAGGGAAGCGGGAACGGCGCAGCGAACGGACTTTTTTCAGCGGGAGCCGCGGTTGGGCGCGGGTTTGTTGCACTGCAAGTCGGCCAAGGCGGGGTCGTTCTGCGTGGCGATGGCGCGCATCTTCTTCACGGCAGCCTTGAGGCTGTGCTGGCCGAAGATGCCGGTGCCGCTCACGAAGACATCGGCCCCGGCTTTGGCGCACTCACCCACGGTGTCGAAGGTGATGCCGCCGTCCACCTCGATGTGGTAGTCGAGGCCGAGTTCGCGCTTCCACGCGGCGGCTTGCTGAATCTTTGGCACGCACTCGTGGATGAAGGGCTGGCCGCCGAAGCCGGGGTTCACGGTCATCACCAGCAGGAGGTCGATGCGGTCGAGGAAGGGCCGGACGTTCTCAATGGCCGTGGGTGGGTTCACCGCGAGGCCGACCTGTTTACCGAGCGACTTGATTTTCCACAGCAGGCCTTCCACGCGGTCGCCGAGTTCGACATGGACGATGATCTGGTCCGCGCCGGCCTTCACGAACGGATCGAGGAGGATCTCGGGCTTGGAGCACATGAGATGGACGTCGAAGAAGCGCTTGGTCAGCGGGCGGAGGGCCTTCACCACCTGCGGGCCGAAGGAGAGATTGGGGACGAAGTGACCGTCCATGATGTCGAGGTGCAACCACTCGGCCCCAGAGCGGTCAAAGCGTTGGGTATCCGCCGCCAAACGCCCGAAATCAGCCGCGAGTAGCGACGGTGCAATAATCATGGGCGCGAGGCTAACGGGCAGCAGGAAGGGGGTCAATGCGACCGCAGAGTGGAATCTGCGCCGCAGGATGTGGAAGTCGCCGCGCGCGAACGCACCGTCGTCCCGGAGCGGCCCGGCGATGCCCACGGCACCTTCACCGGGCCGAGGGAGTTTTCGAGGTTGCGCGCGAAGATGTCCGAGCGACCGAGGCTGGCGGTGGGCGTGTCAGGACTTCGCGAGGAGCGCGTTCACCTTCGCCTTCGCCGTGGCGTCGTGGTCCGCCTGGCGATACGCGCCGAAGTCGCTGAACCAATACTTCTTGGCGATGCGATACATCCAGTGCTTCTCGGGGATTTCCTCGCCGGGGAGCCATTGGCTGAAGCGCGGGGTCATGGCGTCGAGTTCCGCCATCGCGGTGCCGCGCACGGTGGTGTCGCGCGCGCCGTGCTTCAGGACGATTTGCTTCACGAGGTCGGGCCGCTCCAGCACCACGCAGCCGCGCGTGTGCTCGGCGCTGAGTTCGCGGAAGTCTTTCAGGAACGCACTGTCACGCATCGTCGCGTAGATGCCGCGCGGGTCACTGATGTTCTCGGTGGCGAACTGGATGATCGGGCACGGTTCGATGTCGCCCTTAGGCCCGATGTGGTGCGAGACGCCGGTGGACATGGGGCAGAGCGCCTGGCCCTCGCCGTCGTAGTAGGCGTCAATGATGGCGATGGGCAGCCGCGCGCGCATCTCGGTGACGAACTTGCGCACGCGCACGAGCTGGTCGGGCCGCAGCGCGAGGGCCATGTTCATCTTCGGGCCGACGGGCCGGTAGGTGTGATACCAAGCGTAGTGGACGCCGCGCTTGATGAGGTGCTGGAGCCATTCCTCGGTGAGCAGCTCGTCAATGTTCGTCTGGCAGACGCTCGTCGCGACGCCGGTAAGGATGCCCTCGCGGAGGCAGTGGTCGAGGCCGCGCAAGGTCTTGTTCAGCACGTCCTTCTTGCCGCGCCGCTCGTCGCTGACCACCTCGCGGCCCTCGATGGAGATGAGCGGCGTGCAGTTGCCAATCTCGCGCAGCCGCTTGGCCACCTTCTCGGTGATGAACTGGCCGTTGGTGAAGACCTGAAAGTAGCAGTCCGGGTGCGCCGCGAGCAGGTCGAGGAGCTGCGGGTGCATGAACGGCTCGCCGCCGAGGATGCCGAAGAAGCTGTTCCCGTGCGCCTGCGCGTCGTTGATGGTGCGGTTGAGCGAATCGAGGTCAATGGAGTCCTTCTCCTCGACATCCACCCAGCAGCCCTGGCAGCGGAGGTTGCAGGAGTTGATGATGGAGAGGTAGAGGAACGGCGGGAACGTCTCGCCGCGCTTGAGTCGGCGCTTGAACCGCTCGACCGAGAGCATGCCTTTGATGCCGAAGTTCCAGACGAACTTGGCGATGCAGCGCTTGTCGGCGGAGCGGAGAGTGCGGAGGGCGAGGGCGGGGAGCATGGATAAATGGCGCAGCAGCGCAGGCTGCTTGGTTAGGCGCTCTCGTCGAGCTGTTTCAGAGACTTTCCATCCTTGGTTTTCCACGCGATCAACCCGTTGGCACTCCCTCCGTGGATCACGACCGCCGCTGCTGACGGGCTGGTAAACTCGCACGCCTTCGTAAAGACAAGCAGTCCGCTCTTTTCGACCAACGACTTGTCCGCGATGAGCTGCTGTCGTTGGGCCGTCACCCCGGGATAGCTCTCTGCAGAGGGCCGCTCCTCCAGAACGGCCGTCGACCCCTCGAAAACCACAAAACCACCTGCAGTCCGCTGGCCGCGAGCCTCAGCACCCTTAATGCGGCAGAAGAGTATGCCGCCGGGTTGAGGCATGGCAGCGGGTTGGACAATGGGAGCTAAGATGTCCGAACCGAGAACGGGAAGAAGCTGACGGATGCGGGCGAAGAACACCTCCATGTCTTCGCGATCCGACTCTGGAAGTTTGGACCCGCCGGCTTGATTCTGCTCCAAGGTGAACCTTCCGATCTGCGCTGCCTCCGCCAAGAGCCGACTCTCAAGGTAGCGGACGTGGGCTTTGGTGAGGTTTTCATCCTTGCTGACAAAGACGATGGCCGAGACCCAAAACTCTTTGGTCTTGTGTTGCTTGAGGCGCTCCCGAATGACTTCAGCCTCACCGATGTAAGCGCGAGGAGCGCCGGTAAGGGGGTCGTTTCCCGTGAGGATATACACACCAGCTTTGTCGAGCTCTTCCCGTGCAAGCAATTCGTCAAGCTCGGTGCGCGGCGCTGCTACAGCCTTGCCAGTCCAATTCGAGATCTCGGCGGTGCGAAGGCTCTTGGCGTCACCACGAGGCAGGAAAAGTTTGATAGTCGCGGATGTCATGGATGCTTCGACAGCCTGGGGCTTTAGCTCGCTTGCTGTTGCTTCGCGAGTGCGGCCGCGCCCTTGGCCTTCGCCGCCTCTGCTCGGCGCATGATTTCCTCGGGTGAGGGTAGGCTCATCAGGACCTCCATTGGGAGGTCACCGGCGGGATGGTGTGACACGAGTTGCATTGGCTTCACGTTTCGAGACTAGCTCCTCCGAAGCGTTGCCGCCAGATTTCCATTAGCGGACGGTAATCGCGTTTGTCCGCCGCCGCCAAGGCACGAAGATAGATTTGTTTTCCCGGCTCATCGCTCGGCACAAGATCGGGCAGCGGCCATTCGACACGGCGGAGAATCTCCGCGAGCCAGAGCCGGGTCACGCGCCCGTTGAAGTCCTGAAAGGGATGGACCGACAACAGCCGGCCTTCGGCGAACGCCAGCGTCTCGATGAACAAGTCGTCATTGTCAGGCGGAGCACCCACACCCCGGGCGGCAAGGTCGAGGGCGTAATCACGCATCAAGGCCGGCACTTGATGAGCCGGCGGCGGCTCGTGGTCGCTGACGCGGACGGCGATGGTTCGCCAACGACCGGCCAAATCGGGAATCAAGTCGCCGCAAAGGCGCTGGTGCAGGTCTTGCAGAAGGGTTTCGTCGAGCGGGAGCGGCGCAAAGCGACCCTCCTCGATGTCCTCTTGGATTTGGAGTGCCCGCTCGGCCAGCAGCGGGGCGAGCTGTTGGAAGGACAGGACACCGCGCGTCGTCTCTACGAAGCGCGTGCTGCCTTGCGGCGGTGTAGTTCCTCCAGCCATTGCCAGTCCACCGGCTCGCCTTCGAACGCCATGCTCAAGGCCACCTGACGCGGTGCCTGCGCGAGCCGGATGGCTTTGCGCTGGGCGGGCTGCAACTTGCGCCACGCGTTGATTTTCTCCTGCCACGTCATCTGTCGAAGGTAGGTGAAGCGGTGAAGGGCGGCAAGCGTTGGGTCGAATCGTGCCGAGATGGCTATTTGGCTGCATTGGCCGCCAGCGCCGCCTGGGCCTTCGCCTTCGCCTCTTCCGCGCGGCGCAGGATTTCCTCGGGCGCGGGCAGGTTCATCAGGACTTCCATCGGGATGTCGCCGCCTTGCGCGAGCTTGGTCAGGCATTTCTGGCGCTCCTGCAACGCCTTCTTGTCGTCGCGCTCCTTGCTGAAGCGGGCCTTGGCGGCGTCGCTGCGCTGGCGGAGCTGGGAATAGACGTCGCCGCCGAGCAGCGAGGAGATGTCGATCTTCATCTTCTCCTTGCCCATGTCCGAGTCCTGCACCACGTCGCCGTTGATGGGGCCGGCCTTGTATTTCGGGAACATGATGGCGGCCTCGGGGCAGACGCGCGAGCAGGCGGGGCAGTTGGTTTTGCAGTTGTCGTGGTTCTGCGCCTGAATCTTGTTCTGCTCGTCCACGCCATAGACGCCGAAGAGGCAGAAGCTCAGGCACTGCATGCAGTTCGTGCAGCGGTCGTAGTCAATGACCGGGAACCACGGCTTCCACTCGCCGTGGCGCGCCGCGCCGGTCTCCGCCTGCACCGCTTCGGCGGCGTTGGCGATGCGCGCGGCGTCGAGGCCAGTGATGTCCTGGAAGCGCACGGTGGTGCCGGCGGTCACGCCTTCCGCCTCGGGCGAGCGCCCGGCAAACTGGCCGAGCACGAGCAGCGACCCGCGTTCATGCGGCGCGACGCGTCCGCCCGCGACGGCACGGGTGACGGCGAAGCCCTTCTCCAGCAGCGCGGTCAGCGCGGAGAAGCGGTCGGTGCTGGCGAGGGGCGGGGAGTCGGTGCCTTCGTAGAGGACGACGCGGAGGGTGGCGGCGGTGGTGAGGGACATGGGGAAGTAAGCAGTGTTCAGTGTTCAGTATTCAGTGACGACGGCGGTCAGACCAAGCCGGTCAGCGTGCCTTTGGCGTCTTGGAACTTGCCGGTCTCGACGCCCATTTTCTGGATGAGCGTCAGCAGGACGTTGGCGAGGGGCGGCGGGGTCTTCGCGTCGTGGGCGAGGTGTTGGCCGTGCTTGAGGCCCCACGCGCTGCCGCCGGCAACGAGGAGCGGGAGGTTCTTCGGCGAGTGGTCGCCGCGCTCGCCGCTGTTCATGCCGGAGCCGAAGACGACCATCGTGTGGTCGAGCATCGTGCGCCCGCCTTCCTCGGTGGCTTGCAGGAAGGTGAGCAGGCGACCGAGGCGTTCGAGGTGGAAGCGGTCAATCTTCGCGAGTTTGTCGAGCATCCCGGGGTCGCCGCCGTGGTGGGAAAGCTCGTGGTGATTCTCCCCGCCGCCGCCGTAGCCGCCGGCTTCGCGCGACCACTCAAAGGTGATGACGCGCGTGGCGTCGGTGAGGAACGCGAGGTAGGCAATCTCGTTCATCACGTCCACCCACATCGGGCGGTCGTGGCCATTGCCGGGCTGGCTGGCGAGTTGCAGGAGCGCGCCGTCCACCTTCGGTTTCGGCACGTCGAGCCATTCTTCCTGCCGACGAACGCGCAGCTCAGTCTCGCGGACGGAGGCGAGGTATTCGGCGACTTTCTGCTGGTCGGCGCGACCCAGCTTTTTCTCCAAGGCCTTCGCCTCGGTGGCGACGTCGTCGAGGATGCTGCGCTTCTCGACGTAGCGGCGGAGCGTGGCCTCGCGGGACGAGGCGTCGTCGGGGACGAAGAGGCGCTCGAAGAGGCGGCGCGGGCTATTCTCAGCGGGGAGCGGCGTGCCGTTGCGGTCGAAGGCCAGCGTGTGGCTGTGACCCGCGCCGCCGGTGCCGGAGCCGTCGGAAAGTTCGAGCGAGGGGAAACGCGTCTGCCGCCCGATGGCCTCGGCGATGACTTGGTCGGCGGAGATGGTGTTCGTGTAATCCTTGCCGGCCACGGCCTTCAAGTCCGCGCCGGTGAGCCAAGTGTCCGCGCCAGAGTGGCCGCCCTTGGAGTTTGGATGGCCCAGGCCGGTGAGGACGGAGAAGCGCGACCGGTGCTCGCGCAAGGCTTCGAGCGTGGGCGAGAGGGTGTAGTTCGCGCCGGCATCCTTGGGCATCCACTGGAGGACGTTCACGCCGTTGGGCACGTAGCAGAAGAGGACGCGCGGCTGGGGCTTCACAGCGGAGCGAGCAAGCGGCTTGAACTGCGATGGCGCAGCGAAGACCGAGCGCGGCAGCATGGCTTCGAGCATCGGCAACGCGAGGGACGCGCCGAGGCCGCGTAGGACGGTGCGGCGCGGGAGGGGTTGGTGGAGGAGGGGTGTCATGGGGGGAAAGTGTTCAGTGTTCAGTAATCAGTGGCGGCGGGTTGGACGGCGGGCGGCTGGGATTCGTTGAAAGGCCTTCCTCCGCAGGTGCTGCGGTTGGAGTGCCGCCCGCCCGCCATGCACGTAACTCGGGCAAGACCGCTTCCACCATTCGCACCTTTTCCTCCCATGTGAGGTTCTGCCGTGACCGCTGCCACGCGGCCTGCCGAGCGAAGAGCTGTTGCATGTCAGTCATTCAGGAATCGGGTTTGGAACCGGAGCTTCGTGCCAGTTCAATCCTTCGGGAAGGCTGAAGCCCGCATACTCGATGTGAAGGACGCGCCGATGCCGGGCGCAGCTGGAACGGCTGGAAGCGTGCAGCAACAAGGGGCGCATCAGCAAAGCATCGCCAGCGGACAAGGCGCACAGCACATCGGGCTGCTCGCCACGCAATTCCTGGATGCGGGCGGCAGGAAGGCGGCCCATTTGGTGCGAGCCGGGCAGGACACGCAACGCGCCGTTGGCCTCGTCGGCGTCGTCGAGATGGAGCCGCACCGTAAGCATCTGCTGGAGCAGCTCAACGGGCGGCTGCACATGAGGGACGCCTTCCTTAACGCTCCACGGGCCAAAGCCGGGAACCTCGATGCGGCTGCGAAGCGCCAGAGACAAATCCTGATGCCACGCGACCAGCCAGTTCGTTTCCGGCGACTTGTCAAAAACCAGTGCGCGCACAGGAATCGGCTCCGAAGGAAGATGCGGACGAACCAGCGCCAGCATCCGGTTCGAGCAAGCCAACTCCGCCACGGCGGGCTGGGACAGAAGCCCCCGCCGCCCGGCTCCGGCAACCGGCCCAAGCAGGGAAAGCAGCTCTTGTTGCTCCGCTGCACTGAGGACGCCCGGCACCACGGCAAATCCGTGTTGTTCGATTGCTTGTTCCGTCGGGGAACACGCGCACTCCATCGCGGTTGTTTCGGCGCTGCTCATGGCTTCACTTCGTCCGAAACGCCTCCGACGCCACCACCGCCTGCGTCAGCGAGCGGAGCGTGTAGTTCTCCCGCTTCATCCCGGCGACGGCGGCGCGGAGCATCGCTTGGTCGGCGAAGCCTAGCTCGCGGCCCAGCGCGTAGGTATGGAGCTGCTTCGCCAGCGCGTTGAGGAACAGGTCTTCCTTCTTCAGCAACTCCGCCTGCAAGCCCTCCACGCCGACGAACTCCGTGCCGTCCGGCATCGTGGCGCGGGCGTCGATCTTCGGGTCGTTGCGGTCAATGCGACCGTTGTAGCCGTGGCCCTCCTGTTCGCGCCATTCGCCGGTGGCGTTGAAGTTTTCGAGCGCGAAGCCGAGCGGATCGATCTTGTCGTGACAGCGCGCGCACAACGGGAGTTCGCGGTGAATTTGCAGGCGCTGGCGGACGGTGGCCTTGCCGATGCCGGGGACCTTCGGAGCAATTTCGCCCGCGTTTGCCACGGGCAATCCCGGGTCCGTGCCGAGGAGCGTGCGGAGCACCCAGACACCGCGCGTGACCGGCGAGGTGCGCGTGCCGTTGCTCGTGATGGCGTGGATGCTGGCGTGCGTGACGAGGCCGCCGCGATGGCTCTCCGGCGGCGCAGACACGCGGCGGAACGCATCACCGCGCACACCGGGGATGCCGTAGAAGCGAGCGAGCCGCTCGTTGATGGTCACGAAATCGCTGCGGATCAGATTCCGCGCGTCGAGGTCGTGGCGGAGGATTTCGGCGAAGAACGATTCGGTCTCGCGCACGATGCTAACTTCGAAATGCCGGTCGTAGTCCGGGTAGAGCGTCCGGGACGGCGGGTTCGAGCCGACCTTGCGCAAGCCGAGCCATTGGCCCGTGAAGTTTTGCACGAAGGCCTCGCTGCGCGGGTTCTTCAGCATCCGGTCCACTTGAGCGTGGAGCGCAGCGGGCTTGGTCAATTCACCGGTCTCCGCGAGGCGGAACAGCTCGTCGTCGGGCATCGAAGACCAGAGGAAATAGGAAAGGCGCGAGGCCAGTTCGTAAGGGTTGAGGGCGCGCGCCTGGGCGGCGGACGGCGCGGGCTCGACGAGGAAGAGGAAGTGCGGCGAGGCCAGCACGGCGGCGAGCGGAGCCTTGATGGCCTCGGTAAAGGAGGGCTTGCCCGCGCGGGTCTTCTCGAACAGCGCGACCTTCGCCGCGACTTCCTCCTCCGTCACCGGACGCCGGAACGCGCGGCGCATGAACTGCGTGAGGACTTCGCGGGCTTGCGCGGCTTCATCCACCTTGCCGACCAGCAACTCCCCCAGCGCGCGGCGATGGCTCGCGGGCGGCCACACGCGGTGAATGGGGCCGACGAGTTCAATCCAGTCCACGAGCAGCTCCGGGCGCGCGAAGCCGTCGGCGCTCTGCATCCAGAAATTCTCCAGCACGCTGGGGATGTCGTAAGCGTATTCGAGGCCCACGCCAGCGGACTCCGTGGTGAAGCGCGCGGGGATTTCGTAAACCTTCGGCGCGGACTCCGGCGCGTCCACGTCCAGCTCGGCAATGACTTGCGGCTGGCCGCCGAGCGTGATGGACACCTTCAAGCGGGGCGGGCCGAAGTCATACATCCGGTGCGTCTTGAAGTGCTCCAAGTCGCGGTCCATCTGCTGCTGCGTGAACTGCTTTCCCTTCGGGTTCTTCTCGTCCTGCTGGTCGCGGCGGTGCGCGAGAATCTTCTCCGCGCTGGCGACGACTTGCTCGCGCTTCGGCACGCGACCGGCGGCGCGGATGCGGATGAGGTAATCGCCCTCGTGCTTAAGCCGGAAGTCGCGGAAGCCGATGCCGCGGTCCCACGAGTTGTGATGCACGACGGTGAAGCCGCCCTGCGTCTCGTTCTTGCCGTCGTTGAGCAGGATGTTGTTGCCGTCGCGCTTCACGCGGACGCGGTCGCCGCCGAGCGTGTTTTCCTCCGGGTCGAAGCGCCACGAAATCGCGGGCGGCTGCGGCCCCTCGACCAGCGCGCGGTCGAGAATCTGGCGGGCGGCCTGATAATACAGCTCGGTCTGCATCGGTGAGAGCGAGAGCGCCGCGCCGATGTTGTCGAAGCCGCCGGCGGGCGGGTCCTCGGGGAACTTGCTCGCGGGCAGGAACGGCACGCCGTCGAAGCCAAAGAGGTCGCGGATGGTGTTGTTGTATTCCGCGCGGTTCATGCGGCGGAGGACGACGGTGTTCGCACGGCGGGCCAGCTCAGCGCGGGCGAGTTCCGCCGTGGCCCAATCCACGACGCGCGCGGTGTCAGCGGGCTTGGGCTGCGGCTCCTTCTTGGGCGGCATTTCGTGGCTGTTGAGCGTGTTGACGACCTCCGCCCACTTCTCCCGCGCAGCAGCGGAGGAGAAGTCCGCTGAAAGCATCGTGTCCACGCGGAGATTGCCCTTCTGCTTCTCCGGCCCATGGCACCGCAGGCAGTGCTCGCGGAGGAAGGGCTGGGCGATTTTTGTGAAACCGGCGGTATCCAGAGAAAGTGCCGGCTCCGCTGCAAAGGCGAGGGACCCGGCCAGCAACCACGAAGCGGGGAGAATCAAATGGACCGCGTTCATCTCAGGGTGCGGGCGCGGCTTTCGGTGCGTCGCTGCCGGTGACTTTTCCCTTTGGCAAATTCGCTGTCACCGCGCCGTTGAAGAGCGCGGCGCAGACTTCTTCGGCGCTCTGCACGCGCATGTTCAGCACCTCGGAGGTGTCGAGCGGGAGGTCGGCCTTGGCGGTGTGGAAGAGCCACTTCACGGCGCGCGGGAAGCAAGCGGCGATTTTCACCGGGCTGCCGTCCGTGAGGCGTTTCAGCGACGGGTCTTGCCGCGCGCTCATCTCGCAGAGGTCCGCCACGGCGTCGAAGGCCACGCCAGAGTCGGAAAGTTTCTTGAGCACGGCCTCCTTGACCTCGGGCGGGACGACCTGTGCGTATTGGCAGTGGCAGTAAAGGATTCGTGGCGCGTCGGGCATAACTTGCGCGAGTTTGGTCAAAGCGGCGCGTGGCGGCAAACCCCAACTCGTAGGCGACGGCGTGAGGAGTCGCTGGCGGCTCGGGAAGAAGTGAGACTCCTCTCGTCGTCTCCTACGCGGGCGTCACTTCCCGCTCACGTCCAGAGCGAGCACGTCGCCGGGCACGTTGCGGACGTAGATGCGGGCGTTGGCCAGCACGGGCACGGTCCAGCATTTCTTCCCGACGACCTGCGCGCGGGCGAGGGCTTCAAAACCCTTGGGCGACGCGGCGATGACGAGCAACTCGCCCGTCTCGCTCAACACAATCAACTTCCCATCCGCCGCCGTGAGCGAGCCGACGCCGAGGCCCTTCTGCGCCCACTTCGTCGCGCCGGTTTGCCAGTCGAGGCAGCGCAACTCGCCGTCTGCCGGCTTCCCAGCTTGGCCGTGGAAGGTGTAGAGGTGGCCGCCGAGCACGACGCCTGCGTTGAACTGCGTCCACGACTCCGTCTTCCAGCCCGCGACCGGCGAGCCATCGCGTAAGTTCAGTTTCACCGCCAGCGCGTTTTCGCCCGAGAGTAACACGGCTCCGTCGTGAACCAGCGGCGCGCCTGCGTTGGTGTCGTAGGCCGAGGTGAACTTCTTCGCCCAACGCACCTTGCCGGTGGCCACTTCCACCGCCGCGCATTCGCGGTGCGTGAGAATGGCGACACAGCGCGTGCCCTCGAGGTCGAAGGGAATCGGCGTGGCGTAGGCGGCGGAGCCTTTGCCGTTTTGCCAGGCGACCTTGCCCGTGGCCTTGTCCAGCGCGGTGCCGTGGCTGCCGACGTTCAGGATGACCAGTTTACCCTCGACGAGCGGCGAGCCAGCGAAACCCCACTCGGGCACATCCACGCCGAGTTCGGTCACGAGCTGCTTCTGATAAACCACTTTCCCCGTCGCCAGCTCTAGGCAGAAGAAGTCGCCCAGCCGACTGAGCTGGTAAACGCGGTCGCCCTCAATCGTCGGCGTGCCCGTGGTGCCGCCCTCGAAATATTTGTTCCCCAGCGGCGCGGCGTAGCTGTGCTTCCACAGCTCCTTGCCCGTCGCGGCGTCCAGGCACACAAGCGTGTCCTGCCCCTTCGCGCGCCCGTCGTGGCCGGTGGCGATGACCTTGCCGCCGCCCACGACGACGCTGGAGAAGCCCAGTCCAATCTTCGCGCGCCACGCGACCTTCGGCCCCTCCGCGGACCAAGCGGAACTCCAGCCCGTCTCGCGCGAGATGCCGTTCAGGTCAGGGCCGCGAAACATCGGCCAGTCGGCGGCGTGGGCAGGGAGGAAGGCGGCGGTGAAAAGAGCAAGGCAGCAGGCGGAACGCATGCGCGCGAGCTTGCCGGTGGGCCATTCGGAGTCAAGGACCGCGATGGCGTGCGCTGGCCGAGCGCGGGGTGCGGGTGTGTGCGGGTGGCCAAGGTGATGTGCCAGCGGATGTTCGAGGTCATGGCGCTGACGACCACGGTGCCACTGCCGGGCATTCGATCGCTGATATTTTGCAAGAGCCTCTGACATCGTGCATTCCACCTGCGAGTTTCTTAGTTTGCACTAGGATTCTACGAAACCGGGGTCGAGTTTCGTGCAACCCGAGTCGGTTTTCGTGCCACCCGACTCGGTTTTCGTGCAACCCGAGTCTGTTTTCGTGCAACCCGAGTCTGTTTTCGTGCAACCCGAGTCAGTTTTCTTGCAACCCGAGTCTGTTTTCGTGCAACCCGAGTCAGTTTTCTTGCAACCCGAGTCGGTTTTCGTGCAACCGGAGTCGAGTTTCGTAAACTCAGAGTCCAATTGCGGGCAACACGAGTCCTGTTTCAGCCATTTGCCTGCGTGTTTCTGGGAAGCGGAGTCGCGTTGTGCGCGATCACAATCAAGTTCCCGGCAATCACCGTCGGATTTCATGTCCCATTCACATGCGGGGCGTGCTCCATGTGTGTGCCCGCCCATCTCCGGTGGAGGTCGTGCACCGCGCTCGCCGCCGGAGCAGGCGACCGCTCACTGCGTCGTCAGTTTGTGCCAAAGCGGCGAGCGGCGCGTCACAATTGGCACACTTGGCGGGCGACTGAGGCTGCGATGGAGTCACTTCCGCTGTTAAAGCACCCATAAAACTGGGCGAATTTACCAGTTTATCACGAACTGACACGGCTGGCACCGGCACTGCTAAGGACAACCTGACTTTTAACAATTTCATTCTATGGCAAAAGTTTTGGGCATTGATTTGGGCACGACGAACTCCTGCATGGCGGTCATGGAGGGCGGCGAGCCACTCGTTTTGGAAAACTCCGAGGGCAAGCGCACCACGCCGTCCGTCGTCGCATTCACCAAGTCCGGCGAGCGCGTCGTGGGCGAGGCCGCCAAGCGGCAGGCGGTGACGAACCCGCGCAACACGGTTTATTCGGTCAAGCGCTTCATGGGCCGCAAGTTCACCGAGGTCCAGGAAGAGCTCAAGCGCGTGCCCTACAAGGTCGTGCGCGCGGCTAACGGCGACGCCGCCGTGGAAGTCGAAGTGGACGGCAAGCCGCAGCAGTTCAGCCCGCCGGAGATTTCCGCGATGATCCTCGCCAAGCTCAAGGCCGATGCCGAGACGCGCTTGGGCGAGACCATCACGCAGGCGGTCATTACCGTCCCCGCTTATTTCAACGACTCGCAGCGTCAGGCCACCAAGGACGCGGGCAAGATCGCCGGCCTCGAAGTGCTCCGCATCATTAACGAGCCAACCGCTGCGTCGCTCGCTTACGGCCTCGACAAAAAGAAGGACGAAAAGATCGCGGTGTATGACCTCGGCGGCGGGACGTTCGACATCAGCGTGCTGGAGATCGGCGACGGCGTCTTCGAGGTGAAGGCGACGAACGGCGACACCCACCTCGGCGGCGACGACTGGGACAACCGCATCATGGATTGGATCCTGGACGAGTTCAAAAAGGAGTCGGGCATTGACCTCCGCAAGCAGCCGGACGCCCTTCAGCGCATCAAGGAAGAGGCGGAGAAGGCGAAGATCGCCCTTTCCAGCTCGCAGGTTTACGACATCAACCTGCCCTTCGTGACCGCCGATGCCAGCGGGCCGAAGCACATTTCTTCCAAGCTCACCCGCGCCAAGATGGAGCAACTCTGTGACGAGCTGTTCGAGCGCACCATCAAGCCGGTGAAGGACTGCATGAACGACGCCGGCCTCAGCGCCGACAAAATTGACGAACTCGTGCTCGTCGGCGGCATGACCCGTATGCCCCGCGTGGTCGAGACAGCCCGCGCACTCGTCAGCAAGCCGCCGCATCAGGGCGTGAACCCGGACGAAGTCGTCGCCATCGGAGCCGGCATCCAGGGCGGCGTGCTCAAGGGCGAGGTCAAGGATGTCCTGCTGCTCGACGTGTCGCCGCTCTCGCTCGGCATCGAGACGCTCGGCGGCGTGTTCACCCGGCTCATCGAACGCAACACCACCATCCCGACCCGCAAGTCGGAAATCTTCTCCACCGCAAGCGACAGCCAGCCCGGCGTTGAGATTCACGTGCTCCAGGGCGAGCGCCAGTTCACCCGCGACAACAAGACCATCGGGAAATTCCACCTCACTGACCTCCCGCCCGCGCCGCGCGGCGTCCCGCAGATCGAAGTGACCTTCGACATTGATGCCAACGGCATTCTCCACGTCAGCGCCAAAGACCTTGGGACCGGCAAGGAACAGAAGATCACCATCACCGCCAGCAGCGGTCTCTCAAAGGACGAGATCGAGAAGATGCGCAAGGACGCCGAAGCCCACGCCGACGAGGACAAGGCCAAGCGCGAGGAAATCGAGGCCCGCAACGAAGCCGACGCGCTCGTTTACCGCACCGACAAACTCCTGAAGGAAAACGGCGACAAACTCGACAGCGCCGCCAAGTCCAAGATCGAGGACGCCCTGAAGCAGACCCGCGAGGCCCTCGTCGGCTCCGACCCCGAGAAGGTGCGCACCTCCCGCGACGCCCTCAACGAAGCCGTGCAAGCCGCCTCCGAGCAGCTCTACAAAGCCGCCGCCGAGAAAGCCCAGGCCACGAAGACCACGAGTGCCGGCCCGGCACCCGGCGGTGAAGCCAAATCCGACCCCAAGGACCAAGGCCCGGTCATCGACGCCGAAGTCGTGGACGAGAAGAAGAAGTAGCCCACACGGCATTCAGCGTTGAACACTGAACACTCTTCCCTGCCGCGAGTGCGGCGGGGGTTAATTCGCAGTCGGTCAAACAACAAACAAAACAGACACAAATATGGCACTAAATGTGAAACCCCTCGGTGACCGCGTCCTCGTGGAAGCGGCTGAGGAAAAAGAAACCAAAAAGGGCGGCATCATCATCCCCGATACCGCCAAAGAGAAACCCCAAGAGGCGGTCGTCCGCGCCCTCGGCACCGGCAAGACCGATGACGACGGCAAGAAGGTTCCCTTCGAAGTCGCCGTCGGTGATCGCGTGCTCGTCAGCAAATACGGCGGCACGGAAATCAAGATCGACGGCAAGGAATACAAGATTCTCAGCAGCGATGACATCCTCGCTGTGGTCAAGTAATCCCGGCCCAAACCATTAACCCAGAAAACAGAAACTACTATGGCAGCAAAACAACTCCTGTTCGATGAAGCCGCGCGCCAGACCCTCCTTCGGGGCGTCTCCAAGCTCGCGAAAGCCGTCGCCGCGACCCTCGGCCCCAAAGGCCGTAACGTCGTGATCGACAAAAAATTCGGTTCCCCGACGGTGACCAAGGACGGTGTCACGGTCGCCAAGGAGATCGAACTCGCTGACGCCTACGAAAACATGGGCGCTCAGATGGTCCGCGAAGTCGCCAGCAAGACCAGCGACTCCGCTGGTGATGGCACCACCACGGCCACGGTCCTCGCTGAAGCCATCTTCCGCGAAGGCCTCAAGCACGTGACCTCCGGCGCGAACCCCATCGGCATCCAGCGCGGCATTCAGAAGGCCGTGGACGCCGCCGTCGCGCACCTCGACAAGATCGCCAAGAAGGTCAAGGACAAGGAAGAGATCAAGCAGGTCGCGACCGTCTCCGCCAACTGGGACGCCACCATCGGCGAGATCATCGCTGACGCGATGGACAAGGTCGGCAAGGACGGCACCATCACGGTCGAAGAGGCCAAGTCCATTGAGACCACCCTCGACGTCGTCGAAGGCATGCAGTTCGACAAGGGCTACCTCAGCCCCTACATGGTGACCAACGCGGACACCATGGAAGCCAAGCTCGATGACGCCTACGTGCTCAACTTCGAGAAGAAGATCAGCTCCCTCAAGGACCTGCTCCCGATCCTCGAAAAGGTCGCCAAGACCGGCAAGCCGATGCTGATCATCGCCGAAGAAGTCGAAGGCGAAGCCCTCGCGACCCTCGTCGTGAACAAGCTCCGTGGCATCCTGAACGTCGTGGCCGTCAAGGCCCCCGGCTTCGGTGACCGCCGCAAAGCCATGTGCGAAGACATCGCCATCCTCACCGGTGGCAAGTTCATCAGCGAAGACCTCGGCATCAAGCTCGAGGGCCTCGAACTCACCGACCTCGGCCGCGCCAAGAGCATCGTCGTGGACAAGGAGAACACCACCATCGTCGAAGGCGCTGGCAAGTCCTCCGAGATCCAGGGCCGCGTGAACCAGATCCGCCGCCAGATCGACGAGACCACCAGCGATTACGACCGCGAAAAGCTCCAGGAGCGCCTCGCCAAGCTCGCCGGCGGCGTCGCCGTCATCAACGTCGGTGCCGCCACCGAGACTGAGATGAAGGAAAAGAAGGCCCGCGTCGAAGACGCGCTGCACGCGACCCGTGCCGCCGTCGAAGAAGGCATCGTCCCCGGTGGTGGCGTCGCCCTCATCCGCTGCTTGCCCGCGATTGACGCCGTCAAGGGCGCCAACACCGACGAGCAGCTCGGCGTCGAGATCGTCAAGCGCGCCGTCGAATGGCCGTCCAAGTGGCTCGCCAACAACGGCGGTTACGAAGGCTCCGTCGTCGTGCAGGAGATCAAGAAGCGCAAGGGCAACGAAGGTTTCAACGCCGCGACTGGCGAGTATGAAGACCTCGTGAAGGCCGGCGTCGTGGACCCGAAGAAGGTCACCCGCGCCGCGCTCCAGAACGCCAGCTCCATCGCTGGTCTGCTGCTCACCACCGAATGCCTCATCACCGACATGCCCGAGAAGGACAAGCCGGCGGCCGGTGGCGACCATCACGGTCCCGGCGGCATGGACATGTAATCCAGCCCCTCGGTCCGTCCCGGACTGAAATTCAACAGGCCGGTCTGCGCGAGCAGGCCGGCCTTTTTGCTTTGAGACACCGCTAGGTTTCGGAAACGCTCCCGGGCAATGCAGACGGCACCTTCCAGCACCTAGCATGGCCGACGAGAGCTTCAACGAGTTCGTCCGCGAGCAGCTCGCCGGGCTGGCGGGCATCTCGTTCCGCCGGATGTTTGGCGGACAGGGGATTTACCGGCACGAAGTCTTCTTCGGCATCCTTTACCAAGGCCGGCTCTACTTCAAAACCGACGCCCACACGCGGCCCGACTACCTCGCCGCCGACAGCAAACCGTTCCAACCGAACGCGCAGCAACGCCTCCCCGCCTACTACGAAGTCCCACCCCACGTGCTGGAAAGTCCGGCGGAGCTGTGCACTTGGGCGGAGCGGGCCAGCACCTTGGCAGTGGCGAGAACGCCCCGCGGCCGCAGTCCTCGCCCGGCCCGGCGAAGCCCGCAGGCTGCGAGTCGGTGACACCCCCCCCAGCCCGGCCGACGACCAGTTTGAGCATAGACAGAACGCGAGAGAGTGGTAGCCTCCGGCGACTCAGCTCCATCAACTCCTATGAAACGGCAACCCTTCCGTTCCGCGCGCTCTGACCTCGGGTTCACGCTCATTGAACTGCTCGTGGTCATCGCGATCATCGCGATCCTAGCCGGGATGCTCCTCCCGGCGCTCACCAAGGCCAAGCAGAAGACCCAGGGCACGGTTTGCGCCAACAATCTGAAGCAGCTCCAACTGGCTTTCAGCCTCTACGCGCCGGATAACGATGGAAAATTCATCCCGAACTGGCCGTCCAGTTGGTGTCCCAACCCCATGAGCATAACGGCCGGCACGGTGGGGAACACCAATTACCTCGCCATCCAGAACAACTGCCTCCTCTCGCCCTACCTCGCCAAAAATTATGCGGTGTTCAAGTGCCCGGCCGACAAGAGCACGGACTCGGGTGCCGCGCGCGTGCGCAGTGTCGCCATGAACCAAGGCGTTGGCTGGGGCGCGACCGGCTCCTGGCAGGATCGCAACTACCTCGGTTTCGGTCCCTCGCAGCTCTTCTACCTCTACCAGCGGGATTCCGATGTCATCCGGCCCAGCCCCTCGGACCTCTTCGTCATGACCGACGAGCATCCGAGCACGATCAACGACGACGCGTTCGGCGTCGCCATCAAGACCAACGCCGCCGTCGCCGGCCTGGTCATTGACTACCCGGCGAACTACCACAACCTCGCCAGTGCCTTCTCCTTCGTGGACGGCCACACCGAAATGCACAAGTGGGAGGAACCCATCCTCAAGGCCCCGGTCAACTATCCCATCGGTCCGCCCGGCGGAACCTCCATCATTGACGCTCAGTGGCTTTCCGATCACGCCTCGGCGCCGAAGTGAGTTTAACCCAACCCTGCTTGCATGAAACTGCCTCTGCTCCTCTGCCTGGTCGCGTCCGTCAGCGTCAGCGCCTGCCGCAAACGCGAGTCCGTCGCCCCGCCCCAACCCTCGGCCCCTGCCACTCCGACCCCGGCTACTCCCAAACTGGCCACGGGCCACACCGTCCCGGCCACCCTCAAAGAGTTCGAGTCCAGCGTGGTGCTGGCGGACTTGAACAAGAACCTCCAAATCTTCCTGGTGCAAAAGCAGCGCCTCCCGGCCGACCTGAACGAACTCGCCCGCGACAGCGGCATGACCGTCCCAACGCCGCCGGCGGGGACGAAGCTGGTGATTGATGCCAAGTCGAAGTCGGTGAAAGTCGTGCCGCAGTGAGGTGCCGGCGACTTGCAGTCGCCGCCCGTTGGCAACGGCAAAACGGAAGGGTTTCGAGTCCTCCAGCCGCAACACGACGACTGCCAGTCGCCGGCCCGGGTTACTTCGCCATCACCACGTCCAGCTCGCGCGACGCGGGTGTTTGCACGTCGCCCTCGACCCGCACGCCATCACGGATGCCGTTCGCCTGCTCCTGCTCCTTGCACCAGCCCTTGATTTCCACGTCGTTGAAGATCTTGCCCAGCACGCGGCGGAGCAGGCCTTTCAAGTTCGGGTTGTCCAAGTCCTGGAGGCAGCGGATGGCTTCTTCCTTGTAGGTTTCGAGCAAGGTCTTCGCGCGAAGGTCAGCCCCGAGTTCGGTGTAGAGGGCTTCAATGTCCTTCACGCTGGTGCCGGCGGGGAGCTGGCGACGCCAGACACTCGCGAGGAGTTCCTTCTTGGCGTCCTTCGCCTTCTCGTGTGCGACGGCGAGCAAGAGGCTCGGGCGCAGGCCGGCGATGTCGTTGGTCTCGCCGGTGTCGCCGAGGTCACTGAGATCGTCGCGAATCTGGTAGGCGATGCCGAGCGCCTCGCTGTAAACGTGGAGGACATCCTCAACTTCCTCGTGCTGCTCCACGCCCGCGTAGAGCGCGCCGACGCGCAGCGCGACCTCGAAGGCCGGCGCGGTCTTCTTGCGGAAGATGTCGAGCACTTGGTGTTGCGTGAGCGACTGCGGGTTGCGCGCCCAGCAAAGCTCCGCGCCCTGGCCGCGACAGAGTTCGCGCTGGCCTTCGCTGGCGACGCGCACCATCTCGGCCTTCGCAGCCTGGCTGGCCTTGCACGCGGCGAGCAGCCGGTAGCCTTCGCCGATGAGCAGGTCGCCCACGTTCAGCGCGACGGCGGTGCCGTATTCCTCGTGCAGCGTCTTCTCGCCGTAGCGCAAGGAGTCGTTGTCCTCGATGTCGTCGTGGATGAGCGAGGCCTTGTGGAAGCACTCGACGGCGACGGCAGCTTTCTTGATGTCCTCGGGCAAAGGCTTGCCGGTATCGCGGCGCAGCGCCTGGTAAGTGGACACCGCGAGGAAAGGCCGCCAGCGCTTGCCGGCGCGCATGAGCCAGTCGCGCGCGATGCGCTCGGTCTCGCCCTCGGCGTTGCCCATGATGGTGTCGAGCGCCACGGGGCTGAACCAGAAATCCACCTCGTCACGGAGCGCACCCAAGTCGAGCCGGCGCGTCTGGTCGTCGCTGGTCAAGTGGATGTAATCCCACACCCAGTCGAGGTCCACGGTCGTGTCAATGCAGTCGTCCTGGAGCAGCGGAATCGCGACACCGGGAATCGCGGCGGCTTCCATGTAGGGAAACGCGCGTTCGAGCACGCTCAGGCAGCTCACGCCGACGATGGCCTCGATCTTCCCGGTCTGGATCAACGACATGACGATGGCGGAGCCTTCCGCCACGAGCGTTGCGTAACCGAGCTTCTCCGCCTCCGCCTGCAAATCCTGAATCGTGCAGAGGCCGCACTGCTTGCACAGCAGGCCGAACTCATCGAAGGGCGCGGGGCACTTCGCCTCGACGCGGAGGCACTTGGGCAGGAGCAGCAGCCGGCGCTCGAACGGCACGGCGGCGATCTGCTCTCGCCACATCTCGTTGTTGATGAGCACGCCGATGTAGTCGCGGTAGATGGGGTCGCACTTGAGCATCCCGATGACGCGGTCGGCGTGGACCTTGAGCTCGGCGGTGGGCATGGGCGGCACCGGGTTGAACTCGGCGACGTAGTTGCGGATGACGTGGAGGAAGTGGTTCCGCTCGATGGGCGTCTGCGGAATGTTTTTCTTCGGGGTGCGGAAGCGCTGCTGGACGACGTGCTTGGGAACCGAGGCGGACGAGTAGCTGCCCGGCGGCTTGAAGGCGATGGTCTCGGTCATAAATTTGCGGCGTTGGACGTTGTCGCGCGGACGCTCAGTCAAAGTCTTGGCAGCGGGGAAAGAGTGAGTGCTCGCCGCGCGCGGGTCGAGTCAGGAATTGCTCTCCGCACGCCAAGCGAGGGTGACTCGCCCACTCGTCGGCTACGGCTTCGCCGTCAGCAAACCGCGCCGGTCCAGCCACTCGCGGAAGCGCTCCGGCCACGCGGCGTGCGGGCCTTGGTTGCTCGCGCGCACGCCGAAGCCGTGGCCGGCGTTGGCATACATGTGCAACTCCGTCGGGACGCCCGCCTGCTTGAAGCGGAGATACGCCTCGGCCAAACCCTCCGAGATGTCCTGCCGGTCGCCGTAGCCGGCACAGAGGAACGCGGGCGGCACGCCCTTCGTCGGCAGAATGGTGGCGGAGCGGCCGGGGTAAATGAGGGCTTGGAAGGCGGGCTTGCAACCCAGCTTGTCCACTGCGTCCTTCGCGGCGGCGAGGCCGTCGTCATTGCGCGCGCTGACCAACCACGCCAGTTCGCCGCCGGCGCTGAAACCCATCACGCCGAGGCGTGCGGGGTCCACGTTCCACTCCGCCGCGCGGCTGCGGATGAGCCGCATGGCGCGCTGCGTGTCGGCGAGGGATTCGCCCTCAATCTGGTAGGTGGAGTTGGTTTCCTTCGCGAGCCGGTGCTTCAGCACGAAGGCCGCGATGCCGTGGTCGCGCAGCCACTCGCCGACGTTGTAGCCCTCGTGCGCGATGGCGAGCACGCGGTGCCCGCCGCCGGGGATGACCAGCACGGCGCAGCCGTTGGCCTTGTCCTTCGCCGGCAAATAAGGCGTGAGACTGGGCGCGTGGATGCGCGAGACGCTGGTGACATCGCCCGCCGCATTCTTCACGCGCAACTCCGGCTCGGTCTTGCCCTCGGAGCCGGGTGCGCCATTGGGCCAAAGGGGAATTTCCTTGGGTAAGTCAGCGGCAGCGAGCGTGAGCGGGAGCAACAGCGCGGCGAGGGCGAAGGTGAATTTCATTGGTCAGTTTGTTGCGGGGAGCGAAGCACGGCGTGGCCACGGAGGCGAGAAAGTCCTGAAACGCGCAGTGCTCATTTGTGTAGGGCGAGGCTCCTGCCGAGCCGGCTCGCGAGGACGCTCGCCCTACCCTCGCACCGCCGCGAAGCGCAGGCCGCGCGTGCTGACGCGCAGCGTGGCGATGCCGAAGCTCGCCATCACCGCCTCGTAGATGGCCACACCGAAGAGAATCACGTCCGCGCGGTCGGGTGGAAGACCGGGGAGCGCGCGGCGCTCCGCCAACGGCAAACTCCACAGCTGCTCGACGTGCCAGCGCAACCGCTCTGCCGTGAAGTGCGTCGCCTCGATGCGCGCGCGATCGTAGTCGGGAAGCTGAAGCTCCAGCCGCGCAAGAATGCTCGTGGTGCCACCGGTGCCGACCAGAGCAAGGTCGCCTAAACTTGGTCGGACTGCGCTGCGCGCGGCCTCCCCGTGCGCCTGAACCGCAAGGCGAGGCCGACCGGTCGGCCCTACCGCTGCCTCGGCTGGCAGGAGCGGGGCGAGCCGCGGACGGACTTCGCGGTCAAGGAAGCTGCGGAGTTGGGCGCGCGTGGCGGCGAGTTCGGCAGCCGTGGGCGGGTCGGAGAGTTGGGTGGATTCGAGCAGGCGCACCGTGCCCAGCTTGAAGCTGTCGCGGAAGTCAGCGCGACCTTCCGCGCCCAGGATGAACTCCGTGCTGCCGCCGCCCACGTCGAGAATCAGCACCGGCTGACTGCGCAACGCAGCATCCGTCAGCACCCCTTGAAACGCCCAGTCCGCCTCCTGCTCGCCGCTGATGACTTCGACTGTCTGGCCGCTGGCGGCGTGAACCGCATCGAGCAACTCCCCCGCGTTCACCGCGTCCCGCGCCGCGCTGGTAGCGATGACGCGCACCTGCATCGCACCTTGCTCCCGCGCGGTCTGAACGAACTGCGCAACCGCCCGGGCCGTGTCCGCGATGGCCTCCGTCCGGAGCTGGTGGTCGTCGTAGAAGCCCCGGCCCAAGCGGGTTTGCTCGCTGCCCTCCCAGATAGGTTCGACCGCGTCAGGGGAAACGTCCGCGACGAGCAACTTCACGGAGTTCGTGCCGATGTCGATGACGGCGCGGCGGGCCGAATGGCGAATGGCGAATGGCGAATGGCGAACCGGTGACGCGTAGCCTTCAGGGTCGGACTTCACGATTCGCAATTCGGAATTCACCCTTCGCAATTACTTCGACTCCCGCTTCGCCAGCACCGCCGCGCCCGTAATCCCCGCATCATCCCCCAGCTTGCTGGCGAGAATCTCAATCCCCTTCATCGTGCCCGTCAGCGCGTAGTCCTTCGCGGTCTCGACGATGATGGACATCATCTCGTCGGCGAGCTGGTCCATCACGCCGCCGCCCAGGACGACGACTTCGGGGTTGAGCAGGTTGATGATGTTGGCGACGGCGATGCCGGTGTATTCGGCGGCTTCCTCGACCACTTTCTCGACGAACTTGTCGCCGCGCCGGAGCGCCTTGCGGAGATCGCCGCTGCGCATATCGGTCAGGTCCGGGCCCAGCATGTCGGTGAGCACGGTCTTCTGGCCGTCCTTCACCGCGTTCTGGATTTTGCGGAAGAGCGCGGTGCGGCTGGCCAGCGCCTCGAAGCAACCCTTGTTGCCGCAGCCGCACCTGGGGCCGTTCACTTCGAGAATCATGTGGCCGATCTCGCCCGCCGTGCGGTTGAAGCCGGAGTAAGGCCGGCCATCCAGCACGATGCCGCCGCCAATGCCCGTGCCCAGGAAGATGCCCACCATCGAGCGCGGCTTGGGGTCGAGTTCCGTTTCGTAAACGCCCAGCGCGCAGGCGTTGCAGTCGTTCTCAGCGAAGACCGGCAAACCGAGCTGTTTCTCCAACACCTTCTTGAGCGGCACATCCTCCCACTTGAGGTTCGGCGCGAAGATGATGCGGCCCTCCTCCGGGTTCACCGCGCCCGGCGCGCCGATGCCCAGCGCCTTGATGCTGTCGAGCGTGAGATCGCACTCGTCCACGACCTCGTGGACGCAGCGGGCGACGCGCTCGAGCACGCCGTCAGGGCCGCGCTCGGGCTTGGTGCTCATCTTCACCTTGCCGAGACACTTGAGCTGGGCGTTGAAGACACCCGCGAGAATCTTGGTGCCGCCCAAGTCCACCCCGACGAAGTATTCGCGTTTGCTGGTTGCTTCGGCCATATGCGTTTCGGAATTTGTGGAACGTGTTGTGCCCGCTGCCCGCCCTCGTTGCAAGTCCTGCGGGCAACGGCCGTGATTTACCCAGCCGCAGCGCGAGCGACCAGCCCGGAATTGTTAAATCGCGTCGGCCGGCCGGCTCATTGGCAGAAGGCGAGCACCAGCAGTTGGGCCACCACGATGCGCAGGAGCATCGTCAGCGGATACACGGTGGCGTAGGCGACGGACGGGGCGTCGCTGCCAGTGACGGTGTTGGCGAAGGCAAGTGCGGGGGGATCCGTCATGCTGCCGGAGAGGAGGCCGCAGAGGTTCAGGTAGTTGAGGTTGCCCAGCAGGCGCGCACCCACGCCCACGATGAGGAGTGGCACGAGCGTGATGGCGGCACCGCAGGCCATCCACTTGAGGCCGTCGCCCTCGCGCAGGACATGGAAGAAGTGCTCGCCGGCCTTCAAGCCCGCGCAGGCGAGAAAGAGGGCGATACCCAGCTCGCGCAACAGCGCGTTGGCGTTGGCCGGCATATACCAGAGGAGCGGGCCGATGCGCCCGATGCGGCTCAGGATGATGGCGACAATGAGCGGACCGCCCGCAAGACCGAGCCGGACGGGCGTGGGCATGGTCCCGAGTTGGAAGGGATACATGCCGAGCAGCACGCCCAAGATGATGCCGACGAAAACGGGTATGAGGTTGGTGTGGTTGAGTTCCTTGACGGAGTTGCCGAAGAACTCGACGGCGCGCGGGATGTCCGCCTCTTCGCCGACCATCTGCACCATGTCGCCAAACTGGAGGCGGAGGTCGGCGCGGGCGCTTAATTCCACGTCGCCCCGGGTCACGCGCGTGAGGGTGACGCCGTAGCGCTGGTTCAACTGAAGTTCGCGCAGCGACTGGCCGAGAATTTTCTTCTGGGTGACCACCACGCGGCGGGAGATGACCCGGCCCGGCGCAAGGAGCAGGTCCACCGACGACTGCTGTCCGGCGATGAGGCAAAACTCGGCGAGGCTGGCCCGCGTGCCGACGGCGAGGACGACATCGCCCAGGTGCAGGGTCGTCGTGCCGTTCGCCGGGACGACCTCGGTCTCGCCCAAGTGCTTCACGCGGGAGATGACGACGTCGAGTTTGTCCTTGGCGGGGAGCTGGTGGAGTTTCAGGCCGTTCAGGTTGGAATTGCGGATGAGGATGTTCATCCGCTCGACGGGCTGGTGGTCGCTGCGTTGTTCGCGGCGGAAAGCCTCGGCCTCGGCTGAAACGTCCAAGCGCAGCCCCCAGCGGAGGGCAAGCATCGCGAGGATGATGCCAAGGATGCCAAAGGGGTAAGCGACGGCGTAGCCGAGGGCCGGCAGCCCGAGGCGCTCGGGGTCGAGGCCGGGGAGGCTCTTCAGCGCTTCCTGCGCCGCACCGAGGGCGGGGGTGTTCGTGGTCGCGCCGGTGAAGATGCCCACAGCGGCGGCGAGGTCGATGTGCAGCAGCCACGCCACGAGGAGCATGACGCCCGCGCCAAGGAGCACGATGGCGGCGGCCATGAGATTGAGCGGGAGTCCCTGCTGTCGCAGTGACGTGAAGAAGCCAGGCCCGACCTGCAAGCCGATGGTGTAAACGAAGAGAACCAGCCCGAAGTCCCGGACGAAGGCCAGCAGCTCCGGGGTGAGGGTGAACTTGAGGTGGCCGCAGAGAATACCGACGAAGAGCACGCCCGCAGCTCCCAGCCCCACGCCCCTGACCTTAACGCTGCCCAATGCCAGCCCGAGCGATACCACGCACGCGAGCACGAGCACCGCGTAAGCGACGGGCGACAGGCGGGAGATTTCGAGCAGTGAGGTCATCTGGGCTGGCGGATTCCACACCGGGAATCATGGGGCTGGAATCCTGCCTGACGCAGGGAAGCTCGCGTTTTGCCGCGCCTGCGCCAAGCCAATTAACCGGCGACTGCGCAACTCAACGTCCCGCAAGCACGGACTCAATCTTGCGGCGCAGGTCGGCGTTCACGTCTTCGGGCGAGCGGTCGGCGTCCACGATGTCGAAGCCGTAGAGGGCTTGGAGTTGCGTGAACTGCCGGGCCATGAGGGCTTGGTATTTCAGGAAGCTGTCGAACATGTCGCGAGAGAGGCCCAGGTCCATGCCGCTCTCCCAGTAGTCGAGCGCCTTACTCTTGGCGAAGTTCCGCTGCACGAGTTGCTCGGGCGAGAGGTTCAGGTAGAAGACCGCGTCGGGCACTAGGGCGATGCCGTAGAGGTTCTTCAACCACGCCGCGTCCATGCCGCGCACAAGGTCGCGCGCCATGAGGGTGTAGATGTAACGATCCGCCAGCACCATGAAGCCGGCCTTAAGCGCGGGGAGCATGATGTTTTCAACCTGGTCGGCGAAGTCAGTGGCGTAGAAGAGGCTCAGGGTGGTGCGGCTGAGGATGTTGCCGGCCTGCGCCTTCTCCAGTTCCTCGCTGACGAGGTCGGAGCGCTTGAGGCCGACCTGCACGGTGGCGTGGCCGCTGCCTTCAAGCCACTGGACGAGCTGGGCGATTTGCGTGGAGCGACCGGAGCCATCGGCACCTTCGACGACGATGAGTTTGCCGCGGAGTTTCTCCTCGTCCACGCCGGGGATGCCCTCGCCATAGAAGCGTTTGGCGCTGGGCTTGGGGATGACGACCTCCGGCGTGCGGGGCGCGGGGGCGAGGCGTTTGACTTTGCGCGGGGTGGGCATGGCTAGCGGCTGGATGCTGGTTGCCAGATGCTGGATGAAAGCAACGCCGCTCGGAAGTCCCGGGGCTTATCCAGCGTCCGGTCTCCAGCAGCTAGCGTCGCGTCGTATCGGTCGGTGAGCATCGGCAAATCAGGCTTTGTGGAGGGCGAAGGAGGGCAGGTCCAGGCGGTCGGCGACGAGCCTGCGCACGATGGCCTGCTGCGTCTCGATGGTCTCGTTGGCGTCAATGACGTTGAAGGAGAACTCGCGGCTCATGGCGAGGTATTGCTCCAGCATGCGGCCCTGGAAGATGCGAAAGCTCTCGGTGATGTCCGTGGAGAAACCCATGTCCATGCCGGCCTCGAAGTATTTCAGCTCGGGCCGGCCTTCGAGGATGCGGTTCAAGGAGACTTCCAAGTCCGCGCGGAAGAAGAAGGTCATGTCCGGCAGTGCCGCGAAGCTGTAGAGGCCGCGCACCCATTCCGGCGGGCAGGTGCGCACGACATCGCGAACGAAAGCGGTGAAGATGTAGCGGTCGCAGAGCACGAGGTAGCCCGCGCGCAGCAGGGGCACGAGCTGGCGCTCGTAGCGGTCCGCGAAGTCCGTGGCGTGGATGAGGCTGAACGTGGTGGGCGTGAGCAAGGTCGCCTTCTTGCCCTTCGTGGTGGCGGATTTGACCAGCTCGGAGGAGTTCCACTCGCTGAAGAAGACCTTCAAGCCGCGCAGCTCCAGCCAGCGTTTGAGTAGGTAGATTTGCGTGGACTTGCCGGAGCCATCCAAGCCCTCGACCGCGATAAGGCGACCGGGGAAACCGAGTTCTGCGAATGTTTTCATCCTGCTTACTGGCGGCGATTGTTAAGGGTGGCGCGGTGGGAAACCAAGTCTTTCATCGCAGGCCCAAGAGGTCCGCCATCGCGTAAAAGGTCACCCGGGTGACCCCGCCGACGAGGTCGCGCACGCCCGGGATGTTGATGGCCACGATGACCATGATGAACCCATACTGGCACAGCTTCCAGTAAGTCTCGTGGCTCATGCCGATAAAGTTTTTGAGCACATGGGAACCGTCCAGCGGCGGGATGGGCAGGAGGTTAAAGAAGCAGAGGAACAGACTGAGGATGGCCATCTTGATGCCAATCTCGCCGAACATGGCGATGCCGGTAAACGTGCTCACCTTGACCAGCGCGAGGAGGGCGAAGGCCAGCACCACGTTGATGGCGGGGCCGGCCAGTGCCACGAGCGTGTCGTCCCGCCGTGGGTGGCGCAGGTTCGCGATGTTCACCGGCACGGGCCGCCCCCAGCCAATGATGAAGCCAGCCAGTGCGGAGTTGCTCAACGAGAGGAAGATTCCCAGCAGTGGCAACACCACGGTGCCGATGAGTTCCATGTGGGCGACCGGGTTGAGGGTCACGCGGCCTTGGTGGTAAGCCGTGTCGTCGCCGCACTTCCAGGCCACCCACGCGTGCGCCCACTCGTGGAACGTCAGCAGCGGGATGAAAAACAAGTAAGTCAGCAGCCCGTCAAATATCGCTGATTGAGTCATCGCGCGCGGAGTGTGGAGAAAAACTTCCAACGTTCAACGTTCAACGCTCGGCATGCATGACTGCATCGGGGACCAGACGCACGCCTCACGCCTCCGGCAGCGTGAAGAAGAACGTCGCGCCCTTACCCGGCTCGCTCTCCACCCACACCTCGCCGCCATGCGATTGCACGATGTGCTTCACAATGGCCAGGCCCAGGCCGGTGCCGCCCGCGTCGCGCGAGCGGGCTTTGTCCACGCGGTAGAAGCGCTCGAAGACGCGCGTCTGGGCCTCCGCCGGGATGCCGGGGCCGTCGTCGCGCACCCAGAGTTCCACCTGCTTGGTATCGGTCTTCCGCGCGCCGATAACCACGCTCCCGCCCGTGCGCCCATACTTGATGGCATTGTCCACCAGGTTGAAAAAGACCTGTTGCAACCGGTCGGAATCCGCCTGCACCGCCGTCGTGGCGGGGACTTCGTTGACGAGGTGCGACTGCTTCGCGGCGGCCTTGGTTTCCAGGTCACTGAGAACGCGCTCGACCACCTCGGCGGGTTCGATGCGCTGGAGGTTCATCACGACTTGCCCCGACTCCAGCCGCGAGATGGTGAGCAAGTCCTCGATGAGATAAGTCAGCCGGTCCGCGTGCTTCTCGATGGTCTGGAGAAACTTGGTGGCGACCTCGGGCTTGTCCTTCGCGCCGTCAATGAGCGTCTCGACGTAGCCCTTGATGAGCGAGAGCGGCGTGCGCAGCTCGTGGCTGACGTTGGCGACAAACTCGCGGCGCGTGTTCTCCAACTGCTTCAGCCGGGTCAAGTCGTGGCAGACGAGAATCAGCCCTTGCTGCCGGCCATCCGCGCAGAGCACGACGGCGGAGTTCACCTGCAAACTGCGGTTGCCCTCCAGACCCGGCAGCTCCAGCTCGAACTCCTGCACCTGCCCGTCGAGCAAGGTGCGGTTCACCAGCTCCTGCACCTGATGTAGCCGGAGCGCCTCCATCACGGTGCGACCACGGATGTCGCCATGGATGCCGAAGAGGCGTTCGAGCGCCTGGTTGACGAGCCGCACGCGCCCCTCACCATCCAGCACCAGCACCCCTTCGCTCATGCTGTTGAACAGCGCTTGTTGCTGGGCCAGCTCGCGCGCCCGCGCCTGCTCGTGCTGTTGCCGAAGCGCTTCAAACTCCCGCCGTTGCCGCTCGCCCTGCGCCTCCGCTTCCAAGCGGCACCGCCGCCAGGCAAAGCAGCAATATCCCGCCGCCAGCAGGGCAAGGATGGTGAGTGTGGGCCACATGGGGAGCAATTAGCTATCAGCTATCAGCCGTCAGCGAGGAGGAAATGCAGGCGCGCCATCCTGCTGATCGCTGTCCTCTTCACCCCGCCACGAACCGATACCCAACCCCCCGCACCGTATCGAGATGCTTCGCGCCCTTGCCCAGCTTCTCGCGTAGCCGCCGCATGTGCGTGTCCACCGTGCGGGTATCAATGACGTTGTCGTATTCCCACACGTCCTTGAGCAACTGGTCGCGCGACTGCACCCGCCCGCGCCGTTGCGCGAGGATGGTCAGCAGCTTGAACTCCGTTGCCGTCAGCTCCACGCGCTTGCCGTTCACCGTGAGGCTGTGCGCCGGCACATCGAGAATCAGGTCGCCGAACTGCATCCGCTCGGCCTTGGACTCCGTCGTCGAGCGGCGACGCAGCAGGCCCTTGATGCGGAGCATCAGTTCGCGCGGGCTGAAGGGCTTGGTCACGTAGTCATCCGCGCCCAGTTCGAGGCCCAGCACGCGGTCAATCTCCGCCGCCTTGGCCGTGAGCATCAGGATGGGAATGCCCGCCGTGGCCGTATCGCGCCGGAGCAACTTGCACACCTCCAGCCCGTCCACCTCCGGCAGCATCAAGTCGAGCACAATGAGGTCCGGCAACGACGCGCGCGCCTTCTTCAACGCCTCCGCGCCGTCCGCCGCCGTGACCACCTCGAAGCCAGCGCTCTTGAGATTGAACTCAATGAGCTCAACCGCATCCGGCTCGTCATCCACTACCAGAATCTTTGCCATGTCTACCCCTTGCGTAACACGCACACCGAAACCAAACAACGCCAAACCAGTGACAACTTTGTGACGAACGGGTGACACCCTGTGAGGGACAACCTCAGAAGCCTCTCGCTGTCGGTTTGCCTTCCAGCCATCAGCAGGGCCAAGCTCCCCCATGCGTTCCCTCATCGCCGCGTTCCTCTTGAGCTTCAGCGCCACCTGCCTGACCGCCGCTGAAATCCCCTGGCCCAAACTCCCCGAGCGCGACGGCCCCGTCGTCATCCCCGCCCAGGAATGGCCGCTGCGGCCCGGCCCACGCGAGGTCCGCGTGCAAGTCCACTATCCCGGCGGCACCCGCGCCAGCATCGGCCCGCGCACCGGCATCTTCCTCACCCTCCACAACTGGGGCGGCACCGACTGCGCCGGCACCGCGAACCCAGCGGCGCTCGCCCGCGAGTTCAACTGCGTCGCCCTCTGCGTGAACTACCTCCAGAGCGGCCCCAAGGATTCCATCGAAGGCCCGGAGCCTTACGACTTCGGCTGGCTCCAAGGCCTCGACGCCTTGCGCGCGCTCTGGCTCGTCTTCCACGAACTCGAGCAAACCAAAACTCCCTTCGCCCGTGGCCGTCTCTTTGCCACCGGTGGCTCCGGCGGCGGCAACGTCACGCTCATGGCCAATAAACTCGCCCCGCGCACCTTCACCGCCGTCGTGGACATGTGTGGCATGAAGAAACTCAGCGACGCCCTCGCCTATAATCTCCCCGCCGCCGGGGGCCTCAACGCCCGCTGGAGTCGCGACCCCGCCAGCCCGAACTTCCTCCCGCCCGGCGCGCAGGAAATCCGCTTCGTCGGCCACCCCGCGCACCTCGCTGAGATGAAACGCCTCGGCACCACTGCGAAAATCTTCTCCGTCCACGGCGTGGACGACAAGACCTGCCTCGCCGACGGCCAGGAAATGGTCGCCAACATGACGCGCGCGGGCCTCGACATAGTCCCCGTCTGGGTCACGAAAGAAATGGTGGACGGCAAACACTTCACCACCACCGGCCACGCCCTCGGCAGCCGCACGCTCATCCCCGGCCACGTCGCCGGGAAGTTCCTCCGCACCGACAGCCCCGACGCCCTTGACCGCAAGACGCCCACCGACTTCGAGCGCCGCGAGGTCCTCCGCTACGCCACGACCGACGGCGCATTCATCATCTCCTACGCGCAGGGCTTCCCCGTCGGTCGCTTCGAGCCAGCGCCGCCCGCGCCGAGTTACCCTGACCGCTTCGACCTGCTCCGTGTCACCGCCCCCGACGGCAAGGCCCACGCGGCCAAGACCCCTCCCGACTGGGAACCCCGCCGCCGCCACATCGCCGCCGCGTTGGAACGCGTGATGGGCCCCTTCCCCAACCCCGCCAAGCGCGTCGCCCTCGACGTGCAGGTGCTGGAGGAAGTGAAGCTGGAAGGCGGTCTCCTCCGCCGCAAGCTGACCTACCAGAGCGATGCCACCGACCGCGTCGCCGCATACTTGTTCCTGCCCGCAGCCTCCGCGAAGGCGAAACTCCCCGCCGTCCTCTGCCTCCACCAGACCACCAAGCTCGGCAAAGCCGAGTCCGCCGGCCTTGTGGACAACCCCAAGCAATACGCCCTCCACCTCGCCCAGCGCGGCTACGTCACCCTCGCCCCCGACTACCCCAGCTTCGGCGATTCTAAATACGACTTCGACCCGCGCCACGGCTACGCCAGCGGCACCATGAAAGCCATCTGGGACAACGTCCGCGCTGTGGACCTCCTCGCCACCCTGCCCGAAGTGGACCCCGCGCGCCTCGGCGTCATCGGCCACTCGCTCGGCGGGCACAACGCGATGTTCACAAGCGTCTTCGAGCCGCGCCTGCGCGTCATCGTGTCGAGCTGCGGCTTCACCACCTTCCGCAAAGACGACCTCCCGAGCTGGACCGGCAAAGTCTATATGCCGCGCATCGCGAGCCAGTTCGCCAACGACCCGGCGCAAGTGCCCTTCGACTTCCCGGAAATTGTCGCCGCCCTCGCCCCGCGCCCCTTCCTCACCTGCTCGGCGGAAGGCGACACCGACTTCGATGCATCCGGCGTCCGCGATGTGCTGGCCGCCGCGCGCAAGGTGTATCAGCTCCACGGCAAGGCAACGCACCTCGCCGACTACTACCCGAAAGCCCCGCACTCCTTCCCCGAGGACGCCCGCAAAGTCGCCTACGACTTCCTCGACCTGCACCTGCGCAATGGCAAGTGATCCCCGCGAGCGGCCCACCGGGGCGACGACCTTCCCACGCGGGGGGATACCAAGTCCCAATGAGTTTCGGTAAGTAGCGTTCGGTTGGTAGTCCGCACCCCCATCCCCCTTACACCGGCCCTCCCCCACACGGGTGATCGTCGCGCCAACGTGCTCAGTCCGCAGCCGTGAAGCGGACGAGCAAGTAGATGTATTCAGCTTGCTTGGGATCCGGGCCGGTGGAGGTGGAGAGGACGATGAGTTCGCCGGGCAACACCGGGCGCTGACCGCGCAACGGGATTTCCCGGTCTTCAGCGGAGAGGAATGAGATGTCCGGCACGGCAGCCTTAGGCGGCGGGGCCTTCTTCTTGCCGAAAAGCGCGCGGAGGTTGATGCCAGCCCGGTCGTCCTCATCATCGTCCTCGCTTTGGTAGTAAAAGAGGCCGGGGCGGATCAACTGGGCGACCCTCATGCCGAAGACGAGATACTTCTCGCCCGCCCAGGAGTTGAGCAGGTCAGAGGACCACCGGAAGCGGCCTTGCCAGTTCAGCTCCATGCGGCCATCCACGAGCGGCCGGGCCTGGAGCGTGAGGCGCAGGCCGAACTCGCGGTTGGTGAGGGTTTGGTTCAGCTCGGCTTGGGTGGCGAAGGCGGGGCGGCGCTCGACGGAGTCGAAGACGGCGGTCTGGTTGGTGCCATCCGGGGTGACGCGATCCCCGGCGTAGAGGAGGTTCACCTGCCCTTGCTTGGCGAGGCTGGCGACGACGGCGGCAAGAGTAGCCTCGCCGGTGAACTCGGGCGCGGCCGCGCCGGCCTTGGCGGGGAGGAAGCGAACGACGGCGGCGTGAAGTTGCAGCGGGGGCGCGTTGGTGGCGGTGGCGGTGAGGTTGGTGGAGCCGTTGGTCGGCAGGTCATCCACGTTGATGAAGGTGACCTGCGCCCAAGCGGTCGGGGCGAGGAGCAGTGCCAGCAGGAGTAGCCGCAAGAAGGGGCGGAGGCAGCTCACGGGTTCACGGTGGGTTGCAGGAGGAGAAGAATGGTTTGCGCCTCCTTGCTGCCCATCTCGGCGGTGGTGGCGTTGACGATCAGGTCGGAGCTCTTGCAGTTGCGGCTGCCGGAGAGGGCGATGGTTTTGTTGACGGGCAGTTCGTAGATCTCGTTCTCGGTGGGCTTGCCCTTGGGGTTGAAGAGTTGGGCCAGGCCTAGACCGATGTCGGCGTTCTTGCTGTCATCGCCCTTGATGACACCGGCGGTCTTGAGCGTGCTGACGGCCGCGCCGGCGAAGCTGAGGAACTTCTCGCCCTGCCAGCGCGTGAGCATCTCCGGCGACCAACTGATCGAGCCATCCCACGCCAGGCCGAAGCGTTCACCGTCCGCCGGGCGGGTGGAGACCTTGAGGTTGACACCCAACTGGGTGATGGGCGGCAGGGGCGCGCCGGGCTTGCCGATGATGACGATGGGGCGGTTTTCGAGCGCATCGAACTTCGCCTCCGCCTTCTCCTCCAAACGCAGGTCACGCGTGGCGTTGTAGAGCACGCTGATCTCGCCTTCGTTCTTGAGCGCCTCGACGAAGGACTTGAGGTCCGTGCCCAACCCTTTGAAGCCCTGCACGAGCCGCTCGGCCTTCAGCGGCTTGAAGCGCAGCACGGAGACTTCCACCGAGATGGAGCGAACTGCCGGCGACGGCGTGCCATCGGCGGCGGCAGCCCGCGCGAGCGGCAGGAGGCAAGCCAGGGCGGAAAAACAGCGAAGGAGGGCGAGGGCTTTCATGGCTGAAACGAGCAGGTTGACAGTGGCGAACGCGCCCCCTTATAAAACCGCCGTCGCCACCATAACAGCAGAAAAAAAACATCCCCGCGCCATTATGAAGCCCCCACCGTCGCCCGCCCCCACCCGCCACCTCAGCCTTGCCGCCCTGACCTTGTCCCTTCTGGCCGGGACGGCGACGACGCAAGGAGCGGATCTGTTTACCATCACTGCAACGGGTGGCCCCACCGTCACCGTCAGCGCGAACAACGTGGTGGACCTGATCGAACGCGCCGTGAACCGCTCAGACTCATTCGCCGCCCTGGCCGGCTTCGTCAACGGCTCGCTGAACTACGCCGGCGTGGCCAACGCCATCACCTACACGAGCGGCGTGGCCGGCTCCACGATCATCCAGATCCCCAGCACCGGCTTCTCCAGAGGCTTCAACACCACCGCCGAGCTCACGGACTTCCTCAAGAAGGACGGGGCCGCCGAGCTGGCCAAGTTCTTCAAGGCCATGGCCGCCCAGTCACTCGTAACCATCACCGACGGCAACCCGAACGCCAGCACCGCCCGCAGTGGCACGGACGCTTACCAAAACTACGGCATGACCTTCGCGGAGACCCGCGAGGAGAAGGACGCCAACAATACCAGCACCTCCCGCACCGGCTTCGGCATCATCGCGGACGTCGGCTCCTTCGACGCCAACGGCATCAAAGGCACGGTCTACAGCCTCCCCATGTTCGCCCGCTTCAAGCTCACCGACCGCGTCGGCCTCGACTTCAACTTGCCGCTCAACTACACGAAAATTGAAGGGGCCGAGGCCTTCGGACTCGGCTAGGCGTGGGCGTCCCGGTGAAGGTCATCCCCCGCGCCAAAGACAGCCCGTGGTATTGGCAGCTCACACCCTTCGGCGGAGCCAACGCCACCGCCTCGAAGGACCTCGCCGCCGGCGGCCTGCTCGCCAACGGCGGCATCAACAGCCTCCTAGCCCACGACTTCGGCGCGTTCACCCTCTCCATGGGCAACCACTTCAGCCTCTACGAAGGCGTTCCAATCACGGTGTCGGGTTACAAGTTCGACCCCGGCGTCAGCCAGCAAATCCTCAAGAACGGTCTCAAACTGGACGTCCCCATCGGCAAGCGCTGGATCGTAGACGTCTATGCCGTCCACACCAAGTTCCTCACCTCGGCAGCGCTGGACCAATACTTCACGGTGGGCGGCGAGGTGGGCTACCGCTTCCTCGGCAAACCCGACGCCGCGAAGAAAGGCGGCGGCTACATGAAGCTGGGCCTCTACGCCGACGTGGGGGACAACTACACCTCCGCCCACGCGCAGATTGGCACGGGCTGGAAGTTCTGACCCCTGCCCCACGCGACACAGCCGGCGCTCCTCCAGGGATCGCCGGCTGTTTGCTTTACGCCACCACGCCCCGCACCACTTCACCCTTCACATCCGTCAGGCGGAAGTCCCGACCGGCGTAGCGGAAAGTGAGCTGCTCGTGGTTCAGGCCGAGCAGGTGCAGGATCGTCGCGTGCAGATCGTGGAGGCTCACCTTGTCCTGCACGGCCTCGAAACCGTAGTCGTCGGTCGCGCCGTAACTCGTGCCGCCCTTCGCGCCGCCGCCGGCCAGCCAGA
This sequence comes from Verrucomicrobiota bacterium, assembly GCA_039796295.1. Taxonomy (GTDB): domain Bacteria; phylum Verrucomicrobiota; class Verrucomicrobiia; order Limisphaerales; family SXTU01; genus SXTU01. The sequence continues at coordinate 46,826 of JBDKJY010000005.1, forward strand.
AGGTGAAACCCTTGTTGTTGTGGTCGCGCCCGTCGTTGCCCTGCGCGAAGGGCGTGCGCCCGAACTCGCCACCCCAGATGACCAGCGTGTCCTTTAACAGCCCGCGCTGCTGCAGGTCCGTGAGCAGGCCGGCGATGGGTTTGTCCACGCTGGCGCAGTTGCGGGCGAGCGCGGTGGAGAGGTTGAAGTGATGGTCCCAGTTCCCGCTGCCGACCTCCACGAAGCGCACGCCCGCCTCGATGAAGCGCCGGGCCATGAGACATTTCCGCGCGAAGTCGTCCGTGTCGCGGTCGCCCACGCCGTAGAGCTGCTTCGTCGCGGCGCTCTCCTTGGCGAGGTCCAGCACGGCGGGCATCTGGCTCTGCATCTTGAAGGCCAGCTCGAAGCTCTCGATGCTGCCCTCGATGGCGGCGTTGTGCGGGTCGCGCTGCTGCGCCGCGCGGTTGAGGGTTTGAATCAAATCCAGTTCCAGCCGCTGCGCCTGCGCCGTGCCGGGGGGGCGCAGGTTTTTTACTTCCGAACCCGCGACCGGACGACCGCCGGTGCCGATGCGCGTTCCCTGGTAAATCGCCGGGAGGAACGAGCTGCCGAAGTTCTGCGCGCCGCCGAAGTTAGCCGGCGGTGCGATGGTGATGAAGCCCGGCAAGTTCTCGTTCTCCGTGCCGAGGCCGTAAGTCGCCCACGCGCCCAGCGACGGGCGAACGAACTGCGACGTGCCGGTGTGCAGCCGCAGAAACGCCTGCGGATGCGCGGGCAAGTCCGTCTGCATCGAGCGAATGAGCGCGAGGTCGTCCGCGTGCTGCGCGACGTTTGGGAAGAGGTCGGAAATCCACAGACCACCCTTCCCGCGCTGCTGGAACGCCGCCTTCGGCCCCAGCCAAGTGCTGCCGGGCCGCGCCCCGGGCTTACCCGCATCGGCGATGAGCTTGGGCTTGTAATCAAACGTGTCCACGTGCGACGGCCCGCCGCTCATGCACAGGAAGATGACGCGCTTGGCGCGCGGCGTAAAATGCGGCTGCTTCGGCGCGAGCGGCTTGTCCGCCGTCGCTGCGCGAGCCGCAAGGCCGGCGAACGCGAGGTAGCCAAAACCACAGGAGACGGAACTGAGCACGGCGCGGCGGGAGATGGAATGCGGAAGGGTGTTCATAGGCGGGAAGCATTTTTAGCCACAGATGAACACAGATGAAACACAGATGGAGACGGGACAGGGTCCCATCGGCTTGGAGCGCGGACTCCCACGTCCGCAGCACGCATCGGGCTGAGGGAAACGGCTGCGGACGTGGGCGTCCGCGCTCCTGTCTTCATCTGTGTTCCATCTGTGTTCATCTGTGGCCTCAGTTCAACTGGCGAAATTCGGCGCTCGCGAAGAGCGCGCGGCAGAAGCTGGTCCATGCGGCGGCTTGGAGCGCGGGGCTGGCGGGTTTTTCGCCGAGGAACTTGCCGAAGAAGTCAGCGGCGACCGTGTGTTCGCTCGCGGTCGGCGGACGGGTGAAGGCCAGCCAGTAGGCCACGTTCACCCGCTCCTTGAAATGCGCCGCCTCGTCCGTGCTCACGCCGCTCGGCTGCCAACGCAGGAGCCGACTCGCCACCGCGCCCGCCTGCTCGGCGACGAACTCGCTGTTCAGAAGAAAGAGCGCCTGCGCCGGAACACTCGTGCTCTCGCGCTTGCCGGTGACGAGGCTCGGCTCGGAGAAGTCGAACAGCGCGAGCACCTCGGGCACCTTGTCGCGCACGATGGGCAGATAGACCGAGCGATGCGTCGTGTCCGCGTTGAGCTGCGCGTCGGTGAGGCCGGCGCGGTTCGGGCCGTCAATCGGTAGGTCGCCCATCGTCGTGACCACGGAGGCCAGCGGCGGCTTGAGGTCGAGGCGGCCCGCGACGTGCAGCATCGCATCGCGCGTGCCCTCGGCGTCGAGGCGGCGCGGGGACATCCGCCAGTTGAACGTGTTCTCCGGGTCGGCGGTGTGGTTCTTCACGTCGTGCGTCGAGGCGAGCTGGTAAGTGCGGCTCAACACGATTTCGCGGATGAGCTGCTTCGTGCTCCAGCCGTTCTCCATGAACTTCACGGCCAGCGTGTCGAGCAACGCTTGGTTCGCCGGCTTTCCGCCAGTGGTGCCGAAGTTGTCCGGCGAATCCACCAGCCCATCGCCGAAGAGCCATCCCCAGACGCGGTTCACGAACACGCGCGCGGTGAGCGGGTTGCTGGCCGTGGTGAGCCACTCGGCCAGTTCCTTGCGCCCGCTCTGCGAGGTCGGGATACGCGGGGCCGGGCTGTGCGTGAGCGCGACGGGGAAGGCCCGCGCGACCTTCTCGGCGGGTTTGTCGACATCGCCGCGCGTGTAGAAATTCGCGTCTGCAATCGTGCCGAACTCCTGCGGGCGGATGCCAAACACGCGGCCTTCCCCGAGCCGCCGGAACGCCCCGGTCGCCGCGCCCAGCCGCGTCGCCGGCAAGTCCTGCACGCCCATCGCGAGCGCACGCTCCTCGCCCGTGACCGCGTCGTATTGCTTCAACCGCGCCTCCAGTTGCCCGCTCTCCGCGACGATGCGGAGCCGGTCCAGCGTGCGACGCGGGTCGTTGCCTGTGCCCTCCTGCTTCTTGCCGGGGCCGGCCTTCATGCCCTCGGCGAACATCCCCTTCAGCTCCTCGCGCAGCTCGGCGAGTTTCTTCTCCTGCCGCTGGCGTTCGTCGCGGTTCAGCTTGCGGCCCAAGGTCGGCGCGTCCGCGCCCTTCGGCAGTTCCACCAGCTCGGACGGGTGCCGGTTCTGCACGCCCGCCGCCGTGCCGTAACGCGTCTCCGTGGAGACGAAGATGCCGGCGAGCGCGTAATACTCGCGCTGCGAAATGGGGTCGAACTTGTGGTCGTGGCAGCGGGCGCACGCGATGGTCGTGCCGAGAAACGCCTGCGAAAGCGTGTCAATCTGCTCGTCCGCCACATCCATGAAGAACTGCCGAGGGTTCTGGTCGTTCACGCTCTTCGGCCCGAGCGCGAGGAAACCAGTGGCGATGATTTGCTCGGCGCGCTGCTTGTCCGAGGTGGCGGGTAGCAAGTCACCCGCGACCTGCTCGCGCACGAAGCGGTCGTAGGGCTTGTCCGCGTTGAAGGCGGCGATGACGTAATCGCGATAGCGCCAGGCGTGCGGGTAAGCGGTGTTCACGTCCTTGCCAGTGGACTCAGCATAGCGCGCCACGTCGAGCCAGTGCCGGCCCCAGCGCTCGCCGAATTGCGGCGAGGCGAGCAGCTTGTCCACGACCGTGGCGAGCGGGCTGGCGGACTGGTCGTCGAGGAAGGCGGTGATTTCCTCGAAGGTCGGCGGCAGGCCGAGGAGGTCGAAAAAAACGCGGCGCAGGAGCGTGAGCTTGTCAGCGTCGCCAACCGGCGCGAGGCCATCGCTCTCCAACTTCGCGAGCACGAAGCGGTCGAGGTCGGTCTTTGGCCAAGCGGCGTTCTTCACGGCGGGCACGGGTGATTGCTTCGGCGGTTGGTAAGCCCAGTGGTCCTTCGCCTTCGCGCCGTCGTAGTCCTTCTTCGCGACCGCGCCGCCCACGCGCGGGTCCGCCGCCCCGGTCTGAACCCAGCGCTCGAAGTCCTGGATGACCGCGTCGGAGAGCTTGCCGCCCTGCTTCTCCGGCGGCATCTGAAGGTCCTTGTTCGCGTAGCGGATGGCTTCGAGCAGAAGCGACTTCTTCACGTCCCCCGGCACGACCGCTGGCCCAGTGTCACCGCCCTTGCGCGTGGCTTCGCGCGTATCGAGCGCGAGCCCGCCCTTCACCTTGTTGCCCTCGCCGGTGGCGTGACACTGGTAGCACCTCTCCACGAGCACGGGCCGAATCCTGGACTCGAAGAAAGCGAGTTCCTCCGACGACGCGACGCGCTCCGGCGGCTTCGCAGCGGTCGCGGACTTGGGCGCGGCAAACTGCGGCTGCCCCGCCCCTTGGTTGCCCCCCGGCGGCAGCGCCGTGATGCCCCGGAACTCCTCGATCGAAAGGAATCCGTCCTTGTTCGCATCCAGCGTGGCGAAGACCGCACTCGCCGCACCCGGTTGCTCGCGCAGGCGGTTCGAAGCGGCCAGCTCGGCTAGGGAAAGCTTCCCGTCGCGGTTCGTGTCGAGAAACCGAAACGCCGTCTCTGGCGACGGCGGTCCACCCGTGCCAAAGCCTTTCGTCTCGCCCGGCTGCTGTGAGAGGACGGTGACCAGCCCGAGCGAGAGTGGTAAAGCCCAGAGGAACTTGTTCATGGCAAACAGAAAGTTGAACGCGCTACAGGACAAACGACGCTACGCGGCGGGAGGAGTTACTGGGAACTTGAGGGCGACCCGAGCGGGCTCTTCCGATTCAAACCTTCCAGCACCAGCCGTAACAGCTCGCGCTCTTGAAAACGCTTGGGGGCCTCAGCGAATTGCACGACGAGCAGCTTCTGCGAAGGGACGAGATAGAGCTTCTGCTTGCCCGCGCCGGCGGCCATCGCGAGGTCGCGCGGCCGCTCGTCCGCCGCGTTGAGCCAGAAGGTGAGGCCGTAGGTAGGATGCGCCTTCGTGCCTTGGAAACACTCGGCCAGCAGGTTCTCAGAGACGAGTTGCTGGCCGTTCCAAGCACCCTTGTTCAGCACGAACTGGCCAAACTTCGCCCACTCCGTCGCAGTAAGCAGCACGCCAGAGGGGAGGTGCGGCTGGCCGTCGGCGTCCTTGCGCCAGAAGAATGGCTTGAGGCCGATGGGGTCGAGCAAGCGACGCTTCAGGTAACCTTCAACGGTTTCCTTGCGCAGGGCTAACTTGCGGCGGAGCAGCTCGCCGAAGCACTGGAAGGGCATCGGGCCATACTGAAACTTCTCACCAGGCGGAAATTTCGCCTCCGCCAGCAGCACCGCTTCCCGGTAGCTGGGCACGTCGCCAACTTCCCCGCCCGCGATGCCACTAGTGAGCGCGAGGAGCTGGCGGATGGTGACTTGGGACTTGCGGGCGTCGGCCTGCCACTCCGTCAGCGTGTCCGCGACTTTCTCATCAAGCTTCAGTAATCCATCCTCCATCGCCATGACTGCGAGCACACCTGCGAAGCTCTTCGTGCCGCTGGCAAGCCGGTGCGGGACCTCGCGCTGATGGCCGTTGAGGTATTCCTCGAAGAGAAGCTGGCCGTTCCGGTAAACGAGGAGCGCGTGGCCGTTGCAAGACCGGAGATACTCGGCGGCGGGCTGAAAGGGGTTGGGCGAAGCTTGGGACCCCAGCTCCGTCTGGGCGTGTGCGCCGATGCTCATCACGAGCGCGACGGCGAGGCAGGAGGCAACCAGCGGCTTCATGGACTTTGTGATTCCGACAATGAGCCACCGGCACTGTCGCGGCAACTGTGATTTCGCCACTGCGCTCAGACTCCCCGCCTGCGTGCCGGCGGCTTCCAGCCGCCGCTTGGCCGATAGCGTTCGTTGCTCCCAACTCACCGCTCCACCACGGTTGGCAACTGCAAAACGTCAACCGTGCCGCTGGCTCTGGCGCACTCGACAAAGAAAAAAGCCCGCTCGTGCTGAGCGGGCTTTCGATAGTTGATTAACAGTGCGCTTACTTCGCGACCTCAGCCTTGGGGGCTTCAACGGGAGCCGGGGGCTCGTTCTCCACGAATTCAATGATGGCCATCTGGGCCGCATCACCCTGACGTTGACCAGCCCACTTACCCTTGGTTCCGCCGAGTTGAAGAATGCGGGTGTAGCCACCGGTTCTACCCTTGAACTGAGGGGCAATCTTGTCGAACAAGATGTGAACCACATCTTCGTTCTCGCGCCACTTGTCACGAGCAACCTTGCCCTTCGTCTTGGCGGTGCCCTTGAACAGGCTGCGGGCTTGCTGGCGAACGCGCGCGGCAACGAGGCGCCGACAGTGAACGCCTTCAGCAATCAGCGCGGCCTTCTGCTTGTCGTCGGCAGTGGCGGCGGATTCGACGGCGCGATTGGCACGGCACCCCAAGGTGACGAGCTTCTCAACCACCGGTCGCAGGACTTTGGCCTTAGCGAGCGTGGTGGTGATGCGCTTGGACTTGATGAGGCTGCACACCATGTTTGCAAGCATCGCGTTACGATGCTCGCCGGTGCGGCCCAGCTTGGCTGTGCGTTTGAGGTGGCGCATAAATCAGACAGTTATTCGGTGACGGCGGCTTTGTCTTCCTTCGGGGCGTCGAGCAGAGAAGGGTCGAAGCTCATACCCAGCCCGAGGCCGAGCGCGACCAACTTGTCCTTGATTTCCTGAAGGGACTTCTTGCCGAAGTTGCGATACTTGAGCATGTCGCCCTCGGACTTCATAGCGAGTTGGCCGACGGTGGTGATGTTGGCGTTGTTGAGGCAGTTGGCGGCGCGGACGGAAAGTTCAATCTCGTTGACGCTCATGTTGAGAAGTTTCTTGAGCTTGCCCTGCTCCTCGTCCTGCTTGTTCTCAACTTCGGTGAACTGGACGGCGTTACGGTCGTAGTTCACAAAGACATCAAGATGCTTCTGGAGAATGGCGCTGGCCTGAAGAAGCGCGTCGTCGGGTGTGATGCGCCCGTCAGTCCAAATCTCTACTACCAAACGGTCGTAATCCGTGCGCTGCCCCACGCGCGCGGCCTCGACGGCATACTTGACACGGGTAACGGGGGAGAAGATGGAGTCAATGGCGATAACCCCGATGGGTTGATCTGTCTTCTTGTTCTCGTCGCCTGGGCAGAAGCCGCGACCGAGCTTCACTTCCAGCTCCATGACGAGTTTTTTCTTCTTGTCCAATGTGCAGATGAGCTGCTCTGGATTGACGACGGAGACGTGCTGGTTCAGCTCAATGTCGCCGGCCGTGACTTCACCCTCTTTGTTGACGCTGAGGATGAGCTGCTGGGCATCGTGGGTGTCGGATTTGAACTTGACCTTCTTGAGGTTCAGGACGATTTCGGTCACGTCCTCGACGACGCCTTCGACAATTGAAAACTCGTGTTGAGCTCCATCAATCTTAACGGAAGTTATTGCCCCGCCTTCGAGCGAGCCAAGCAACAGGCGACGGAGAGAGTTGCCAATGGTGTGCCCAAAGCCGGTTTCAAAGGGCTCGGCACTGAATTTGGCGTAGTTACCCGTTGCGGTGCTCTCTTCTTTCTGCAACCGCTTGGGCATTTCAAATCTGGCGAGACGGACTGGCATGATGTGTTTTTATTTCTGCAATTTTAAACTGGCCGACAGCGCTATTCCCGGCGCACATTGACCCATGTAATTGCGTTTTGCCCCCGATTTCGAGGACGGTTGGTTAGCGGGAATAAAATTCGACGACGGCCTGTTCGTTGGCGATGGGATGGATTTCCTCACGCGACGGAGTGCGCATGAGCGTTCCCTTGAAGGCATCTTTATTGAGCATTAGCCATTCGGGAACTGCGCGAGCGGTCGACAGTTCGAGGTTCTTAGTCGCAAGCTGACGCGAGACGCTGGAGTCCTTCACTTCGATCACGTCGTTCACCTTCACAGCGTAGGAGGAGATGCTGACCTTGCGGCCGTTCACCTTGATGTGGCCGTGCCCAATCATCTGACGCGCGGCAGCGCGGGTGGTGGCAAAACCCAAGCCGAACACGAGTCCGTCGAGCCGGGTCTCCAGAATTTGAAGCATCTGCTCGCCCGTGACGCCACGGCGGCGCAGGGCCTTCTCGTAAACATTGCGGAACTGGCGTTCCATGAGGCCGTAGTAATAACGGAGCTTCTGCTTCTCGATCAGGCCAAGTCCGTATTCTGTCGTCTTGCGGCGGGAACCTTTCGGGCCGTGGACACCAGGCGGATAATTACGGCGCTCAAGATACTTCGAGGGACCGAAGATGGGGATGCCGAAACGGCGGCTAACGCGGACGCGGGGACCTGTGTAACGAGCCATACGAAGAGTTGAGAGTTAGAATTTGAGTGTTGAGAGCGAGACGCAATTACACGCGGCGCTTTTTGCGGGGCCGGCAACCGTTGTGCGGCACCGGGGTTACGTCCTTAATGGTTGAGATTTCTAGGCCGATGGCCTGCAAAGCGCGAATGGCCGACTCGCGGCCCGAACCAGGACCGCTCACCCGAATCTCAACTTCACGGAGGCCATGAGACATTGCCTGGCGGGCGGCGTCCTGAGCTACCTGCTGGGCGGCAAATGCCGTGCTCTTGCGGGAGCCTTTGAAACCTACACGACCAGCGCTGGACCAGCCGAGCACATTGCCCTGCATATCCGTGATCGAAACGTTGGTGTTGTTAAAGGTGGAGAGGATGTGCGCGATGCCGACGGCAATGTTCTTCGCGCCCTTCGCCCGGACGATCTTCTTACCGGCATTTTCGTCGGCGAGCAACTCTGCCGCGGTCGGCGCGGCAGCCGCCACGGCTCCACCGGCGGGCGCAGCGGCGGCAACAACAACTGGAGCACCAGCAGCGCCAAGCGCACCGGCAGCCATCTTCTTAGGCTTGGTGTCGGCGGCAGCAGCAGGAGCGGCGGCGTCGGACTTCGCTTCTTTCTTTGGGGCGGGTTTCTTCTTTTCTTCGGCCATAGCGATAAACAGTTAGGAAATCAGGCGGCAGCAGCAGGCTTGGCCGCACGTTGCACCCCGACGGTGCGCCGAGGACCTTTGCGCGTGCGTGAGTTGGTTTGGGTGCGTTGACCGCGCACAGGCAGACTCTTCAGATGTCGGACGCCGCGATAGCACTTGATCGCCTGAAGGCGCTTCAAGTTCAGACCCAGTTCGCGGCGAAGATCACCCTCGGTCACATACTTCCCGTCCTGAATCGCGTGAACGATCTGCGAGAGCTGGGCCTCAGTTAGGTTCTTCGCGCGAATGGAGGGATCGATCTGCGCCTTCTCGATAATCTCGAGCGCGTTGACCGGCCCGATGCCGTAGATGTAGCGAAGCGCAATGTCGATGCGCTTGTCGCCGGGGATATCCACACCAAGGATGCGTGCCATAGATTCTTAAGTTTAACCTTGCCGTTGTTTGTGGCGGGCATTCGTGCAGATCACGCGAATCACGTTCTTGCGCTTCACGATCTTGCAGTGCTCGCACATTCTTTTCACCGACGCCCTGACTTTCATAGTTTGCTTTCGTTCAAAATCACGAACCCGTGCGACAAGTCGCCGGGCGACAATTTCACCGTCACCATCGCGCCAATCCACACCCGCTCCACCAGCGGAGCCTGCCGACGCGCTACGTGTCCGATGACCTGATGGCCGTTGCCTAGTTTCACGCGCAACAGACCATTAGGCAGTGTTTCCACTACCGCGCCCTCAACGACGAAGGCAGATTCTCCGGACACGTCAAAATCTCTGGTTCGGACTCGGTGATGAGCACCGTGTGCTCCATATGCGCCGACGGCAACCCATCCTGCGTCACCACTGTCCATTTGTCATTCAACACTTTTACCACCGGTGAACCGGCGTTTACCATCGGCTCAATTGCTATTGTCATTCCCGGCTTTAGCTTCGCCGAATTTGTGCCTGTTTCGACGAAGTTCGGCACTTGCGGTTCCTCGTGAACCGTTCGTCCGACTCCGTGACCAACAAACTCCCGCACCACGCTGAACCCGCTTGCTTCCACACAAGCTTGAACTGCCCTCGAAATATCGACGACTCGATTTCCGGCTAACGCGCAGGAAATACCTTCATACAAGGCCTGCGTCGTCACATCAATCAGTTTTTGTGCCAACAAGCTGCATCCGCCCACCGCGACGGTCTTCGCCGTGTCACCGATGTAACCATGATACCGCACACCAACATCCAAACTTATGATATCGCCAAACTGAATCCGCCTCAGCCCCGCAAGACCGTGAACGACCTCTTCGTTCACCGATATGCAAATGTTGCAAGGATATTTACGGTAGCCCAGAAACGCACTAGTTGCGCCGTAGTGCCTGATTCGAGAGGCGGCGAAGTCATCCACTTCCTTCGTTGTCACGCCTGGGCGGATGAACAGACCAACTTCATTCAACACCACCGCAGCAATGGCCCCTGCTCCGCGCATGATGTCCAGTTCACGTTCTGTCTTTAAGACAATCATGACTGAGACGAGCCCAATGTCCGCAGTAGTGCACTTTGCACCCTCTCGCTAAATTCAAGGAACAGCCTGCATTGGCGGTCGATCGCCGAACCAAAAAAAACTTCCACCGGGGAAAAAAAACCCGTTAAACGGCGTTCAAATTGCCGCATATCAGAATCGACCCCGTAAACGAGGCCCTTTGCCGCCCTTGTTGCCACTCAAAAATCCGTCGTAGTGACGCATTAGCAGGTGAGATTCCATCATCCGCATCGTGTCCAGCACCACGCCCACAGTGATTAGTAGACTCGTTCCGCCGAAAAACTGCGACACGTAATAGTTTATGCCGAACTGGCGCGTCATAAACTGGGGTATGATGGCAATAACGCACAGGAAGATGGCCCCCGCGAGCGTGATACGGCTCATGGTGTGGTGCAGAAAGTCGCTCGTAGCTTGCCCTGGACGGATACCTGGGATGTAGCCCCCATACTTCTTTAAGTCGTCGGCGATTTGCACCTCGTTGAACTGCGTCGCAACCCAGAAGTAGGAGAAGAAAAGAATCATCGTCCCAAGGAACGCCATGTGAATCCACTGGTCCTCCCGGAAGTGCATTGACAGGTCCACAAGAAACTTCACGTCGAACGACTGGCCTAGCATACTCAAGAGTTTCTCTGGAAACATGAGAATTGCCTGTGCGAAGATGATGGGCATGACGCCAGCATAGTTAACTTTGAGCGGCATGAATGAACTACCGCCCTGAACCATCTTCCGACCCACGGTGCGCTGGGCGTATTGCACAGGAATCTTCCGCTGGGCCTGTGTCACTGCGATAACGCCCGCGACGACCGCCAGAAGCAACATTACAAGTGCGACAGCGTGGAAAAGGTTAAACTTTGCCTGAATCCCCTCGGGGGTGATAAACATTTCCCAGAGTGCCTGCACAGTCTGCGGCACGCGAGCAAGGATGCCAACGGTTATGACGAGCGAAACTCCGTTGCCAATTCCGCGCTCGGTGATCTGTTCGCCAAGCCACATCATCAAGAGCGTTCCGGTCGTGAGCAATAAGGTCGTTTGCAACCTGTAGCTGAGGCCGGGATCCTGCACGAGGTTGCCTACGAAACCCTGGAAAATCTTCTCCGGGTTTTCCCACGCAATCGCCATCACAAATCCCTGCCCTAGACATAGGACGACGGTAAGATAGCGACCGTATTGAACGATTTTTGCACGCCCGCCTTCCTCACGGGCGAGTTTACTCAACTGCGGGAGAACTGCGCTGAGGAGTTGGACTATAATGGTTGCGCTGATATAGGGCATGATGCCCAGTGAACCAATTCCGCAGCGCTCCAGTGCGCCTCCGGTAAACATGGAATACATCCCCAATAGTCCGCCGCCGTCCTTTTTGGCAATTTCGTCAAAAAAAGCCTGTAACGCCTGGCCATCCAAGCCCGGCAGAGGTAGCATTGAAACCAAGCGGCAAATTCCCAAGACAACTAAAGTGAAGAAAATCCGTGACTTCAGCTCCGGGATCTTGAAGCAGTTTACAAACGTATTGACGATGTTTTTGAACATGGAGCAAGGTCAGCGGCCGTCTAGGCTACCTTAGCGGCTGGCGCTTCGCAGATGCCGCCACGCGCTTCAATCTGCTTGCGAGCACTGGCACTAAACGCATCCGCCACTACGGTCAACTTTTTGGTAAGCTGACCATCCCCGAGAATCTTGACGCCTCCGCTGGACTTACCATTGGTAAGTCCGGCCTTGCGCAAAACCGCCTCGTCCACACGTGCACCGTCATCGAATGCATTTAGGCTTTCGACGTTCACCGGAATGTAGGTCGTAGCGAAACGGGCATTACTGAACCCGCGTTTAGGCAAGCGGCGGAAGAGTGGCATCTGGCCGCCTTCAAAAGTGGGACGAATGGAGGAACCGCTGCGCGCGGATTGGCCTTTTCCGCCGCGACCAGAGGTCTTGCCGTGGCCGCTGGATTCACCTTGGCCGAGTCGCTTTTTCCGGTGCTTGGCACCGGGACGGGGCTTCAAATCGTGGAGACGCATGATGAGGAAAGGTTAGGTGTGTATCAGGCTGCGGACGGAGCGGCCCCGGCTACTTTTAGGGAACCGAGGCTTACGCCGCGGCGTTTAGCGACATCCTCACGCAGTCGGAGGCTCTGCAATGCCTCGATTGTCGCTTTGGCGACATTCGCAGCGTTTTTGGAGCCGAGTGACTTGCTTAAAACATCCTTGATGCCTACGGTCTCGAGCACAGCGCGCACGGTTTTCCCAGCAATGAGCCCAGTTCCCGGCGAAGCTGGACGGAGAAGCACTTTCGCACCGCCAAATGCGCAATAAGCATCGTGCGGAATGGTGGCACCGGCAAGAGAGACTGAAAGCATGCTCTGCTTGGAGGCTTCTCCGCCCTTCTTGATCGCTTCGGAAACTTCGGCAGCCTTGCCCAAGCCGAGGCCGATTCGGCCCTTGCGATCACCAGTGACGACGAGTGCGCTGAAGCTGAAGCGCCGCCCACCTTTGACAACTTTAGCGGAGCGATTGATGAAGAGGACCTTCTCGCAAAACTCGCTGTTCTGGTTCTGATCGGCTTCGGGACGACGGCGTGGACCGCCGCGACCTGGGCCGCGACCACGTCCGCCACGATCACCGCGCTGATCGCCACGTGATTCTCCTGCGGGGACTGCGGGAGCGGGCGTGGTATCTCCAGTGGGAGGATTGCTAATTGGTTCAGACACGATCAAGTCTCCTGTTCGAGGGTTAGAAGTTAAGACCACTCTCGCGGGCCGCATCGGCCAACGCCTTTACCTTGCCGTGGTAGCGCGCACCGCTACGGTCAAACACGACAGCAGAAATCCCTTTGACTTTCGCGGCCTCAGCAGCTGCTTTTCCTACTATGATGGCACTCTTCACGTTCGCACCAAGCGTCTCGCGGTTAGGCTGGTCCTTGGCTCGGGTCGACGTGGAAGCGAGCGTCACGCGCTTGCCATCGTCGATGAACTGCACGTATATGTGTTCACCAGTGAAGCGGACACTCATGCGGGGACGTTCGGCGGTGCCGACGACTTTCTTGCGTATGCGCCAGACGCGTAGTTGCCGAAGTTGTTGTTTCTTCTGTGTTCTCATTGCGTGCGGACCACGGTCTTGGCCGTAGCCTCAAATGGTTATTGGACCGTCTTGCCTTCCTTGCGGACGATATGCTCGCCCACATAGCGAACGCCTTTGCCCTTGTAAGGCTCCGGCGGATAGTAACCCCGAATCTCGGCAGCAGCCTGCCCGACGACTTGCTTGTCGGGTCCCTCAATGGTCAGTTTAGTGTTGTCCTCCACCGTTACCTTGATCTGTTCCGGGATGTCGAACAGGACGGGGTGGGAGAAGCCGAGCATGAGGTCAACCTGTTTGCCCTTGACGGCGGCTTTGAAGCCGACGCCGTGAATCTCCAGCTTCTTGAAGTAGCCTTCGCTAACGCCCTTTACCATGTTGTTGATGAGCGAACGGGTCAAACCATGCAAGGCCTTGGCTTCGGCGTCGTCACCTTGGCGGGTGACGAGCACCCTGTCCTTCTCGACAGTCGCGGTGACGCGAGCGGGGATAGCTTGCTGCAACTTGCCCTTCGGACCTTCGATGAAAACATTTGCGCCCCGGATGTCGACCTTGACCTTGGCCGGAATGGGAATGGGCTGCTTACCAATACGTGACATAGTCTTAAAAAGTTACCAAACGTAGCAAAGCAACTCACCGCCGACGTTCTGGCGACGCGCTTCATTGCCGGTCAGGATACCGGATGGCGTAGAGAGAATAGCGGTCCCCATACCATTGCGAACGCGGGGAATTTCATCGGAACCGACATAACGGCGTAGACCGGGAGTGCTAACGCGCTTCAGCCCGTCAATCACGCTCTTTCGACCCAAATATTTTAGCTTTACCTTGATTTTTTTTGTCGCCACAGCGCCTTCGATGATGACATCGCTAACGTATCCCTCACGCTTTAGGACATGAGCGATGCTCTCCTTCATTTTAGAGTGTGGAATCTCGACTACCTGCAACTGGGCGTTACCGCCGTTGCGAATGCGGGTCAATAAATCTGAAATCGGATCACTCATAATTACCAGCTCGCTTTCGTGACACCAGGGATCATTCCGGACAGGGCCAACTCGCGGAACGTCAAGCGCGATACTCCAAACTTGCGTATGAAGCCGTGGCGTCGGCCAGAGACGGCGCAGCGGTTTACCACTCGGATAGGAGAGGCGTTGCGCGGCAGTTTTGAGAGTCCGGCGTAGTCCTTCTTCGCCTTTAGTTCTGCACGTTTGGCGGCGAATTTCTTCACCGTCGCTTGCTTACGTTTGTTTCGTTCCAACCAGGAGGTCTTGGCCATATTCTGGGTTCGTTAAATTACTTCTCGGAGAATGGCATGCCCATCAGCTTAAGCAAATCACGGGCTTCGTCGTTGGTCGGAGCTGACGTAACTATGGTGATGTCCATGCCTTGTTGTCGTTTGATCTTGTCCAGATCAATTTCGGGGAAAATAGTCTGGTCAGACACGCCGATAGAGTAGTTACCTCGACCGTCGAACTTGCGTGGGCTAATGCCACGAAAATCCCGGATGCGAGGTAGAGCTGTAGCGACTAAACGGTCGAAGAATTCATACATCGCGTCACGTCGCAGTGTGACGTAGCAGCCGACAGGCTGGTGCTGCCGAAGTTTGAAGTTGGCGATGCTCTTGCGGCTCTTGGTGATGATTGGTTTCCGGCCAGTGATCGCCGTGAGATCTTTCGCCGCGTCATCCACCGCGCTCTTTTCGAGCGATGCACTAACGCCCATGTTAATTACGATCTTCACCAACTTCGGCACTTGATGAATGTTAGTATATTTACGCCTCTCAGTCAACGATGGGCGCACTTCTTCGATGTATTTCTTGTAAAGTCGGGATTCCATACGTTTCAGGCTTTAACTGGGGCGGTAGTACCGCGCTTTGCAGCGCGAGCGTCAAACTTGGCAGCGAGCATCACGTTGGAGACATGAATCGGGCCTTCGCGTTCGAGGATTGCGCCATTAGGGTTCTGCTGGTTTTTGCGAGTGTGCTTCTTTTGGATATTCACACCCTCGACAAAGACTCGGTCAAGTTTAGTCAATACTGAGATGATTTTACCACGCTTACCTTTGTCTTTACCAGTGATGACGATCACCTCATCATCGCGTTTTACATGAAGTTTGCTAGGCATAACTAGATGACCTCCGGCGCGAGGGAAATAATTTTCATAAACTTCAGGTCGCGTAGCTCGCGGGCTACCGGACCGAAGATGCGAGTTCCCTTCGGGTTGCGTTCCGCGTCAATAATGACTATTGCGTTGCGGTCGAATCGCAAATGGGATCCGTCCGCGCGCCGAATACTTTGCCGAGTGCGCACAACTACGGCATCGCAAACTTCGCCCTTCTTCACGGTTCCGTCCGGAGCGGCTTCCTTGATGTGGCACTTGATGACCTCGCCTACACCAGCATAAGTCTGATTGCGCCCTTGGACACCAATCATCGCGGCTCGTTTGGCACCGGTGTTATCGGCTACGTCTAGAATTGAACGGAGTTGTAGCATGGTCGGTAGCGGTTAGGCATTCACTTGCGCCTGTTCTTGGGCGCGTTCGACAATTTCAACCAAACGCCAGCACTTCATCTTGGAAACCGGACGAGTCTCCTCAATGCGGACGATGTCCCCAACCTTGGCTTCGGACTTTTCGTCGTGTGCATAAAACTTCTTAAAACTTGTAACGACCTTTTTAAACTGTGGGTGCGGAAAACGCCGCTTCACACTCACCACAATGGTCTTCTGCATTTTGCTCGAAACGACCTCACCTGTGCGCTCTTTGCGTTGACGGCGTTCAATCGTGCTTGCGGTTTCAGAAATGGCTTCGGACATAGCTTAGGCGACTTTAGGTTGCGCGGACTGCTTACGGAGCTGAGTGACACGGGTCTCGATGCGCGCGATGTCTTTGCGGAGAATACGAAGGCGCGAAGGCTTCTCTAATTGTGCTGTCGCTTTTTGTAGACGCAAATTAAACAGTTCTTGGCGCAAATCGCGGCCCTTGACGGCTAGTTCAGCCACCGTCATGTCTTTCAATTCTGCAAATTTCATGTTCAGGCGTGCGCGTGGCGCGTAATAAACTTCGTCTTGATAGGCATCTTAGTGGCCGCTAGGCGCATCGCCTCCCGAGCCATTACTTCAGGTATACCGTCAACTTCAAACAGCACGTTCGCGGGGCGGATTACTGCAACCCAGCCCTCGACGCCGCCCTTGCCCGTGCCCATTCGCACTTCAAGTGGCTTTTTCGTGAACGATTTATCCGGAAAAATCCGAATCCACATCTTGCCTCGCCGCTTCATATGGCGGGAAATTGCTACTCGGCAGGCTTCGATGACTTTATTGTCAAGCCAGCAGCGCTCCAGCGCCATCAGGCCATACTCGCCAAACGCAACGGTGTTGCCCCGCGTGGCCAGCCCACGACGCGCACCACGGTGCATTTTGCGATACTTCACTCTTGCGGGCATCATTGCCATAACGCGTCTTGGGTCTGAAAATTAATTGACGGTGGTGGGAGCCGGTCCAATGGACGCCGGTTTGGCGTCCTTGTCCTTAGACTCATCTTTGCAAATCCAGCACTTAATCCCAATTTTGCCTTGCAAGGTCCGCGCCTCGGCAAAACCATAATCAATATTGGCCCTAAGCGTGTGCAACGGCACGCTGCCTTCAAGATACTTTTCCACGCGCGCAATTTCGGCCCCTCCGAGTCGCCCGGCGCAGCGCACGCGAATTCCCTGAACTCCAGACATCTGCATCGTGGTTTGCACAGCCTTTTTCATTGCGCGACGGAACGATACTCGTCGCTCAAGCTGAAGGGCGATGTTTTCCGCCACTAACTGTGCGTCGGACTCCGGCGACTTCACCTCTATGATGTCGACGTAAACCTCTTTACCAGTCATCTTACTCAAATCTTCCTTGAGCTTGTCGATCTCGGCACCTTTGCGCCCAATCACTACGCCAGGGCGGGCCGTATAAATGGTGATGCGGCAGCGGTTAGCGGCGCGCTCAATGCCAATCCGTGGCACAGAAGCAGATTCAAGCTTCTTTTTAAGGATAGCACGAATTTTAAAGTCTTCGGCGAGGAGCGGGCCGAAGCCCTTTTTGTCGGCATACCACTTCGAACGCCAGTCCTTGGTAAGAGCGACGCGAAGGCCGATTGGATGAGATTTTTGGCCCATACGATTACTGGTCGGAAAGAACGATTTTAATGTGGCTGTTCCGCTTAATAATGGGACCTGCAGAGCCGCGCGCTTTCGGAGTGAACCGTTTCAAACGCCCGGCGGTCAGGGCAAAAGCCTCGCGCACTATCAGGTTTTCTGCTTTAAGACCGTTGTTGTTTTCGGCGTTCGCAATGGCGGACTTAAGCGTCTTTGCTACCGCTCGGGCGGCTTTGCGAGGTATGACGCCCAACACGTTTAATGCCTGGAGTGCCGGCAAGCCTTGAATTTGACGCACGACTTCGCGCGCTTTTTGGGGCGACATCCGGAAATTTTTGAGGAATGCCTGGACTTCCATACTACTTGGCCTCCGCCTTGGCGGTGTGAGCGCCGTGCTTCTTAAAGATGCGGGTGAGCGAGAATTCGCCCAGTTTGTGCCCGACCATGTTTTCCGTCACGAATACCGGCAGAAATTGCTTTCCGTTGTGAACGTTAAATGTCAACCCGATGAACTCCGGGGTAATAGTCGAACGACGCGACCAAGTCTTGATCGGGGTTTTTAAATTGACTGCCTTTGCCTTTACGATTTTGTCGTAAAGACTCGCGTCCACAAACGCGCCTTTTTTGATTGAACGTCCCATAGTCTCTTACTGTTGCTTCATTGGGCGACCATCGCGCCGAACCACGATGAACCTGTTGGAATCCTTCGTCTTGACACGGGTGCGCTTGCCCTTCGCAACCAAACCCCACGGTGAGGTGAGCTGCTGCCAGCCACCGCCCGACTTCGACTTGCCCTGTCCACCACCGTTTGGATGGTCCACCGGGTTGCGCGCCACACCGCGACTGATCGGGCGGATACCACGATGACGGCTGCGACCTGCCTTACCGAGCACTACCTTCTCGTGTTCAGTATTACCGACTTGTCCGATGGTAGCGTAGCATTCTTCGTTAATCTTGCGAATCTCACCCGAGGGGAGACGAATTTGCGCATACCCTTCGCCTACCGACATCAAGGTTGCTGCCGAACCGGCTGACCGAACCATCTGCGCACCCTGGCCCGGCTTGATCTCAATCGCGTGGATCGGGAGTCCAACCGGAACATTCTTGAGCAACACGGAGTTGCCTGTGTGAGGAGGAGCCGTCGGACCGGAGACCACTTTGGCCCCAACCTTCAACCCAACAGGCGCTACGATGTAGCGCTTCTCACCATCGGTGTAGGTGAGCAAAGCTAGCCGAGCGGTGCGTATCGGATCGTATTCTATTGCAGAAACCTCGGCCTCAATACCGTGTTTATTCCGACGAAAATCCACCAGACGAATCTTCTGCTTGTGACCACCACCAATGCCACGTGCGGTTACGCGTCCGTGGGTGTTGCGTCCGCCCGTTTTCTTGCGGATTACAAGCAGGCTCTTCTCGGGTTTCTTCTTCGTGATGTCGCTGTAGTCCGAGATCGTGATATATCTCGTAGACGGCGTCAGTGGGCGGAATGTTTTGACGGGCATGGCGCGAAATTAGGTGAGGTTGATCTTGTCGCCGTCTTTCAGTGTGATAATGGCTTTCTTCCAGTTCACATCACGCCCCGCGTGCTTGGTGCTCTGGCGTCGTAACTTACCCCGAACGTTCGAAGTGTTGACAGCGACGACCTTGACCTTGAACAACTCTTCCACGGCCTTACGGATTTCAATTTTGTTCGCTCGGCGGTCGGCCACGACGGTGTATTGGTTGAAGCGCTCGGACTGCATGGCACCCTTCTCGCTGATGCGCACCGTCTTGATGATATCGAAGGAATTCATGGCGTTACTTGTCGGAGAGTCTGAGGGCGACCTTCTCCAAGGCGGCCTTGGTAAAGACGAGCTTGTCGCAAAGCAGAGCCTCGTAGGTGTTGAGCTTTTCTCCTGAGGTCAGCGCGACATGCGGCACGTTACTCGATCCTATGGTAAGGTTCTTCTCCTCGCTAGCAACGATGAGAACCGTCCGTCCGGTGAGATTCAGCGTGCTGAGCACATTCAGAAATTCTTTAGTCTTGTGGGTGGAGAGCTTGAAGTCGTCCACCACCACCACATCCCCTGACTTAAGTCGCTCGCTCAGCGCTTTGCGAAGCGCTAGCGAGCGGACCTTCTTATTGACTTTTTTTCTGAAGTCACGGGGAAGAGGACCGAACACAACGCCGCCGCCAGGCCAAAGCGGCGATTGGGTAGAGCCAGCGCGAGCGCGGCCGGTGCCTTTTTGCCGCCATGGTTTCTTGTTAGTGCCGCTGACCTCACCGACCCTCTTCGCGCAAGCGGTGCCGCTGCGTTGGGCCGCATTGTAAGCCACGACGGCGTCATGCACCGCTTGGGTGCCCCGACCGTTCTGAATCAGCTCAAAGCCGACCTCGACCTCGCCCTGACACATGCCTTTGTTGTCCAGAATTGGAAGTTTCATGACTCAGTCTTACTTCTTCTTAGCTGCGACGTCTTTCTTGCCCTTGGCTACCGCCTCAGCCCGCGTTTTGGCGGCCTTGGCAGCCTCCTCGCGGTCCTTGCGAGCCTGTGCGACGGGATACTTCTTAGCCTCACGGATGACGACGTAATCCCCCTCCGAGCCGGGAATGGAGCCTTTGATAAGCAACAAGTTGTCATCCTTACGAACTTGGATAACTTCTAAGTTCTGGGTCGTGCGGCGCTGCTGGCCCAAGTGTCCTGGCATCTTCATACCGCGCATGACAGTGCCAGGGAAGAGGCGCTGGCCGATTGCACCGGAACGCCGCTTCCAGCCTTTGCAACCGTGGGTCGCATCGCCGCCAGCGAACGACCACCGAGCAACAACACCCTCGAATCCTCGACCTTTAGTCGTGCCAATGGCGTCCACGAAATCACCCACTGCAAAAATATCCGGCCCTACAATGTCGCCCGGCTTGACCGCCAGCGCGAAGTCGCGGAATTCTTTAATCCGCTTCACAGGCGCACCCTTGTGCTTGGTGACGTGACCGAGGACAGCTTTTGTCAGGCGCTGCGCCTTCTGGTCGTCGAAGCCGAGTTGCACGGCATTGTAGCCGTCCTTGCCATCCTTCGCTTTGACCTGCAGCACGCGGTTCGGGCCCGCGAGCACCACCGTCACGGCGATGGCGTTTCCACTCGCATCATACACGCGAGTGTGGCCTAGTTTTTTTCCGAGCAAGCCAATCATAGCAATTAAATCTTAATGGTGATATCCACACCTGCTGGCAGGTTGAGTTTTTTCAACTCGTCCACGGTCTTAGCGGTGGGGTCGAGAATATCCAGCAAGCGCTTGTGGGTGCGTTGCTCGAAGGTCTCCTGCGATTTCTTGTCGGCGTGAGGGGAGCGGAGCACTGTCAGGCGCTCAATGCGGGTGGGGAGGGGGATAGGGCCAGCAACCCTAGCGCCGCTGCGTTTGACTGTCTCCACGATGTCGTGGGCTGACTGATCTATGACCCGGTGGTCGTAAGCCTTAAGGCGAATTCGAATGCGTTGTCCAGCCATACAAAGAACAAAAATATAAGACCTATGCGCGCTCGCCGACGGCGCGCTCGCGTGCCCCTACCGACTCGGCGAGTCGGCCCAGCACGCTCTTCATTTCACGAATTGTTTGACGGTTCGTCACAGAGTTTTTCGTTTACCCTCGCCGTGTTCACCCGGCGAAAGGGCGGACAAACTAGCACTATGCGTTTTCAGTGCAACATTATTTCCAAACTATTTTACCGAGTCAGGTTTCGGCTGGTAGGGATGCCTGCGGGACTGCGGTAGCCACACTGCTCGCGCCCCTCGTAAGTTCTCTCCGTGACCTCACAGGAACTCACCTTTCGCGAATTCGCCACTTTCGCCACTTTCGCCACTTTCGCCACTTTCGCCGCGACGCTTGGCGGCAACGAGAAGGGCAAGCATAGCTCTTTTGCTCATCTCCCTGCCCGAATCCTTTGGACACGATGGCAGGGCCTGCCAGAGGGCTCGCGCTTCGAGTATCGCGTGCGCTTCCCCGGCGACAAAACCAAGGATGCGGACCTCGGCTGGACGGGCCGCGTGCTGCTCGAAATGAAGTCGTGCGGCAAGGAGGTCTCCTTGCACCGCGCGCCGACCTGAGCCTGCTGGACGCAACTCCTCCCGCACAGCCCGGCCTACGTCATCCTCTGGACCCTCAGTTAGTTTGGATTTCCGATTTCAACATGTCTCTGAGCGAGCCGGTGGACCCCCTGAAGCTTAAGGAACTCCCGCCTGCTACGCCGTTGAACTCCTCTTTCTGCTCTCGTTCACCCCGCTCTTCGGCAGTAACTCGGTCGAAGTCACGCGCAACGTAGCAAGCGATTTGGCCGGGGCATTCAACTCGCTCGTGCAGGGCCACGAGCCGCGCGAGCGAGCGAGCCGCTTCATCCTCCAGTGCGTCGTCGCGATGTTCTCCGAGGACATACGACTGCTGCCAAAGTGCCTGTTCACGGGTCTTGGCGTATAGTCAGGGCGGCGCGCAGCCCGCGTGTGGCGGTTGTTTCGCCACCATCGAGCCGCTCGAACTCCCGCCCAGCGAACTCGGCCTGCTGCTCGCCGCCGCGAAGAAAGACTGGTTCCGCGTGCAGCCCATTATCTTCGGCACGCACTTCGATGGCGTTCTGGAACAGGGCGAGCGCCACGCCCTCGGGCGCATTTCACCTACGAGGGTGACATCCAGAAAATCGTCCCCCACCACCATTGTCCGCCGGTGGGACGAGCGCATCACCGTTGCGCGCACGGCCAAGGAACTCCGCCCACTGCTCACGGAGCTGCGCGCCTTTCGCGGGCTTACTTCAGGTCCGTCACCTTCAACTGCACGGTGCGATTGCCGCGGAACTCGTTCACTTCGGCGGTGAAGGCGAGGTCGAAGCTGGCGGGCGGCATGAAGCTCTTCGGCACGTTCCACCAGACGGCTTCGCGGATGTCGTGGCCGTCGGTTACATGGAGTTTCAGGTGCTGCTGCTCCTTGCCCATGCGCAGCGGCGCGCGGTGGAGACGCAGGCCCCTGGCGCAGAAATGCAGGGCGGGGTTCCCCTGCCCTGTCGGCGCGAGGCGATCCAGCTCGGCCAAGCGTTCCACAGTGAGTTCGCGGAGCATTACCTCGGCGTCGAGCTTGAGCACGGGCTGAAGCTGCTCGGACCGCAACGTCCGGCGGGCGTGGGCATTGAGGCGCTCGCGGAACAAGCCGACGTTCGCCGGGTCGATGGTGATGCCCGCCGCCATCGCGTGGCCGCCGTGGCGGACAAGGAGGTCGTCGCACTCGCGCAGCGCGGCGGCGAGGTCGAAGCCCTCGATGCTGCGACCCGACCCACGCCATTGCGCCGCGTCGCCGCCGAGGATGAGCGTGGGCCGGTGGAACTCGCGTAACACGCGGGAGGCCACGATGCCCACGACGCCGATGTGCCAGAGCAGTTGGCCTTCGACGATGACGAAGTCGCGCGCGGGGTCGAAGCGCGCGCGGATGGCGCCGATGACTTCGTCGGTGATGGTGCGCTCGATGGCCTGCCGCTCACGGTTGCGGTGGTCGAGGGCGCGGGCGATGGGCTCGGCGGTGGCGAGGTCCGGGGCGCGGAGGAGCTGGAGGGCTTCCGCGGCGTTCTCCAAACGCCCGGCGGCATTAAGGCGCGGGCCGAGCTGGAAACCAACTTCGTAGGTGCCGATGGTGCCCTCGATGCCAGCGGCGGCCTTGAGCGCGAGCAGGCCGGGACGACGCATGGAGTTCAACCGCTCCAGTCCAGCGGTGACCAAAATGCGGTTCTCACCGATGAGCGGGACGAGGTCGGCGATGGTGCCAAGCGCGACGAGGTCCAGCAGCGGCCGGATGTCAAAGGCGGCGAACTCGGCGAGCTGGAGTTCGCGTCCGCGCTTCACGAGAGCATGGGCGAACTTGAAAGCCAGACCAGCCGAACACAGCTCTGTGAAGTCGCTGGCCGCTGGCCGCTGACCGCTGGCCGCACGCCCCGTGAGCTGCGGGTTCACGAGCGCGTGCGCCGCCGGCGCGGGGTCGGAGACTTGATGGTGATCGAGCACGAGCACGGCCACGCCGCGCTGGTTCAGCCAGCCGATGGTCTCGACGGCGGTCGAGCCACAGTCCACGGCGAGGAGCAACTTCGTGCCGGGGAATTTGGCAAGGCAGTTCTCCACGCCGTCCTGACTGAGACCGTAACCCTCGTCCATGCGGTGCGGCAGGTAGAAGTTCACCGCCCAGCCGAGCGCGTGGAGGACTTCGAGCAGCAACGAGGTCGAGGTCACGCCGTCCACGTCGTAGTCGCCGAAGATTACGAGCGGTTCGGCCCGCTCACGGGCGGCGAAGAGGCGGTCCACGGCGGCGGCCATGTTCGGCAGCGCGAAGGGGTCGGCGAGGCTACGCAGGCGCGGTTCGAGGAAGCGCACGACGGCCTCCGGCTCGCTGTGACCGCGATTGAGGAGGCACTGGGCGAGGAGCGGGGAGACGCCGAGTTGCTGCGTCAGGGCGGCGGCGAGCGCGGGTTGCGCGGGGGCGATGGACCAGCGGTATTTCATGCGTGCGGCACGTTGACTGGAAATCCTTTCTTAGCCACGGATGAAACACGGATTGAACACGGAGGAAGGCAGCTCTTCGCCGTGCGCCCTATCCGTGTTTCATCCGTGTTCCATCCGTGGCTAAAACTCGTGTTCGGTTGTAAAGAGCCGC
This sequence comes from Verrucomicrobiota bacterium, assembly GCA_039796295.1. Lineage (GTDB taxonomy): Bacteria > Verrucomicrobiota > Verrucomicrobiia > Limisphaerales > SXTU01 > SXTU01. The sequence goes on from JBDKJY010000005.1 coordinate 70,687, forward strand.
GTCCCTTCGCTCCGAAAGCGGCGTCGCCGCTGCGCTCTGCCGCCGCACTCCAGAGGGCTACAGCGCGTCCTCGATCTGCTTGTTCCGCTGGCTCATGGCCTCGCCGACGGCGGTCTTGAAGCTGGTGATGACCTTGAGGTCAGCGGGGTCGGCTTTGCGGACCGGCGTGGGCGCGCCGCCGTTGGCGCAGTTCACGGTCTGGCCCGCGCCCACCTCCACCGTGGCCCCGGTTTTCGATGAGGCGACCTGGACCTTGCCCGCCGCCACGGTCACGAAGGTCTGCTTTTGGCTGTCGGACTCCACCAGGAAGTCGGTGCCAACAATCGTCGTGGTCGCGGCAGGGGTGCGAAATTGAACCTTCGTCTGGGCCGAGTGGCGGACGGAGCCTAGGACACGGCCCAAGTCCACTTCAACGGTCACCACCTCGCCCAGAGCCACGATGCGCACGACGCTCAAGGGCCGGATGGCGAGGTAGGAATCACCCCCGAGGTCAATCGTGGTGGAGGCGTCGGCCTTGGTGGTGATTTCCACGCCAATGGGCAGGCCGACGCGCCGCCGTTTGATTTCCTCCTGCGGGATGCCTTTAGCCACGCGATAGGAGACGGTGCCCTTCAAGTCCATCACGCGAATCATCTTCGGGCCGAAGTGCGTGAAGCCAAGGTCCGCGAGGACAATCACCGCCGCCCAAATCATCAGCGCCGTGACCCACGCCGAAGCCGTCGCCGCGTAACCGCATTTCATCATCAGTTTGCCAATCGGCGTGGCGACCACGAGCAGCACCACGACCAACACGCCGCCGACGTAGGCCGGAGCCGGCACATCCTTCGGCACTTGCGACAACAGGAAAATGTCAGCCGCCGTGAGCCCCGCCACCATCGCGGCGAGGCCCAGCCCGTAGGACAGTGCCGCCATCGGCAACGTCCAGTTCGTGGCTCCGAGGCTCTCCGCCATCTTGCGGTAAGCGAATAGACCGAACAACAAGCCCAGCCCGACGACGGTGGCGAAGTGCTCCGAAACCACGGGGTCGAGCATGAGGCCCCCGGCGGTTTCGCGCATCTGGGAGAAGAAGTTTTCGTTCATGGCTGTGTTGTGTTGGGAGCGATGGTGGCGGCGTCCGGTGGGTTCGACGAGCGTGAAGTTTCGGTCGGCTTGGCGGGCCAGCGCGAGGTGCCGGCCGGCGCGGGAAGCGGGAACGCCTTCGTCCGCAAAGTGCACGGCGAACCCGGAGCGAGTTGCGGATGTCGGCGTCCGCGCCCCATTACAGCCGCCGCTCGCTCGCTGGAATGTGGACCGCGGTAAGCGCGCAGGAATCCCAGACCTTCGTGCCCCGGCTGACGTTCCAGGTGATGAAGAGCGTCTCGCCCTTCGCATCGAGCGCCACGCTGTAGGTGCCGCGCAGCATGGCTCCGTAGCGCTGCTCGTAAAACGGGTGGAGGAAGGCCAGGACCTTCCGCGTCCGCGTCCGCGTGTCGTATTGCACCACCGGCGAGTTGTCCGCCTCACTGCCGCCGTGCGCGCCGGGGACGTAGTAGAGGTAGCGCCCGGTCGGGTCGGCATCAAGCGAGGTCGTGTATTGGTTCGTGCCGATGGCGGCGGGGCCGAGCGGCTCGATGCGCTCGGTCTGCGTGTGGAAGGCGTAGAGTTGCGCAGCGCCGCCCTTCTGCGCGTGCGAGACCGTGTAGATGATGCCCGAGGGCGTCTCGTCGCTCGCAGCGCGCAAGCCGATGGAGCCGGGGACGGGCGTGGGCTTGCCGGGCCGCGCGGGGTCGAAGCGGACTAGGTCACTGCCGGTGAGCGAGTCCACGTTGAACCAGATGCGTCCGCTCGACGGGGAGAACATCATCGCCCGCGCCGGCCCGCCGAAGCCGGACCAAATCATCTTCCGCGCCGCGAGGTCGTAGGCGAAGAAGGTCACGCTCTGCTCACCCGCGCGGGTCTCCGGCTCGGTGCCGCCGTAGAAGATGAGCCGTTGCGGGTCGGTCAGGCCGGTGGGGATGCAATGGCCTGGCACCGGGCCTTCCGCGATGAGTTCCGCCTTCGCCGTGACGGGATGCACACGGATGAGCCAGTCGCCTTTGTAATCCTTGTCGCCGTCGGTCGCGCGCGTGCCGCCGCGATGGGTGCCGCAGTAAATCCAGCCGTCGCGTGCGAGCGTGAGCTGCGTGTGAATCTTCCCTGGCGAGTAGCGCCCGGCGGGCAGGCCGAGCAATTTCTTCACGTCCAGAAGCTGGCGGAACCGCTTCGTCGCCGGGTCAAACTCGTAGATGAAGGCCGAGCCGCCGGGCGCAAGGTGGTCGCCGATCGAGGCGTAATATTTACCGTTGGCGAAGAGGCTATCGCCCCAGTTCGACCACGGATTACCCCGGTAGGTTTGGCCGGGGAAGTAGGCGAAGTCCACCGTCGGCGCGGTCTTCGCGATGGTGACGCCGGGCAGCAGCGTGGCGGGCGGCTGGAGGAAATCCGGCGCGGTGTCGCTGACGAGTTCCTTCCCGCCGGGAAGCGTGGGCGGGTAGGAAACTTCCGGCTCCGGCTTGGGTTTGGGCTTGGCGGGCTTGGGGGTTGTGGCTTTCGGAGTCTGGGCTGGAGCAGCGAACGCGAGGCCGAGGGCGAGGGCCAGCAGGAGGGCGGGGTTCATGTCGGCGACTTCGACTGTGAGCGTGGGAGACGGCTTCACGGAGTCTGGGGCTTGTAGCGGCGGTCTGTGACCGCCGGGTTTAGGCCGCGACTGGCGGTGCGCTCGGCGCTCACAGAGCGCCGCTACAGGGCCGCCGAAGACTCGTGCGAAAACAAAAACGCGGGCGCAATGGCCCGCGTCCTTCAACGAGATTTTTCCACGCTCAGGCGAGGTTCTTCAGCTCGCCGGTGCTGTCGCCGAGCTGCTGGGTCTTGATGTCCATGCGATTGAGCATCCCGAGCCAGAGGTTGTTGAGCGGCGTGTCCTTCGGATACACGACGTGGCGGCCCGGCTTGAGCGTGCCGCAACCGCGCCCGGCCAGCAGCAGCGGGAGGTTGTCGTGGTTGTGCGCGTTGCCATCGGAGTTGCCGCTGCCGTAGGCCAGCATGCAGTGGTCGAGCAACGTGCCGTCGCCTTCCTTCACGGACTTCAGCTTGCCGAGGAGGTAGGCGAGCTGCGTGGTGTGGAAGCGGTTGATCTGCGCAATCTTCGCCTTTTTCTCCAAGTCGTTGCCGTGGTGGGAAAGGTCGTGGTGGCCTTCGCGGACGTTGATGAAGGGGTAGGCCTTGTTGCTGCCCTCGTTGGCCAAGACAAATGTGCAAACGCGCGTGGTGTCGGTCTGGAAGGCGAGCACCATGAGGTCGCACATGAGCTTGATGTGCTCCTCGTAGGTGGCGGGGATGCCGGTGGGCGCGGCGAAGTCTGCGGGCGCCTTGACCTCGGCGAATTGCCCGGCGCGCTCGATGCGCTGTTCGAGGTCACGGACGGCGGAGAAGTATTCGTCGAGCTTGCGTTGGTCGCTACGGCCGAGCTTGCCGTTGATTTCGTTGAAGTCCTGTTTGACGAGGTCGAGCACGCTCTTGCGCTGCGCGTCGCGCTTGGCGCGCTCGGCGGCGGAACCCGCGCCGAAGAGGCGATCGAAGACGAGCTTGGGGTTCACTTCCTTGGGCTGCGGCTGGGTGGCCGAGCGCCAAGACATCGTGGAGGAATAAACGCAGGAGTAACCGGAGTCGCAGTTGCCAGCCATCGAACCGGCCTCGGTGCCGATCTCGAGCGAGCCGAGCCGGGTGTGGTCTTGCAGGCGGGAGGCCGCGACCTGGTCCACGGAAACGCCGGCGCGGATGTCGGTGCCGTCGGTCTTGCGCGGCTGCGCGCCGGTGAGAAAGGCGGACAGGGCGCGGGCATGGTCACCGCCGCCGTCGCCATGCGCGCGGGCCTTGTCGGCGGTCAGGCCGGTGAGGAGGGAGAAGTCGCGGCGATGCTCGGCGAGGGGCTGGAGAATGGCGGGCAGTTCAGCGGGCAAATCCCCTTCCGTCTTCGGCGTCCAGTCGGCCATGTTCTTGCCGTTGGGGACGTAGAGGAGCGCCATGCGGTTCGGCGCGGCCTTGCTGGTGGGAGTGCTGCCGGCGGCCCAGCCGGTCATCGGCCCCATGGCTTCGAGCCAGGGGAGGGCGAGGGTGGCCCCGAGGCCTTTGAGCGCGGTGCGGCGGGAGAGTAATGCAGTTTTCATGGTCGCTTTTTTGCTGCCGATTTGGACGGCACACCACCCACGAATGCTTCAGCCAGAGTCGGGCGCACCGAAATTATTCCGCCGACCCCGTCCGACCTCGCGCCATGCATCTTTTTTCGTGCAAACCAGCGCCGCGCGGGCTACATAGCCACCGCTAACAGCACACAAATTATGAAACGATTCAGCATTGCATTGAGCCTCTGCGCGAGCCTCGCGCTCGTCCTCACCGTCTCCGCCGCCGCGAAGAAGGAACTCCCCCCGGCCTCCAAGAAGACCGGCCTGACGTTCGACAAGGACATCAAGCCCATCTTCGAGAAGTCCTGCGTGGAGTGCCACGGCGACAAGAAGCAAAAGGGCAAGCTCCGCCTCGACACCCTCGCTGCCACCCTCAAAGGTGGTGAAAACGGCAAGGCCCTCGTCGCCGGCAAGAGCGCCGACAGCTCGCTCGTCAAGTCCGTCGCCCGGCTCGTGGAAGACGACGCCATGCCGCCCGAGGGCAAAGGCAAGCCGCTGACCGCCGAGCAGATCGGTATCATCCGCGCGTGGATTGACCAGGGCGCGAAGTAGGCCCGGTCCCACCACTCCACTACACCAAACTCCGGTCCGCCGTGCGGGCCGGAGTTTTTCTTTGCGCACCCTCACGCCAGACAGCAGGGAGGCAGACGCGCACCCACAGCCCACCCCGTGGACTGTTCTGCTCGCGCGTCGCTGGCGCTGCCGGATAGCCAAGCTGGACTTGGCTACAAACCCTATTTCACCGGCGCGGCCGGCGCGGCCAACTGCCGCGTGCTCGACGCAAGCACGGCCCGGTGCGCCGTTTCCTGGAGAAAGCGCGCGTAGGTTTTTTCCAAGCCGGGCGTGATGAACGCATTGCCCACCACGCTCTCGCCGAAGAGGACTTCATACCACACGCACGCGCCGAGATACTCGCCCGCCGGCCCGGCGTGGTGGCCGTCCATGCCAAGTGCGGTCTTGCCGTCCTTGCCCTTCGCCATCCGCCAGCCGACGTGCAGCGAGTGCGGCTGGTTCGGCAGCGCGGTTTGCTCCTTGTTCTTGAAGTCATACTTCGCGTCCGGTTGGTAGCCCCACTTCGGGTCCGTGTCCGCGAGGTAGAAGGCGTCGCCGACGGGGAGGCGACGCGCGCCCAGCTCGGCGGCGATGGTCGTGTAAGCGCTGGTGAGCAGCCGATACATGTCGGCCTGCTTGGCTGGCTCGCCGGCCTTCGGCGTGGTGACGGCAAAGCGCGGGTCATCCACGCGATACGCCCAGGTCTGATGCACCAACACTGCCGCCTTGGGCGCGTGTTGCTGGATGTAGGCGTGGAGTTGCTGGGCAAACGGCCGGTAGGTCGCGAGGTCGTGGCTCTTGATGCTCGCCTGTTGAATGGTCACGAAGTCCCACGGCTGCGCGCCCAGCATTTGTTTCAGGCTCTGCTTGTTTGAGTAGAGACCGTTGGTGCTCTGCGAGTCCTTCTCGTGCGCCTGCATCTTCGTGGCGTGCAGCTCCAGCGACGCGCCGCCCACGACGATGGGCTGGTGGATGAGCGTGTGCCCAGCCGCCTTCACCAGCGCGTCCAGATGCCGCGTGGCGTTCGCTGAAAAACTGTTACCCACCGTGAGCAGGCGCACGGTCTTGGCAGGCTTGGCGGCGGGCGCATCAGCGGCGGGCGATTGGCCGCAAAGGACGCAAAGCGACGCAAGGAGGAGGCCGAAGTGTTTCACGATCTGGCGGCGGGTTTGCAGGGTGTTAGGAAATGGGTTCACGGATGGGAATTTGTTACGGTCGTTCGGAAATCGTTACGCCGAGGCTAGGCGGCTGCTTTTTTATTACAACGCTAGGCCGTTCAGCTCACCGCATCTTCTTCAGCTCAAACGGCTCCCCGGCCAGCGCGTGCTGCACGAACGCGCCGCAGAATGGCGTGGCCGTGTAGTCTCAACTGGCAATCAGCCTGAGCCCCGCAGCCGAAGGGCGGGCGGAAGAAATCCATGCGGTTTTATGCGGGCCGAGTGGTAGCCGGAACCTCCCGCCACGCGCGTCCACTTTCCCGGCTGACGGGCTTTGGCGCAGCAGTCCGCAAGATCGCAATGCACGCTCCCGGGGGCACCCTCGGCCCGAACGCGCAAGTGATGCGGATGGGAAAAGTCCGTGCGCCCGCCTTGCTACCACCCCGCCACCACTGCACTTGCGCATCCTCATCGCCACTGTCACCGCCGGAGCTGGACACTTGCAGCCCGCCGCCGCGCTTGAGGAAGCTTGGCGAGGCGGCTGAAGTCAGGGACGCAGCGAAGTAAGCGGCGTTCGTGATCGCGTTCGTGAGAACGCGGTTCGGGCGGGCGATGGTTTGTCACGCACTCACGAACGTGGCCACGGGCACTACAAGCGCGGCGCACCCGGCTTCGTCGGCTTCGACGCGTGGTCTGCGCCTTTCACCTTGAGCTGGCGGCGGAAGACTTTGTCGCCGGCGGTGACGTAGAGCACATCGCCGTTCGGGCCGCCGAAGGTGAGGTTGCTGCTCTTGCCGTTCGGCGTGGGGATGATGCAGTTCACGCGGCCAGCCTGGTCACAGACTTGCAGGCCGAGGCGCGTGGCGACCCAGAGGCGACCGTCCCGGTCCGTGCGCAGGCCGTCCGCGCCGCTGTCGTCGGCGGTGTCGGGCATGTGCAGGTGGAAGTAACGCTGCTTGTGCTGGAGCGTGCCGTCGGCCTTGATTTGGTAGCTGTAAACCCAGTGCGACCGGCTGTCCGCCACGTAGAGCAGCGTCTGGTCGGGCGAGAGCGTCACGCCGTTCGAGAACTTCAGTCCGGTATCCACGACCTGCTTGGAGCCGTCGGGCTTGATGAGCCAGACCTTGCTGGTGTTGGTGTTCGCGCCGGTCCAGTTCGGGTCGGTCACGTAGATGTTACCGTTGTTGGCGACGACGAGGTCGTTGCCCTTGAAGCCATCGGCGATGACGGTGGCCTTGCCCGCCGCGTCCCAAGCGAGGATTTGCTGCGCCGCCGCCGCCACGGAGTAGAGCCGACCGTCCGGGCCGAAGCGCTGGCCGTCGCCCTTCTTCGAGTCGGCGAGGAAGACCACGGGCTTGCCGTCAGGGCCGACCTTGTAGGTCGTGCTGCTGGGGCCCTCGTTGTAAAAGACCTCGCCCGCCGCGTTCGCCGTCGGGCCTTCGGTGAACTTGTAGCCCTCACCCACGAGCTGCCAGTCCGCGCCGGGCACGAGGATTTCCTTCAACTGCGGCGAGCCAAGTCCGGCCTTGGGCGGCGCGGGCCAGTCCTTCCAGAGGGAGCGCAACGCGTCGGGGAAAATCGCCGTGCCGTGCTTGCCGTTGTGGCCGCCGTCACCCCACGCGTGCTCGACCTCGTAGCCGGCGAACTTGAGCGCGCGCTCCATCTCCTCGTTCGCCTTCCACCAGTCGCCGCCGTAGATGTTCTGGTCCGCGCTGCCGTCCTGGAGATACACGCGGATGGCCTTGGGTTCATACTTACGGATGAGGGTGGGATAAACATTGCCGCCGCGGAGGCCGACATAAGTGCCAATCGCGCTGAACACGCGCGTGAACGCCTCGGGCCGTTCCCACGCTGCCGTGAAGGCCGCAATCGCCCCGCTGCTCGCGCCGCCGATGGCGCGGTCGGTGCCGTTCTTGGACAACTTCACGCCGTGCTTCGCCTCGATGAAGGGCAGCAACTCGTCGAGGAGGAACTTCGCGTAGTCGCCGCCGAGGCCGTCGTATTCGTAGCTGCGGTTGAAGCGGTCCAGCGCGTTGGTGGAAGGCGCCTTCACCCGCCCGTGCATGACGAACACGCCGACCAGCGCGGGGATTTCCTTCTTGTGAATCAGGTTGTCGAACGCGACCGGCGCGCTGAACCCGCCGCCGTCCTGGAGCACCATCACGGGCGCGGGCTGGGCGCGGTCGAGCTGGGCGGGGAGATAGACGGTGTAATCGCGCACTGTGCCGGGGAAGACTTTGCTTTGCTCGAACGTGCCTTTGACCAGCTCGCCCTTGGGCACGCCGGGTTGCGGCAGCGAGTCGGGGCCGGGCTTGTAGTCATCGGCGGCGCGCAGAGGGCCGGCGAGGCAAAGGACGGTGAACAGGAGAGACAGCGGTTTGTGCATAGCGTGCGCGGAGGATGTCGCGACGAACCGGGAAGGCAATCTTCAAACCGGGTTCGGTGTTGCACAAACAGGCTTGCCCGAGCGGACAAGGAAACGAAGGATGCCGCCCGTCAGCACGATGCCAGTCGCCAAAGCAAACCAAACACACCCGCCGCACATGCACTCCTTGAACCGCCGCCAGTTCGCCCAGCTCACCGCCGGAGCGCTCCTCGTCACGCCCTTCGCCCGCGCCGCCGCGCCCGCAGGCAAGCCCAACTCCAAGGTCGGCGGCGTCCACATCGGCATCAACGCCCCCTACAGTTTCGGCAACGCCGCCATGTCCGCCGATGACATCCTCAAGACCTGCGTGCAGCTCAACCTCAGCGCCATCGAGCTGCGCACCCAGCCCATCGAGGCCCAGTTCGGCGCGCCCGCTAACCTGACCAGCGCGAAGAACAAGGTCCTTCCCCCCGGTGCCGCCGAGGACAGCGCCAAACAGCTCCGCACCTGGCGAGAGACAGTGGACATGGAGAAGGCCCGCGCCTTCCGTAAGCATTGGGAAACCACCGGCGTCTTCATCGAGGTCATCAAGGTGGATGGCATTTTCAAGATGGGGGAGAGCGAGCTGGACTACGCCTTCACCCTCGCCAAGGCCCTCGGCGCGCGCGGCATCTCCACCGAGATTGGCAAGGACGACGACCACAAGCGCGTCGGCAAGTTCGCCGACAAGCACAAGATTTACCTCGCGCTGCACGGCCACGCCAGCACCGGACCGGACCATTGGGAGAAGGCCTTCGCGCACGGCGAATACGTCGGGGCCAACGTGGACCTCGGGCACTTCGTCGCCGGCGACCACGGCTCGCCCGTCGAGTTCATCAAGAAACATCACAAGCGCATCACGCACGTCCACATCAAGGACCGCAAGAAGGGCAACGGCCCGAACACGCCCTTCGGCGAGGCCGACACGCCGATTGGCGAAGTCCTGCGCCTCATCCGCGACAACAAGTGGCCCATCCAGGCGACCATCGAGTTCGAATACAAGGTGCCCGCCGACTCGGACCGCATGAAGGAACTCGCCAAGGCCATCAAGTTCTGCCGCGACGCGTTGAGCTGAACTACGGGCGGCTACCAAACGACCGGCGGCGCGCTTGGTTCCGCGCGTTGCTGTTTGCTCCATCGCGCGCGCCCAGCGCGTCGTCTCCAGCTGTGTTGCAGCCCGTAGCTGCTTCGCCTCCGGGCTTTCCAGTTCCCCGTGGCGCGTTATCTTCCCCTCATGAAACTCGCGCTCACGCTCGCCGCCTGCCTCCTCGCCCAGTTCACCTTTGCCCAGTCCAAACCCCTGACTGATATTCCGCTCAAGGATATCGCGGGCAAGGAAACCTCCCTCAAACCCTACGTCGGCAAAGTCCTCCTCCTTGTCAACGTCGCCTCCCAGTGCGGGGCCACCCCGCAATACGGTGGCCTCGAAGCGCTTCATCAGAAATACGGCGCGCGCGGCCTCGTTGTCCTCGGCTTCCCCTGCAACGACTTCGGCGCACAGGAGCCCGGCAGCGCCGCGGAGATCAAGCAGTTCTGCACCACAAACTACAAAGTCACCTTCCCCCTCTTCGCGAAGGTCACCATCGCCGCCGGCCCCGAGCAACACCCGCTTTTCGCCGCCCTCACTGGCAAAGGCTCCCCGCTCCCCGGCCCCGTGACCTGGAACTTCAGCAAGTTTCTCGTCGGCCGCGACGGCAAGCTCCTCGCCCGCTTCGATACCGGCACCGAGCCGGATGACTCGGCACTTGTGAAGGCCGTCGAGCAGGCGCTGGCCGCGAAGTGAACGTCCTCTCCGACTCGTAATTCTAATCCTGCTCCTCTGGGGGGGCGGAGCAGGATTACGAGCCGGAAGCCGCCCTTCGCCCGCCTTGCACCCGCTCCTCGCCCGCGTTAAGAAAGCCCGCCGCTGGCTCGTCCCCCTGCTGGGCCTGCTGGTGATCGCCCTCATGCTTTACCGCTTCGAGCACAGCCAAGTTTATCATCCGACCCGCGACGCGGAATATTCCCCCGACGACGTGGGCCACCCCGTTGAGGAAATCTGGCTCAAGACGCCCCACGGACAACGTCTCCACGCGTGGTTCTTCGCGGCGGACAAATCCTCGCCCCGCGCCCGCTTCGCCGTCCTCTTCTGCCACGGCAATGGCGGCAACCTCACCTCCCGCCCCGGCTACTACCGCGCCATCCTGGACACCGGCGTCAACCTCCTCACCTTCGACTACCGTGGCTATGGCCTTAGCGACGGCGAGCCTAGCGAACCGGGCACCTACGCCGACGCCGGGGTCGCCTACCATTGGCTCCGTGCGCGCGGTTTCGTCCCTGAGCAAATCCTTGTCTGGGGCGAATCCCTCGGCGGCGGCATCGCCAGCCACCTCGCGGCCACCGAACCCGTCGGCGGTCTCGCCCTGCAAAGCACCTTCACCAGCATCCCGGACATCGGGGCGGAACTGTTCCCTTGGCTCCCCGTGAAGCTCATCAGCCGCATCCGCTACGACACCCAAAGTCGCCTGCCCGCCCTCAAGTGCCCCGTCGTCGTCCTGCACAGCCGGGCGGACACGACCATTCGCTTCCACCACGGCGAGCGCAACTTCGCCGCCGCCCGCGAGCCAAAAGCCTTCGTCGAACTCGGCGGCGACCACAACGACGCCCTCATCGCCAACCGCGCCGCCTACTTCGCTGGCGCGGAGCGGTTGGTGCAACTCGCCCTGGAAGCCGAGGGCAAGCGAACAGATGAGAAAGCGGGAAAGTGAGAAAGTGAAACCATGAAAACCATCCGCCGCGCCCCTTCCACCCACTCGCCTGCCCACCTGCCTACCTGCCCGCTTTCCCACCTGCTCCTTCTCCTCGCCACCCTCACCCTCGCCGCCCACACTCACGCCGTGGACATCATCGCGCATCGCGGCGCGTCGCACGACGCACCGGAAAACACCCTCGCCGCCTTCAAGCTCGGCTGGCAGCAGCGCGCCGACGCCGTCGAGTTGGACATCTGGCTCACCAAGGACGGCAAAATCGTTGTCTGCCACGACGCCGACACTAAGCGCACCACCGGCACCGCCGCGAAAATCCCCGAGTCCAACCTCGCTGACCTCCGCGCCCTCGACGCTGGCGCTTGGAAAACCCCGCAGTGGAAAGGTGAGAAGCTCCCCCGCCTCGACGAGGTTCTCGCCCTCATCCCCGCCGGCAAGCGCCTCGTCATCGAAATCAAGTGTGGCGTGGAAGTGTTGCCCGAGCTGGACCGCGTGCTGAAAGCCTCCGGCAAGCCCGAGTCGCAACTAGTCATCATCAGCTTCGGCTACCCCGTTTGTGTGGAAGCCAAGAAGCTGTTCCCGAAAATCCCCGTGCTCTTCCTATCCTCGTTCAAGCAGGACAAAGCCACCGGCGCTTGGTCCCCCACGCCGGGCTCGCTCATTGCCAAAGCCAAGTCCGCCCACCTCGACGGCCTGAACCTCGCCTTCAAAGGTCCGCTGGACGACGCCTTCGTCCAGCAGACCCACGCCGCCGGCCTCAAATTCTACGTCTGGACCGTGGACGACGCCGAGGTCGCTCAAAAACTCGTCGCCGCTGGCGTGGACGGCCTCACCACGAACCGCCCCGAGTGGCTCCGCGCGCAGTTGCGCAAGTAGCGGTGCCGGCCACTGGCCTTCTCCCGCCGGGGTTTTCCGCGCTTGTGCCGCTCGTGGCCCCCGCATAGTTTTTCGCCCCATGCTCACCATTTTGCTGGCTGAAGACGAGCCGCAGACGGCCCAACTGATTGAGTTCAAGCTCAAGCAGGCGGGCTACGCGGTGGTTCACGCCACCGATGGCGAGAAGGCCCTGGCCCTCGTCGGCCCCACCCAGCCCGCGCTCATCCTGCTCGACGGCCTCATGCCGGTGATGGACGGCTTCGGCGTGCTCCGCCACCTCAAGGAAAACCCCCGCACCCGGCACATCCCCGTCATCATGCTCACCGCCCGCGCCCGCGACAAAGACGTCGTCACCGGCCTGGAACTTGGCGCGGCGGACTACATGGTCAAACCCTTCAGCCCCACCGAACTCGTCGCCCGCGTGCGCAAGGTGCTCGGCCCGACAGCGGTGGAAGCGAAGGAGAAGGCCAGTTGAGCGCCCGAGTTTGAGCTGCGAAAGGGCGCAGAGGACACAGAGGAAGAAGCGTTGAAATCGGCACTCCTGAAGTGCTGTTCACTCGTTGGCTGGTCGGAGCTGCTCGTTCCCTTTGCGCTCTCTGCGCCCTTTCGCGGCCAATCCCCCCGGTCTATTTCCAGTGCGTGTAGAGCGTTCGCACCTCGCGTGGACTGGCGCGGTAAATCAGCCCCACCAGCGTCCGCTTCTGCCCGCCGATGTCCACCTCCACCTCCACCTCGAAGGTCGCGCTGAAGACGGCAAATCGCTGCTGCACCGCCGCTGCAAGCTGCGGCGGAATGCCGGCCACGGAGCTTAACTCCCCCGGCTGCCGAAACGGCAAATCGTCCTCCGTCCCCTCCTGCCCATCCAATCCAGCGCGGCGCGCGATGATGGCTTGCGCGGTCGCGACATCCACGCCGAGGGCCACTTGCAGCACCAACGCCGAGGCCGTGTTCACGTTCACCCGGCCGCTGGACGTGGTCGTGAACATGTCCCGCAGCGCGTTGGTGTAGATGGGGCCATTGTTTTTGGTCACCGCCAGCGCGCGCCCCGTCACGCTGCGCGGCACGTCTATCTGGCTCAGGTCCGTCCCGTAAAACATGTCCGGCACCACGCCCCGGATGAGCATCAACTCGCTCAAGTCATCCAGCGGCCCGTTCTTCGCCTGATACGGCGGCGTCTGGCTGAGGTAAAACTCGCTCTCCGCCCCGCTCAGGCGCGCCCGGTCGTCCCGGTCAATCCAGTCCTGAATCGAATCGGCAATTTGGCCCGCCTCCGTCACGTCCACGCCGCAGGCCTTGAGCGCTTGGCCGAGCACGAGCGGGGCGGCGAAGTTGATGTTCAGCTTCCGTTCGCAGTCGGTGAGCTTGACGTTGAACGTGCCCGCGCCGAGTTGCACGCCGGTGAGCGAGACGCTGTTGAGCGCCTCGTTCGTGCCCAGCGGCCCGCCGGCCCACTTCTGGTTGAGCGCGTCGTAAGGCTCGGTCGGGAACTTCTGCGCGACGAAGAACCGCGCCAGCTCCACGCCCGAGCGGCCCAACCACTCGAACTCCTGGTCGTGCGAGGCGTTGCGCGCCAGCGTGGTCTCCACCTTCACCGAGTAGGCGAACCCGCCCGCCAGCACCGCTAGCACCAAGATGACGAGCATTACGATGAGGAGCGCGATGCCGGAGCGGTCGGCGCGAGGTGAGATACGTAAGTTCATCGTTCCTTCATTGCTTACGTATGGGCGTCGGGGTGAGTTGCATCGGTTGTCCCAGCGGACTTAGCCCCGGCCCTTGCAACGACTGCAACTCGCGCGGCACACCCTGCCCGCCCGGCGAAATCACGCTGCTCACCACCACCGCCGGCGGAGCGCCTTGCCGCGCCCCGAAACCCAGCGTCACGCGCACCATCTTGGGCACCTGGTTGGTTTGCAGCCATTCCACGTCCCAGTCGTTCAGGTTCGTGCTCCAGAACTCCAGGCCGAAGATGGCGAGGTTCCGCGAGAGCGTGAGCGTGTAGGACTCCTCGATGGGCGCGTTCGTGGGTGTGAGCAGCGAGGTCTGGCGCAACACCAGCGCGGGCGGGCCGTTGTTCGTCCCCGGCTCCACCGCGAAGGTCACGCGGCGCAGCGGCTGGTTCGGGAACATCCCGCCGCCGGGGAAGTCCGCCGGCAGGTGCGCAACGAAACTGAGCAGCGCGAACTTCTCGTCCGTCGTGTCCGCGATGAAGGAGTAGTAGCGCGGGTTGCCCGCGTAGAGCACGGCGGAGGCGAGGGATTGCTCCATCGCCTGCCGCGCGATGCGCATCCGCTGCACCTCGTCCGTGGCGGCGTTGCCGGTCTTCGCCGCCCGCAGCACGGCGGTCCAGCTCGCGTAAATCGCCGTCATCACCAGCACGAGAATGCCCGTGGCGAGCAGGACCTCGATGAGCGTAAACCCGGTTGAAAGGTGAAAGGTGAAAGGTGAAAGACGGCGCGCGCTGGCCGGACGCGCGGCGGCCACGCCGAGCCGCCTGACTCCTGTCGCCTGACGCCTGTCTCCCGCCATGGCACGCGTCAGGTTCATTTCATTTCAACGTGATGCCCTGCTTGGACTCCGGCCGGTAGAGGAAGATGGACAGCCGGCTCTGCACGGGGAACCGCCCGCCGCCCGAGCCGTCCTGCACGGTGAAGTCCACCTGGAACAAGCCGTTGGTGCCGACCATCGTGATCTCGCGTGACCACGAGACGCCGGGGTAAAGGCTGCCAAAGTTCCCCGAGTCGCCGCCCTCCTCCAGCTTGTTCGTGAGCGACAGTTCGGACGCCAGGCTCCCGATGTCCACGGTCGGCTTTTGCAGGTGTTGGATGTGCCGCAAGTTCGTGGACACCAGCTCCAGAATCACGAACACGCACATGAAGAAGATGCCAATGGCGATCATGACCTCGAGGAGCGTGAAAGCAGCGGACAGCGGACAGCGGACAGCGGACAGCGAGCGCACGGTGGCCGGACGCGTCGTGCCACTCGCCACCTGCCACCAGTCACTTGTCACTCGCAGCCTCATCGCAGCACGTCGTAGTCGGCCTTCCCCGTGACCGGGTCCAAGGTGATTTTCCGCAGCTCGTTGTAGAGCGAGCGCAGCACGAGGGTGAATTCGTCGCTCGTCCCGTTCGCATGGAAGCGCACGGCGATGGCCTCGGCGTCTTTGAGCAGTTGGAAGTTCACCGCGACTTCCTCGATGCCCACTTCCTCCGGGAGCTTCACGCTGAAGACCCCGTGTCCTTCGCCAGCCTTGGGTTCAGGCCGCGCCGCGCCACCGGACCCCTCGCGCACGCCGGTGGGCGCGACATCAAAGGTGTAGTCCTGCGGCCGGATGCGCAGTTCCACGATGCTCCCGCGCAGGATGGCTTGGGCGCGGGCCGTGGCACAGGCCTCCAGCACGCCCTGGACCGCGTTGCGCATCGGCGTCTTGTTCTGCGCGGTGACGAAGGCGGGGATCGCGATGGCCATGACGATGGCGATGATGCCCACCACGATCATGATCTCGATGAGGGTGAAGGCAGGTGAAAGGTGAAAGGTGAAAGGTGAAAGAGGGCGCGCCGTGCACGAGCGGGCGCGGCCCAAACCGGTAAGGTGAGACTCCGTCGAACCCCATTTGCCGGCGCAGGAGGCGCGCGCGTAGCGAGCATCTCGGCCCGCGGGCCCGGCGACCGCGATGCTCGCTGCATTCGCCTCGCTGCGCTTGTGATGGGGCTCGCCGAAGTTTCGCCCTAGCGGAAGTGGCACCGCTCCTGGCTCCTGGCTCCTGGCTCCTGGCTTCATCATTTCCCCCCAAAGCTCTCGCCGATGCTCGACGTGATCGTGAACATCGCCTGCAACACGCTCAGGAGCAGGAACACCACCACCAGCGCGATGCCCACGATCATCACCGGCTCGATCAAGTTCATCATCACCCGCAACGTGACGTTCAGGTCGTTCTCGTAAGTCTCCGCCACGCTGCGCAACGCGCCGGGCACATCGCCCGTCTCCTCGCCGATGCGGATGAGATCAATCATGAGCTGCGGGAAGACCTGACTGCGCGCGAGCGGCTGCGCGAGCGTTTTACCGTCGGTCACGGCTTCGCGCGTCTTGGCGATGGCTTCCTTGAGCACCACGTTCGGCAACACCTGTTCGGTGATCTTCAGCGCGGTCAGGACCGAGACGCCGTTCTGCATCAGCGTCCCCAGCGTGCGCGCGAACTGCCCGAAGAGGTAGAGCCGCATCACGTTGCCAAAGAGCGGCAGCTTCAGCTTCCAGCGGTCCAGCACCCGCCGCCCCAGCTCGCTGGTGCGAAAGCGGATGAACACGATGCTCGCCGCAACCGCGACGATCGCCATCGTGAGCAGGTAAAGCGGGTTGCGGAGGAAGTTGCTGATGCCAATGAGCAACTGCGTCGAGGCCGGCAACTCCGCCTTCATGCCCGCGAAGAGCGAGAGGAACGTCGGCAGGATAAAGACGATGAACACCACCACCATCGCGAGGCCCGTCAGCATGACGATCACCGGGTAGATCAGCGCGGACTGCACCTTCGACCGCACCTCGGCGAAGCGCTCGAAGTGCTCCGCCAGCCGCCGCAGCACCTCCTGGAGCGAGCCGCTCTGCTCGCCCGCTCGGACCATGTTCACATACATGTTTGTGAAGATGACCGGCTGCTTGGCCATCGCATCGGACAAGCTGCGACCCTCGGTCACGTCCTGCCGGAGCTGCTTGCTGACCTCGGGGGGGATGCCCTTGGAGCCGAGGTAAGTCATGCTGTTCAACGCCGTGGTCAGTGGCATACCGGCCTTGAGCAGGTTGGCGAACTGCTGCGTGAAGGTGGCGAGTTCCTGCATTTTCGGCTGCCGGGGGCGCTGCGCGATCTCGCGCAACGCGGGCGGGAGAAATCGGGTGAGTGAAATGGAAGCCGCCGCCTTGCCCGGCGTGGCCGCCGCCCCGCCCCGGGCCGCCTCGACGGCGACAGGAAACAACCCCATGCGATCAATCTGGGCCAGCGCCGCGCTGCGGTCGGTGACTTCGAGAATGCCGCGGACGATCTCGCCGGAACGCTTGCGGGCCTGGTAGCTGAATTGCGCCATGTGACTGCGCGATACTTAACCAGCGCGCCGGAAAAGTTGCGAGGACGGATGCGGAAGGAGCATGGGATTCACCGCACCCCAGTCGGGACTTGGAGAAATCCCCCTTCCCCCGATTCCTCGCAATGGCACCTCTTTGCGTCTCCTTGCGTTCTTCGTGTTTAATCCATTTCAACGACCAGGAATTCGGAGTCGGAAGGAAGCGGCGCGCTTGCACGCTGGAGCCCGCCTCGCCACACTCCCGCCCCTATGTCATGGAAAGTTCTGATTACCGCTCGGGCCGCTGAAGAAGTCGGCCAACCCGCTTATCAACTCCTGCGTGACGCCGGCTGCGAAGTCGTCCTCGCGCCCAAGTTCGGCCCGCTCAGCGCCGACGACGTCCAGGCCTACATGGCCGGCTGCGACGCCACGCTGTGCAGCGCGGACAAATATACGCCCGCCGTCCTCCAGCACGCCAACGCCGCCGGCATCAAGTGCCTCTCGCGCTGGGGCGTGGGCTACGACTCCATCGACATCGCCACGGCCACGCGGCTGGGCATCGTGGTCGCCTTCACGCCGGGCATGCTCGACGGCGCAGTGGCCGACTACACGTGGGCGCTGCTCTTCGCGCTCGCGCGCCGCGTCCACGAGGGGCACGTCGTCATGCGTGACAACCGTTGGTCCGTCGCCTGGGGCCATGACGTGTCGAACAAGACACTGGGCATTATCGGCTGCGGGCGCATTGGCCAAGCCGTGGCGAAGCGCGCGGCGGGTTTCAACATGCAAATCCTCGGCCACGACATCGCGCCGAACCCGCACGCCGAGGCGCTCGGGGTGAAGTTCGTTTCCCTCGAAGAACTGCTGGCCAAGAGCGACTTCGTCTCCCTCAACTGCGCGCTCACGCCGCAGAACCGCGGCCTCATCGGCGAAGCGCAGTTCAAGCAGATGAAGCCGAGCAGCTACCTCATCAACACCGCGCGCGGCGCGCTCGTGGACGAGGCCGCGCTGGTCCGCGCGCTGGAGCAGAAGACCATCGCCGGCGCCGCCGTGGACGCCTTCACCGCCGAGCCATTGCCCAACGACCACCCCTTGCGCCGTTGCCCGAACATCCTCCTCACGCCGCATCAGGCCTTCAACGGCCGCGAGACCGGCGAGCGCGTGAGCCTCGCCGCCGCGCAAGCCATCGTGGACCTGATGCACGGCAAGAAGCCGACGCACGTGGTGAATGGCGATGTGTTCCAGTCCGCGGCGTTGCGGGCGCAGGTGAAGTGAACTTGCCTTCGCGCGCTGCTTGGGCGAGACATTTGCCATGAGCTTCACCGGCAAAGTTAAGAACGGCGTGGTGGTCCTTCCACCCGAAGTCAACTTGCCGGAGGGCGCCGAGGTGAAGGTCGAGCCGCTGGATTCGATTCCTGAGAACGACCCTTTCATCCAAGCGGTGCTCAAGCTCACCAAGCCTCGACCCCACTGGCCCAAGGACTACGCGCTCAATCACGGCCACTACGTCAGTGGTGAGCCAAAGAAACCGTGAGCCGCGCCTTCGCCGACACGTCGTATTTCCTCGCGCTGTTGAGCAGCCACGATCCGGCGCACCGGAAGGCTCTCTCCGCTTCCCGCCGCACCGCGCTCCTCATCACCACGGAGTTTATCCTGCTGGAATTCGGCAATGCCTGTGCCCGCGCGGACGACCATGCTGACTTCCTGCTGTTGGTGGATGGCATGCGGTCGAGTCCGCATGTGCGCATCACCCCGCTCTCAACTGAACTGTTCGACGCCGGGCTGGCGCGGATGCGCGAGCGCTCCGACAAGGACTGGTCGCTCACCGACTGCATCTCTTTCGTCGTGATGGAGCGTGAAGGGCTGCACGACGCGCTGACGGGTGACCACCATTTCGAGCAGGCGGGGTTCAATGCGCGTTTGAAGTGAACTTGGCTTTTCACTCTGCTTGGCCTGCATTGAGCGTTCCGCTTGCCGGCGAAAATTTCTTAATTGCCTAATAAAAACTAAGAAAACAGCCAGGTTGAGGCTCGACATTTTAGCAAAAAATCATCAGGCTTTGCTACAGCATGAGCAAACTCAACTCGAAGCGGAGAAGCCAAAAGGGAAGCAAGCAAACAGACACCACAAAGAGAAAACGACGATACGGCAAACGAGGCGCCACAACGGCCGCTCAGGCACCGACGATAAGTTGTTTCACTGAGACAGCTAGGTGTTTACTGACCATGGCGGCAACCCGAGACAGCATTTTGGGGAACTTGGGCGGCGCGATTTTGGCCGGCTTCACGAGCTTTTTTACGACTCTCTTACAGGTCGGCAAGGACGGGGCATCTCGGTGAGGGGAATTTACGGACGCTGGGAATAAATTTTGGCCACTTCGGCGGCGGATAGCGCGCGGTCATAAAGTCTGACGTCCTCCAGAACGCCAACGAAGTGGTGCTTGAGAGAGCCTTCGCCCCCGAAGTCTCCACCAGCACCGAGGATGATGGGCACTTCCTTTGGCTCTGTGATTGCCGTTCTCGCCTTTGATTGGACATGCCGACCATCAATATACAGGCTCACGGTCTGAAGCCCCACAACACAAGCAATGTGCTGCCATTGATTATTCATAACCGGAGCGCCTGCTTCAATCCCACCCCATTCTTGCGGGTCAGCTCGCGTGCCGAAGCCCCAATGATATTTGCCTTTCTGGTCCCAAATCTGAACCTGATAACCATTGCCGGCAGCTCGCCAGTTGACAACCGTTGGGAAGAATCGGCCTCGGCTTCGCGGGTCGGCTTTTGCCCAGAGCGTAACGGTTTTTTCAGGACTCGAGAAAGCCCCGATGTAATCGACTTTGATGTAGCTGGAGCCATCGAAGGAATAGGCTTTTCCAGCCTGTCCAAGGTGACTGGCGGTTGGGGTCGCGCCTTTGTTCGTGATTTTCAAGGCTGACGTTCGTTGCCCAGCATTCCCACTTGTGAAGAAGGTGAAAATTGGCGACATCCCAGCGCTTGCTTGAGCAAGAACGACTTCGGCATTGCTCGTCGGGGAACCAATCACCGTCGTTGAAGTGGCCTGTCCCTGAGTTGTAAACGCTGCCCCGAAAATCACCTCACCTGTCTCCACTTTCACGAGTCGCAGCATAGTGTTCTGCGTCGTCACCCAGTCATCGCTGATGGTGCCGGTGAGCACGGCGAAGGCCCCAACCAGCTTGCCCAACTGCCGCGCGGTGTCCCCATCAAACGCCGCCCCTTGCTGCAAAGCCAACTCCCCTCGGACCCGGTCCAACTGGCTGCGCTCCACGACGGCCACACCCAGCTCGGTCAGGGAACTCACCAACTCCTCGCTGAAGCGTTTGCCTGAAGCGCGCACATTGCCCGCCAGGTCCGTGGCCGGCAGAATGGCAACGGCCCGGCTTTGCTTCACCGGCTCAACTTCATCGCCCACGCGAATCTCAATTTCCAAGTCATCAGCGGTCTTGGCTTTCACAAGGCGCTCGCCCACGTCGGTCACAACGAGTTTGGCAATCTTCCGCCGCTCGCGGTCCAAGACCTGCCCGGTGTCAGGGTCGCGAATCTCCTTGCTGACGCGATAAACGCTCAGGGCCTCGTCCTTGGAGATGCCCATTTTGGCGTTGAGCGTGGTGTAGATGGTGCCTTGGTCGAGGGAGGCGACTTTGCCCACGATTTGGTTTTGAGGGAGGACTTGCTGGATTTTCCACGCGAGCAGTCGGGCGGAGCCGCAGGCTTGGGCGGCTTCACGGTCGGACAGCCGCCGGCCCAAGGTTCGGATGCTGGCCTTGGCGTAGGTCAGGGTCTGTCCAGTCTTCAGGTCGAGGACGCCGAGGCTCTCGCCGGTTTCGCTCTTCACCGCGCCAACGATGTGCTTGTTGTCCGCACCAACGACCCGGACGAGTTCGGGGAACTGGTAGGTGGCCGCGTGCAGGTGAATCGCCCCAGCCAGGAAGCAGAGGGCGAGGGACGATCGGAGAAGGCGCATGAGTTTCATGGTGTCGGTTCCTTTTGCTTGGCCGTAGGTTTATCACAGTGAGGACTGTTGGGTAGAGTTTTTCTTCTGGAAGGCCGGATGGATTCGATTAGGCGCGGACTAGGCGAGTGATGGGAGGGCTTGAATTTTCCGCAGGCCAAGCGACTCTCCTGCTATGTTAGCCGTCGAAGCCGACCAGCACGAAATCCGCCTGACCATCCCGACCGACGGGATGCTGCCGGAGGAAGTCGGCCTCATGGTCAACTGGCTGCGGGCCGAGGTGGTTGCCCGGCGGAGCAAGCTGACCGATGCCGGTGCCCGCCAGCTCGCCGCCGACATCAATGCCGGCTGGTGGGAGCTGAACAAGGCCCGCTTCGTCCCCGAGGCCCGTGAATGACGCCGTCGTCATCGACACGAACCTCGTGTTCTCCGCGCTAGTGAGCCGTCGCGCCCGGCTGCGCGAACTTCTCCTGACCGAGCCGGGCCTGCGCCTGCTCTGCCCACGATTTCTCTTCGTCGAGCTGTTCAAGCACAAGGAGCGCATCGTCCGCGCCACGGAGCTCCCGGAGGAAGAACTGCTGGAGTTCCTCAACGCCTTGCTGACTCGGGTGGAGTTCGTGGACGAGGCGGCGATTCCAATGGGCACCTGGATGGAAGCCCGTCGCCTCTGTCGCGAGACGGACGCGAAGGACATCGCTTTCATCGCGCTCGCTCTGCACCTGAAGTGCCGATTGTGGTCCGGGGACGAGGAGTTGAAGCAAGGGCTGCGGGCGAAGGGCTTTCACTCCTTCTTTGAGCCGTAAGCGGACGGGAATCCTTGTTTCTGCCTTTGCGCCCGTTACGCCCGTCCTGCTCGGGCTGGGAAAAATCCGCTCGCAAATCCCCGCCCCTTCGCGTGCCATTCGCGGACATGAAAACCAATCACGTTCGCGCCAAACTCAAACGCGGTGAAGTCAGCTTCGGCACCTGGCTCGCGCTGCCCGACCCCGCTGCCGCCCGCCTCATGTCCGGCTTGGGTTTCGACTGGCTCACGTGCGACATGGAGCACTCGGCCTACAACTTCGAGACCATGGCGAACAGCTTCATGGCCATCACTGCCGGCGGGGCCGCGCCGCTCGTGCGCATCGCCTGGAACACCGGCGAGAACATCAAGCGCGTCCTGGACATCGGCGCGTGGGGCGTCGTCGTCCCGATGGTCAACTCCCGCGCCGAGTGCGAGGCCGCCGTTCAGCACACGCGCTATCACCCAATCGGCAACCGCTCCGTGGGCGGTCAGCTCCACGCGCCGAACTTCGGCACCGACCCCGCCACTTACTACGAGAAGGCCAACGACGAAATCCTGCTCATCGTCATGATTGAGCACGTGGAGGGCGTGAAGAACCTCGACGCCATCCTCAGCGTGCCGGGCATTGACGGCGTGTTCATCGGGCCGAACGACCTGCACAAGAGCATGGGCCAGAAGCCGTCCTTCGACAGCGACTACGCGCCGTTCGTGGACGCGCTCAAGGCTGTGCGCGAGACCGCGAAGAAATACGGCATCGCCTCCGGCATCCATGTGCCCGACGTGGAGTCCGCCAAGCGCCGCGCCGCGGAAGGCTTTCAGTTCATCGCCGTGGCAAGCGAGTTAGGCATGATGCTGGCGAAGGCGAAGGAGAACACCGCCGCCTTGAACCTGAAGCCCACCGGGGCGACGGCCAAATACTGAGTGCGCCAGCGGCGGACGCGCGGCCCCGGTCCCAAAAAAGGGCGTGCATCGCCCGTTCAGCCTACCTAAGTTCGTCACCGATGTTCCCCATTGCGGACACGAAAAGCGCGTCGGCAGTTCAGGCCGCCGTCGCCTCCATTCACGGCGAGATGTTTAGTCGCCGGGAGCGGGATTTCGTTGGCAAGCTGTTCGGGTGGGCGTTTGAGGCTTTCGAGGGGCGCTACCGGGATTACCAGCCGGTTGATGCGCTGTATCACGACTTGGAGCACACGCTGCAAGGCACCTTGTGTTACGCCCAGATTCTTCAGGGTCGTCAGCGCGCCGGAGCCACGCCAGCCGTGCCTCAGCGGATGTTTGAACTCGGCCTGCTCGCCATCCTCCTCCACGACACCGGCTATCTGAAAGTGCGTGGTGACAACGAAGGAACCGGTGCGAAATACACCCTCATCCACGTCAGCCGCAGCGCGAACTTCGCCCAGCAACTCCTCACCGAAAAGGGGTTCTCCACCGAGGACGCCGGCATCGTCTTGCGCATGATTCGCTGCACGGGCGTCAACGTGAAGCTCGAGGCCATCCCGTTCCAGGGCGAGGTCGAGCGCACTCTGGGTTTCTGTATCGGCACGGCAGACCTGCTGGGCCAGATGGCGGCGGCGGACTACGTGGACAAGCTGCCCATCCTCTTCGCCGAGTTCGCGGAGTCGGCGCGCTACAGTGGCACCAAGACCATGTTCGAGAGCGCCGAGCACTTGCTGAAAATGACGCCGATGTTCTGGGAAAAATACGTGCGGCCCAAAATCGAAAAGGATTTCCAGGGCAACTTCCGCTTCCTCAGCGACCCGTATCCCGACGGCCCGAACGCCTACCTCGCGGCCATCGAGGCGAACATCGAGCGGTCGAAGCGACTCGCGGCGCAACCGGCCGTGGTCGTCGTCAAGTAGCCCCTTCGCGGTTACGCATTGGTGTTAGGTCTTACGCTTCGCGCAGGCAACGCGCCTTTTTCCTTCTCCCGTTCGTTCCCAGCCCGTTGAATCCCCGCCGTGTCGCGTGACTACCAGCTCAACCGCTTCGCTGCTCCCGCCGAGTTGCAGATTGACTACGCGCGTGAGCTCAACGCCCAGCAACACGCCGCCGTCACCGCCGCACCGGGCCCGGCGCTCGTCATCGCGGGCGCGGGCGCGGGCAAGACCCGCACGCTCACCTACCGCGTCGCGTGGCTCATCGAGCACGGCATCGCCCCCGACCGCATCCTGCTGCTGACCTTCACTAACAAGGCCGCGAAGGAAATGATGCGCCGCGTCTCCGACCTGCTGGGCAACGACGTCTCGAATCTCTGGGGCGGCACCTTCCACTCCGTCGGCAATCGTATCCTCCGCAAGCACGCCGCCGTGCTGGGTTGGCGACCGGACTTCACCATCCTCGACCGCGAGGACGCCAAGGACCTGCTCCAAGCCTGCGTGGACGAGTCCGGCATTGACGTGAAGGAGACGCGGTTCCCGAAGCCGGACGTGCTCGGCGACATCTTCTCGATGGCGCTGAACACCGGCCGCTCCATCGCCGAGACGCTGGCGCGAGATTACGACCACTTCGCCCCGCTGACCGACAAGATTGCGGACATCGCCGCCAGCTACCTCGCGCGCAAGCAAGCCACGAACGGGATGGACTTCGATGACCTGCTGACTCAGTGGCTGCGCGTGCTCAAGGAGTTCCCCGACCTGCGCGACTTCTACCAGCGCCGCTTCCAGTTCATCCTCGTGGACGAGTATCAGGACACGAACTCGCTCCAGGGCGAACTCATTGACCGCCTCGCCGCCGTCCACAAGAACGTCATGGTCGTGGGCGACGACGCGCAAAGCATCTACGCGTGGCGCGGGGCGAACTTCAAAAACATCATCGAGTTCCCGCAGCGCTACTACGGCTGCCAGACCTTCAAAATCGAGGTCAACTACCGCAGCACGCCCGAGATCCTCGCCTTCGCCAACGCCGCCATTGCCCCGAACATCCATCAGTTCCAGAAGGAGTTGGCCCCCGCGCGCCCGTCCGGCATGAAGCCCGTCGTGGTCGCGTGCATGGACGCGAGTGAGCAAGCCTCGTTCGTCGCCCAGCGCGCGCTGGAGCTTCGCGACGAGTGCATCCCGCTGAACGAGATGGCCGTGCTCTACCGTTCGCACTTCCACGCGCTGGAACTCCAGTTCGAGCTGACCCGCCGCAACATCCCCTTCAGCATCACCAGCGGCATCCGCTTCTTCGAGCAAGCCCACGTGAAGGACGTGGCCGCCTACCTCAAGCTCGTTCACAACCCGCACGATGAAATCAGTTTCAAGCGACTCGTGCGCATGATGCCCGGCGTGGGCGGGAAGAGCGCGGACAAGCTGTGGCAGCGGTTTAGTTCTGAGTTCCGAGTTCAGAGTTCTGAGTTAACACCGGCGTCCGAACCACGCGAAACCCAGAACTCAGAACTCAGAACCCAGAACCTTCCCACGGCCTTGGCCCGCTGCGGCTCTGCCGTGCCAAAGAAGACCGCCGTCGCCTGGGCGCAGTTCACCGCCACCATCGCGCAGCTCTGCGCGGCGGAAGTCCGCGCGAAGACCGACGCCATGATTCGCCTCGTGCTCGAAGCCGGCTACGAGGATTACCTCAAGGCCACTTACCCGAACTTCCGCAACCGGCTCGAAGACCTCGAACAGCTCGCCGCCTTCTCGCGCCAGTTTGCGACCGTCGAGGACTTCCTCACCCAGCTCGCGTTGCTCACAAACGTCGAGGCCGAAGACGACAAGCCGCGCGAGGACGACCACGAGAAGATTCGCCTCTCGTCCATCCACCAAGCTAAGGGCCTCGAGTTCCGCGTCGTGTTCGTCATTATGCTCTGCGACGGATTGTTCCCCTCGTCGCGCTCCACGGACTCGGCGGAAGGCGAGGAGGAGGAACGTCGGCTCTTCTACGTGGCCGTCACGCGCGCGAAGGACGAACTCTACTTGAGCCACCCGCTCATGCGCTTCATCCAAGGTGGCGGCGACGCCATGCAGCAACCCTCGCGCTTCCTGGCGGAAATCCCCGTGGAGCTGCGCGAGGAATGGAACCTCCGCCCCCACGCCCCCGCCACCGACTTCAGCGACATGGGCGAGACGAACGAGCACGGAGACGAGCCGCCGTTTTAGCCTTAGTTCCCAATGTCATCGTTCGTGCCGTGTGAACATCCAATTAAAGCTCCACCACACCCCATAAAAAGTAATCCGACGCCCGACAAAAGGACCGCCGTTGCAATGATCGCAACAAAGGTTGCCCAGGCAAGCTCGCGGCGTTGGGCTCCCGCGTCTGCAAACGAACTGAAGTGAGTTTTCTTTTCGCGCCATTTCCAGATGGCGACAATTCCTTTCCACAGGGTGGTGACTATGTCCGCCAGCAGGGTTTCCAAGCCATGAAGATGCATATTACGAGGACACGCCCTGGCCACCGCTTCAGTTCACAAACGTCAGCTCGTTCGTCTCCAGCAGCACTTGGGCGAGCTTCTCCCACGGGTAGAGGCGGCGTGCGCTGGTCGGGGCGGCGAAGTCGCGCTGGGAGTTCCACACCTTGCCCGTAGGTGTCGGTGGGGTCTGCTTGGAGTCGAGTTCCCGGATGACGGCGGTCCAGGTGAACGCGTCGTTCACGCCGCCCGCGCGGCCGTCCACGACGAAGTCCAGTGTGTCGCCCGCGCTCACGCGCACGCGAGGCACGGCGAGCGTGACCTCGTTGCGCAGCGCCACGCCACGGACGAGCGAGCCGGCTCCACTGAAGACGATTTGGCCCTGCACGCCGTCGCTGTTCTGGCCGCTGTGCGCGAGCGTGCCCTCGATGCTCACGAGCATTTCGTCCATCGCCGTCCAGCGGCGGATGGCGGACTGGGTGTAGGCCAGCCCGGGATGCCCACCGTTGGCGGAGAGGTGCAGGTTGCCCGCGCGGGAATCCGGGATGCGCGGCGAGGCTTGGTAGAAGCGCGATTGCGGGCTGAAGAGCAGCGGCCAGAACGCGCCGACGCGCCCGGTGCGGTTGTCCACGCTGCCGAGGCCGTATTCCCACGGGGGCTGGCCGGGGAGCGGGCCGCGCGGCGCGGACATCTCACTGAAGAGGTAGTTGAGCGCGAGCTTGAGTTCCGTGTCCGTGGGCAGGCGCGAGTAGATGAGGCGGTAGAGCATTTTCACGCGCTCCAGGTCGTTGGGGAGGGATTTCAAATCGCCGCGCTGGACGGTGTTGCGAGCCTGCTCGATGACGAGCGGGCTGTTCATCATGAAGAGTGCTTGCTGTGGGACGATGGTGTTGTTGCGCTGGCCGGTGCTGAGGTCAGGGTTCGCAAAGTCGAAAGCGCCAAACATGTTCGGGAGGCTCGCGCGGTCTACGAGGCCATACACGCTGCGGCGGTCGGAGTATTCGCCCTCGCGGTCGGGGCGGTCGAGCGGCTCGGCGGGACCGCCCATCTTGAAGTCCAGCTTGCCGCCGATGTGCAGGATGGTGTCGCGCAGCGCCTCGAACTCCAGCCGCCGCCGGTGCTGCTGCCAGAGCCACCGGTTCTCCGGGTCCAACTGAGCGAAGCGCGGGTTGTCCTCGCTGCTCTGCTGCCACGTGTGCGAGAGCATGATTTGCTTCTGCAACTTCTTCACCGACCAGCCTTGCTCCATGAACTGCCACGCGAGGTAGTCGAGCAACTCCGGGTGCGTGGGCGGCTCGGAGCGGAGGCCGAAGTCGTTGGGCGTCCGCACGAGGCCCTCGCCGAACTGGTGGAGCCAGACGCGGTTCACCATGACGCGCGCGGTGAGTGGGTTGTCGGGCGAGGCAATTTCCTTCGCGAGTTCCAAGCGGCCACTGCCGTCGCGGAAGGGCTGGCGGTTGTCGTCCGAGAGAATTTGGAGGAACTGCCGGGGCGCGTTCGGGCCGCGGCTGCCGCGGTTGCCCTTGATGAAGACGTAGCTGTCGCGCGGCTGCGGAGAGTCGTTGAGGACGACGGCGCGGGGCGGCGCGCCGGGGTGGCCGGTGCGGAGGTTGTCCACGGTGCGCGCGAGTTCCTGCTGGCGGGTGCGGACGTCGCCCATGTTACGGAGGCGCGTGAGCGAGGCCTCGACCTTCTCGTCGGTGAAGAGATACGCCGGCGAGGCGGGGTCGTAGAGGACGCGGCGGATTTCCTCCTGCGCGGCGTCGGGCAGGGTGGTGGGCGCGGGAGGGAGGTTCGTGGAGCCGGAACGGGCGCGGAGGGCGTGCTGACCCGCGAGTTGTGACCAGCGCGAGTTCGCGTCGTTGAAGAGGCGAGCGAGGTTCGTCGCGACGACGGCGATGGAGCCGGGCGGCGAGCCGAGCGCGCGGGCGACGAGTGGATTCACGACGTTGGTTGGCTCGTTGCCGGCCCGCAGGCGAAGCGCGATGGGCGTGGCGGCTTTGAGAAAGTTCGTCGCCGGCAACGCGGCAAACTCGTGCCACACGGAGAGCACGGGATGGGGCGCGGTCTTAGCCTTGTCCAGCGCGTCCTTCCAGCCGGCGGCAACGGCGGGCAACAGGTTGCGCCGCGTCATGAACTGATTGAGCGACGCGGTGTTCGTCGGGTGGCTGAAGTCGGCGAGCGCCTTGAAATAGTCGCTGATGCGGAAGACCAGCTCGGAGCGGGCGCGACCACGCAGGCCGTCCTCGAACTTCTTCAGCGCGTCTTCCGCCTCGGTGAGCGCCTTCTGGTATTCCCGGAACTCCGGCGTGTCCTTGTTGGTGGGCAGCTCCACGCCCTCGCGCGGCTCTGTGCTGCTCGAGAAGACGCCGTGCAGCGCGTAGTAATCCAGCGTCGGGATCGGGTCGAACTTGTGGTCGTGGCAGCGCGCGCAGGTCACCGACAACGCGAGGAAGCCCTTCGTCACCACGTCGATGCGGTCGTCGATGAGGTCATCGGCGTTGTTGTTCAGGCGCGGGCCGAGGGTGATGAAACCCAAGGCGGCTAGGTCGGTGCGGGAGGGGGGATGGGGTCTGGCGTCTGGCGTCTGGGGTTGAGCATCGACGGCTTTGGTCTTCGGACTTTGGACTTTGGACTCCTCCTCGCCGACGAGGCGGTCCGCTGCGATTTGAAGTTTGGCGAACTGGTCGAAGGGACGGTCGTCGTTGAAGGACTGGATGACCCAGTCGCGGTAGGTGTGCGAGTGGAGGTAACGCGTCTCGCCGCGGTTGTTGTTGTTGCGGCGGCCCGTCGTGTCGCCGTAGCGCGCAACATCCAGCCAGTGGCGGCCCCAGCGCTCGCCGTAACGCGGGGAGGCAAGCAGACGGTCTATGATTTTCTCGAAGGCTTGCGGCGATTCGTCCGCGAGGAAGGCGTCCACCTCGGCGAGCGTGGGCGGGAGGCCGGTGAGGTTGAAGGTGGCGCGGCGGATGAGCGTGACCTTGTCCGCGCGCGGCGAGGGCGTGAGTTGCTTCGCCTCCAAGGTGGCGAAGACGTAGTGGTCAATGGCGTTCCGGGCGAGCGGTGCCCAGTCCTTGCGGAAATCCGGGATGATGGGCTTGAAGATGGGTTGGAAGCTCCAGTGTTGCTTCGGGTCGGTGAGGGCCGCGCCGTATTTGTTCGGAGCGTCCGCACGCGGGTCGGGCGCGCCCATGCGGACCCAGGCTTCGAGGTCGGCGATTTGTGCGGCGGGGAGTTTCTTGTCGTCCGGCGGCATCTGGAGGTTCGAGTCGCGGTAGCGGATGGCGCGGATGAGCGGGCTGCGGTCGGGGTTGCCCGGGATGATGGCGGGGCCGGAATCGCCGCCCTTGAGCAGACCGTCGCGCGTGTCCACGCGGAGGCCGCCCTTGACGCGGCCGCCCTCGGCGGAGTGGCACTTGTAACAATCCTTCACCAGCACGGGCCGGACTTTCTTCTCGAAGAACTCGGTCTGCTGCGGCGTGAGCTGGGGCGCGGGCGCGCCGAGCAGGCGCGCGGCGCAGAAGAAGGTCAGGCTGGCCAGGCGCGTGAACGTGTGCAGGCGGCGGCGGGAAGGGCGGAGCGGCAGCATGGTGGCACTTGGGTTGTCGTTGCGTGGAACCATGCGCGAGTCGCCGGACAAGTGCAACGGAGGGATACCCCTGAGGCCGCTTCACCCTTGGATGAAATAGCTCAAGTTCTCCAGCTCGATGGCGAGGTTCACGCCGTTCACCGTCACGTCCTCGGGCACTTGGAGCACGATGGGGGCGAAGTTCAGGATGCCGACGATGCCGGCGTCCACGAGCAGGTTCGCCACCACCTGCGCGGCAGTGACAGGCACGGTGAGGATGGCCATCCGCACGCCGCGCTCGCGGATGACGCGGGCCAAGTCGGCCATCGGCAGGATGCGGGGAAAGGGCGTGCGGGCGCGGGCCTTCAGCGGTTCGGCGTCGAAGGCGGCGACGACCTCGAAGCCCTCGGGGCCGAAGCCTTGATACGCGAGCAGGGCAGCGCCGAGATTGCCCACGCCCACGAGCACGACGGGTTGCAGCCGGCTGGTGCCCAGCACGTCGGAAATCATCCCGGCCAACTGTTCTACGTCGTAGCCCAAGCCGCGCGTGCCGAAGGTGCCGAAGTAGGCGAGGTCCTTGCGCAACTGCGTGGACTTTACCCCCGCCGCGCGGGCGAGCGCCTCGCTGGAGATGGTGGGCAGGCCGTTCTCCTTCAAGCGCAGCAGGCAGCGCAGGTAGATGGAAAGGCGATAAACCGCCTTGCGCGGAATCTCGGGGCGCGAGGTCTTTTTCAAGGTGAGGCGAAGCTAGGGAACCGGCAGGAGCCGGGCAAGCTTGCCGCTTGGAGGAACCTGATTTTTAGCCACGGATGAAACACGGCCGGAACACGGATGAAAACAGTCGCTTGGCGTTCGGCACCGTCCGTGTTTCATCCGTGTTTCATCCGTGGCTAAGAATTGGGGGCGGATGCTCTCGCTATGGGCGCGATGGGGACGAGCTTGCCGCCGGGGAGGACGCGGAGCCGCTGGCCGCGCCAGACGACAGTGTTGCCGAGGAAGGCCAGCGCCCAGATGGGGACTTGGAGGAGGTCTTTGAGCACCATTGAACCATCCCAACCGGGCGGCACTTTCGACTTCGTCACCAACTTGAATAGTTCGCGGCTAGACTCGGAGCGGAGGGCCAATCCAAACATGAACAGCATCAAAGTCGTTAAGGCTACATAGCCCGCTGCCCTTGTTTGAGTGGTGTCTGTATACGGGAAGCACGAGTGGAGCTGTATTTGGCTGACAACGAGCCAGACCAGCGGCCACACCGTCGCATTGCTCAGGATGCTAAAAAAATACGGCACGGGCTGGCAGACGCGGATGGTGCGCGCCCAGCGGAGTTGATGCGCCCAGACTTCGCGCCAGCCTTGCTCCCGCTCGCGGCACTCGACGACCACGGGGCACAGCTCGATGCGGTAGCCGCGCTTCGCGATTTGGTTCCCGAGCTGGTAGTCGTCGGCGAGGTAGTCCACGAGCGCGCGGAAGCCGCCGATTTCGTTGAGCTGCTGCCGGCGCGTCGCCATCACCGCGCCGAGCGCGAAGTCGAGCGGCTTGAGCGTGCGGGACTGGAGCACCTGGCTCCAGAAGTCGGCGTTCACGGCCACGGCCTCCCACTGCATGGCGAGCGTGGTCGGGTTGGTGAGCGCGTAGAAACAGTTCACGAGACCGGCCTGCGGGTCGCGGAGCGGCTGGAGGACTTGCGCGAGGAAGTCCGGCGGCACGCGCGTGTCGGCGTCGCTCACGACGAAGTGGTCGTGCTGCGCGAGGCGTTCGAGGTGGACGAGCGTGGAGACTTTGGCGTTCGGGCCGAGCTGCTCCGGGCAGAGGACGAGCTGGGCATTGGCCTGCGGGTGCTCGGCGATGAGTTTGCGGACGACTTCGCAGACCGGGTCTTCCGCCGCGGCGACGCCAAAGAGGAGTTGCACCGGGCCGCGATAGTCTTGCTGGAACCAGCTCTCCAAGCAGCCGCGAGTCTCGGGGTCGAGGCCCTTGAGCGGCTTTAGCAGTGTGACGCCGGGGGCGAACGAAATGTCCGCCGCGCGCTGATGTAGCGGGAAGCGCCGCGCGGCCAACCATTGCCAAAGCGTGATGGCGAGGCTCAGGAGCGCGAGCGCGGCGAGGAGGAGGTGCAGGAGCACGGTTTGCTCCCACTCAAATCTGATCCGACGCCACCTTGCGGGTGACTTCCTCCAGCGTGGTGTCGCCGGCCAGGGCGCGGGCGAGGCCGTTTTGCCAGAGCGTGCGCATGCCGTGTTCGGAAGCGATTTGCTGGATGTAGCGCGTGGCCCGCTTCTCCATGACGGCGTCGCGGACAGGCTCGCTGACTTCGAGCAGCTCGGTGATGGAGAAGCGCCCGCTGTAGCCGGTCTCCTTGCACTCGGGGCAGCCTGAGCCTTTGCGGAACGAGGCGTTTTCAATCTCCTCCGCCGTGAGCGAGCGCAGCAGCGCGGCCTCGGGCTCGTAGGGCATGGCGCAGAAGGTGCAGTTCTTCCGCACGAGCCGCACGCCCATCACCCCGAGGATGCTCGAGGAGAGGAGGAAGGGTTCGATGCCCATGTTGATGAGGCGGGCGAAGACGCCGGCGGTGGTGCCGCTGTGGACGGTGCTGATGACCAGATGCCCGGTGAGGCCGGCCTGCACGGCGATGCCCGCCGTCTCCGGGTCGCGAATCTCGCCGACCATGATGATCTGCGGGTCTTGCCGCATGAGGGAGCGCAGCGCACCGGCGAAGGTGAAGTCCATCGCGGGGTTCAACTGTGCCTGGCTCACGGTCGGGATGGGCACCTCAACCGGGTCCTCGACCGACGCGATGCTGACGGCGGTGCCGTGCTTCTGGAGGAGGTAGTGCAGCGCGCAGTAGATGGCGGTGGTCTTGCCGGAACCGGTGGGGCCGGTAAGGAGGATGAGGCCGTTGGGCTTGTTGACGAGGTTGATGAACTTCTCCTTGGTCTCCGGGTCGAGGCCGAGCCGGTCAATGTCGAAGGACCGTGTGCTGGGGTCGAAGATACGGCAGACGACCTTCTCGCCGAGCACGGTGGGGAAGATGGAGACGCGGAGCTGCACGTTGTTGAACTCCGCGCCCATGTTGACCTTGCCGTCCTGCGGCAGGCCGGTCACGTGGGAGGCGAGGCTGGCCATGACCTTGAACCGCCCGGCGACTTTGTCCTTCAGGTCGCTGGGCAGGTGGACCATCTCGATGAGTTGGCCGGTAACGCGGATGCGCACGGCCATGGACTCTTCCCACGGCTCGAAGTGGATGTCGCTCGCGCCGCCCTCCACGGCGTCACGGACGATGTAGTTGACGAGGGTGCTGATGTCGAGTTGTTCCCCCGGTTCACGCGACTCAATATAGTTGTTGGTGTGGCTCATGGTGGATGCAGTTGAGTGGCGCTGGTTCTACGGAACGGCGGCGTGCGTGGCGAGCAAGAATGCGGCGGACAGCGGTCAGCTATCAGCGGTCAGCAAGCCGCATTTGCCATTCCCCATTGCGCATTTCTACCTTCAGTCCCGATAGCCTGCTGGGTGGCGCTTGTGCCAGTCCCAGGCGGTGGCGACGATGTCTTCCAGCTTGGGGAACTTCGGCTGCCAGCCCAGTTCGTTGAGCGCCTTGCTGGCGGCGGCCACGAGCCGGGGCGGGTCGCCGGGGCGGCGCGGCTGCTCGATAGACTTGATGGGGCGACCGGAGAGGCGTTCGCAGGTCTGGATGACCTCGCGCACCGAGTAGCCCGAGCCGTTGCCGAGGTTGAAGAACCCCGCCTTGCCCGGTGCGAGCGCCAGGATGTGCGCCTGCGCCAGGTCAACGATGTGGATGTAGTCGCGGATGCAGGTGCCGTCGGGCGTCGGGTAGTCGGTGCCGAAGATTTCGCACTGTTCGCGCTGGCCGAGGGCGACCTTGAGCACGTTCGGGATGAGATGCGTCTCGATGCGGTGGTGCTCGCCGAACTTCTTGCTGGCCCCCGCCGCGTTGAAGTAGCGGAAGGCGACGAACTCCAGGCCGTGTAGTTGCTGATACCACTTGAGCATCGTCTCGAACATCAGCTTGGACTCGCCGTAGGGGTTCACCGGCCGCTGCGGAAGGGATTCGTCCATCGGCATCTTCTCCGGCACGCCGTAGGTCGCGCAGGTGGAGCTGAAGACAAACTTGCGCACGCGCGCGGTGGCGGCGGCTTCGAGGAGGTTCAGACCATGCCCCACGTTGTTGCGGAAATACTTCCCGGGATTCTGCATGGACTCGCCCACGAGCGCGTGGGCGGCGAAGTGAATGACCGCCTCCGCCCGCGCCTCGGTGAGCGACCGCACCACCAGCTCCCGGTCCGCCAAATCGCCCAAGAGGAACTTCGCCCGCGCGTCCACCGCCGAGCGATGGCCCTCGGAGAGGTTATCGAACACCGTGACGGTGTGCCCGGCGTTGAGCAACTCCTCGACGCACACCGACCCAATGTAGCCTGCGCCACCCGTGACAAAGACATTCATGGGCGCGCAGCCTAGGCAAGCCCCCGCCCCCGCTCAATCCCAAAGCCCACCCCCCGCGCGACCCGCGCGCCCGCGCCCCAGAACACCATCCGTCCCCATCTTCCCCCGCACCTCCACCCCATTTTCTTGCCCCGATCTTTCTGCCCTCTCTCCCCGCCGGCACAACCTTCCGAGCGCTCGCCCCAGCGCCAAGGATTCCCTTGAATTCACTCCTAGGTGGAGCCATCTGACACTAGCAGCAAATCGCCGTATGAACCTTCGTCCTGAACACATCGGTTGCCCTGAGTTCCGCCGCCTCCTCCGCGCCGACCGCCGGGGCTTCCTCCGCGCTGGCTTCCTCGGCTTCGCAGGCCTCTCCCTCTCCAACCTCCTGCGCATGGAGGCCCAGGCCAAGGCTGCCGGCGGCAAAACCTCGCGCGAGAAGTCCGTCATCATCCTCTGGATGCGCGGCGGCCCCAGCCAGCACGAGACTTGGGATCCCAAGCCCGACGCCCCGCAAGACTATCGCGGCGCCTTCGGCGCGATGCGCACCAGCGTCCCCGGCGTCCAGATTTGCGACCTCCTGCCGATGTCCGCGAAGATTCAGCACAAGTATTCCATCATCCGCAGCCTGCACCACAACGACGCTGGCCACTCCGCTGGCGACCAAATCATGTTCACCGGTTACGCGCCCACGCCCGCGCAGAACCTTGAACTGAACGCCTACCCCAGTTGCGGTTCCATCGTCGCGAAGGAACTCGGCCACCAAAACCCCAAGCTCCCCCCCTACGTCGTCATTCCACGCAACGTCCCCGGCACCGGCCCCGCCTACCTCGGCAAGAAATACGCCGCCTTCGCCACCGAGGCCGACCCCGCGAAGGACGGCCCCTTCTCCATCCCGAACTTCACGCCCGTGGAAGGCATCTCCTTCGACCGTCTTGACGAGCGCCGCAAGCTCCTCGGCAGCTTCGACCAAATCCGCCGCGAGGTGGACGCCTCCGGTGCGATGAGCGCGATGGACAGCTTCCAGCAACAAGCTTGGGACATCGTCGGTGGTCCCGACGCCCGCACCGCCTTCGACCTCGACGCCGAGCCCACCAGCATCCGCGAGCGCTACGGCTTCATGCCCGAATATATCGCCCCCACGCCCGACCGCTGCGGTGTGCCCGCGTGGAGCCAACGGATGCTCCTCGCCCGCCGCCTCGTCGAAGCCGGCGTCCGCCTCGTCACCGTGGACCTCCGCTGGTGGGACACCCACGTGAAGGGCTACGAGACCATGCGCGACGGCTTCCTCCCGCGCTGGGACCGCGCCTACACCGCCATCATTGATGACCTCGACCAACGCGGAATGCTCGACAACACCATGGTCATCGCCTGGGGCGAGTTCGGTCGCACCCCGCGCGTGAACTCGACCGGCGGACGCGACCACTACCCGAACGTCTTCAGCGCCGCCCTCGCCGGCGGCGGCATCAAAGGCGGTCGTGTCATCGGCTCCTCGGACAAGCAAGGTGCTTATCCCGCCGACAATCCCAAGACCGCCCAAGACGTTCTCGCCACGATGTATCGCCACCTCGGCATCGACCCGACGAAGTCCTACGACGACCACCAAGGCCGCCCCGTCCCCATCCTCCCCAGCGGCAACCCGGTGGACGAACTCTTCGCCTGACGCGCCGCAAAGGGGGACTTGTATGGCCGAAAGCCCGGTCAAAGAACTCGACGAGCTTGCTCATCTGCGCGTCGAGCTGCGTGCCGCGCAGCTCAGGAAAACTCATAAGCCAGTGAAGCGCTCTCCCGCTGGCTCTGGTCCTGCGCTGTTTTCCATGCCGTTGTTGATTGTGGGTGTTGTCCTTTGTCTAACCAGCGCTGCCGGTGCCTGGTTGGCCTATCAGCTCGACCCGACGTTTGCCGCATCTCTGCCTCTGCTCCTTTCAGCCAGCTCATTCTCACTGAGTGGGATCAGCATGGCCCTCAGTGCCATGAGTTTGCAGAAATCGAATCCAAAGTGCGCTGCGAGGGCTTGGGGTCGCTTCTCGAAGAGCTGAAGGAAGAGGGGAAACTCCGCGAAGTTATTGGGTGACTCGTGTTTCGAGCCACGCCAACGCCCCTGCGAGGTCACTGAACTGCCCCTCCATCTGCGCCTCAAACGCCTCGTGCAGGATGGCTTTGAACGCCTTGCCCGGCTGCATCCCCGCCGCCACCAGATGTCGTCCCTGTAGCAACGGCTTCGGTGCGCTGTCCTGCACGCGGAGTTCTTCGGCCTTTGCCAGCAAGGCTCGCGCGCCCTCCGGCACGCACGCTGGCTTGGGCGGACGACCGCTGTGGTCCGCCGTCACGATCACACACAGGCCGGAGATGGTTTCTGGCTCTAGGCGCTTCGCCAGCCGGCGCACCGCTCGGTCGGCCACGGGTTGCAAGTGCGCGAGGTGATTCGCCACCAGCGGCGGCACGCGGTCGCGAATGGCGTGGGGCGCGTGGATGCGTTCGAGGAATTTCAGCGCCGGCTCCACGCCGCCCTGCTCGTGGCCGGGTGAAACGATTCTCATCCGCCCGTCGCGCAACGCCTCGTGCGTCACCGCCGGCTTGCCGAAGTCGTGCGCCAGCACCGCGAGCATCCACGCGATGCGCGTTGCCTCGTCTGCCGCCTGCCACGCCGGCAGCTTCACCAGCGCGTCGCAGCAGTGCGCCGTGTGCGTGAAGACATCGCCCTCCGGGTGCCACTCCGGGTCCTGCGGCGTGCCGCGCAGTGCCGCCAGTTCCGGGAAGTGCTCCAGCCATTCCGTGTCCGCGAGGAAGCGCAGCCCCACCGACGGCACGGCGCTCTTCGCCGCCCACTTGAACCACTCCTCACCCACGCGTTCCACCGCCAGCTCGCCGAAGCTGGCCTTGATGCTCCGGCACAGCGCGATGGTCTCGGGCGCGGCGCGGAGGTTGAAGCGCGCCGCGAACTGCATCCCGCGCAGCACGCGTAACGGGTCTTCCGCGAACGCCTCGCTCGTGTGCCGCAGCACGCGGTCGCGCAGGTCCGCCTGCCCGCCGAAGAAGTCCAGCACCTCGCCCCGGCGCGGGTCGAACATGAGCGCGTTGAGGGTGAAGTCCCGGCGGCTCGCGGCCTCCTGCGGCGTGATGTCCGCGTCGAACTCGACGGCGAAGCCCTTGTGACCGACCGCCACCTTGCGGTCGCGGCGCGGGATGGCGAAGTCATACGCCAAGCCGCTGCCAGTCGAGAGTTTCGCCACGCCGAAAGACTGGCCCACGAAATCCACCCGGCCCCAACGCCGCAACGCCCGCGCCAGCCGCTCGTAGCTCACGCCGAAGACTTCGAGGTCGAAGTCTTTGACGGGGAGGCCCAGCAGCGCGTCGCGCACGCAGCCGCCGACGAGGAAGGCCCGGGCGAGCTCCGGCGTGGCGGCGAGTAGGTGCTGGAGTTCAGCGGGCGGCGTGACTGGCATCGGCAAAGTGGTAACAGAGGGGGATTGGCCGCGAAAGGGCGCAGCGAGCGCAAAGGGAGAAAGTCGCGTTGGCCGATTACCAGCCTGCTGTGCAGCAGGGAACACGGACTGGCTTAGCTGGCTGGCGGCGGACGTGGGCGTCCGCGCTCCTTGCCTCACAGCGCCTTTTTGTGCATCCGCTGGTGGGCGGCGGCGATGAAGCCGCGGAAGAGCGGGTGCGGCGCGTTGGGCTTGCTCAGAAACTCCGGGTGCGACTGCGTGGCGAGGTAGAACGGGTGATCGGGCAACTCGATCATCTCCACGAGCTTGCCGTCAGTGGAGGTGCCGCCGAAGACGAAGCCGGCGGCGGCGAAGCGCTCGCGGTAAGCGTTGTTGAACTCGTAGCGGTGGCGATGCCGCTCGTTGACGACGAACGCGCCGTAGAGCACCTGGGCCTTGCTGCCCATCGTGAGCTGGCAGGGCTGGGAGCCGAGCCGCATCGTGCCGCCTTTCTTCGTTACCTTGCGCTGGTCGTCGAGCAGCGCGATGACGGGGTGCGGGGTGTTCGGATCGAACTCGGTCGAGTGCGCGCCCTTCAACCCAAGCACGCTGCGGCCAAACTCAATCGTGGCGATCTGCATCCCGAGGCAGAGGCCCAGATAAGGGATCTTGTGCTCGCGCGCATACTTCGCAGCGAGGATCTTGCCCTCGATGCCGCGCTCGCCAAAGCCACCCGGCACCAGGATGCCACCGAGGCCTTTGAGAATCTTGTCCGGCCCGTTCTTCTCGATGTCCTCGGCGTCGAGCTTTTCGATTTCCACACCGCAGTCGTTGGCCACGCCGCCGTGGATGATGGCTTCATAGACGGACTTGTAGGCGTCTTGCAGCTCGATGTATTTGCCGACGACGCCGATGCGGACGCGGTGCTGCGGGGCGATGAGTTTGCGGATGATTTCCTGCCAGTGCGTCATGTTCGCTGGCGGCACATGGAGGTCCAGCACGCGGCAGACGAGATCGTCGAGGCGCTCGCGCTGGAGCATGAGCGGCACCTCGTAGATGGAGTGGTCCACATCCTTGTGCTCGATGACCGCTTCATAGGGCACGCTGCAAAACATCGCCATCTTCTGGCGCAGCTCCTTGTCGAGCGGCTTCTCGCAGCGGCACACGAGGATGTGCGGGCTGATGCCGATCTCGCGCAGCTTGGCGACGCTCTGCTGCGTGGGTTTGGTCTTGAGTTCGCCCGCCGCCTTGATGAACGGGACGTAGGTGACGTGGATGAAGCAGACGTTGTGCAGCCCGGCTTCCAAGCCGAACTCACGGATGGCTTCGAGGAAGGGCAGCCCCTCGATGTCGCCCGTCGTGCCGCCGACCTCAGTGATGACGACATCCACCTTTGCGTCGTCTGCCAGCACCTGGATGCGGCGCTGGATCTCGTCGGTGATGTGCGGGATGACCTGAACGGTCTTGCCGAGGTAAACGCCCTTGCGCTCGTTATCGAGGACCTGCTGATAGACTTGGCCGCTGGTCGTGTTGTTCTTGCGCGTGAGCTTGGTGCTGGTGAAGCGCTCGTAGTGGCCGAGGTCGAGGTCCGTCTCCGCACCGTCATCGAGCACGTAAACTTCGCCGTGCTGGTAAGGCGACATCGTGCCGGGGTCGAGGTTCAGGTAGGGGTCGAACTTCTGGAGCGCGACCTTCAGTCCGCGGTTCTCGAGCAGCGTGCCCAGCGCGGCGGCAGTGAGGCCTTTGCCGAGGGAACTAACCACACCGCCAGTGACGAAAATGTATTTCATGCAAGCGAAACGGCGGACGCCGCAACGTGAGGCGTCCGCCGGGCGGAGAGCTTAGGAACCGTTGCGCTGCCGGGCAATGGGTAAAACCGGCGCCCCGCTGCTCACTTTCCCTTCACATCGAAGCAGAAGAGCAGTTCCTGATCACGCAGGTAGAGCTTGCCGTCGCTGACGACGGGGTGCGTCCAGACCTTGCCCTTGGGGTTCCGCTGTTCGGTCTGCGGCGTGAGTTTGAAGCGGCTCTTCTCGTTCCAGCCCTTGGCGGAGACCTCGACGAGCGCGATGGTGCCGGTGCCTTCTTCGAGACAGTAGAACATCCCGTCGGCGCAGTGGATGGCACCCTTCTTGAGGTTGTTCGAGGACCAGGTCACTTCGCCGGACTTGAAGTCCTGGCAGGTCCAGCCGCCCTTGTCCGAGTGGCCGTAAACCTTGTCGCCCACGAGAATCACGCCGCCGTGGTGGTTCACCATGTTCTGGTTCATGTAAACGTCGCTGGTCGTGTTGTCGGCGGCGACTTTCACCAACTTGCAGCCGACACCGTAACCGGAGGTGATGTAAACGTGGCCGTCCTTGAAGATGGGCGTGGGGATGACGGCGGTCTTGCCGGGCCACTCGGACTTCCACAGCACCTTGCCGTCCTTGGCATTCACGCCAGCGACGTGCTGCGAAGTGAGTTGGATGTATTGGCGCGTGCCGTTGTGGGTCGCGACGATGGGCGAAGAGTAGTGCGCGCCGTCTGTCCAGCCGTCGGTCTGCCAAACTTTTTTGCCCGTGGCCTTGTCGAGCGCGAGCAACGTGCCCTGGCTCCCGCCCGGCGTGCAGATGACCTTGCCGTCGTCCACCAGCACCGACTCGCAATAGCCCCAGCCCGGCGTCTTGCCGCCGAAGTCGCGCATCGTCGTCTTCCAAACCTCTTTGCCGTCGGCGACTTTGGCCGCCAGCACCCCGCCGTTGCCGGCCATCGCGAACACGAGGTCGCCGTCCACCGTCGGCGTGGCGCGCGGGCCGTCGCCCCAACCGTTCTTGAGGATCGGACCGACGGGCGTGGCCCAGAGTTCCTTACCCGACTTCACGTCCACGGCAATGAGCAACTCGGCGTCGCCGCGCAGCCCCAGCGTGAAGAGCTTGCCGCCGGCGATCGCATAGCCGGAGTAGCCCAGGCCCACGTCCTTGTTCATCCAAAGCAATTTCGGTCCGCCCTCGGGCCACTGCTTGAGCAAGCCGGTCTCGGTGGAAATGTCATCGCGGTTCGGACCGCGCCACTGCGGCCAATCGGCGGCGGCGGTGAGCAACGCGGAGGCGAGCAGGGCGGGAACAAGGAGTCGGTTCATATGCGGTGGAGGACGGGTTGTTTAAAGTCGCGGTTACTGACGGGAGGCACTGGGGAAACTTCAGGCCCGCGCCACGCGTTGCGGAAAGTTACTTCTTCCCACCTGCTGCGGGTGCGCCGGCGGTGAAGTAGGCGAAGAGGTCGCGGACTTGCTGCTCAGTCATCGCATCGAGCAGGCCCTCGGGCATGAGCGAGGTGTGGCTGGCTTGCATGGCCTTGATGTTCGTCCGCGAGAGCACGGTCTTGTTGCCGCCGATGTCCAACAGCGTGACGGAGGTCTTCGACAACTCAGTGACGAGGCCGGTGAGGGCCTGGTCGTCTTGCGTGGTGATGTTGAAGGCGATGAACTCCTCCCGGATGGCCAGGCTCGGGTCCACGATGGCAGGGAGGATGAAGTCCAGGTTGTCGCGCTCGTAGCCGGTGAGGTCGGGACCGATTTTGCCGCCTTCCTTGTTCAACGTGTGGCAGACGGCGCAGGCGAGCTTGAAGACTTCCTGGCCGGCTTTCGCGTCGCCCTTCGTGCCGGCGAGGAGTATCTTCACCTTCGCGATTTGAGCTTCCTTCTCTTCGCTGCTCTTCGTGAGGCGGCCCCAGTGCTTCTTGATGAGCGCATCGCTGGCGGCGTCCTTGAACGCGGTGATGGCGAGCAGATTCGCGATGGAGATTTGTTCTTTCTTGAGCTGACCCTCGTCCACGGCGGCGAGGAGGCGGCGTGACCAATCGGGCCGGCTGGCGAGCGCGGCTTGGGCGGTGTCGCGGAGCTTGCCGCTGAAGCCGGGGTAAAGGTCCAGCAGCTCGCGCGCGATCTCCGGCGAGGCGAAGCGCTGGAGGGCGTTGATGAGTTCGAGGCGGAGGGCGTCGCTCTTCTCGAAGCGGAGCAGCTTGAGGAAGGCCGGCACGGCGGCGTCCACGCGGCGCTCGGCGAGGAGCGTGATGGTCTTGCGCCGGTCGCCCTCGGGGACTTTCGCGTCGCTGATGCGCGCGAGCGCGGCCTCGGCGGCGGGCGCGTGGCCGAGACGGACGGCGAAGCTGATGAGCGTGGGCGTGGGCGCGCGGCTGGTCCAAAGCTCGGCGACCTTCTTCGCGAGCGCGGGCGGGATGGACTTCACGGCGTCGCCTTGCAGGCCGGCTTCCATGCCCTTGATGAGTTCGTCCGCATCAGCGGGCGAGGGCGCGAGGGCGAAGAGCTTCGCGGCGGTTTCGAGGTTGGCGTCGGTGCGCTCGGCGGTGAAGCGCTGGCCGAGTCGCGCAATGATGAACTTCTGCACGATGGGCGCGTGCCAGAAGGTGCTGTCCTCCAACATGCGGAGAATGGCGTCGCGGTCGGTGACGCACTTGCTCTCGACGGCCCACCAGAGCAGGAGGGGAACGTGTTTGTCGGTCACGTCTTCGTTGCGCAGGAGCAACTCGCGCGTGATGGGCAAGGCGTCCTTGCCGGGCAAGCGCGTGACGCTGCTGGCGAGCTGCGCGCGGACTTCGGCGACGGGTTCAGTCTTGGCGGTGGCGAGGAGTGCGGCCTGCTGCGCGGGCGTGACGTGCTTGCGGTCGCCGAGCAGGCGGATGGTCCAGTAGCGGACCATTTCGTTCGGGTGCGAAAGCGTTTGCTGGGCGAAGGCGTCATCGAAGCCGCCGGAGGCGTGGACGGCCCAGAAGGCTTCCAAGGCTACGTGATTACCACTGAGCGGTGGCGTGATGAGTCGGGCTCCGGGCGGCCGGGGATCACCCGGCTTGGTGCTGATCGTTCCCTTGGTAATCACCTCCCCGCTCCAGACCGCCTCCTTCAAGCGCGGCACGAGCGCCTTGTCCCCCCGGTCCCACAGCACACGCAACGCGGTCTGGCGATGCCACTTGTTCGGATGCGCGAGGAGCTTGACGAGTTCGTCGCCGGAGAGTTTGGTGAAGTCCATTTTGTCCCAGCCCACCTTCGCGCCGGTCGCGGAAAGCCGATAGATGCGGCCAGACTCCTTGTCCCAAGTGTCGCGCGGGTCGAGGTGGCTGAGGCGGCTATCGCACCAGTCGGCAAAGTAAATCGCGCCGTCGGGGCCCGTCTTCATGTCCACGGGGCGGAACCAG
This sequence comes from Verrucomicrobiota bacterium, assembly GCA_039796295.1. Classification (GTDB taxonomy): domain Bacteria; phylum Verrucomicrobiota; class Verrucomicrobiia; order Limisphaerales; family SXTU01; genus SXTU01. Next base: position 113,361 of record JBDKJY010000005.1, read on the forward strand.
CGGTTGCTGGAGAGCACACTCGTCTCGATGTCGGCGGTCTGAAAGCTCGACGTGTCGCGCGCGACCTTGCTGGCCATCACGCGGCTCGTGAGCGCCATGCCGACGACGATGTGGCCCTCGTATTGCGGAATCGCGCCGCCCTCGTAGTAAAGCATCGCCTGCGGGAAACGCGGCTCGTAGCCCTTGTGCGCCATGTGCTCGAACCACCCGAAGCGATACGGACTCATCGCGGGGCCGTGCTTGGACCAGCCCTTGATGTAGAGCGCGCCCTGCGCGTAGTGCAGGCCGCGCGTCTGGCCGTAGTTCGAGCCGGAGAAGACGCGGCCCTGCGCATCGAACTCGACGGAGAAGGTGTTGCCGCCGCCCTCGGCGAAGACCTCGAAGTCGCCGCTCACGGGATGATAACGCCAGATGGCCTGGCCGAGGAATTTCACGCCTTTGATGTCCGCCGTGCAGGTGCTGCCGTGCGCGCCGTAGAGCCAACCGTCGGGGCCCCACGCGAGCGAGTTCGCGCCGCTGTGCGTGTCCTCGAGGCCGAAGCCGGAGAGCTTCACCTCGGGCGGGCCGTCGGGGATGTCGTCGCGGTTTTTGTCGGGATAGAAGAGGAGGTAGGGCGGGTTCAACACCCACACGCCGCCGCGTCCGGTGACGACGCTGCGTGCGATGTTCAGGTCGCTGACGAAGTCCTTCGCCTTGTCGAAGGTGCCGTCGCCGTTGGTGTCTTCGAGGATGGTGATGCGGTCCTTGCCCTTGAAGTGGTTCGGTGGTGGCGGCGGGACTTTGTCGTAAATAGCGCGGAGGTATTGGTCATACTTCGTGACTTTCAGCCCGGCAGGGAACGGGTATTGGAGATACTGCACCACCCACATCCGGCCACGGTCATCGAAGTGGATGTTCAGCGGCTGGCGGACCATCGGCTCGGTGGCGGCGAGGTCCCAGCGGAGGCCGGGGGCGACTTGGAATTGCGCGAGCGACTCGGCGGGCGTGGGCTTCGCGGAGCCGTCCTGGAGCATCCCGCCGCCCTTGAAGCGCTTCACGAACTCAGCCATCTCGGGGGTGAAGCGCGGGTCGGGCTCGGCGGCCTGGAGGGAGAGGATTGCGAGGAGAAGAGAGAGGATAGCGGGGAGCGCGGGGCGGCGGCGGGCGAAGGGTTTCATGGGTCGGTGCTGGGCTCGTAATACGGGCTTTGGATGGGAGGGGCAAGGCGGGTGTTCGCGGGTGAGCAGGGGAAGTGCCCGCGAATCACGCGAATCAGCGCGAATGGGAAAGGAAGGCGTGGGAACGGGACGGCGGTGTCTTCATTCGCGTTGATTCGCGTGATTCGCGGGCAAAGCCGCCGGTTGCTCCATGGCTTCCACCGGCTATCGCGGCCATGAGTGGGGCGGCGATTGCTGGGAATGGCCGAGCGGTTTTCGCGATCCGGTTGGCGATTTTTATCCATCGACGGGCGAAAACTGCGGATGGATCGGCGGTTTTCGCGGATGGATGGGCAAAAATCGCGGAACAATGGGCGAAAATCGCGGAACGATGGGCGAAAATCGCGGACGGGTGGACGATTTTCGCGGAGTGGTGTGCCAAAATGGCGCACCTGAGGGGCCTTGCGGCCGGGGCCAGCGGCGATTCCGCCAACCGCGCCCCCTAGCTCCCCGGCGCGTCCGCCACCGGCTCCAACTTCGCAATCGCGGCCATGAGTTGGTCGGCGATTTCCTGGTAAATTTCCTTCAGGCGCGGTTTGGGGCAGGTCTTCGCCTCTTCGCGCAGGGCTTTGAAATCCATCGGTAGGCCATACTTCACGATGACGCGGTGCGGGCGGGGGAGTTTCCGGTTCCGGTTCCACGCCTCGTAGGTGCCGAAGACGCGCACGGGCACGACGGGCGCGTCGGACTTGATGACGGTGAGGCCGATGCCGGCGCGGGCGGGCTGGAAGTTCCCATCCGTCGAACGCGTGCCTTCGGGGAAGAGGATGACCACACCGCCGTCGTGCAAGCGGTCGAGGATGCCCTTCAAGCCCGCCGCGCCCGCGCCATCGCGGTCCACGGGGACGCAGTTGAGCTGGCGCAGATACCAGCCGAAGACGCGGGTGCGGAAGAGCGATTCGCGGGCGAGGTAGTTGATGGGGCGCGGCACGCCGCTGCCGATGAGCGGGGGGTCCAGAAAACTGCTGTGGTTCGCCGCGATGATGACGGGGCCGGTGAGCGGGAGCCGCTCGGGGTTCAACACGCGCCAGCGATGCCAGAGCCGGTAGTAGGCGCGGCAGGCGAGCCAGGTGAGGCGATAGACGGGCTTCATGCGCGGCGTGCTTACGCCACGGGCTTGAGCGGCACGAGGCGGTTCGCTTTCCGCCGCTCGTTGATTTCCTCGAGCATGAGGTCGCAGGTCTGCTGCACGGTGTGGTGCGAGTTGTCCACAATCATCGCGCCGAGCGAGGGCATGAGCGGCGAGTGGGCGCGCTGGCTGTCGCGTTTGTCGCGCGCGTGGACGTCTTCTTGCACGCCGTCGCGCTCGCGGCGGGTCTTGCGGACTTCGGGGCTGGCATCGAGGAAGAACTTGTAGTCCGTCTCCGGGAAGATGTTGGAGCCGATGTCGCGGCCTTCCATGACGAGGCTGCCGAACTGGATGCACTCGCGCTGCTTGGCCTTCATCCAGTCGCGGACGAAACGGATTTGCGCGACATGGGCGACGGCGGCGCTGGCCTCGGAGGTGCGGATTTCTGCCGCGGGATAATAGCCGTCCACGAGCAGGCGGACGTGGTTGTCAGCGACGACGAGTGAGGTCTTCCACTTGCGGCAGAGCGCGGCGACTTTCTTGTCGTCGTTGGGGTCCACCTTCATGCGGAGGCAATGCCAGGCGAGCGTGCGATACATCGCGCCGGTGTCCACGGTGAGGACGCCGAGCATCTGCGCGAGGCGACGAGAGGTGACGCCCTTGCCGCTGGCGCTGGGCCCGTCAATGGCGATGACGTAGGGTTTGGAGGTGGGCATGGGGTTTAACGCAGGGGCGAAGGAAACCACGAATGGACACTAATGCACACGAATGGGAAGACCCGACGGGGAAGGCAGCTCATCGGCGAGCGCAGGCATGCCATCGGTTCTGATTCGTGTTCATTCGTGTCCATTCGTGGTTGAATATTAGTCCGCAAACAGCTCCTCCAGCGCGAGCTTGCGGCCGGTGGCGGCGTCGCGGATTTCGGTGCCGAGGCCGTGGGGGGGCGGGGTGGCGAGCTTCTGGAAAAAGTTGGGGAAGGTCTTCTTCACGCAGGCGGGATTCTTGATTTTGATGCCGGGCAGTTTCAAGCCGAGAACCGCGAAGCACATCGCCATGCGATGGTCGTCGTAGGTCTCGATTTCCGCGCCGTGGAGGTCGGAGGGATACGTCTTCAGCGTCTGTCCGAGTTCATCAACCCGACCACCACATCGCTCCAATTCCGTTTTCAACGCTTCAACTCGCTCGCACTCCTGAACCCGCAGTCGCGTAAGGTGCTCGAAGCAGAGTGGCCGCACCGCTAGCGGACCGAGCGTAATGGCGGTCATGATGCTGTCGCCCAAGTCTCTCTCACGCGACAGCGATGGAAGGTCCAAGCCATCTCTCCCGTCGGGCAGGACTTTTTTCATTAAGTGGAGATATTTCACAAAATTCTTCGCAAAAAAATCGTATTGGGGAGTGCCGCATCTAAATGAACACTCAGCAATGGGTTTCCAAAGAGCCGGAAACTTCGCATCAACTTGCCATCCAGAGCTAGGCCATGAGGCGACTTTCACGGTCCAATCTGACTCGAACTTCATCCATGGAGCCGCCCAATCGGATAGGCTTCCGGTCCATTTGATGTCCTGAACATCTGTGCGTCCGGACGCCCAAAAATAACTCCCGCTCGAGGCGTCCGGCTCGATTTGGAACTCGCCGCCGTTGGCCGGGAAGACCTTCACCAGCTCGCGGGTCATGTCCACGTAGGGCAGTTCGTCCTCGTTCGCGCCGGTGATTTCCACCTGCCAGCCGCCCACGCCGCCCGCCAGCAGCAGCGCGGAGGCAAACTGCGAACTGTCCACCACACTGACCGAACACGCACTTTTGCCTTTTGCCTTTTGCCTTATGTCTTCGCCGTAGATGACTGCGGGCAGCTTGTCGTTCGGCGAGTCCACACGGTAGCCGAGTTCGCGCAGGGCGGCGAAGAGGGCGGCTTGCGGGCGCTCGTGCATCCGGGGCACGCCGCTGAGGCGATACACGCCGTCGCCCAGGCAGACCATCGCCGCGAGGAAGCGCGCCGCCGTGCCCGCGTTGCCGACGAACAGCTCCAGCGGGTGCGCCGCCGTGCCTGCGCGCGGGAGGCGTCCGCCCAGGCCGTCCACGGTGATGGTGCGGTTGCAGGACTCGGCGGGGTCGGGCTGCACGTCCACGGTGAAGCCGAGCGCGCGGAGGCAGTCGGTCATCACCTGCGTGTCCTCGCTCCACAGCGCGCCGCGCAGCGTGGTGCGCCCATCGGCCAGGGCGGCGAGGATGAGGGCGCGGTTGGTGATGCTCTTGGAGCCGGGCACGGTGATCTCCGCGCGCACGGGGGACGTGAGCGGGACAATCTCGATGAGCGGCGGCAGCGGCACGGGGAGGGAAAGTGATTAGTGCTTAGTGATTAGTAAATAGGGAAGCGGTGGGTTGACGGAACTGGATGATCGCAAGCGAGCGCGGAGGGCATGGGGTTGCCCGTTGATTGTTCCGTCTTTGTGCTCTTTCGCGGCCAAACCAATCTGGATTCCACAGATGAGCCTCACGCAAAGGACGCGAAGGCGGCGGTTGAAAAACTGCAGCCCCACTCGTTGCTGGAAATGCTAGCCGCCCTTCCCCTTTGCGCCCTTCGCGTCCTTTGCGTGAGGCAACTGCGGGGCTTGGCTCGAACCGCCTTCGCCTCGCCCGGAAAGGCAAAGAATTATCCAGCGCGTAGCACAGTCCAAAGCCGCGCACATGAAAACCGCCTACCTCCTCGCCCTTACCACGTTCCTCCTCGCCAGCCTCTCCGCCGCCGAGCCCACACCTCCGCCGGGCTTCCGCGCGCTCTTCAACGGCAAGGACCTCGCGGGCTGGTATGGTTGGAACCCGCACGATGGCGCGAAGCTCGAAGGCGAGAAGAAGGCCGCCAACCTCCAGAAACAACGCGCCGAGTTCCCGCAACACTGGCGCGTGGAGAACGGCGAGTTGGTCAACGCTGGCACTGGTCCCTACGCCACCACGGACGCGGAGTTTGGCGACATCGAGCTGCTCATCGAATACAAAACCGTCCCCAAGGCCGACAGCGGCGTTTACCTGCGCGGCACGCCGCAGGTGCAAATCTGGGACGTGAACCAGGTGTTCAACGAGAAGAACCCCACTCGCCGCCCGCACCTCGGCTCCGGCGGCCTCTTCAACAACACCGCCGGCGCGCCCGGTCGCGACCCGCTCGTGCTCGCGGACAAACCCTTCGGCGAGTGGAATGCCTTCCGCATCCGCCAGGTCGGCGCGCGCACGTGGGTCTGGCTCAACGGCAAGGTCGTGGTGGACGGCGCGGTGATGGAAAACTACTGGGACAAGAAGCAGCTGCTGCCCGCCAAAGGCCCGATCATGCTTCAAACTCACGGCGGCGAGATTCGTTGGCGCAATGTGTTCGTGCGCGACATCGGGCCGGACGAGGCGAAGAAGGCGGTAGTCGGAGGAAAGTAGTTCCTCAGCCGCATGAAATTTCTCCCAAACATCGCCCTCTCGCTGATGAAGGCACAAGCAGCGGTGGCGGAACACCCGGAGTTCAGGGGCAACGTCGCCTTCGTCGGCACCAAGGCTTTCTGGCGTCCCATCGAGGCCTCGCCATCCAACCAAGGCTACCATTGGAACACGAACGCCGAGACCTACTGGCTCATCGGCGAGGCGATGGGCCGCGCGATGTTGAAGCTGTTGTGACGCTTGAATTGATGAAATCGAAGATGCTCCTCCTGTTGGCTCGGTTTGGGATGGCTTGCCTCCCTTCGCTGGCGCTGGCGGATTCCGGCACGGATTTCTTCGAGTCGAAGATCCGGCCGCTGCTCGTCGAGCATTGCTACGAATGTCACAGCGGCGAGAAGACCAAGGGTGGGCTGGCCTTGGACACGCGGGCAGGGTGGCAGAAAGGCGGACACTCGGGTGCGGTGATCGTGCCGGGGAAGCCTGACGAATCTTTGCTCATCAAGGCCGTGCGGTATCAGGACAAGCAACTCGCCATGCCGCCGCAGAAGCACGGCGGCAAGTTGAGCGAGTCGAAGATCGCGCTGCTCACGGAATGGGTAAAACAAGGAGCCCCCGATCCACGGGAGACGTTGGCCAAGGTCGGGGGGATGAAGGCCGAGGAAGCCAAGAACTGGTGGGCTTTCCGGGCGCTCCCCTCCCCCGAATCGAAACCCGCTTCGGCGCGGATTGACGACTTCCTCCACAAGCAACTCGCGGCCAAGCCGGTGAAGCCCGCAGCGGCGGCGGACCCGCGCACGCTGATTCGTCGGGCGACTTACGACCTTACGGGCCTGCCGCCCACACCGGAGGAAGTGGAGGCGTTTGTCGCGGATCGTTCACCGGCGTCGTTCCCGAAGCTCATCGAGCGCCTGCTCGCTTCACCCCAATACGGTGTGCAATGGGGGCGGCATTGGCTCGATGTGGTGCGCTATGCGGACACCGCCGGAGAGAACACGGACCGGCCGCTGCTTCACGCGTGGCGGTATCGGAACTGGGTGATGGATGCCTTCAATCGCGACATGCCTTACGACGACTTCGTGCGCTGGCAGATCGCGGGCGACATCGTCAACGCGGAGAAGGCGGACAACGAGCGCAGCGCGGGCATTGTCGCCACGGGCTATCTCGCCATCGCGCGGCGTTTTGGGCACGACATCGACAAGGACATGCACCTCACCTTCGAGGATGTGATCGACAACGTGGGGAAGAACTTCCTTGGCCTCACCACGGGTTGCGCGCGCTGCCACGATCACAAATACGATCCCATCACCGCGCAGGATTACTACGCGCTCTACGGCATCTTCGAGAGCACGCGGTTCGCGTTTCCCGGGTGCGAGCCGAAGGGCCAGCCCCGCGACATGGTGCCGCTGATCCCCAGCGCGCAGGCGGAGGCGATGCTGAAGCCCTGGCGCGAGCGCAACGCGAAGGCTGAGGCCGAACAGAAACGCCGCGCGGAGATCGCCAGCGCCGCGCAGAAGACCCTCGGTGATGCGGCCGGGAAGAGCACGCGTCGCCTTGCGGGTGCGCAGGTCGGCGAAGGCCAGTCCGTTGCCTTCGCAACGGTTGCCGGCGAGGCCTTGAAGAAGATCGCCGTGCGCAAAGGCGAGATTCTCCAGCTCACGGTCCTGCCGAATGCCAATCACGGAGCCGACAGCACGCTCGTCGAGTGGAGCATCCGCGAGACCGGTGGGGCCGGGCGGGCGTGGAGCGTGGCGGATCTCGTGCAGAGTCTTACGCAGCAGAATCCCCATCCCGGTCGAGACGGAGCCGAGTGGTGCTTCCTGGAGGTTTCGCCGAAGGGACCGGTCTATCTCACCGAAAAGGGCGACTCCATCAACGGCAACAGTGCTCTCAAGAAATGGAGCCTGGGCGACACGCCCTCGGTGTTCGTTAACTCCGCCAACCAGCAGGTGATGGTTTGGACCACGCTTCAGGCGGAATCCTTTTTTGTGCATCCGGGACCGAATCGCCCCGTGGCTGTCGCATGGGTGAGCCCGCTGGACGGCGAGGTCGAGATCACGGGCCGCGTGGCGGATGTGCATCCGGCCAAACTCGATGGGGTCGCGTTCGAGCTGCACCATGTCGCGGCCCCAGACTATGGCCCGGCGCTGGTGAGTGCAGGCAGGTCGTTGCGGGACAAAGCGGTGGAGAACGAGCCCGCGCCGGTGATTCCCGTGGCCTATGCAGTCATTGATGCCAAAGCGAAGAACGCGCGTTTCCAACAGCGCGGCGATCCCGAGAAGCCGGGTGATGAAGTGCCGCGCCGCTGGCTCTCCATCCTGGGTGGTGAAGCGGTTCCGGCGGAGGCCGGAAGTGGGCGGCGGGAACTCGGCAATTGGATCGCGAAGAGTCCGATCACGGCCCGCGTGATGGTGAATCGCATCTGGCAATGGCACTTTGGTAGCGGACTCGTGCAGTCGCCGAATGACTTTGGCGCGCGAGGCGAAAAACCTACGCACCCCGAGCTGCTTGACTGGCTCGCCTCCCAGTTTGTCGCCAGCGGTTACAGCACAAAGGCCATGCACCGGCTCATCATTGGCAGCGCTGCCTATCAGCGTGCCAGCGCCATCTCCTCCGCCACGGATCCCGAGAACCACCTGCTCGCCCATTTCGCCCGCCGTCGCCTGACTGCTGAAGAGTTGCGCGACAGCCTGATCACCGTCTCCGGCCAGCTCGATCTCACGCCTGCTGAGGCGCATCCCTTCCCCGCCGAGAGCACGTGGAAGTTCACCCAACACAATCCCTTTAACGCCATTTACGACACTACCAAGCGCAGTGCCTACCTCATGGTGCAGCGCCAGCGGCGGCATTCCTTCCTTTCGCTCTTCGACGGTGCGGACCCGAACGCCACGACTGCCGCACGACCAACGACAACCATTCCCACTCAGGCGCTGTATTTCATCAACGATCCCTTCTTCCACGCGCAGGCCACCGCCTTGGCAAACAAGCTCACCAAGCTGCCCGGAGACGACGCGCGCATCACCGAAGCTTGGCGCGTCCTTTTCCAACGAACACCAACTGCCGCCGAAATCCAGCGCGCCAAGTCCTTCCTTGCCTCCTATCCGACCGACAAGGCCGAAAAGTGGGCCGCGCAGGTGCGCGTGCTCATGGCGAGCAATGAGTTTTTGCATGTGGATTGAATCATGATGCCTGCCCGCGCCTCCCAAATGCTCACGCCGTTGATTCGCTTGGTTTTCCAGCCATCATGCGCGGGACGCTTTTCGTCAGAAGCCGGTTCATGCGGGAGTCGCTCAGTAGATGAGCTGTCCCGCGTTTGCAGGAAATCGAAGAGCACCACAAATCCGTAAGTCCGACCACCAATCGAACAATCATGTTTTCCCTCCGAGTATTTACCCGCTCCTGCCTGCTCCTCACCGCCAGCCTTGGCCTGGCTGGTGCCATCCACGGCGCGGAACCGTTTGAAGCCTTCCTGAAGGCGCATTGCCTCCGCTGCCACGGCCCGGAGAAGGAAAAGGGGGATTTGCGGATTGACCGGCTCGCGCGCGATTTCAAGTTGGGCGCGGACACGCATCATTGGGCGGAGGTGATGGAGCAGGTCAATTCAGGCGAGATGCCGCCGAAGAAGGAAAAGAGACCGACGCAGGAGGAAATCGCGGCGTTCGTCACGAGCCTCGATTCCCGGATTAAAGAAGGCCGGGCGGCGCGGATGGCGGCCCGGCCAGCGGTGGCGCATTATCGGCTCAGCCGGAAGGAGTATCAAAACACGGTCTATGACCTGCTCGGCGTGCGCTACGATCCCGCCAAACCGGGGGAGCTGAACGAGGACACGCTGTGGCACGGCTTTGAGCGCATCGGCTCGGAATTGTCACTCTCGCCCTCACATGTCGATCGCTACTACCGCGCGGCGGAATTGGTGCTCGATCGCGCCTTCCCTGCCGCGGCTTCGAGCGAGGCTCGCAAGGTGCGAAAGACCGCGGCGGAACTGCGCTACGATGGCGGGAAGAACCAGCAGGCGGCGCTAGACCGCTTCGGCATCAAGCGGCCGCTGCGTTATCTGCTGTTTCCTGGCACGACTCAGAATGCGCTCTCACCCAACTGGTTGGGAAGGACGGGGCCAGAGCATAGCGGGCTCTACAGGCTCCGCATCCAGGCCAGCGGCATCCGCCCGCCCGGTGGCCAGACGGCGCATTTGAGCATCGGCAAGCGCACAGGTGAGGAAACGGTGGATGGACTCATCGAGTTCGACATCACCGCGCCGGAGGACAAGCCGCAGGTGTATGAGTTCGAGGTGTTTCTCGAAATGCCGACATCGCTCGATTTCTGCGTGGTGGCGACGGACGTGGTGGACCGCCGGGCCGGCGCGGCCTTTCGCAATGCGCTCGGTAGCCGTGGCGGGTATATTTTTACGCACAGCAGCGAAACCACGCTCCTGAATCCGAACGCGCCCCAGATGTTCGATGGCAAGGGAAATGGCATCTTTTCCACGGTGATCCTCGATTGGGTCGAGTGGGAAGGACCGCTCGTGTCCGAGGCGGAAAAGTCCCGGCGCAAGGATGTGGTGCCGCCGAATGACGCGACGCCCGAGGCGGTGGGGGAGCATTTGCACCGCTTCGCCGAACGCGCGTGGCGGCGTCCGGTGAGAAAGGAGGAGCTCTCGGAGTATTCGCAAGCTTACCGCACCGAGCGCGAGGCGGGAGAGAAGATGGCCGATGCCTATCGTGTCGCGTTGCAGGGCGTGCTGACCTCCCGGCACTTCCTCTACCTCGTCGAGGGCGATCCAGTAACGCGCGAACGGCTCACGGACGCGGAACTCGCCACTCGGCTCTCCTATTTCCTGTGGAGTTCAATGCCCGACGATGCGCTTTCGGTCGCGACCAAAGGCGGCAACCTCAGTGGCGATGGCCTCAAAAAGGAAGTGGACCGGATGCTCACGGACAGCAAAGCCAGCCGCTTCATCGAGGATTTCGCGCGGCAGTGGCTGCAACTGCACCGCGTAGGCATGTTCCCGCCGGACAAGAAGCTCTACCCCACTTACGACGCATGGCTGCAGGACAGCATGCGCGCCGAGCCAGTGGAGTTTTTCCGCGAGATGTTCGGCAAGAACCTGCCTATGGACGGCTTCATCCAATCCGACTGGACCATCGCGAATGCGCGGCTCTGTGACTTCTACGGATTGCCGGAGCCGACGAAAGGCGGCTTCCAACGCGTGTCGCTGAAGCCCGAGGATCGTCGCGGAGGCCTCCTCACGATGGGCGCGGTGCTCGGCCTGACCTCCGACGGCACACGGCATCGTCCGGTGCACCGTGGCGTATGGCTCAGCGAAGTGATTCTCGGCAAGACGCCTCCCCCGCCGCCGGCGAACGTGCCCGCCATCGAGCCCCCGACGCAGCAAAGCCCCAAAGCCACGCTGCGTCAGAAGATCGAAGCCCATCGTAACGACGCGAACTGCGCCGCCTGTCACGCGAAGATCGACCCTCTGGGCATCGCGTGGGATAACTACGATGCCATCGGGCAGTGGCGCATCCGGGAGAAAGTCGCAGCGGGAGTCGGCGAAGACCCCTTGATCAATCCCGCCGGCGAAATGCCCGACGGCCGCGCCTTCAAGGACGCCACCGAGTTCAAGCGGCGCCTGCTGGAGGATCGCGAGAAGGTCGCGCGGGCCTTCATCGAACACCTCTGCACCTACGGCCTCCGCCGCGCGCTCTCCTTCGACGACCAGGAAGACCTCAAGGCCATCGAGGCCGAAGCCAAGAAAAACCAATTCCGGGTCAAGGACATCGTCCGTGCCGTGGCCTTGTCCGACCTGATGCGGAAGCGATAAGCGATTAACCAACATCTCCTAGCTGACAACGAACCCTCAACCGACGACGACTAACAACCAACCACTAAACATTATGAGCAATTACCTATCCCAGTCCTGGCTGATCGACCGCCGCCACGCCCTCCGTGCCATGGGCAGCCTGGTTGCGCTGCCGATGCTCGAATGCATGGTCCCGCTCGGTGCCGCAGAAAAAGCCAGCGCCTCACCAAAGCGCAGCGCCTTCATCTACCTTGCGAACGGCGTGCACTCGCTGAACTACCAGATCACCAAGCCGGGCAAGGACTACGAGTTCTCCCGGTCGCTGAAGCCGCTGGAGAAGCACCGAGCGGTCATCACGCCCATCAGCGGACTGCATCACCCGGGCAGCCTCAGCCACCATCACAACTGCATCAACATCTTCCTGACCGGCGGGAAGCTCGGCCCGTCCGACCGCAACACCATCTCCGTGGACCAAAAGATGGCCGAGATCACCGCACAGCATACCCGAGTCGCCTCCATGGAGATCGCCCTCACGGGGCAGTCCCTCGCCTGGACTGCGGACGGGGTGCAGTTGCCCTCGCTACGTCGTTGCAGTGAGATTTTCGCCTCCCTCTTCGAGGAACCGAAAGGCGGCAAAACCGTCCAACGCCGCGCCTTGCGCCGCAAGGGCAGCGTGCTCGACGCCAACCTCGCGGAAGTCCGCCAGCTCGAGAAAAAGATGGGCGCGGCGGACAAAGGCCGCATGGAGCAATACCTCACCTCCGTCCGCGAAGCGGAGATTCGCACACGGCGGGCCGATGCGTGGCTCGACACGCCGCTGCCTGCCGTCTCCGACGCCGACCGCAAACGCACCAACCGCGACGTCGCTCAAACGATGGCGGGCGACTATTTCCGCACCGTCTATGACCTCATGGTGCTCGCCTTCCAGACGGATGTGACTCGCGTGGCCACCTTCAGCCTTGGCGGCGAGGGAGACGCCTTTTCCATCCCGGAAATCGGCATCACCGAGTCGCGCCACCAGCTCAGCCATCACGGCGGCGATGCGGGCTACATGGAAAAGCTTACCAACTACGACACCTTCGCCATCGAGCAATTCAGCTACTTCCTCACCCGGCTCTCGGAAACCAAGGACCTCAATGGCAAGCCGCTCCTCGGCTCGACGATGTCCCTCTTCGGCAGCGGCATGTCCTACGGCCACAGCCATGGCAATGCCAACCTCCCGCTCGTGCTCGCCGGCGGCTCCGACCTCGGCCTGAAGCACGGCAGCCACCTCGACTTCAACAAGCAGGCCAAAGGATTCCAGGGCTACGCGCTCAGCCCGGACGGAGCGCTTACCACCGCGCACTACCATGTCTGCAGCCGTCCGGTGAACACCGACGCCCACATGAGCAACCTGCTCCTCCTCATGGCCCAGCGCATGGGTGTGGAGACAGACCGGTTTGGCGACAGCAACAGGATTGTCGCGCTGTGAAGTGGCGGCAGGGACGGAGTGGTGGAGTAGTGAAGTGATGAAATGCCGGACTACATCACTCCCATACTCCGACACTCCATCCCCCCGATTCCCTCGCTATTCTCCCGGCGCAAATGCCCCATCCATCACTCCATCGTTCCTCCGCTCCAATGCCGCTCTCTCGCTTCCTCCAGGCACTGTGTCTCGGCTTTGCCTTGCTCACCTGCGCGGTCGCCGCAGACAAAACAAGAGCCAGGAACGAGCAACCAGGAACAGACGTATTCCGGCCCGAAGCCGGCAAGTTCCCACCTCTGGAAAAAGCACACACCTACCGTGGCGAACTCGTCTTCGTCGATCATGCGAACCGCCGTGGCAGCCTTCGCGTGGCGGGGGCGGGCAAGTTTTACCGCAACGACCCGCATCCCTTCGCCCTGCTGCCGTATGGCATCGTGCGTTATCAGGGCGCACCGGCGGATCTGCGCGATATCCCGCTCGGCACCGTGCTGCACGTCTGCGCCTACCTCCCGCCGGACCCGAAGACCTCGGTCGTGCCGGTATTGCCGGTTGATAGCAAGACGAAGGACGCTGGCCATTATCGCGGCATTGGTGTCTTTCCCGCCGAGAACCACGCCCTCCTCCTCGAAGACGAGCCCAGTCACTGTTTGCGGGTGGGCAAAACCTGGAAGCTCAAAGAAGTGGAACTCAACCACAACAAAGGAACGATCCTCGCCAGCCGCGAGTTGAAGGCAGGCAGGGACGGCAAAGTTGACGAGGAAAAGTTGACCTTCGACGCCGGGACCCGCATCTGGCGCGGGCGGGAGCGCATTGGGATTGCGAATCTGGTCGCCGAGGGAGCGTGGCCCGCCAGTGGGAAGAAAAGCCTTGCTGGGCAGCCCGTCCTGCTCGGGATCACTTGGCGGCCCGCACCCGGCGATGGGCTCAATGGTGCTTTCACTCAGTTTCACATCTCGGACATCTGGCTGGACGCCGCCGCCATCGAGAACGCCGCGCAATTCCAAACCGAGACGCACAAGGCCTTCATCCGCAGCCGCTGGATGCCTGCTTGGGTGGATGCCGTCGAGTATGGCAAGTTCGGCCGCGCCACCGTCACCGCGACGCTGTTCGGTGGGATGGATGCGTCGCTTTACGCCGACTTCCAGAAAGACCTCCAGGCGCAGATCAACGGATCCGAGAGCACCTTGAAACACGCCGCTGGCCACTACGGCCCCGGCCACGTGGCCTCCAATGGCAAAATCGTTGCCGTCACCAAGGCAGGCGGAGACATCCCCCTGGGCAGCAGTGGCATCCAGATCCAGTTCGAGACCGACCTGATCATCGAAGGCATCCGTCCCACGAGAGTCGTCCGTATCCGTCCGGAAAGCTGGCCCAAGATGCAAATTCCCCGCGAGGAGTTCGACAACAGCAACCTCGAAGAACGCTTCCCGACCCCGGCCATTTTCCCGAGATACTAATCCACACCACTCTCCTGCTCATCCTATGAAGCGCACACTTTTTGTTCTTCGCTGTTCGCTCCTCCTTCTTACTTGCTGCGCCGCCCATGCTGCCGACGAACCTTTCCGCCCCGAAGTCGGAAAATTCCCGCCTCTGGAGAAAGCGCATTCCTATCGGGGCGAACTCGTCTTCGTGGACCATGCGAACCGTCGCGGACGCATCCGCGTGCAGGGGACGGGTATGTATTTCCGCAACGCGCCGCATCCCTTTGCCATGCTGCCCTACGGCATCGTGCGTTATCACGGCGCACCGGCGGATCTGCGGGACATCCCGCTGGGCACCGTGATGCACGTCCGGGCCTTTCTTCCGCCAGACCCGAAAATCTCCGCCGTGCCGGTTCTGCCGGCCGATAGCAAGACGAAGAACGACGGCATCTTTCCCGCCGAGAACCACGTTCTCCTGCTCGAAGACGAGCCCAGTCACTGCCAGCGCGAGGGCAAAGTCTGGAAACTCAAGGAAGTGGACCTCAAAAACAACGAAGGCATGATCATCGCCAGCCGCGAGCTGAAGCAAGGCGGAGCCGGCAAAGTCAGCGAGGAAAAGCTGACCTTCGATGCCGCCACCCGCATCTGGCGCGGCCGTGAACGCCTCGGGATCGCAGATTTGATCACCGAAGGCGCGTGGCCCGCTGGAGGGAAGAAACCCCTCGGCGGCCAGTCCGTCCTGCTCGGCCTCACCTGGAAGCCCACGCCAGACGGCGTCTTCACTCGCTACCACATCTCGGACATCTGGCTCGACGACGCCGCGATGCAGCGCGCCGCCACCAACCAAACCGAAACCCACAAGGCTTTCATCCGCAGCCGCTGGATGCCCGCCTGGATCGACGCCGTCGAGTATGGCAAGTTTGGCCGCGCCACCGTGACCACGACTTTGTTCGGCGGCATGGATGCCACCCTCTACGCTGATTTCAAAAACGGCACCTCGGCCATGATGAATGCGGCCGAAAACAACTTGAAGCACACCCACGGCGACTACGGCCCTGCGCACATGTGCTCACGTGGGGCCATCTTGGAGGTCACGAAGTTGCCCGGAGCGGCCCCCTTGGGCAGCAGCGGCATCCAAATCCGTTTTGAGACCGACCTCATCATCGAAGGCATCCGCCCCGGTCGCATCGTCCGCGTCCGCCCCGGCAACTGGCCCCAAGTCCAGGTGCCCCACGAGGAATACGTCGGAGACAGCATCGAAGGCCGCTTCCCGACTCCGGCCAGCGTCCCGAAAAACTGAGGGCTGCCGTTTTTGGTTCTTCGTTGCTCGGCGAGACGCAGGGAATCCGGAACGGGAAGCCACGACCGAAGAACATGAAGCTCACACCCTTCACCGCCCTGCTGCTCGCGCCGCAGAATGAGCGGATAACCTCACCATGAACGCACAACTAATCCCTCGCCGCCACTTCCTCCGCTCCGTCGCGGCAGGATCGCTCGTGTTTCCCGGCATCGTGCAGCGACTGCTTGCTGATAGTGCGGACCCGCTTTCGCCGAAAACGCCGCATTTTCCGGCGAAGGCGAAGAACGTCATCTTCCTCTTCATGACCGGCGGCGTGTCGCATGTGGACACCTTTGACCCCAAGCCGGAACTCGTAAAAGGCCACGGCAAAGAGATCAAGGCCGACCATCCCGAGATCAAAGGCCGCCCCGGCTACGAGCGCATCTATCTGAAACGGCCACAATGGGAGTTCGCGAAGCACGGGCAGTGCGGCACGGAGGTTAGTTCCTTGTTTCCCAAGGTCTCGCAGTGCGTGGACGACATCGCGCTCATCCGCTCGATGCACACCTCGCACTCAAATCACTACAACGCCACGCTCGGCATGCACACGGGCTCGTTTGCGCAGTCCCGGCCGAGCATCGGCTCTTGGATGACCTACGGCCTCGGCACGCTGAACCGGAATCTGCCCGGCTTCGTCGTCATCGCGCCGAAGCAGACCTACGCGGGCACGCAGGTCTTCGCGAGCGACTTCCTGCCCGGCGCGTATCAGGGCACGCTCGTGGTGCCGGGAGCCGAGCCCGTGGCCAACGTCGCTCCGCGCGTTCCCACCGCCCGTCAGCAGCTCGAACTTGCCGCCCTGCGCCAGATGAACGAGGAACA
Organism: Verrucomicrobiota bacterium; assembly: GCA_039796295.1. GTDB lineage: Bacteria > Verrucomicrobiota > Verrucomicrobiia > Limisphaerales > SXTU01 > SXTU01. The sequence continues at coordinate 129,881 of JBDKJY010000005.1, forward strand.
CCTCGCCACGCGCACCGGTGATCCATTGCTCGCCGCGCGCTTGCAGACCTTTGAGACCGCCTTCGGCATGCAGATGGCCGTGCCGGACGCGTTTGATCTCAAGCAGGAATCCGACACCACACTCGCCAGCTACGGCTTGCAGCGCGGCCAGACCACGGGCTTCGGCTGGCAATGTCTTGCCGCGCGTCGGCTCATCGAGCGCGGTGTGCGCTTCGTTGAGCTCATCGACACCGGCTCGTCCGGCAACTGGGACGCGCACGGCGACATGATGTCGCATGTGCCGCTCGCGAAGAATGTGGATCAGCCCATCGCCGCGCTGCTGCGGGATCTGAAACGGCGCGGCATGTTGGACGACACGCTCGTCGTTTGGACCACGGAGTTCGGCCGCACGCCTTTCAATAACACCGCTGATGCCAAGGGCCGCGAGCATCACCCGTGGGCCTTCAGCTCCTGGCTCGCCGGTGCGGGCGTGAAGCGCGGCATCGTCCACGGCAACAGCGACGAGATCGGCCTGCGCGCCGTCGAGAAGCCTGTCCACGTCCATGATTTCCACGCCACGCTTCTGCACCTCATGGGCTTCGACCACGAGAAGCTCACCTACCGCCACGCCGGTCTCGATTTCCGGCTGACTGGAGTGGAGGGAGCCAACGTCGTCAAAGAACTGCTCGTATGAATCATACCGCCCAAGTTATCGCGCTGTCCGTGGCCCTCGTCCTGCCAGCCCTCCGCGGGCGCGCGGCCACTTCGGACTTCGCGAAGGACATCCGCCCGCTCCTCAACGAGTTCTGCCTCAAGTGCCACTCGACCAAGGACCACAAAGGCGACCTCGACCTCGAACGCTTCAAGTCCCTCGACGCCGTGAAGCGCGACCCGAAGGTCTGGCTGCAGGTCGAGGAGCAACTCGAACTCGGCGAGATGCCGCCCAAGGACAAGCCGCAGCTCTCCTCCGCGCAGAAGGCCAAGCTCGTCGCCTGGGTGCGCGGCGCGCTTCACGACATCGCGTTGGCTCGCGCGGGCGACCCCGGCCCCGTCGTGCTCCGGCGCCTTTCGAACGCGGAATACACTTACACCGTGCGCGACCTCACAGGCGTCACCGCGCTCGACCCGGCGCGTGAGTTCCCCACGGACGGCGCGGCGGGCGAGGGTTTCTCGAACGCCGGCGCGGCGCTCGTCATGTCGCCCGCGCTCCTCACGAAGTATCTCGACGCCGCGAAGGACATTGCCGCCCGCGCGGTGCTGCTGCCGGACGGCCTCGCCTTTTCGCCGAGCACCTCGCAGCGCGACTGGACGGAGGAACGGCTCACGGCCATCCGCGCCTTTTACGCGCAGTTCACGGAGAAGGGCGGCGGCTCCGCGGTCAACCTGCAAGGCATCAAGTTCGACACGAAAGACGGCGGTGTGCTCCCGCTGGAGAAGTATCTGGCCGCGACGCTGGAGGAACGCGATGCACTGGCAGCCAAACGCAAGACTCTCGCCGAAGTCGCCAAGGAGCGGGGTCTGAACGCCAAGTATCTCACCACGCTCTGGACCGCGCTCAACGACTCGCAGCCCTCGCTCGTGCTCGACCTCCTCCGTGCCCAATGGCGCACCGCGAAACCCACCGACGCCCCCGCACTCGCCGCGAGCATCGCGCAATGGCAGCGGGCCTTGTGGCGCTTCACCACCGTCGGCCACATCGGCAAGCGCAACGGCCCAAGCGCCTGGCAAATGCCCGTGCTTCCGCTCGCCGCCTCGCAGGAAGTGCGCGTGAAACTCCCCGCGCCCGCCAGCGGCAACGAAGTTGTCCTCTACCTGCTCGCCTCCGACGCGGGCGACGGCAACGAGCACGACTTCGCCGTTTGGGAAAACCCGCGTCTCGTCGCCCCGGGCCGTCCCGACCTCCGCCTGCGCGACGTGCGCGACGCTGTGCTGGCCTTCCAGACGCAGCGCGAGCGCGTCGCCAGCAGTGCGGCGAAATGCCTCGCCGCAGCGGACGAAGCCAGCGCGTTGCCTGACCGCAGCGGCGTTCCCGCCCTCGCACAGAAGCACGGCGTCGAGCCGGCGCTGCTCACCGCGTGGCTGGATTATCTCGGCATCGGCGGCGGGCCGGTGCGCGTGACCTTGCACATGACCAAGAAGACCGAGAGCGTGAACAACTACGACTTCATCAAGGGCTGGACCGGCGCGGATGCCTTGAGCGTCCTCGCCAATTCCTCCGCCAACGCCGTGCGCATCCCCGGCCACATGAAGCCGCACAGCGTCGGCGTTCACCCCGCGCCGAAGCTGCGCGTGTGCGTCGGCTGGAACAGTCCCGTCGCCGCCACCGTGCGGGTCGAGGCCGCCGTGCAGCCCGTGCATTCCGAGTGCGGCAACGGCGTGACGTGGTCGCTCGAACTGCGGCGCGGCAGCACGCGCCAGCGCCTCGCCGCCGGCACCGCCCAGGGCGCGAAGGAAGTGAAAGTTCCGCCGCAGGAAAACCTCGCCGTTCAGCCCGGCGACTTGCTCTCGCTCGCCATCGGCCCACGCGACGGCAACCACTCGTGCGACATGACGGCGGTTGACTTGAGCATCAAAGCCACCGACGGCAAGCAGTGGGACCTCGCCCGCGACGTCTCGCCGAACATCCTCGCCGGCAACCCGCACGCGGACCTGCTGGGCTATCCCGGCGTCTGGCATTTCTACAGCGAGCCGGACAGCGGCGGCGGTGCGGACTCGATTGTCCCGGCTGGTTCACTACTGGCCCAGTGGCGCGCGGCTCTCGACGCGGCGGAAAAGGGCAAGCTCGGCGCCGCAGTGCAGAAGCTCTTGGAGAGCGGCCCGGCCGGCTTGGCGAAAGACGCGCCGGACACGTTGTTGCACCGCCAACTCACCGCCCTCGGTGGCCCGCTGTTCAAGAGCCAGCTCGCGAACTCAACGAACGCGCCCGCGCCGGAGATTCGCAATTCGCAATTCGCAATTCGCAATTCCACCGGCCTCGACCCCGCGCTGTTTGGCATGCACCCGAACGGCTCCGCGCTCCCCGCCGCGAACCTCTGCGTCCGCGCACCATCCGTGCTCGAAGTCCGTCTGCCCGCCGACTTGGTCGAGGGCTGCGAGTTCGTCGCCACCGCCACGCTGCACCGCGAGACGGGCGCGGAGGGCAGCGTGCAAATGCAGGTGCTCACGACCAAGCCCGCGAGCGCCTCGGGACTCGCGGCAGGCGCGGCGAAGGAATTGGGCGGCAAAAGCACTTGGTCCGATGGTGAGCGACCCATCGGCTCGGACACGCCCATCTTGGTTCTCGATGGCAGTGCCGCGCGCAAGCGCACCGAGGCCACGCTGGACCAGTTTCGCCAGCTTTTCCCTGCTGCGCTCTGCTACACGAAGATTGTGCCGGTGGACGAGGTGGTGACGCTCACGCTGTATTACCGCGAGGACGACCAGCTTCGCCGCCTGCTGCTGGACGACGCGCAAGCCGCCGAGTTGGAACGGCTCTGGGCCGAGTTGCACTTCGTCAGCCACAGCCCGCTCAAGCTCGTGGAAGCCTTCGAGCAACTCTGGCAGTTCGCCACGCAGGACGCGGACCCGAGCGCCTTCACGCCGATGCGCGAGCCCATCAAGCAACGCGCCGAGGTCTTCCGCAAAGAACTCGTCGCTACCGAGCCGAAGCAGCTTGAAGCCGTGGTGAACTTCGCCGCGCAAGCGTGGCGTCGCTCGCTGACGCGCGGCGAACAGGACGAATTGCGCACTCTCTACCGTAAGTTCCGCGCGCAGGAGCTGGCGCACGACGCGGCAATCCGCATGACGCTCGCTCGCCTGTTCGTGGCCCCGGCCTTCCTCTACAAGTTCGAGCAACCGGCGGCGGGCAAGGCGCAGTCGCCGGTGAACGACACCGAGCTGGCCACGCGATTGAGTTACTTCCTCTGGTCCTCCGCTCCAGACGCCGAGCTAGCGTCGCTCGCAGCGGCTGGCAAGTTGCGCAACCCCGAGGTGCTCGCTGTGCAGACGCGGCGGATGCTGAAGGACGCGCGCGTGCGGCGGCTGGCGATTGAGTTCGGAGCGCAGTGGCTGCACACGCGCGACCTCGACAAGCTCGACGAGAAGAGCGAGCGGCATTTCCCGACGTTCGCCTCGGTGCGCGGGGCGCTGAACGAGGAGCCGATCCGTTTCTTCACCGACCTCTTCCAGGGCGACGGCTCCGTGCTGGCGCTGCTCGATGCGGACTACACGTTCGTCAACGCTACGCTGGCCAAGCACTACGGCCTGACTGGCGTGACCGGGGACAACTGGCGTCGCCTGGAAGGCGTGCGAGCGCAAGGCCGCGGCGGCGTGCTGGGCTTCGGCGCGACGCTCGCGAAGCAAAGCGGAGCCTCGCGCACCAGTCCGATTCTGCGCGGCAATTGGCTGAGTGAAACCTTGCTGGGCGAACGCCTGCCGCGTCCGCCCAAAGGCGTGCCGGTGTTGCCGGAAGAAGCGCCCGTCGGGCTCACCGAGCGCGCGCTGACCGAGAAGCACAGCGGCGACCCGAAGTGCGCCGGCTGCCACGCGCGCATCGACCCGTTCGGCTTCGCGCTAGAGCGCTACGATGCTATCGGGCGGCTCCGCACGAAGGACGCGGCGGGCCTGCCGATTGACACGCGCACTCGCACGGCCGATGGGATAGCGCTCGACGGCCTTGACGGGCTGCGAAACTACTTGCTCACGACGCGGCGCGAGGCGTTCGAGCGGCAGTTCTGCCGGAAGCTGCTCGGCTACGCGCTCGGACGCAGCGTGCAGTTGAGCGACCAGCCGTTGCTCGACGAGCTGCTGAAGCAGCTCGCGGCGAACGAACACCGCGTGGGCACGGCGGTGGAGTTGATTGTGCAGAGTCGGCAGTTCCGGGAGATTCGCGGACTTGCGGCGGTTGACTAAGTTAGTCAACAGCACTACACATCCAGCATGACGACGATTACCACGCACGAAGCCAAGACCCACCTCTCCCGCTATCTCGCCGAGGTGGAGCTGGGGAAGGAATACGTGATCGCGCGCGGCAAGAAGGCGGTGGCGCGGCTTGTGCCCGTGAAGCCCGCCAAGCAGAAGCCGCGACCGAAGGTGGGCGAAACAATGGACGCGCCGTTCCCGATTTCCGACTCGGCCTTCGCGGCATTGGCTGAATCCGAACTCAAAGAATGGGGCTTGTGAGATACCTCCTCGACACGTGCACGTTCATCTGGCTGGCCCTGCCACAGGGCAAGCTGTCCAAGTTGGCAACCGAGGCGCTGAACGATCCTGCTAGCGAGTTGGTCTTTGCCGACGCGAGCCTGTGGGAGATCAGTTTGAAGCATTCTGTCGGCAAGCTCGCACTGCCCGACGTGCCCCGGAAATGGCTGCCGAGTCGGCTGGCGTTCTTCCAGATCAAGCCGTTGCCCCTGACCCGCGAGGCCATCTTCCGCAGTGGCGAATTGCCCCGCACGCACTCCGACCCCTTCGACCGGCTGCTCGCGGCGCAGGCCATCGAGTCCGGCCTCACCATCCTTTCGCCTGACACGCCGCTGTCTTTGTTGGGCGCGTCCCGCATCTGGTAACCTGAACGAATTATGAACACCTCACACCGCTTCAACCGTCGCGCCTTTCTGCGCGGCGTCGGCGTCACGATGGCCCTGCCGTGGCTCGAATCTTTCAACGTCTGGGGCGATGAGCCGACGAAGAACAAGCCCGCCAGCGAAGCGCCCGTGCGCCTCGCGGTTTTGTTCTCGGGCAATGGCTTTCACTCGAAGGAATGGTGGGCCAAGGGCGAGGGCAAGGCGATGGAGCTGGGCCGCGTGCTCACGCCGCTGGCGGACTTCCGCGAGAAGCTGACCTTCGTGCGCGGCCTGTATCACGAGGAAGCGCGCAAGGGAAACATCCACAGTTCGCAGACGGGCAACATGCTGTCGGGTGCGCCCATCGCGTCGGGCGGCGAGATTCGGTCGGGCACGAGCTTCGACCAATTGCTCGCGCAGACTTACGGCCGCTCGACGAAAGTGCCGAGCCTCGTGCTGGGCTGCGAGCACTCGAACCCGTCGGTGCACAAGAACTACTCGATGCTCTACAGCTCGCACATCTCATGGAGTTCACCCACGACGCCGACGCCGCTGGAGCTTTACCCGGCGCTGGCCTTCGACCGGTTGTTCAAGGACGCCGTCACGCCCGGCGACAAGAGCGTGCTCGACGCCGTCCTCGCCGACGCCACCGGCCTGCGCCGCCAAATCAGCACCGCCGACCAGCGAAAGCTCGACGAGTATCTCGACTCCGTGCGCGACGTGGAGAAGCGCATCGAGAACGCCGGCAAGCGCGGCGAAGTGCAGGGCTGGCGGCCCACGCTTGAGAAGCCGAACATCGCGCGCCCCGCCGACGGCATCCCGCAGGATGTAGGTGAGCACATGCGGCTCATGTGCGACCTCCTCGTGCTCGGCTTCCAGACCGACACCACGCGCATCACGACGCTCAAGCTGAACAACGACCACAGCGCGCTGCGGTTCCCGAATCTGCCCAGCGTGCAGCAGAAGGGGAACGGCATCGACTACATGATTCACCACCTGCTCTCGCACAGCGACGGCGAGGACTGGCTGAAGGTGAACCAGTTCTTCATGGAGCAGCTCGCCTACATCGCGCGGAAGCTCGACGCAATTCAGGAAGGTCCGCGCACGTTGCTCGACAACACCATGCTCATGCACTGCTCCAGCATGATGGCCGGCGCGAGACACGATAACGACCAACTCCCCGTCCTCCTCCTCGGCGGTGCCGGTGGCCGGCTCAAGGCTGGCCGCGCCCTCGACTACAAGGACAAGCCCGACCGCCAGCTCTGCCGGCTCTACCTCTCCATGATGGACAAGATGGCTGTGCGGCCTGCGACCTTTGGCGATGGGAAGAAGCCGCTGGAAGAAGTCTGAGGGCTCCGAGCACACCAGTCGGCTTGCAGTCGCGGGAAGCAACGAGCAAGTTTTTCCCGTTCCCGGAATTCCTGCCGTCGTCGAACAAAACTTGTCCGTTACGTTCGCCCGGGCTTATGGAAATACCCTCCAGACATGCTCAGCGAAACCGACCAAGAGCGCTTCATGCGCCTGTGGACCTCCGCCCAGCCGGCGGTGGCCAATTACGTCCACGCCCTCGTGCGCGACCACAGCGCAGCGAAGGATGTGTTGCAGGAGACGGCGCTGGTCCTCTTCCGTCGTTTCACGGAATACGACGGACAGCGGCCGTTCCTCGCGTGGGCGCTTGGGATTGCGCGCTTCCAGGTGCTGGGTCTCCAGCGCGATGCCGCCCGCAGCCGCGTCGCGTTCGATGACGAGCTGCTTGCGCAATTCACGGACACCTGGGCTGAACTCGCGCCCACGTTGTCCGACCGCAGCGCGGCCTTGCAATCGTGCATCGAGCGACTCGCCAGCCACGCGCGCCGTCTGGTGCAGTTCCGTTACTTTGAAGACCTGACCGCCGAGCAAATCGCACAACGTCTAGGCGGTAACGGCCCCGCCGTGCGGGTCAACTTGCAGCGCATCCGCGAAAAACTCCGCGTGTGCGTCGAACGCCAGCTTCGTCTCGATGGAGAAATGTCATGAACAATCCCGAACCACTCATCGCCGCCTATCTCGACGGCGCGCTCAGCGACACCGAGCGCGCGGAATTGAACTCCTGGCTCAAAGCCGACGCCGCGAATCTGCGCCGGTTCACCGAGGCCGTGATGTTTGAACAACAGATCCGCACCGCTGCGCACGCAACCGCCGAGCAGCACGCTGCCGCGGATTTAGCTCCATCAGTCGTCCACCTGCAACCGCGCTCACTGTGGTTCCAACGGCGTCCGCTCATGGCGGCGGCGGCGGGGTTGGTGATTGGATTGTTCAGCGCTTCGATGGTGTTTGGGTTTGTGGTTCAGCGAGGCGTGGAAAAGCGGACACCGCTGGCGGTGTTTGCGCCGAGTTTCGAGAATGCGCAGATTCCGCTGGCGAATGGCTTCCCGAGTGGGACGGGACGGTGGAGTGGCGATGCGGCGCAGGTGGTGGCGGCGGAGAACGGGGTGTCACCGAAGGAAGGAAAGGTCATGCTCAGGATTGAACCGATGAGCAAAGGTGTGCCCCGCATTTATCAAGTGCTGGATCTGCAATCGCTGCCGCCGGGCGCGGGCGGCGAGTCGCGAGAAATCGAAATCTCGGCATCGTTCGCCGCGGCGGATGCCGAGGCATCGGTGCGTTATGTCATTCGCGCGTTTGCCGTCACCGAAGCGCCGGAGAACCTCGATGCGGCATTGGTTGACCCGCGGGAAGAGGCGATCGCCTTGGTCACGAGAGGCGTGGATGTCATGCCGGGAACGAAAGGCTGGCAGACATTCAGCGTGAAGATTCAAGTGCCGCGTGCTGCTCGCAGCCTGGTGCTGTTTTTCGGCGTGCGCACACCGGACAAGGCCGCGCGGACGTCGCCGCATTATTTGGACGACGTGCGCGTGTCGTTGCTGACGCCGCCGCCATTGCCGTGATGATTTCACTTTCTCCGCTGCACCAGGACGAAACTCGAACCCCTACCCGACCATCCCATGAACACACACCACACACCCGTCATCGACCGCCGCCATTTCCTTCGTGGACTTGGAATGGCTCTCGCACTCCCGGCTTTCGAGAGCCTCAACGTCGGCTTCGCGGCCACGGCTCCGAGCGTCACGCCGAGGCGGCTCATTTGCATCGGCAATCATCTCGGATTTTGGCCGGGTGGATTTTTCCCGACGCCGGAAGGGCGCGACTATGCGATCAGCCAGACACTGGCTCCGTTGCAGGCGCATCGCGGGGATTTCACGGTCTTCTCTCATCTCGATCACGGAGCGAAGGGTGGTCACGGCGCGGTGCATTCGTTTCTGACGGGCGTGAAGAAGGAGGAATCGGCGGGGTTCCCGGAGAAGAACATTTCGATCGACCAGGTGGCCGCGGAGCATGTGGGTTCCGCGACGCGGTATCCGTCGATCACGGCGGGGATCGGTGAAGGCACGAACATGTGCTGGAACCGCGCGGGCGTGAACCTTCCGCCGGTGGACAATCCGGCGCGTCTGTTTGAGGCGCTGTTTGTCGAGTCGAGCGCGGGCGCGAAGGCGTCGGAACGCGAGCGTCTGTCGAACCGGGCCAGTGTGCTCGATGCGTTGCGCGAGTCGGCGAAGCAACTCGGCGGCAATCTGGATGCGGCGGACCGCAGCAAGCTCGACCAATATCTGACCTCGGTGCGCGATGTGGAGCGCCGGTTGAAAATGTCCGAGGCGTGGCTGGGGCGGCCGAAGCCGAAGTCACCGATCGGTCAGGTGAAAGATGAGGAGCGGATGCAGATCGAGGAAATCCCGCTGTTCATGGATCTGATGACGCTGGCGTTGCAAACGGACTCGACACGCGTGACGACTTTTGAAGTCCCGCTTGGATTTCACACCAGGGACCTCGACGTCGGCAGCTATCATGGACTGTCTCACCACAGCAAGCAGGAGGGTCTTCTCACCCAGTTGCAGGTCGTGGAGAAATATCTCATGACGCAGTTTGCGCACCTGTTCGGGAAGTTGAAGGAGGCGGGTTTGATGGACAGCACGCTCGTGGTAATCGGCAGCGGCATGGGCAATGCCTCGAACCATTCGAATCGTGATTTACCGGTGCTACTCGCGGGCGGTGGACTCAAGCATCAGGGCCACGTCGTGTGCCCGGCGGAGGAGCGGAAGCGCATTCAGTTGTCCAATCTCTGGCTGTCCACGCTCCAGTGGTTCGGCGTGGAGCGCGAGCGCTTCGGGCGCAGCACGGGGACGTTCACGCCGATGAAGATTGGCTGAGGAGGAGGAAGCACAACTCAATCACCAACTGCCCGCATGAACTTGCATCAATTCTACCAACGAGTGATCCGCCGCGTGACGCTTGCGGCCTTGATCATCATCCCATCGCTCTGCGTCTCTGCTCCTCTGCGTGAGGATTTCCTCAAGGAGTATTGCATCAAATGCCACGGTGCGGAAAAGCAGAAGGGGGACCGGCGCTTCGATGCGCTCACGCCCGACATCAAGACTCCCGACGATGCCTTGCTGTGGCAGGAGATTCTCGATCAGCTCAACAAGGGCGAGATGCCGCCGAAGAAAGAGAAGCAGCCGCAGACGGCGGAACTGCTCGCTGCGGTGGATGCGATCACCGCATCCGTCGGCGAAGCCGCGCTGCGTTTCATAGGCACGGCAGCCCACACCGTGCTGCGCCGGATCAACAGCTATGAATACCAGCAGACCATCGGCGACCTGCTGGGATTGAACGTCGCGGGATGGAATCCCACGGTGGATTTTCCGCCGGAAACACGCGTGAACGGCTTCGACAACAATGCCGGTGCGCAGACGACCTCCGGGATGTTGCTCGATCACTACTTTGTCGCCGCCGAGCAGGCCATCCAGCGCACGACGGCGTTTGGCGGGAAACCGGAGATGAAGACCTACGCGCAGAAGTCGCCGTTCTACTTCGAAGGCAGGAAAAATAATGACCTGCCCAAGCTCTTTCGCACAGATCGCTACCGCTGGATTTCGGACAAGGGCTACGATGATCTCCAGGCGCGGCATTATCGCGGCGGGCACATCGGCTTCGAGCCGCTGGCGCGCGGAGGCGCACCGCAGAGCGGACGTTACACCATCCGTATTCAGGCTGCCGCCATCGATCGCACGCATTCCTATGACTTCCTGACGGACTTCCGCAACGGCGATCCGATCGTGATGGAAATCGCCGCGGTAAATCGCGAAGGCAGCGTCGAGAGCACGGGCAACATCACCACAGAGCGCACGCTCGCGCTGGTGGAACTCACCAGCGAGAAACCGCAGTGGTTCGAGTGGACCGTCGATCTCGATCGCGGTGAAGAGCCGGAGATACGCTTCCGCAACGGCGCGGGCAAGGCCAAGTCACTGGCTTACAAGTTGCTCAAACACGCCAACGGACATCCTGAATTGGAAGCTCTCGAAGGAAAGGGAAAGAAGGGAAAGCCCAGCGCGGCGGACGCGCTCCGGGCCTATCGCGGTCCGAAGCTCCGCATCTGGGAAATGCAGGTCAAAGGCCCGCAACTCGACCAGTGGCCGACGCGTGGCCACAGCTTGCGCTATGGGACGCTCACGCCGGATCAGATCAGCCGCGCCAACATCCCCGAGCGTCTGCGCATTTTTGCCGCGACAGCGTTCCGCCGTCCTTTGCGCGCAGGCGAACTGGCCCCGATCGAGAAGTTGGTCACAGCAAAACTCGACGCCGGCATGAAGCCGATGGCCGCACTGCAACTCGGCTTTGAGACCATTCTCTGCTCGCCCGCATTCCTCCACCTGCACGAGGGCACCGGCAAGCTGAACGACTTCGCGTTGGCATCACGCCTGTCGTATTTCTTCTGGTCCTCCATCCCGGACCAGACGCTCTACCAGCTCGCCGCTGCCGGCAAACTGCACGAGCCCGCGACGCTGAGCGCGCAGGTGGATCGCATGCTCGCCGACCCAAAGTCGCAGCGATTCGTGCAGAACTTCATCCGCCTCTGGCTGAACCTCGACCACATCGGCGAGATGCCGGTTTCCACCGACTTCGTCAGCTTCTTCCGCGACAACATCGACGCGGCCATGCGCGCCGAGACCGAGACATTCTTCCGCCACATCCTCGACAAAAATCTGCCACCGCGCGAATTCCTCGCCGCGAACTACACCTTCGTGAATCGCGAACTCGCGCTGCACTACGGCCTGCCGCCGGTGGAAGGCGTGCAGCTTCGTCAGGTATCTCTGCCCAAAGGCGAACGCGGCGGCCTGCTCACCCAGGCCTCGTTCCTCACCGCCTCCGCGAATGGCGTGGACACCTCGCCTGTCGTGCGCGGCGTCTATGTGCAGGAGAAACTCCTCGGCTACACGCCGCCACCGCCGCCGCCCGACGTCCCGCTCATCGAGCCCGATGCCAGCGGCGCCACCAACATCCGCGAGCAACTCGCCAAACATCGCACGATCGAAACCTGCGCCTCGTGCCATCGCAAGATCGACCCATTCGGCTTCGCGCTGGAGAACTTCGATGCCATCGGCGGCTGGCGCGCGAACTACTCGAAAGATCAAAAGATCGATCCCACCGGCGCGCTGCCCACCGGCGAGAAGTTCACCGGCGCCGCGGACTTCCGCAACCTGCTCATCGCACGGCACGAGCAGTTCACCCGCGCGCTCACGGAGAAACTCCTCACCTACGCCCTCGGCCGCGCACCTGAATTCACCGACCGCGCCGTGATCGACGGCATCATGAAAAACCTCTCGGCCAACAAAGGAGGATTCAAGGATCTCGTCCGCGCTGTGGTGCTCAGCGAGTCCTTCGGGAAAAACTGAATTGAGCCGGCCGTCAGGCGACATGAGATGCCGTGAGCGATGATCCTTGTGGTTCTTAGTTGCGTCATTGAGCCATCTACCGGAAGTGCTGCCGGATACGTTGGCTAAGGCTACGACAGAGCAGGTTTGAAGGGCGGTAAGCGTTTCACTCCCCGGAAGCTCACGCCGCTCAACCTGTGGCTGTCGGTGCTGCCGGCGTCGGCGTCTATGCCGAGCGTCACGGCGACAGCTCAGGTGTGGTGAAGGGGATCACGGCTTGATTCACGCCTGATTTCCCGGTGGAGTTTTCGCGATGAACAGGCCAGTTTTTCCGCTACTATGAACCTTAATACTTTCCGCAGCAGTGCGGTGGTAGCGCTGCTTATCCTCACGGGCCCAATCCTTGTGGCTTCAGATGCTTTTCGGATCGAAAAGGACATTGCCTATTTAGCCCCGGACCGGAAGGAGAAGGCGGATTTGTATCTGCCCGCTAAAGCGCCGACCAGCACGCGGCATCCGGCGGTGCTCATCATCCACGGCGGTGGCTGGACGGGTGGCGACAAGGGCGCGGCGCGGGAAATTAACATCGGCACCAACCTCGCGCTGAACGGCTACGTGGGCCTGAGCATCAACTATGTCCTCGCCAGCACGAACAAAGATTCGGCCAAGCCGACGTGGCCACAGAACCTCCACGACTGCCTGACCGCCGTGCGCTGGTTGCGCAAGAACGCGGAGCGGCTCCAAGTGGACCCGGAGCGCATCGGCGTCATCGGCGGCTCGGCGGGCGGGCATCTGGCGGCGATGCTGGCGGTGCTGAGCGAGAAGGACGGCTTCGACCCGAAGGTGCCTTACAGCGAGTTCTCCTGCCGCGTGAAATGCGCCGTGGACCTCTATGGCCCGGCGGACTTGGCCGGTCACCACGACATCTCCATGCTCGGCAAGCGCGCAGCCGAGGCACCGGAACTTTACCGTGCCGCTTCGCCCGTGACTTACGTGGACAAGCAGGACCCGCCCATCCTCATCCTGCACGGCACGGCAGACAAGACGGTGGACATCGCGCAGTCCAAGCTCTTCGCTGCGAAGCTCAGGGAGGCCGGCGCACCGCACGAACTGGTCATCGTCGAAGGCGCACCACACACGTTTCACCTGCAACCGAAGCAACGTGACTTGCGGCCCGTGGTGCTGGGCTTTTTCGACAAGCACTTGAAAGAGGCGCGCTGACGACTTGAGTTGCCCGCGCCAATTGTGAGTTAATCCTGCGCAACAGAAAGACACACTATGCACCTAATGGGAATTGGCGACGAAGCGGGCGGCGGACTGGATTTTCAAATCAAGGCCGCGAAGGAGCTCGGCTGGAAGTTCATCGAGATGCGCGGCGTGGAGGTGCCCGGTTTCCCGAAGGCAAACTTTCACGAGATTCCTGATGCCGCGTTTGACATCGCCGCTGCAAAGCTCCAGGAGGCGGGCTTGGGCGTTTATTGCTTCGGCTCCACCATCATGAACTGGGCGAAGACGGTCGAGACGCCGTTCGACGTGACGCTGGGCGAGGTGCGCCGCGCCATCCCCCGGATGCAGCGGCTCGGCACGAAGTTCGTTCGCATCATGAGCTTCAAGCCCACAGACACCGCCGCCGTCACGCCGCCCGTGGTCTTCGAGCGGGTGCGCGAGGTGACGAAGATTTTCACCGATGCCGGCCTCACGCCCGTGCATGAGAACTGCATGAACTACGGCGGCATGAGCTCCGCGCACGCGCTGGAGATGCTGGACAAGTGCCCCGGCCTCAAGTGGGTCTTCGACACCGCCAATCCCATCTTCAACGCGGACCGCCAACTCCCCTCGCCGTGGCCGAAGCAGAACGCCTGGGAATTCTGGACCACCGTCCGCGACCACGTCGCGCACATCCATGTGAAGGATGCGACCTGGAACCCGGCCAAGAACGACGCCGACTACAACTGGCCCGGCGAAGGCCAGGGCCAGGTGCGCCGCATCCTCGCCGATGCTTTCGCGCGCGGCTATGACGCCGGCATCAGCATCGAGCCGCATATGGTCGTCGTCTTCCACGACGCGGGCGCGAAGGCCACGAACGACGCCGATGTGTGTGCGAACTTCGTCGAGTATGGCCGACGGCTGGAGCAGCTCATCGCCGGGGTGAAGGCTAGCTGAGCTAGAGCGCCGGTCTCTTCTCGGCGTTGGGAAGTCACTTCACCGCCACCACCGCTTCATCCGTCGCTTCCGCCAGCACGCCGAGCGACTCTTCCAACGCCTCGCGCGGGATCGTCAACGGCGGGGCGATCTTCACGGTCTGGCCCCACGCTCCGACGGGCGCGAAGAGCAGGAGCCCCTTCCACATGCAGCGTTCGATGATGGCGTGCGCTAGGTCGTGGTCGGGCTGTTTAGTGCCGGGCTTCAAGGTCTGCATTCCGGCGACCAGCCCGCGTGCAGTGACGTGGCCGATGACGTGCGAGTGCTTGGCTTGGATCGCCTTCAAACCCGCCAGCAGCACCGGCTCCAGCGCGGCGGCGTTCTCCGTGAGCTTCTCGCGGATGATCTTCCGCACGCTGGCCAGCGCGGCGGCGACGCACACCGGGTTGCCCGTGTGCGTGCTGGTCATCGAGCCGGGTGGAAACTGATCCATGATGGCCTCGCGCCCGATGACCGCCGAGATGGGCAGCGAGCTGCTGATGCCCTTGCCGCAGCAGATCACGTCGGGTGTCACGCCGTAGTGCTCGAACGCCCAGAACTTACCGGTGCGCCCGAAGCCCGCCTGCACCTCGTCGAATGTCAGCACGATCTGGTGGGCGTCGCACCACGCACGGAGCTGGCGCACGAATTCCACCGGGGCGAAGTCCGGCCCGACGCCCTGATAGCTTTCCATGATCACGCCCGCCGTCGTCTCCGGCGTAAGGCCGCGTGCGGCAACGGACTTGAGGAACGACTCGAAGCTCGTGTCCTGCTGCCAGTAGCCGTCCGGAAACGGCGCGGTGATGATCGCGGGGTCTTCGTTCACGATCCAATTTTTCTGCCCCGCCATGCCGCCGGCCTGTTGCGAGCCGAGGGTGCGCCCGTGAAAGCCGCGCTCCCATCCGATGATGCCAATCTTCTTGTTGCCGCCGACCTTGATGCCGTGTGCGCGGCTCAACTTGATCGCGCACTCCGTCGCCTCGGAGCCAGTGGTGAGCAGGAAGATCTTCTTCAAGCCCTCCGGCGCGAGCGCGGCGAGTTCGCCCGCCAGCTCCGCGCGCTCCTCGCTGGGAAAAACGTAGTTGTGGAGCAGCCCGCTGTTCACCTGGTCGAGAATGGCCTGCTTCACCTCCGGCGCGCCGTGGCCGGCATTCGTCACGAGCACACCGCTCGACCAGTCGAGCCAACGGTTGCCGTATTTGTCATACACGAAGATGTCCTGCGCGCGGTCCCACACGATGGGCGGCTGCCCGCGCATGGACTGCGGCTCGAACTGCCGCAGCCGTTCCAGCGTCGGCACCGAGTCCGGGTGCGGCACCGGCGTGAGGATGCGGCGATACTTGGTTTCAACGTGCGGAACCGTTCGCGGTGTGATGCTGAATTCTTTGCCCATAACGCGGCGGAATATGCGCCGAGTCTCGTCAGCGGGCTACGCCAAAAGTCCAAGCTGCTATCACTGTGGGAAAGCCTGCGCTTGCCTAATGTGGCGTGGCGCAGTTGAGCCAGCCTCATCAGCGCCTGTTGCGCGGCGACCTGGGCTCGATCGACCTGGAGGTGCCGGGCACGGAGGGGCGGAAGCGGAGCGCATGAAAACTCACCTCCTACGGCATCGTTCCGTGTAGCCGGAACCAGGTAGTTCAAAGCCGAGCGCCTCATGTAAAAGACGCACAAGACGCGAAGAAAGTGGGAGGCTACGTTCCGAAAACAGGTCACCCGACGGTGAACTAAACTTAGGTGGAGACCGTGGACTAGCTCGCTTCCCCATTGCGGCCTTGGCGTGAGATTTGATCTTCATGGATTCGGCGGACTTCCCCCCGCCCCGCCGGGAGGCCGCCCCAAAGGAACCCGCTTGCGGCCCCCACCTCCATTCCACCGAAACCAACGGGGAACCACTTGCAGTCTGTCGCTTCGCGGGTTTTCAGTCGGCGGGTCGCCCTATTCCAAGCGGTTCAGCAAAGTGCGTGACCGCCGCAGGCTGCAAGCCCGCGCTCGGTCGCCGACTCGCTGGGCTCCTTCGGAATTCGGGTTAACCGTTCGACCTGGCTCCCCGTTGGTTCTCAGCCGAGGCCCGGGCTAGACGGCCATTTCCGGTGGGAAAATCACGTGCAGGATGGTGCGAAGCACGATGAGGCAATCTCCCAAAAACGACCAGTTCTCCAGATACTCCACATCCGCATTCACCCGGGCCACGATGTCTTGCGGAGTGTTCGCCTCGCCTCGCAGTCCCCGCACTTGGGCCAGGCCGGTGATGCCCGGTTTGGCGATCGTGCGAACTTGGTAGTTCTGCAAGGCCTGCGCGAACAAGTCGTTATGTTGGACCATGTGCGGTCGCGGGCCGATGACGCTCATGTCGCCGCGCAGCACATTGTAGAACTGGGGCAGTTCATCCAAGCTCATCTTGCGCAGCCAGCGTCCGCCTGGGAAGACGCGGGAGTCGTGCGCGGTGGCTTGCTGCGCCTCGTCGGGGTTGTCCACGCGCATGGTGCGATATTTGAAAATGGTGAAGGGCCGGTTTTTCATCCCGGCGCGGGTCTGGGTGAAGTAAACCGGACCGGGCGACTGGCCCCGCTGCATCCCCCACACCAGCACGTGCATCAGCGGCAGTAGAAGCAAAGTGACCGGGGCGGCGATGGCGAGATCGAAGGTGCGTTTCAGGACGCGGTTGAGGGGGTTCTCCAACGGTTCATCTCGGAGTGTGAAGAACCGCACGCCATCGTCCTCCACGAGCGTGACCTGGTGGTGGAACTGGCTATCCACGTCGCTGACCACCAGGAGCCGGATGCCGTGCCGCTCGCAGATCCCGGCCGCTTCGGCGAGGAAGCCCGCCGGCACCGCCAGCTCCGTGATGATCAGTTGGGTGATTTGATGGCGGGAAACGACGCCCTCCAAATCGCGCAACCGGCCGAGCACCACGGGGCCGGCCGCCTGGCCGAGCTCCTCGCACAGCAGGCCGATGGATTCGTAGCCCACCAGCCCTTTGCGCCGCAGCCAGTGGCCGAGCCGACCGGCACTGGCGGCGCTGCCAGCCAGGAGAATTCGTTCGGCGCGCTCGCCCCGGAACATCTGGCGGCAAATGAACCCGGGCAGATAAGTGTTGGCCAACAACAGCGTCAGATACAGCGCGGGCAACAGGGAGAACATGAACAAGCGGCTGATGCCCATGTCCTTCGTCGCGGCCAGATACAGGAACAGCAGGGCATAAGCGGTCCCCACCTGCTTCAGCGCGAAGTGGTGGGCGACTTGGCGGCCGGAGGTGATCAACTGGTTGCGCTCGCGGATGAAGGTCGTCGCCAGCACGACGCCAATGGAGATGATTTCGCTGTAGAGAAAATGCGGCGGGGTCTCCGGGCCGGCGAGCGTGATGATGCCAGCCAAGTGGAACCCTGCCGCCAAGGTCCAGAAGCAGGCCTGCGACAACAGCAGATGCCCGTAAACGCACATCAAGTAAACACCCCGCGTGCGGTTGGAGACCATATCAGGAGGGCGCGCCGCTGTGGGCGGCGACGGGCGCGGGGACCGAAGTGGGCTGGCGTGGACGGAGCACTGCATTCGAGATAGCGCATGGGTGGGCAGCTTGAAAGCGGGGGAATGTCACAAGTTGGCGACGGCGTAACCTGAACGTCGCTTGTTACACGGGGAGGAAATGAGGAAGTCTCAGCCACCTTTCTGGCACTACATGAGACTGACACTACGCGCGTGAACACTCTATCAAGCGGAGCAAAACCAACCACCTCCTCCTCCTTCCGGCTGGCCCGAGCGGCGGGCGTTCTGGGGATCATCAGCGGCGTCACAGCGACGGCTCTGGCCCAAGAGGCACCCCGCGCTTCCATTGCGGGCGAGGAAGCGGCGCTCACCAAGCGCAAGGCGCTCGAAGCAGCTCCCTACAACCTGCAATACGGTCGGCTCAAGGCCCAGCTCGATGCGGGACTTAACTTCGAGTTTAACGACAACATCAATCTCGCCGACGTTGGCCAGCAGACGGACTTGATCGTCCGGCCCCAGCTCCAGCTCCGCTCCTTCCTGCCGGTCACGGCCATCAACTCGCTGAATTTGTCCGTCGGCGTCGCCCCGGCGCTCTACGTGCAGCACTCCGAATACAACCGAGTGTTGATCACCCCCGGTTCGGAGCTGGCGATGGATTTGTATCTGGGGGACTACCTCCTGAACTTTCACGACCAGTTCTCTTACACGCAGGATCCAATCGCCGTGGGCAGCGTCAGCGGGTCGGCGGTTTACGGTGGCTTCAACAACCGCGCCGGAACGCGGCTCGTCGGCGATTTCAACGAGCTGATTCTGAGTCTGGGCTACGACCACGTCACCTTCCAGAGCAGCACGCGGCAATTTGAGCAGCTCAATCATGCGGCGGAACGGATTAACGCCCACGGGACGTTCCAGTTCAGCCGCACCTTCTCGGCCGGGCTTTCCGCCACCGGTGGCTACACTCACTACGACCAGAACTTCCTGAACGACAATCGCAGCTACAGCTTCGGGGTGGACACCGTGCTAGCGCTTTCGCGACGCCTCCTCTTGAGCGCGGAGGCGGGCATCAGCTTTTATGACTTCGACGGTGGCGGCACGGTGGGACAAACGCCTAACCAGCGGTCCTTCTACTTGAGCGCGGCGGCGGAACACCGTCTCGGGCAGGACCTGAGCCACACCTTGCGCGTCAGCCGGGAGTTACAATTGGGCGTGGCGTCCGACGTGGTGGAAGTGTGGTCGGCGCGCTATCAGGCCGAGCTCAAGGTGGCGGAGCGGACCTTCCTAAGCCCTCGGTTCTTCTATGAGCATGGCCGGGAGCTGAAGACTGCCGGCGGGGAATCATACCACCGCTTCGGGGCTGGCTTGGGCGTGACGCGGCAGTTGTCCGAGAAGCTGCGGGGCGGCATCAGCTACGCCTTCACGCTCAAGGATTCCGACCTCGCACTGCGCAGCTACGGGCAGAACAGTGTAACGCTGGATTTGAGCTACCGGTTCTAGCGCGTTTCACCGAAACGACACCGAACTGCCATGTGTCCGACACGCGGTCGGACCAGTGTCTTCTTCTGATATTTATGAAGACCCGTCCCGCGCATCGGCCACCCCTGCTCCCGAAACCTGTGGTTTGGTTGAGCCGGTTTGCAGTGTTCGTGCTCTGCCTCGCTCCGCTGGCGCTTTTGCACGCGGCGGAACCGCCACCGACCGCGACCGCCCTGGCAGCCACGGCGTCCATGGACGCGCTGGACGACAAGCAGAAGCTCTCCAACGGTGATCGGCTGAGTTTCCGCATCGTGGAGGACAAGGAAGATCCCAAGCCCCTTACCATTTCCGACACCGGCGAGCTGGAAGTGCCCTACATCGGTCGGGTCAGCGCGGCGGACAAGACCTGCCAGGCGCTGGCGAAGGAGATTAAAGCCGCGCTGGAAAAGAAATATTACCTCCGGGCCACGGTGCTCATCGGCGTGGACCTGTTCAGCAAGAACCGCGGCAAAGTCTATCTGGTGGGCCAGGTGCGCACCTCCGGTCCGCAGGAAATTCCCAGCGACGAGGCGCTCACACTCACCAAGGTGATCTTGCGCTCGGGCGGGTTCACAGATTTTGCGGACAAGAAGCACGTCAAGGTCACCCGCAAGCGCGCCGCTGGCCAGGAGGCGGAGACCTTCACCGTGGACGTCTCGGAAATCATCGAGAAAGGGAAGATGGACAAAGACCTTCCATTGCAAAGCGGCGACCTGGTGTTCGTGCCGGCCCGGCTCGTTAACTTCTAACCATCATGAGCCACCGCAACGGCACCGATCCCTTGGAAGCCCTGGCTGCGTCCCCACAGGTCTCGCGCATTGACCGCTACGTGCGCTTCGTCGCGCGCAAATGGTGGCTCGTGGCGCTCACGATCATCGCCTGCGTCGGCGGCCAAGCCTACATCGCGGTCAACGAACCGACGGAATACAGCTCCTTTGCCCGCATGATGGTGGGCGGCAAGGTGAAGCTCCCGGACAGCGGCCTCTTCTCCGAGGACGCGCTGAATTTCTTCGGCACGCAGATGGAGCTGATGCAAAGCGATAAGATCAAAGAGCGCGCTCATGCTGCGGTGAAGGCGGCGCAACCGGACCTCAACCGGGCCACGGTGCAGCTCCAGGTCACCCAGCTCCGCCGCACTTCAATCTTCCAATTGAAGGCCAGCAGTCTCGACGGGGCGTATGCTCAGGCATACCTGAACGCGCTGGTGGAAGAATACCTCGCCTACAAGAAGGAGATGCGGGTGGTCGCCTCCGACGACACGCTAGCCTCGCTTACGACTAAGCTCCTCCAGCAGGAGAAGGAGTTGAAGAGCGAGCAGGACAAACTTCACCAGTTCAAGAAAGCCAACAACGTCGCACTCCTTCAAGAAATGGGCTCGGCAGCCGGCAACTACCTCGCCCGCCTCACCACGCAGCTCTCGGATCTCCAAGTGGAGGAGAAGGTGCTGGCCGCCCTCACCGCCGAGGAGAACGTCGGTAATCAGGTCAAAACGCGCGGCACGGAATCCAAGGCGGTCAACGATTCTTCCACCGCCGGCATCCTCCCGCCCGCCGACTACCTCACGGCCAAGCAGCAAGTTCAGTTGCTCAAATTCCAGCGGGACGAGTGGGGCCTGTTCATGCGCCCCGAGCACCCGAAGATGGTGAAGCTGGCCGAGGACATTGCCCGCGTGGACAAACTCATCGAGGTTTATCATCAGCAGAGCCGGGACCAGTTGGAATCGGCGCGCCGCTCCGTGCGGCTGCGCATGACGAGCGTCGAAACCTCCATCCTCACCTGGGAATCCAAGGTGCTCGAAGCCAACACCCGCATGGCGGATTTCGACCAGCTCAAGGCCACGCTCGCCCGTTCGCAGGCCCTCTACGACCAACTGTTGCGCCTGCTTCAAAACGTGGACGTGAACAAAAATCTGGAGCCGGAAAGCATCGTCACGCTCGAACGCGCCACGCTCGCCAGCGCGTTGAACCAACTGCCGCTCAAGCTCGCCGTTGCCGCGACTGTCGGCCTGATCTTCGGGCTGGGCTTGCTGGTCGTCTGGGAGCGCAGCGATGACCGGCTTTCGAGCCTCAATGAGCTTAAGGAGCAGTTCGAGGAAACCGTTGTGGCACAGGTGCCGCAGGTGCCTGGCGTTTCCCGGCGACGGCCGCTCAAGCCGATCAGTGCGAACGACGAACGCTCGATTTTTGCCGAGAGCCTCCGCCACGTGTATTCCTCACTCCAGTTCCGGGACAGCGCCGGGCGCGCCCCCAAGTATCTGCTCGTCACCAGCGCCGTGCCCGACGAAGGCAAGTCCACCATCGCCGCGAACTTGGCCATGACGATGGCCCTCGCCGGTTCCCGCGTGCTGTTGATTGACACGGACCTGACGCGTGGCGCGCTCCACCAGACGTTCGGGGTGCCGGTCGCGCCTGGCCTGGTCGAACTCTTCTCGCAGGACCTGCCTTTTGAAAAAGTCATCACCTCCGGATCGCATCCGAATCTGCACCTGATTCCGCGCGGGCAGATGAACGAGTTGCCCCATTCCTTCTACCTCAACCCCACGCAGTGCCAGCAGCTCAAGGACTGGGCCAAGGCGTATGACTACGTCCTCTTCGACAGCGCGCCCCTGTTCGCCGGCGCGGACGCCGTCACGCTGGCTCCGCAAATGGACGGCGTGTTCATGGTCGTGCGCCGCCGCTACAGCCGCGCCGGTGTGTTGACGCAAGCGCTGGAAATGCTCTACCAGCGCCACGCCCGAGTCCTCGGCATCGTGTTCAACCGCGCGGACGCTGTGTCCGACGTTTACTACCAATACGGTTACAAAACCTACGGCGTGCGTTCGCGCCCGGCTGAAAAGACCAAGCCCGCCCGCGTGTAGCCGCGCGCTCTTCGAGCCATGTGGCGCCGTCTGGCCAAACACTCCTTCAGCATCGCGCTCGGCCAGGGCGTGAACCTCGCCCAGCAGTTGTTGCTACCCGTCGCCTTCCTGCGGCAATACGGCACGGAAGGCTACGGCTCCTGGCTCGTGGTCATGGCTGCCGTGGGCCAGTTCGGAAACCTCGATTTCGGGCTGCAAACGTATCTCGTCAACCGGCTCACCATGCTCCACGAAGCCGGGAACTTCGCCGAGTTTCGCCGCCTCCAGTCCATCGGGCTCCGCCTCGCGTTGGGCGTGGTGGGCATCGGCGCGGTTGGCCTCCTCGCCGTCCACCAACTTCCGGTCGAACGCTGGTTGAAGTTGAACTGGGCGGGTGACGAAGCCCGGCTGGTCGTGCTCCTGCTGGGCGCATGGGTGCTGTTGCGCATCGTTCAAGGTCAGCTCGCCGCCGTGCTCCGCGCCTCGGGCCAACCGCATCGCGCCCAGCACTGGGAGAACTTCCAGCGTGTCCTGCTGCTCGCCAGCGCGTTGGCGCTGCTGCACTGGCGCTGCGGCTTTGTCTGGCTCGCGGCGGCGCACGTCGGCTGTGCTTTGGTGGGCATCGCCCTCGTGCTATGGGACACGGGTTCCAGTCCGGTCGCCCCGTCGCTTCGGGCTTGGGACGCTCACACGGCGCGGCAAATGGTTCGCCCCAGTTTGTTCTTTGGCCTGACCACCTTGAACTTCCTTGTGCTCTTTGAAGCCCCGTTGCTGATTCTGCAATGGACCCTCGGGCCGGTCGCCGTCGTCACCTTCGCCACGACGCGGACCGTGTTCTCCGCCGCCCGACAACTGCTCACGCCCGTGCAACTGGCGGTGCAACAGGAGCTGCCGCGCGCACTCGCCGCCACCGACCCGGGACAACTGCGCCAGCTCTACCGCTTCAGTGAAGTCATTGCCCTCGCCGGGGGCAGCGCGCTGATCACGGGCTTCGCGCTGCTGAGTCCCTGGCTGATGGAGCTGTGGCTGCACGGACGGATTGAGCCGACACCCGTGCTGCTGGCGCTGATGGCGGCGGTCAGTCTGGCGACCGTTCTCAAGGACAACCGCAACGCGTTGCCCCTCTCTACGAACCGCCACGAACGCGCGTCCCTGCTAGTCGCGGGGGGCTATCTTGCAATGAGCCTAGTGGGCTTCTGGCTAGCACAAGTCTGGCGCGAGCCTGGCCTGCTGGTCGCTTGGCTTGTCACCGAACTCACGCTAGGCGTCCTCTTGCAGAGACAAAACTTTCACCAGTTTGGCTGGGGCCAGCCGCCTTTGCCGTTCGTGCCGGTCGGCCTGACGGTGGGCGTCGGCGCGGTCACTTTCCTAGCCCTGACGGGGTGCGAGGGAGCGCCGCTGCTTGTCCGCATCGCTTGTGCAGTTCTGCTCGCCGGCGTGGCTGGGGTGACCGCGCTTGCGCTGCTGGGCGAAGGCATCGTCAAGCCCACGCAACGCGCCCTGACCGCGCTCAACCTTTGCCGACAGGAGAGCTGAATGCGTGTCGTGCAATCCTGTCACGGAAAGTTCCATCACTTCGACCTCGCGCGGCAACTGCACCAGCGCGGGGCGCTGGAGTGCATCTTCACGGGCTACCCGCGTTGGAAACTGCGCGACGAAAAGCTGCCCGCCGACAAGGTCCGCACCTTCCCGTGGCTGCCGAGCCTCTACATGGCGCGTGGGCATGTCGGCCTGACCAGCCCCGCGCTTGGGCGCCAACTGGCCTGGTGCGTCCGCCAGTCGCACGACTGGTTCGTCCGGCGCAACCTGCCCGACTGCGATGTGTTCGTCGGCATCTCGGGCGTCGCGCTCACCTCGGGTCGTCGCGCCCAGTCACACGGCGCGAAATACATTTGCGACCGTGGCTCGGCGCACATCGCCGCACACGACCGGTTGCTGCGCGAAGAGTTTGCCAAGCGCGGTGCGCCCTGCGAGGCCGTGGACCCGCGCGACCGGGAACGCGAGGAGGCTGAGTATGCGGCGGCGGACATCGTCACCGTGCCTTCATCCTTCGCCCAGCGCACCTTTGCCAGCGAAGGTGTGCCCATTCAGAAAGTGCGGCGGGTGGCCTACGGCATGGACCTCGCGCGCTTTCAACGCGTGGCACAGCCGCCGCCGGACAAGTTCGTCGTGCTCTTCGTCGGCGCGATTTCGTTCAACAAAGGTATTCCCTACCTGCTCGAAGCCTTCGCCAGCCTGAAGCATCCGCGCAAGGAACTGGTGCTCATCGGCGTGCTGGCTCCGGAGATGGCAGCGTTCTGTCAGGGCAAACAGTTTCCCCGTGTCACCTTTGTCGGCCATCAGCCTCAGACCGAGTTACCGCGGTGGATGAGTCGCAGTCACGTGCTAGTGCTGCCGAGTCTGAGCGACGGCTTCGGCCTAGTCATGGGTCAGGCGATGGCGTGCGGTTGCCCGGTGATTGCCTCCGAGAACTCCGGCGGGCCGGACCTGATCGAGCCGGGCGTCACTGGCTTCATCATCCCCGCCGCCCAGAGCGAGCCGCTCCGTGAACGCCTCCAGCAACTCGCGGACGACCCGCTGCTCCAGCAATCCCTGGCCGAACACGCCTTGGCACACGCGCGGGAGCTCGGGGGCTGGGACACTTACGGGCGCGAGTATTTTGAAATCTGCCGCCGCTTGCACGAAGGCCATGCTGCTGATTCTTGAATCCCATCCCATCCAGTATCGCGTGCCCGTTTACCAGTGCATGGAGCGGCTGCGGGCCGGCGCGTGCAAAGTCGTCTTCGGCACCGATGGCGCGGCGCGCGGTCACCACGACCCCGGCTTCGGACGTGAAGTGAAATGGGATTTGCCGTTGCTGGCTGGCTATCCGTTCGAGGTCTTGCACAACCAGATCGGCGCCACGCTCGACCACCGTTCCAGCCTGCATGGGAAAGGGGTGTTCGCCCTGCTCCAGCGCGAACGACCGAGCGCCTTACTGCTCAACGGCCTCGTCTATCACCTCGACTTCTCGGCCTACCTCGGCGCGTTGCGCCTGGGCATCCCCGTGTGGCTGCGTTCGGAAACGCAAGACGCTGCCTTTGCTCGCGCCCCGTGGAAGTCGGCCGTGCGCCGCCTGTGCTACCAAGCGCTCTATCGCCCGCTGCGGCGTGCCTTCTTCATCGGCGAATTGAACCGCCGACATCTGCTGCGCCACGGCGTGCGCCCTGAGCGTTTGCGCCCCGCCCGCTACTGTGTGGCCGACCCGTTGCGAGACGCGCCGTCCCGGGACAAGGAGCAGCGTCGCCGCGCCCTCCGGCAGCGGTTTGGCCTGCGCGAGCAGGAAGTCGTCGTGGCCTTCTTCGGCAAACTCATCCCGAAGAAGCAGCCGGACCTGCTATTTACGGCGCTCGGACAGTTGCCGTCGGCGTTGCGTCAGCGGGTGCGCTTGATGTTCGTCGGCTCCGGGGAAATGGAGGCGGAACTGCGCGCCAGCGGACCGAACGCGGTTTTCACCGGTTTCATTAACCAGAGCGAGTTGGCTGACTACTATCTCGCCGCCGACATCGTCGTGCTGCCCTCGCGCCGCATGGGCGAAACTTGGGGCCTCGTCGTGAACGAAGCGTTGCAAGCCGGCTGCGCGGTGACGGTTTCCGACGCGGTCGGGTGTGCCGAAGAATTCAAGTCGTGGGAGCGCGTGCGGGTGTTTCCCGCCGGGAACGCAGCCCAACTCGCGCAGTGCCTGACCAGCCTGGCGTCGCTGCCACGGGAGTTCGACTGGTGCCGCTCCCGACTGGCCGACTACAGCATCGAGGCGGCGGCGCGTGCCCTTCTGGAGCCATGAACATCCTCTTTCTTGGCGACGACGATCCGCACTCCAGCGCCTGCCAGCGCGCGCAGGCCTTGGTCCGATGTGGACACCGCGTGCGTCACCTCAATCCAGTGCGCTCGTTGTCTCCTTCGCGCGTGCTCGGAAAAATCCACTACCTGACCGGCTACGCGTTCGCCGCCGCAGGCATCGCGCGGCAGGTGCTCAGGCAAATAGCCGGCAAGCCATTCGACCTCGCCTGGGTGGATGGCGGCGCGACCGTCAGCCGGGAGTTGGTCCTGGCGCTCCGGCAACAGTGTGGGCGCGTGGTGAACTACAACCTCGACGACCCCAC
Organism: Verrucomicrobiota bacterium; assembly: GCA_039796295.1. Taxonomy (GTDB): domain Bacteria; phylum Verrucomicrobiota; class Verrucomicrobiia; order Limisphaerales; family SXTU01; genus SXTU01. Next base: position 156,300 of record JBDKJY010000005.1, read on the forward strand.
CGGCCAGCGTGATGGCAACTTCTGGCGCACGTTCAAACATGCGTTGCCAGCCTACGATTTGTGCGTGGTGGTGCGCGACGAAAGCGCCGCTGAGTTCCGTGCCGCCGGCGCTTGCAACGTCATGCAAGTCTATCGCGGCTACGACGAGGTGGCGCACGCGGCTGGCGCGGTTTCGCCCGCCGACGAGGCGAAGTGGCGGGCCGCCGTCGTGTTCGTCGGCACCTGGATGCCGGAGCGCGGTGGCTTCCTGGTGCGACTGGTGCGCGCGGGCGTGCCGCTCGCCATTTACGGGAACCGCTGGGAGAAGGCCCCCGAGTGGAACGTCTTGCGGCCCGCGTGGCACGGTCCCGGCGTGCTCGGAGCCGACTACGTGAAGGCCATTCAATACGCGCAGATCAGCCTCGGCCTAGTCTCGCGCGGCAACCGGGACTTGCACACGCAGCGCAGCGCGGAGATCCCCTTCATCGGCGGCTTGTTGTGTGCCGAGCGGACGCGGGAGCACTTGGCGATGTATCGCGATGGGGTTGAAGCCGTGTTTTGGCGCGATGCCGAGGAGTGTGCGCAGAAGTGTCAGTGGCTCTTAGCGAACCCGTCCGTTCGCCACGCCATCGTCGGCGCCGGGCAACAACGCGCACGCGAACTTGGCCTGGCAAACGAGGCCACCGTGACCCGTATCCTAGAGCACCTCGCGGACGTTTTCCCCGCTGCTTCGACCAGAAAGGCCGTGTTGTGCAACTGAAAATCCCCATTCCTCGCTTCGTGCGGTTGGATTGGGCGCTCGGTTTTGCGTCGCTCGTATTGGTGCTGCAAGTGGCCTGCGGCACGACGCCCTTGTTTGCCGAGCTGGTGTTCATATTCACCATGCTGCTGGCCGGCACGGTGAACTTGCTGGGCGGGCTGCACACGGTGTCAGGCTTCTGCGTCGCCGTGTTCGGGCTCAAGACCGTCGTGGTGAGCCAGTTCGCCAAAGTGTGTTATTGGGAACCGGCACACCTCGAACTTAGTGAGCCGGTGACGAGCATGCTGGTGCTGGTGTGCGGCCTTGCGGGCATTGCCGTTGCGGCCTGGCTGACGCGTCCCTTCACGGTGAAGCAGCCGTTGCTCACCGCTTTCCAGGACGAGGAATCACTGCGCGTGGCGGCATGGCTCACCGCCGGTCTGGGATTCGTGAGCATGGTGGGCATGATGGCGGTCGGAGCGGAAGACGGGATGATTCGCGTCGGCGGCGTGGCGGGGATTTTACGGCAACTTTCCTTCACGATGAAGCTGGCCGTGGTCTTCACCACCGCACACTGCCTCGTGCGCAGCGGTGGACGCCAGGCCATCAACTGGCTCAACACCTCCGCGATGGGCACGATGTTCGTGTTCGGCCTGCTGACCGCGAGCAAGCAGATGATGTTCGAGCCGCCGCTGTTGTTTGCGGTGACAGCCGTGGCTTTCGGCTTCCGCTTTCGCGCGGCACATCTCGCTTCATTCCTGGCGCTAGGGCTGCTGGCGCAAGTGGTGTTGTTTCCCTTTGCCCAAGTCGCTCGAAACTTTGTGCGGGGCTACGGTCTCGTGCAATCGGTGGAGCACTCGGCCAGCTTTATTGCGGCGCTGGTCCGCACGGGTCGGCCACTGGCGCAACTCCACGCGGCGGTGGAGGTGGATGAAAACAGTTCGGAAGAAGGGCTGGCTTACTTTCGCGGCGCAAGCGGGTTCCTAGAGCGCTTCAGCATGATCAAGGCGGTGGACATCCTCGTGACGGAGACCTTGCGCGACGGCATCTCCGGCTGGGAAACCATCTCGCATGGCTTCCGAATGCTCGTGCCGCGCTTCCTGAATCCCTCCAAGCCGGCCATGAACACGGGCAATTTCCTCGGCCACAAAGCCAAGATGCTCGGTGACAATGACGAGGGCACCCAGGTGTCGTTTGGTTTCATCGCCGACAGTTTCAGCGCCTTCAAGTGGTGGGGTGCATTCCTCGTGCCGTGCCTGCTGCTCACGGCCTTCGTGCTCGTCTATCGCACGCTGACCGGGCCGCTGGAGCGCAACGTCTGGTGCGCGTTCCTGATGTGCGACTTCCAGCACAGCTTCACCGAGCATCCCATCGCGTCCATGCTCATCAGTCTGGTGCTGGCCCCGGTGGGCTTTTACGGCTTGTTCCAGCTCATCTGTTTCACGCGGACATGGAGCCGGAAGCAGCGGCCGTTTCAATTCGGAGACCTCGCTGAAGCGCGTGCCCGAGCGGCTGCGCAACGGCCCTGACCGCATGAAACGGATTCTCATCTATCGGCTGGGCAGCCTGGGGGACACCGTCATCGCGCTGCCGTGCTTTCATCGGATTCGCCGCCTGTTTCCCGACGCGGAGATCACGGTCCTGACGAACCAACCCGTCGCGGGGGCCGCCCCGCCGTTGCAATCGATCTTGGAAAACACCGGCACGTTCGACTCCGTGCTCGCCTATCCGGTGGGCCTGGGCGGCTGGCGGGCGAAGGCGGCGCTCCGGCGCGAGTTGGCGGCGCGGAAGTTTGATTTGGTGGTCTCGCTCGCCAGTGCGCGCGGACGGGCTAGCAGCGTGCGCGACTGGCTGTTTTTCAAGTCCTGCGGCATTCCGCGCGTCATCGGCGTTCCGTTCAGTCGGCGACAACTGGCTTACCGCCTGGAGCCTGGCCAGACGCAGTTCGAGTGGGAGGCCCAGCGGCTCTTCGCACGGCTGGCCGCCTTCGGCCCGGCTTCGCTCGACGACGACGCGCTGTGGGACTTACGCCTGACGCCCGGTGAACGCGCCGAAGCCAGCCGGCTCCTGCGCGAGCACCGGGTCGCGGCTCCGTTCCTTGCGCTCGCCGTCGGCACCAAAGTTTCGGCGAAGGACTGGGGCGAGGGGCGTTGGCAGCAACTCCTCCAGCAACTCGCCTCCCGCCACGCCCGCGTGCCGCTCGTGCTGCTGGGCGGACGCGAAGACCACGCGCGCAACGAACGCCTCGCCGCCGTCTGGCCCGGTGCCCGAGCGAATCTAGCGGGCCGGTGCAGCCCACGCGTGAGCGCGGCGGTGCTCGCGGACGCGCGGCTGTTCGCCGGGCCGGACAGCGGGCCGATGCACCTGGCCGCGTGCCTTGGCGTGCCGTGTGTCATCGTGTTCTCCGCGCGCAGCTTGCCGGGCCAGTGGTTTCCGCGCGGCAGCGGTCACACGATTCTGTATCGGACAGAATCGTGCCTCGGCTGTGCGCTCGACGAATGCGTCACGCACCAATTGAAGTGCCTGACCTCCATCTCGGTTGCCGAAGTGGGGGCCGCCATGGAGCGACACCTCCACGGCGAACTAGCATCAACGCAACCACCGCAGCGGGAACTTTCTACCGCTGGTGCCGAGCTGGCGCGGACCTCTTCCCGCTGAACCATGCGCATTCTTCGTGTCATTCGTTCCGTGAACCCCGCTGGCGGCGGGCCGGTGGAGGGCTTGAAACAAGTCTCCGCCGTGCTCGTTCAGCAGGGGCACTGGGTCGAGGTAGCTAGTCTCGACGCAGCGAACGAGTCCGGTGTCGCTGGCTTTCCGCTCCCGCTTCACGCGCTCGGCCATCGCCACGGTGGCTACGGCTACGCGTCGAGTTTCGTGTCCTGGGTCCGGGCGAACGCGGGCGACTTCGACGCCGTCATCGTGGACGGCGTGTGGCAATACCACAGCTTCGGCGTGTGGCGCGCTTTGCACGGCGGACGCACGCCTTACTTCATCTATCCGCACGGGATGCTCGACCCGTGGTTCAAGCGGACGTATCCGCTCAAGCATCTCAAGAAATGGCTCTACTGGCCGTGGGCCGAATACCGCGTCTTGCGCGACGCCCGGGCGGTCCTGTTCACCTGCGACAGCGAGCGCGACCTCGCCCGCAGATCCTTCTGGCTCTACCGCTGCCGCGAGCGCGTGGTGAGCTTCGGCACCGCCGATCCGGCGGGCGACGCGCTCCGGGAGAAGGAGCAATTCCTCGCGGCCCACCCGCAACTGCGCGGCCAACGCTTCATCCTCTTCCTCGGGCGCGTGCATGTAAAAAAGGGCGTGGACCTTCTGCTCCGCGCGTTTGCGCAGGCCAGTGAGGTGCGGAGCAAGGGCGTTCAGCTCGTCATCGCCGGTCCCGGGACGCCTGAACTGTTCGCCGAACTCAAAGCCCTTGCCGCTCAACTCGGTGTGGCCGACCGCGTCCACTGGACGGGCTTGCTGCAAGGCGACCTCAAGTGGGGCGCGTTGCGTGCGGCGGATGTGTTCGCCCTGTCGTCGCACCAGGAAAACTTCGGGCTGGCCGTCGTCGAGGCGCTGGCGTGCGGCGTGCCCGTGCTCATTTCCGACAAGGTCAACATCTGCCGCGACATCGAGCGCGACGGCGGCGGCCTCGTGGCGACAGATGAGTTGCCGGACACGACCGCCATGCTGAACCGCTGGTGCGCCCTCCCGGAAGCCCAGCTGCAGCGGATGCGCGCCCAGGCCCGGGCGTGCTTTGTGCAACGCTACGAAATCCGCCGCGTCGCCGAGTTGCTCCTGGAGACGCTGTGTGAAAGCGGGGTGGCCGGATGAACATCACCGTGGTGCAAGGCGCGTTCCTGCCCGTCCCGCCCATCATGGGTGGCGGCGTGGAAAAGGTGTGGTCCGCGCTCACGCAGGAGTTCGTCCGGCGCGGCCACGCGGTCACGCACCTCTCGCGTCGGCATCCGCAACTGCCGGATGCGGAGACCCGCGACGGCGTGCGGCACGTTCGGTTGCCGGGTTTCGATTCACCGCGAGGGATGCTGCGGCGGCAGTGCGAGGACTTCATCTACTCGCTGCGGGCGGTGCGGGCATTGCCGGACGCGGACATCCTTGTCACGAACACTTTTTGGCTGCCATTGCTGGTCCGGAACGCACGCCACGGCAAACTCTACGTTCACATCGCGCGCTACCCGAAGCGCCAGATGGCGCTGTATCGGCGCGCGGACCGCTTGCAAGCAGTGTCCTGTCCCGTGGCCGACGCCGTGCGCGCGCAGGTCCCGGCGCTGGCCGACAAAGTCCGCGCCCTCCCCAACCCGCTGTCGTTCGAGCAGTATCACGTTTCGCCTCAACCAACGGCTGTGCCGCCGGTGATTCTCTATGTTGGGCGCGTGCATCCCGAGAAAGGACTCGAGCTGCTGGTGCGCGCGTGCGCCCGGCTCTCCGTCGCGCACCAACTGCGCATCGTGGGGCCGTGGCAGACCGAGTTCGGCGGCGGCGGCGAGGCTTATCATCAGCAGTTGCGCTCGCTGGCCGCACCGGAGCGGGTTTCGTTCACCGGCCCGATTTTCCAAGCGACGGAACTCAATGCTCAGTTCGATGCCGCCACGCTGTTTGTCTATCCGTCGCTCGCCGAGAAAGGCGAAACCTTCGGCCTAGCTCCGCTGGAGGCGATGGCGCGGAGCCGTGTTGCGCTCGTGTCTGACCTCGCGTGCTTCCGGGATTTTCTCCGCGACGGCGAGAACGGCTTTGTCTTCAACCACCGCGCCGCCGACCCCGTGGAAGAACTCACGCGGAGCATGGCTTCCCTCCTCGGCGCGCCCGAGCAACTCGCCGCCCTCGCTCCGCGTGCCTACGCCACCGCGAAGGAATTTGCGTTGCCGCAGGTCGCGGGGCGCTACCTCGCGGATTTCCAATCGCTGCTCACCTGATGGAATTCACGACCCACCACCAGTCCTCGCCTTACGTCAGCCCGTGGCCGCTGCGGCTACGGCTGAAGCTGCTCGCTTGGGAATACTGCTGGCTGCTGTTCTGCGCGTGGACGCCCAAGCCGCTCAACGCCTGGCGGCTGCTCTGGCTCCGAGCGTTCGGCGCGCGGTTGAGCGGCGTGCCGTTCGTCCACCAACGCGCGCGCGTGGCGATGCCGTGGAACTTGGAGCTGCGCCACCGCGCCTGCCTGGGCGACGGGGCGAACGCCTATTCGCTCGGCTCGATTCTCATCGAAGAGGACGCCACGGTGGCGCAGGAAGCATACCTCTGCGCCGGCACGCACGACTTCTCCCACACTGCGCTGCCGCTGCTCACCGCGCCCATCGTCGTGGGCGCGCGGGCGTTCGTGGGCGCGCGGGCGTTCGTGATGCCCGGCGTGGCGGTGGGCTCTGACGCGATTGTGGGCGCGTGCTCCGTCGTCACGCGCGATGTGCCGCCGCGCACCATCAACGCGGGCAATCCCTGCAAAGTCCTCCGGCCCCGCGCATGAAGCTCTCGCTCGTCAACGAAGCGCATCCTGACGTGTCCGTGCTGCGGAGCGCGCTTGACCGCTTCTACCAGAATTCCCCGGACTACGGCGCGTTCGTCGCGCCGAGCGACCAGTCGAACTGCTGGCGGTTCGTGGTGGAGAAAGTCGAAGCCGTCATTACCCGCAATGGTTCCTGCCGCGTGCTGGAAATCGGCGCAGGCCGCACCGGGTTCCGCCAGTTTTGCACCACGCGCAAACTTCACTTCGCCGTGCAGGACGTGACGGCGCTGAACGCGGAGTATCTACGCACTCAAGCGGACGAGGTGTTCATCGGCGACCTCACGACGGTCACGGGCTGCTACGATGTCATCTTCAGCACATTCGTCTTCGAGCACATCACGAACCCCCGCGCGACGCTGGAGCGCACGTGGGCGATGGTGGAGCCGGGCGGAGCGCTGTTCGTCTTCTGTCCGCGTTACGACCTGCCGTTCTATCTGCCGCCTTCCTTGGACCACCAACCGCTGGTCCTGCGCTGGCAGGCGGGACTGTTCCTGCTCGGGCAGCGCGTGCGGACGTGGCTCGGCGGCCCGCCGACCTTTCTGATTGCGACGGACCCGTCTGTGTTCCACCGCGAATGGGCCCGGGACCGCGACGCCATTCACCTCGTGTCGCTGTTTGACTTGGCGGCTTTCGCGCGCGGTCGCGGCCATCTTCGGCGCTTCACGCTGGCAAGCGGCAGCGTGAAAGACTGGGTCGTGAAAAATCTGCTGCAAGTGAACGCGGTCCTCGAGAAGCCGGACGCGGACATGTCGCCCCACCCAACAACATGAAAGGAAACGCCTTTATCAAACTGGGCCGTGTGGTTGCTCACCTGGCGACGCATCCGCGCCATGTCGGCGCGTATCTCACGCACGGGCTGTTGTGCCGCCGCAGTCCATTGGAGCTGGGCGTGCCGTGGTTTGCCCAGTCCGCCATCGAGTTTCTGGAGGGCCACGTAACAAAGGCCATGCACGTCTTCGAGTATGGCTCGGGCGGCTCGACGGTCTTCTTCGCGCGGCGGGCGGCGACGGTCCTTTCCACCGAGGACAACGAAGACTGGCTGCAACTGGTGCAGCAGGCGGTGGCGCAGGAGAAGTTGTCGAACGTCCGGCTCCATCACCATCCCTACGACTTCCACCACGCGGACGACTTTGCGCAATCGGCCTACCTGCGCTCGCTGCCCGATGCGCCGATGGACATCATCGTGGTGGATGGCATGGAGGAGGCCACGCCGGTGCGTCCGCAGTGTTTCCGGCATGCCGAGACGCGCATCAAGCCCGGCGGCATCATCATCGTGGACGACTCGTGGCGTTATCTGGAGCTGCGCACGAGCCACCGGGCCAAGTCCTGGCGTGAGTTCCGCAGCACGGGACCGTGCCGTCCAGGCGTTACGTCCACGGACATCTATTTCTACTGACCGTTCCGCTTCACCATGATTTCCGTCCTGATTTTCACGAAGAACGAGCAGCAAGACCTGCCCGCCTGCCTGGCTTCCGTCGCGTGGTGCGACGACGTGCATGTTCTGGACTCCTTCAGCACTGACCGGACCGTGGAGCTGGCGCGTAACGCGGGGGCACACGTGACGCAACGGACGTTCGACAACTGGGCGGCGCACCAAAACCACGCGGCGCGGGAATTGCCGTTCAAACACCCGTGGGTGCTGCACCTGGACGCGGACGAGCGCGTGCCGGCGGGGCTCGCGGAGGAATTGCGTCGGATCGACGCCAACGACCCGCATGCGGCCTACCGCATCCGGCGGCGGGATTTCTTCTTCGATGGAGCGTGGTTGAAATACGTGCAGGTCACGCCGTGGTATGTGCGGTTGTTTCGGCCCGGCAAGATTCGCTACGAACGGCTGGTGCATCAAGTGGCGGTGGTGGACGGCGAAACCGGCGAGCTGAAGGAGCCGTTCGACCACTACCCATTCAGCAAGGGCATCGGCTTCTGGCTCGAACGGCACATCCGCTACGCGGCAGTGGAGGCGAGCATGCTCGTGCAGCACAACCGCGAGCCCGGCTCGTGGCGGACCGCGTTGTTCGGCGCTGATTTCCACCAACGCCGGGTGCATCAGAAACGGCTGTTCTATCAGATGCCTTGTCGCCCGCTGGTGAAGTTCCTCTATCTGCTCCTCTGGCGCCGCGCGTTTCTGGATGGCCAGGCGGGGCTGGCGTATGCGCTGCTAATGGCGATCTACGAATACTTCATCGTCCTCCACACCCGCGAACTGCAACTGGCCCAGCGGGGGACCGCTACCCGATGAACGTCACGGTCTGGGGCATCAACTACGCGCCGGAGCTGACGGGCATCGCGCCTTACAACGCGGCGCTCTGCGAGTATCTGCAACGGCACGGCCACAAGGTGCGGATGGTCACGAGCTTCCCGTATTACCCCGCTTGGAAGAAGCAGCCAGCCGACGCGGGCCGGCTATTCCGCACCGACGAGGCGAACGAGGTGACGGTGCATCGCTGCTGGCACTACGTTCCCCGTCGCCCCGGCACACTGAAGCGCATTGTGCACGAGGCCAGCTTTGTGGGCACCTCGTTGCTCCGGCTGCTGTGCTTGCCGCGCGCAGATGTGCTCGTTGTGGTGTCGCCGCCGTTACTCCTCGGAGCGGCGGCGTGGCTGCTCACGCGGGTGAAGCCGGCCCCCGTGGTCTTCCATGTGCAGGACATGCAGCCGGACGCCGCGCTCGGGCTGGGCATGCTCAAGCCGGGTAGGTTCATGCGGATGCTCTACGCGTTGGAAGCGTTTGCCTACGCGCGCGCCGCACGGGTGTCGGCCATCAGCCGTGGCATGCTGAAGGCGATGACGGGCAAAGGGGTTTCCGCTGAACGGCAGATTTACTTTCCCAACGGCGTGGTGCTCCCCGACACGAAGCCTGAGTCGGGCCGCTTTCGCGCACGGCATGGACTGCGGGCGGATGATTTCATGGCGGTCTATTCGGGCAACCTCGGCGTAAAGCAGGGGTTGGAGGTGTTGATCGAGGCCGCCGCGCGCGTGACGAATCCGCGAATCCAAATCGTGATTTGCGGCGACGGCGCGATGCGGTCTCGGCTGGAGGAGCGCGTGCGGGAGTTGAAGCTGGGCAACGTGCGGCTGCTGGAATTACAGAGCGAACCGCACTACCTGGAGATGCTCGTGGATGCGGACCTCACGCTCGTCACGCAGCAGAGCGGCTCGGGGGCGTTCTTCTTCCCGAGCAAACTGCTGCGGAGTCTCGCGCTGGCCCGGCCAGTCCTGACGGTGGCGGACGATCAGAGTGAGCTTGCCCGTGCGCTGGCGGAAGGCGGCTTCGGTGTCAACGTGCCGCCGGGTTGCGCCGAGTCATTGGCGCGCGCGCTGGACGGGCTGGCGGCGGTGCCGGAACGGCTACGGGGGTTCGGCGTGGCGGGCCGACGCTTCGTCGAGCAGTTCGAGCTGGAGCGAGTGCTGCGAGATTTCACGGCCCAACTGACGGCGTTAACCCATCCTGGCGGTTTGCTCTGCGGGATTTCAAAAACGGGTTGCGAGGTGGCTGAATGAACCTTGGATCCCTAATTCCCGCTGGCGTGGTGCTCGCGCTGGTGTGGCTTCAATTGTTCAACCAACTGCGCTCCGACTGGGCGATCAATCCGCAGTATGCCTTTGGGTTCGCTGTGCCGCCGCTCGCGCTGGCGTTACTCTGGCGACGCTGGCACCTGCGCCCCGCGCCTGCGCCGGGTGGGTGGAACGCGCTGGCGTGGCTCAGCGGAGCGCCGCTGCTGCTGCTGCCCATCCGGTTGATTGAGGAGGCGAATCCGGAGTGGCGGTTGGTGCTCTGGGGGCACGCGCTGCTTTTGACCGGGTTCACCCTCGCACTGTTGCAGCACGCTGGCGGCACGGCGTGGCGACGGCACTTTGCGCTTCCCATCTTGTTCCTGCTCGTCTCGGTGCCTTGGCCGATGATGTTGGAGCAGGCGGTCATTCAGAACCTCATGCGCGGCGTGGCGATGGTGACGGTGGAACTGGCGGGCTTGGCGGACATCTCGGCGCTGCGGCACGGCAATCTCATCGAGATCAGCGCCGGCCTCGTGGGCGTGGACGAGGCGTGCAGCGGCGTGCGCTCGGTCCAGACCACGCTGATGGTCTCGCTGTTCCTCGGCGAACTCTACGCCTTCAACGCGTGGCGGCGCGGCGCGCTCGTGGCGGCGGGGATTCTGGTGGCGCTGCCGGCGAACGTGGGTCGCACCTTCTTCCTCGTGTGGGTCGCAGCACGGCAGGGCTTCGAAGCGATGCACCGGGCGCACGACGGCGCGGGCATGGTGGTCATCTCGCTCGTCCTCCCGGTGCTTTGGGGCGTGGCGTTGCTGCTTCGACGCGGGTGGAAGCCGGGTTTGGTGAGACCTCCCGCGGTTGGTGTGTCCCCGCAGATTCTGAATTGGAAACTGTCGGCGGTCCTGGTGGGCCTAGTGGTATTCGCCGAGGCGGGCACGGAGGCGTGGTATCGAGCCCACGAAGGTGGCGCGGTGGCAAATGCCCGCTGGGCGATCGCTTGGCCGACGAATCAAAACGGCTTCGGCGAGTTGGAAATCAGTGACACCGCCCGTGCCACCCTGCGGTGTGACGTGGGACGCGGGGTGAGCTGGACGGACGCACGGGCCAGCCAGTGGCAGATGTTTTTCCTGCGGTGGGAGCCGGGTAAGAACTCGGCGCAGCTTGCCAAAGGCCATACGCCGGACATCTGCCTGCCGGGCACCGGCCACAAATTGCGCGCCGAGCACGAGCGCCTGCGGATAGCCATCCACGGGCTGGACCTGACGTTCCGGCACTACGAATTCGCATCGGGCGCACGCACGCTTTTTGTCTTCTACTGCCTTTGGGAGGACCGGCAGGCCACACCCGGCAGCGACGCGGGCGAAGACGGCACCCAGAGGAGTCGCCTCGAAGCGGTGCGCGCGGGCCGGCGTAACCTCGGTCAGCAAGTGCTCGAACTCGCCGTGGACGGCCCGGTTACACCGGAGGAATCAATCGCTGCGTTGCGCGAACAGTTGGGCTTGCTGATCGCGCGCGAGGCGCACGCAACGCGAGTTCCGAAGTAACGATGGCGCAGCGTGCGGAGGTTCGCGTGGCCTCAGTGCTTGCGGTGCCAAAACTCGTTGCTGCCCAACGCATCGCTCTGCTCGGGAGAGCGCACGTAGCCACTACGTTCCAGCAGTTGTTGCACGTCCCGAACGGAGTGGCCCAGTTGTTCGAGTTGTGCGGGGTGCATTTCTACGATGAGGTTGTCGATCAACCCCGCTGCCAGGTGTTTGCCGAGGCTCCTCAGCGCGAAGAGTTCAAACCCTTCGATATCAATCTTCAGCACCGCCACCCGGGTGATTTGCTGGGCCTCAATCATGCGGGCCAGCGGCATGACACTCGCCTTCTGACGGGTGTGCAGGCTGCGCCGACGGCTGGGCACCGCCGTGGTGGCTCCGGTGTTCAAACTGGGATAGAGCAACATCTCGATGAACCCCGCTTCCTCACCCACCGCATACGGCAGGAGCGTGCAGTTCAGTTGCTGGTTCAGCGCGAAGTTGCGGAGGATCACCGGCCAGAGCCGGGCTTGTGGCTCGATGACGAAAACCTTGCCCTGCGCGCCGACGGCCTCGCTCGCGAGGAGCGAGAAGTAACCTTCGTTGGCCCCCAAATCGATGAACACGTCCCCGGGCTTCAGCAGCGCCAGCATGGCCGTGGAAAACTCTGGCTCGTAAGTCCCGTCCGAGAGCAGCCGGTCGCCGAAATTGCTGGCCGGGTCTAGCCAGTAGGAACGCGAACCGATGCGCACTTCGGAATAGGAGATACCCAGCACCCGCTTCAGCATCTCCGCGAATTCCACCGGACGGACTACCCGAAGCAGGAATTGCGCGGTTGTCATGATTGGCGGTCGAAGGTCAGGCCGGGGAACGGTTCCCGCTCGCACGGGTTCAGCCGCGCGATTGGCGGCGACGGCGAAGTCTCGTTTCAAGTGTGAACAACACCGCGCACGCCGCGCTGCCGAGGCTGGCGACCAGACCCGGCTCGGGCACGGGCGTGATGAAGCCGTCGAGAAAGGTCAGGTTGTCCGTAATGCTGGTGGCGTAGAAGGAACTCTCGACCGGACTAGCTCCGCCGATGAGCTGCCAGTTTCCGTCGCTGCCGAAGTAAAGGCCGCGCGCGTCGAAGATGGCGGCGTTGAAGCCCTGGCCGTCGGTGCCGGTGAGGTTGAACTGGCCGTCCACGGAGTAGTTGATGCCGGCGAGCTGCCACACGCCGCCGCTTTGGAGGAACACCGCACCACCGCTGTCGCCGCCGCTCAGATGCGCTTCGTTCGCCCCGCCAGTGGCGCTGAAGCTGAAGCGGAGCAGGTTGCCCAAGGACGCGCCGGCGGCGGTCACGCCCGCCACGGTGTTCTGGCCCCAGCGCTGGACTTGGTCGCCGGCGCCCCAAGTCCAGCCCTTGAGCTGGCTGCTGACGGTCACGTCGCTGCCGCGTTGGGTGCCGCGACCGATGACAACGGCGCTTTGGCCCAGCGCGCTGGCGGTGCCGTCGCGATACAGCGGCGCGTAGCTGGCGAAGGTGCCGCTGACCCGCCAGACGCGAAGGTCGCTGCCGGGCGAATCAAACACGGCGGTGGTTTGGAAGCTGGAGCCGTTGTAGGTAAACGTGTCGCCGACGGTGCAGCCCAGATGTTTCGCGGTGACGAAGTAGTTCGGGGCGATGGCCGTGCCGAGCGAGCTGCCCCAAGCGCCTTGGTATTGCCAGCCGCTATCCAGCAGGCCGCCGGTGGGCGCGGTGGTGTTGAACCCCGTGTCACCGGTGCCGTAGAAGAGCACGGCGCGGGCGGGCGTCGCGCCGAGCAGGACGGGGAGCAGCAGCCAGTGGGCGATGCGCATGGGAACGAGGGCGAGTTAAGCGCCGTTCGCCCGCGCGAGCAGCGCCGTTTCCTCGGGCAGCAACAGAGCTTGGCGGGCGGCTTGCAGGAATTTCCCGGCCTCAGCGGTCTTGCCGTTGGCCGAGAGAACCAGGCCGTAATACGCAGCGATGCCGGGTTCCAGCAGTTGCTCGGGCTTCAGTTTCGCGAAGGCGGCGAGTGCGTCGGCGGACTTCTGTTGGAGATAGAGCGAGAAGGCGTAGGTGGAGACGAACACGGGATTGGTCGCGTCCGCAGCGAAGAGTTCCTGGGCCTTCTGGTGGCTGGCCTTGTCGCGGGCGTCGAGCAGCAGGCTGGCCATGACGAGGTTGTTCTTCACTGCGAGATTGTCCGGGTCCGCCTGATGGACGCGGGTGAACAAGGTGCGGAGGCCGGTGGTGTTGCCGGCTTGCGTGAGGCGCGCGCTGAGGGCGAGGAAGGCGACTTTGTCCTTGGGCCAGTTGTTGAGCACCTGCCAGAGCAACTCCTGTGTTTCGGTTTCCCATTTCCAAGTGGAGGTGATTTCCAGCAGCTCGCGCAGGCTTTCGAGGTCCTTGTCCGCCGTCTTGAGGGCCTTGCGCCACTCGACGGAGGCGGCGAGCTGGTTGCCTTGGGCGCGCAACGCACGGGTCGCGAAGACGAGCCGAACGGGTTCGCGGCGGCCCCAGTTCTGCCCCTGGACGAAGGCGGCCAAGCCCGGCCAATCGGCCTCTTGTTCGAGCGCGCCAGCGTAGAGGGGGGCGAGGGGCAACTGGCGGCGGACCGGCTCGGGGACGAGTTTCAACCAGGCTTGCGCGTCGTCCGCCTGACCGGCGCTGCGGAGCCACTGCGCGAGTTCAAACGCCTGCCGGGGATTCTCCTTGGCCCGAGCTTTCAGCCCCGCGAGCAGGGCCGGATACTCGTCGCGCTTGAAGCGATGGATGACTTGCAGACGCAGCAGGCTGTCGCGGAACTCCTCGGAGCTCTTGAACAAGTCCGCCGAATAGGTCAGCGCGGGCGTCGCCTGGCCGGTGCGCCCGGCGTCCTCGGTGAGCATGCGCAGGGCGTCGGCCTTGGCCGCACTGTTGGTGCGCAAGGCGAGGAGCAGCGCGCGGGCTTGGTGCTGGCGGTTCGTGTCGTTGGCCTGCAATTGCAGCGCGGCGAGCTTGAGCGGCGCGACCGTGTTGCTGGGGGCGAACTGCATGGCGGCGAGCAAGTGCGTCTCGGCCTCCGGCTCGCGGTGCGTGGGGATGCACAGCAGCGCGGAAGCCCAATGGAAGTCAAAGTTTTGCCGGGCGGGTTCCGGGACTTCCTTCAGCGCCTTGTCGGCCGTGCGGAAGTCAGTGAACGCCAAGGCGGTCTTGGCGAGCATCACGCGGTTGGTCACGACCTCGGGTTGCAATTCTACCAGACGCTGCCGGTAGAAGACCGCGACGGGCGAGCCGGCGCGTTCCGCGACTTCGGCCATCAGGCGGCAGGTGGCCGAGTCATTCGGCGCGTTCTGCACGGCCTGCCGGATGGTGAGCACGGCCTGTTTCAAGTCGGCCTTGGCGAGGTGGTCGCGGGTCTGCTGGAGCAGGCGGGCTTGCCGCCATTGGATGTAGCCGCGATAGGAGCCGTAAAGGGTGCCAGCCAGACTGCCGATCACGACCAATGCGATCAGGGCCAGCTTAACCAACCGCGGGGCCGGTGGTAATGAAGTGTTCACAAGCCCACGATCATAAGCTGCGAACGGGTGGGCACAAGTGGCCGCGGGTGAAGTTGCCGATTTGTCACGGGCCTGTGGCCGGGGTGTTTATTTCGCGGCGGCTCGTAACACGGTCTCGTCGTAACGCAACCAACTGGCCGCCGCCTCGCGCCACTCGCGTTGCGCCGCATGGAGCCGGAAGCGCAGGTAGTGGAGATACGCGGGGGCATTCGGCCGGGCGACGCAGGCGGCGAGGACTTGGGCGGCGGCGGCGAGTTCCCCGGCTTGTTCGTGCCGCGTCGCCAGCAGGAACACCGCACCGTAGTCGGCGGAGTTGAGTTCGATCCGGCGACGCAGCGCGGGGATGGGTTCGAACGATTCGAGCTGGGGAAGTTTCGGCGGCTGGAGCCAGCGCGCGATGAGTTCGCACGCCGCCTCGTGCTGCTCTGAGCGCATCTGCACGCGGGCCAGCGCGGGCCAGGCGCAGGCCAACTGCTCAGGGTGAGCCGCGATGAATGCCGGAAGCTGGTCGCGCTCCGCGTGCTCGGCCCAGAGGCGGAAGAGGAGTTTGCGCTGGGCTTCGGACCAGGCATCAAGCGGGTCGCGCAGCACGCGTTGAAGCATCTCGGTGAACAGCACGGGCGGGGCGTCCCGCAGATAGCGCAACTGCGTGGCGGGCTGGCGCGACGCCGGGGCGAGCAGCGCGCGGATGAGGCCGGGGTCGTTACGGCAGACGTTGAAGACGTGGTCAAACATCGCCTCGGTGAAGCCGCCGCGCCGGAACACTTCTTCCAAGGCCAGCGCGGTCTGCTGCGGCCAGCCGTGGTCCCACCAGTAACGTGCTTCGAGCAGCGGCAGGTCGGGTGCGTTGGGCTCCAGCGCGCGGGCGCGGGAGAAGTCGATCACGGCTTCGTTCACTTCACCGCGGCTGGCGAGGGTGACGAACGCGCGTTGGAAGTAGGGCCGCCAGTCCAGCGGGGTGAGCGCGAGCGCCTCGTCGCACAGTTGGTGCGCGCGGGGGTAATCGCGGACTTTCGTGGCGGCGTTGAAACGGTCGTCGAGCCGTCGGCGCTGCATCGTGCCGGGGAAGTTCAGGTTGAAGGTCGGCCCCAGCCAAGCTGCGAAGAGCACCAAGCTGAGGGCAGCCAAACCGATGCGCCATCCGAGCGAGCGGGAATACTTGTCGGTTTCGGGCGGGCGCGGTTGGCACGCCGCGAGGCCCAGCAGCACCGGCCAGACCGCGCCCATGCGGTGGGCGTTCATGTCCACAAACCCGTGCAGCCACAGGCAAACTCCGGTCACGCCCGCCGCCAGCATGATCGGGCGCTCGGCTTGTCCGCCTTGCCCGACGGCGCGCCAGACGCACCAAAACAGCAGCGCCCACGCGAGTGGCACAGCGAGCCAGCCCAACTCGGCGGCGAGGGCCACCCAGTCGCCTTCAGGATGGAGCGCGCGCTTCATGTTCCAGGAAGCCTCGCGGTAGAAGGGAAACACGGCGTCGAAGTTGCCTGCGCCCACGCCGACGAACGACGCGGTGCGGACCAGTTGCAGGGCGTCCTTTTGGATGAGCACGCGGTAGTCGGAGAACGCGGTTTCCGGCACGTCGCCGAAGCGCTTCAATGCGGGCCCGCCAAAGATGAGAAACAGCACGCCCGCCAGCGCCACCGCGAGGCCGAGCTTTGCGGCTTCACGCGGCGTGAACTGCTTGGTCGCCACACACGCAACCATCCACGCCAACGGGCCGCCCAGCAGGATCAGGATGCCGCTGCGGGAGCGGTTGCAAATCAGCGCCGCGCCCAGCACGAGGAAAGCCCCGAGCCACAACGCGGTGCGGCCCGGGAGCTGCATTTGATGCGACTTGCGGAAGGCGAGGCAGAAGCAGAACAGCGCGGCGGTGCCGAAGACGAACCCGGTTTCGTTGTAGTTGGGGCACGGTCCGAACGGGATGTTCGCCGGCCAGAACGGAGGCCTCCAGCCGTGCCAAAACGAGAGCAGCGAAGCCACGGCCAGCGCGGTGATGCAGGCACAGTAGAGGCCGATGATTTGCGCGCGGCGCAGCGTCCACGAGCGGGTGAAGAGGTAGTAACCCCAGAGCAGGTTCGTCAGCAGGACGAGGAGGGCTTCCAGCGTCATCCAAGGTTGCAAGGTGACGCGCGCGGATAACTCCAGGTCCAGCGCTTCTTCTAAACGGTCCTTCACGGCTAAGCCGCCGAGCCACGCGCTGGGCAAGAAGGCACTCCCGACCAAGATCACGAGGAGGACGGCGAGGCCGATGATGGGTAAGGGCACGCGGGCCGCTGCGCGCCGCGTGTCCAAGGCCATGAGCAGCGTGGCCGCAAAGAGGAGGGGAACCTGCGTGGGGAACTCCACCGCGCCCGCCGCCGCTGGGGCCAGCGCACTTACGGCCACCAGCCAACGGTCCAATCCTGCCGGACTCAACTAGAACCTCGATTCGGAACGGGACACGACACCCGGATGGAACTACTTGTTGCTGTTCTGCTGGGCAACGTTGTCGAGCGCCGTGGTGAGGTTCGCGCCTGGGCTGGTGCCAGCACCGGCGGTGTTGCCGGCGGTGGTGATCGGTTGGGCGGCGGGAGTGGACGGCGGGGTTTGGTTAGGGTTTTGGTTTCCCTGAGTTCCGGTGCCGGCCGTCTCGACCTTGGCCACTTCGACGAACTTGGACTCCAGGGCGGCTTTTACTTCGGGCGAAGTCGTCTGCACTTTTGGCTCCACAGCGGGGCTGGTGCCGGTCGGCGAAGTTCCGGGCGTGAACTCTTGGTTGGCCGCCACGGTGGTGTTTTTGGTGGTGGGCTGGCCATTCTGCACGGCGGGCGTCTGGACTTCCACCGTGCCAGACTTCACGACCACGCTGCCATTGGCGGTGAGGGCGAACTCAGCCGGCTTGACGGTCAGTTCGCCTTTGGGCGTGGTCACGGAGAACTTCGTGTCGGCCTTCATGCCGGTCGTGTTGCCGACGAGACCGCCAGAATTGACGATGATCTTCACTTCGGCTGGAACGGCGGCGGCGGTGGGGGTCGCGGGGGTCGCGGGGCTGGCCTTTTGGATGGTCAGATCAGAACTGGCCGTGACCTGAAATGCGGCGGCGGCGTTGCCGAGGTAGACGTCCACGGAGCCGCTCCCACCCGTGGTGATGCGCGAGCCTTCGGGCAGGGTCATGCCGGCCTTGAGTTTGATCTGCTTGCCGTCCGGCCCGGTGACCCAGGCGCGCGGGGAGACGCCTTTGACGACAATGCCGTTGGCGGCCGCTGCGCCCGTCTGCGCGGAGACGGTCATGGCGGCGCACGCAAAGGCGAGCAGGGAGGAGAGGAGTTGAGACAGCTTCATAAATTTGGCTTGGTCGAGAAAGTGAAACTACACCGACACGAGCACGTTGCTATTAACCGAAGCCGCGCGGTTCCGAAAGGATTGTTGGGTTACATTGCCGTGACAGATGGCAAATGGGGCTTACTTCCCAGTGGGATGAGTCATCGCTGACGACCACGCTACCCAGCTCTCAACTAAAGGGCCGAACTCGCCGATGGTTCAAGTGCTGAACTGCCAACCCCAGTCCCGGCGCGCGTCCGCTTGAGGGGTTGGGATTGGAACGACGCCTGGAGCTCAGGATTTGCGCTCAGAGGGCGCGAATCGCCCCTCTAAGCCCAGCAGCCTTAGTGGTAGAACAGTGGAACCTAAATCCGGCAGTTGGAATTGAGCGCAAAGACGCAAAGACGCAGAGCCGCAAAGGGAACCGACTGGGTTGGTTGTGACTCGCCACTCACCGTGCAGGTGAACACGGTGTAACCCGGTGCCCCAACCCAATCCCTTCCTCCCTGCGCCCTTGCGTCTTTGCGTTAACTGCGGTTTCCAGGTTGAACGGGGTGATTCGCCCCACGTTACCCCTTGGTGACGATTTGCCGGGCAAGCACGGAGGGAGTTGATCGCAGGATGGTTAAGTCACTTTACCACAGTTGTTTGCGATGTGTTGATGCCGCGTCCAAATCCTGTCTTCACGTGTCCTGAGAGGGGCAGATGTTCTTGAGGGAAGTCTCCTATCCTAAAAAGCGTGGGCAGGTGCTCACAACCGTAGTGTCCCTGCGGCCAACAGAAAACGTTAGTCAACACACTGAAACAGCACATGATGAAGAAAATTAGCACGCTGGTCGTAGCCGGTGCCGGGGCCATGCTGATGGCTCAGAGCGCTCAAGCCACGCTGGCTTACAGCAACGGTGACATGCTCCTCGGCTTCCGTAAGGACAGCCAGAGCAGCAACTTGGAAGTCAACCTGGGTTCCGTGAACCAGATCATCAACATCTTGGGCACGGGCCAGACCCTGTCCTTCAGCAGCAAGTTCACCTCCGGTGACATCACGGCGGGCGTGGGCACGGCCGGTTCCGGCTCCCTGAACAGCGCCATCTGGTCTGTCAGCGCGGGGATCAACGCCCTCAACCAGAGCGGCATCACCGCTCCCAACCGGACCCTCTGGCTCACCAGCGGTCGCGGCGTGAACAGCGCGGACATCAACACGCAGACCACGCCCTTGCAGCGGGCTTCGCTCAGCACCCAGGGCAACACGGTTTCGCCCCTGCTGACCATCGGCACCGGCTTCGCTGCGGCCACGGGCAATGCCGGCAGCACCACCGCGGCGGTAGTCGCCAACGGGGCTAACTCCTATGCTGACAACATCGGCAGCGGCAACTTTGGCACCTTCGACAGCAACATCGAAAACACCCTCGGCGCTTCCTTCACCAGCGGCGGCTCCGTCGCCCGCTCGGATTACTACCAGCTCACCCCCGGCAGTGGCAATGGCACCTACCTCGGCTACTTCGAACTGAGCCAGGGCGGCGCGCTGTCCTTCGTCGCCGTGCCCGAGTCCGGCACGTTCGCGGCCTCCATCGGTGCTGGCCTCATGGCCCTCGCCCTCCTGCGCGCTCACCGCAAGAGCCTCGCCTCCGCCTAAATCAACCTCCCTGTTAAACACTTAACCGTAGTTCAACCAACGTTAGTAACCGCAGTCTCAGTAATTAAATCCACACCATGAAACTCAATAAAAACATCCTCACTGCTGCTGCGAGCCTGATGCTCGCCGCGTCGGCCCACGCCGACTTCAGCATCTACATCACCGGCTCCACGGCATTCCGTGGCGCGGCTTATACGAGCATCCTCTCGCTCTACGATGCTGCCGGCCTGAACGTGAACGCCTCCGCCGGCACGGCGAAGCCCTTCACCACCATCGCGAACCCCGAGGCCCCCGGCAAACCCGTCACGGCTGGCACGGTCACCACCTACAGCGGTGCCAACGCCATGGCCTTTAGCGGCACGATGCCGGCCTTCGGGTCCCAGATCGTGACCATCTATTGCCTCTGGAGCGGCTCCGTGGAAGGCATCCGTGACGTGACGCTGAACACTTCCCTGGACTTCCTCAGCACGGCTGTCAGCCAGACCAGCGCGTTCGCCGATGCCGGTCAGACCACCACGGCGGACTTCGCGTTCTCGGACGTGTTCCAAGCCTCGACGACCTACAAGACCCCCACGCTCCAGGGCACGAAGGTCGGCGTCATCCCGTTCGCGCTCGTGAAGAACCAGGGCGCTCCCGCTAACCTCACGAACATCTCGCACCAGCAGGCCATCACCCTGTTCGCTAACGGCGTGGTTTCCTTGCCGTTCATCACCGGTGACCTCACGGGTGACACCAACAAGGTGGCGTGCTTGATCGGCCGCTACAACGGCTCCGGCACCCGCTACGCGGTCTTCGCCGACACCGGCTACGGCGCGCTGAAGAGCTCCGTGAACTACAAGTATAGCGCCAACGCCGGTCCCGGCAGCACCCCGGCCTTCACCGCTGTGACGCCTGACCCGAACGTCGGTCACACCAGCGGCAGCAGTGTCAAGACCGACGTCAGCTTCGCCATCAGCACCGCGCTGAACGCGGCGGGTGACACTTATGTCACCGGCTACGCCATCGGCTACCTCGGCGTCAAAGACGCCTACGGCGTGACCGGCAACGGCTCTGGTGCGTTGAACCTCACGTATGACGGTGCTGCTTACAGCCCCGCTAACGTCTACAACGGCACCTACACCATGTGGAGCTACCAGCACATCTACAACAAGTCCGGCCTCAGCACGGACAAGACCACGTTCAAGGCTAACCTCGCGGCGGCCATCCCGAACAACCTGGGCAGCGGCACCGGCGCGAGCGGTCTCAAGCTCACCGATATGTCCGTCCAGCGTTCCGTGGACGGCGGCCCCATCGGCACCCAGTATTAAGCTAACCGCTTAAAACTTCTGACTCAGACAGCGCGGGCTTCGGCCCGCGCTGTTTTTTTGTGCCCTGTTCCAACCCGTGAACCGCCCACCGCGAGAGCGGGAGCCACGCCTGTTCAGTCCAGCGGATGGTGCGCGGACGCCTACATCCGCAAGTCGGCGGCGCAGTTGTTACCGATCCGGCCCGCCCGGAGTATTCCCACGGTTCGTATGGACAGGTGACATTCTGCCAAGGAAAGCCATTCGCGCGAAGACCGAGTGGGAAAATCAAGGGTCCGTAACCGAGCGCGGGGTTCCGTAACGGATCGCCAGGGAACGTCGCTTGGCGATGGCGCTCACCGGTTGTTTGATGGCGACGCGACTCATACCCAGTCGCTCCCAACCACATCCTGCCCCCGACTCCGCTGCCCATATGAAAAACCTGTTCCTGAATGCTGCCCTGATCCGCACCCTGCGCTGGTGCGGCGCATTGACCGTGTGCCTGCTCGCGTTGCAACCAGCCGCCAGCGTGGCCGGCCCGTTCTCGGCCGGAAACCTGGCGGTCATCCAAGGCGAAGGTTCCGCCAGCAACACCAACGCGACGGTGATTGAGCTGAACACCACGACAGCCAGCCAGTCCGCCGTGCAATCCATCGCCATTGATGGGACGACCATGCCCGGCTCAATGCGGTTCAGTGCCTCGGCCTCGAGCACCATGTATTTGGCGCTGAACAATGACGGCACGTTGCTCGTGTTCAACGGCGCGAACACGAACCACGGCGCGGCAAATGTGAACACTTACCTGCGGCGCGGCATCGGCTCCCTGAACCCGCTGGGCACCTTCGGAATCCAGACGACTTACGATGGCACCAGCGGCAACCAGACGCGCGGGGCCTCCAGCGTGGACAACGTCAACTGGCTCATCGGCGACCAGGGCGGCATCTACACGAACGGTGCGACGGCCGCCAGCGGCACCGGGAACATGCGCGGGATCAAGTCTTTTGGCGGCACGGTCTATGGCTTTCAAGCCTCCGCCTCGTTGCCACCGGTGGGCACCGTTACCGCCACGGCCTACACCGCGTTGACGGGCCTGGCGAACGGCAACGCGAACAAGACGGACTTTTACCTGATCTCTTCCGGCAGCAACGGCTCCACTTACGATGTCCTCTACGTCGTCGAGGCCACGTCGGCGACGGTGGGCGTGATTTCCAAGTATTCGCTCGTGACCGGCTCATGGACGGCGAACGGAACTTACGCGACGACCTTCGGTGGGTTCGGTTTGGCGGCTGCGAAGAATGGCAGCGGTGCGAATCTTTACGTGACGACCGGCTCCGGGGCCACCTCGGCCAACAGCGTGATCAAATTGGCGGACACCGCTGGCTACAACTCCACGATCAGCATCACGACCGGCAACAACGTGACGCTCTTCACCGCGGCAACGGGCAAGCTGCTCAAGGGCATCACCTTCGCGCCCAACGGCATTGTCACGAGCGGCACGCTCTCGGCGGTGAGCACGACCTACGGCACGGCGTCGAGCGCCGCATCGTTCACGGCCTCCGGCGCGGGTCTCACGGCGGACCTCGTGGTGACGGCGCCCAGTGGGTTTGAAGTCTCCACCACGATTGGCTCCGGTTACGGCGCGAGCGTCAGCCTGACGCCGACCAGCGGGACGGTGTCCGCCACCACGGTTTACGTGCGCTTGGCCGCGACCACGGCGGCCGGCTCCTACTCCGGCAACGTCGTCTGCACCAGCACGGGCGTGACGACGCAGAACGTGGCCATGCCGTCCAGCACCGTGAGCGCCAAGGGCCTGACCATCACGGGCCTGAGCGGGGTGAGCCGGAACTACAACGGCACGACGGCGGCGACCCTGACCGGCACGGCGGCCTTGAGCGGCGTGCTGGTCGGCGATGTCAGCAACGTGACACTCGGCGGTTCGCCGACGGCGACGTTCGCCACGGCGGGTGCGGGCACCAGCAAGGCAATCACGGTGACGGGATATTCCATTAGCGGTTCGGCGGCGGCGAATTACAGCCTCGCCCAGCCCACCGGTTTGATCGCCGACATCAACCAAACCGCGCTGACCATTACGGCGAACAACGTGTCGAAGGCGCTCGGTGCCACGCTCACCAGCGGTTCCGGCTCCACGGCCTTCACCAGCGCGGGTCTGGTGAACTCGGAGACCATCGGCACGGTGACGATCACCTATGGCAGCGGCGCGGCGGCGGGGGATTCCGTGGGCACTTACACCGGCTCGGTCACGCCGTCGGCGGCGACGGGCGGGACGTTTACCGCAGCGAACTACGCCATTACCTACACAGCGGGCGACATCAACGTGAGCGCCAGCCCGGCGATCAACGTCAGCGGCACCCTGAGCGCGGTGAACGCCACCTACGGCAGCCCGTCGCCGACGCCCACGAGCTTCACCGCTTCCGGCGGCAACCTGACGGGGAACCTCACCGTCACGGCCCCGGCGAACTTTGAAGTCTCTACCACGCTCGGCTCCGGTTACGGCGCGAGCCTGAACCTCACGGCCTCCGGCGGCACGGTGGCGAACACCACGATCTACGTGCGCCTCGCGGCGGGACCGGTGGTGGGAAATTATTCGGGCAACGTGTCCGTGTCCGGCGGCGGCGCGACCACGCAAACTGTGGCGATTCCTTCCAGCTCGGTGTCGGCGAAGGGACTGACCATCACCGGCCTCAGCGGCGTGAACAAAGTTTACGACCGCAACAACACGGCGACCCTCACGGGCACGGCGGCGTTGAGCGGCGTGGTGAGCGGCGATGAAAGCAACGTGACGCTCGCGGGCACGCCCAGCGCGACGTTTGCCACCATCACGGTCGGCACGATCAAGGCGATCACCGTCACGGGCTACTCGCTCACCGGCTCGGCGGCGGCGCAATACACTCTCGCGCAACCCGCCGGACTCACGGCGGACATCACGGCCAAGGCGCTCACCATCACCAGCGCGGCGGTGACGACGAAGGCTTACGACGGCACCACGGCAGCCACGATCACCGGCACGCTTTCCGGCGTAGTCTCGCCCGACGCGGTTACGCTGAACGGCACGGGCACCTTCGCCAGCGCTGGCCCTGGCGTGGGTTTGGCGGTGACTTCGACCAGCACGCTCGGCGGGGCTGATGCCGGCAATTATTCGCTCACGCAGCCCACCGGCCTGACGGGCACCATCACGGGCAGCGCGAACGCCGATCTCTCCGCGCTAACCGTGAACGGCGGCCAGCTCTGGCTCTCACCGAACTTCGCGGGCAGCACGACGAACTACACGACCTACCCGGACCACGCGACCAACAGCATCACGATCACGCCGACCGTGGCGGACGCGAATGCGACGGTGAAGGTCAACGGCACCACCGTCACCTCCGGCACGGCCAGTGCGGCCATCTCGATCAACCACGGCACGAACATCATCACCGTGGTGGTGACCGCGCAGGACGCGGTCACGACGAAGACGAACACGATCATCGCCATCCGGTCGGCGACCTCGCTCCTCCCGGGGGCGATTGCCTTCACGGGCTTCGATGCCGATGGCAGCGATGACATCGCCTTCGTCGCGCTGACGAACATCCCAGCCAACACGGTGATTCACTTCGGCGACAACGCGTGGAACGGCTCCGCCATTGGTTCCGGCGGGGCCTTCGCGGGCTTCACCGAAAGCGAGTGGGTGTGGATTGCTCCCGCAGGCGGCCTCGCGGCGGGCACCGTGGTGGCGATCAATAACTTGGCCGCCACCCCGACCGTCACCGCAGGCACGATGGAGTTTGTGGACACCGCGAACCGTGGTCTGAGCACCACGGCGGAAACCATCTATGCCTTCCAGGGCTCCTCGCACGTCCCGACGGTTTTCTTGGCGGGCATTTCCTCGGAGACCGGCACGCCTTTCCAAAACACCGGCCTTTCCGGTGGCGCGGCGGTGACCTTGAGCAGCAGCTCGGACGGCGCCCGCTACAAAGGCGCGCGCACGGGGCAGACGACGTTCGCCGCTTGCCTCGCGCTGATTGGCGACGTGGCGAACAACTGGGATGACATCGCCAATGGTGACGGCACGACGTATCTGCCGTTCAGCAGCACGGCGTTCACGGCCACGGCCTTTGACGCCAACGTGAGCATCAACGATGTGTCGGTCACCGAAGGCGACGCTGGCACCAAGACGCTCACGTTCACCGTCACGCGCTCCGGCAACGCCGGGGCGTTCACCCTCGACTACGCCACCGCCAACGGCACCGCGACGACGGCAAACAGCGATTACGCCGCCACGAACGGGACGCTGAACTTCACCGCAGCAGGCAGCCTCACGCTGACGGTGGACGTCACGCTCAACGGTGACACCACGGCGGAAGGCGACGAAACGTTCGTAGTCAATCTGTCCAACGTCATCAACTCGCTCGGCACCGCGACGGTCACGAAGTCGCAGGGCACCGGCACGATCCTCAACGACGACCCCGTCGCACCGAGCATCAGCGTGCAGCCCGCCAGCGTGACCATCGCGACCGGCTCGGCCACGACCTTGAGCATCACCGCCTCGGGCACGCCGACGCCGACGTATCAGTGGTATCTCGGCGCGAGCGGCAACACGGCCAGTCCGATCTCCGGGGCGACCTCCGCCACCTACACCACGGCGGTGCTGCTGGCCAACACCAGCTACTGGGTGCGGGTGTCGAACAGCGCCGGCACGGTGGACAGCACCACGGCGGCGGTCACGGTGAGTTACGCCACGCCCTACGCGAGCACGAACCTTGCAGTCCTCGCCCCCAACACTGCGGCGTGGAATCCGGCGGGCGTCACGGTGAATGGCACGACCTTCATCAACCTCGGCCTGCAAGGCATGGGCCGCGTGCCCGCCAGCGCGATTGATTCGGCCACGGGTGAATCCCTCGGCTCGATCTCCGACATGCAGATCAGCGGCTGGAAGAAGAACACGGACGGCAGCTACAGCGGCACGCTGAACACGCTCCCCGACCGCGGCTATAACAACGGCGCGACGTTCTCGAACTACCGGGCGCGCCTCAACAACTTCGCCTTCACGTTCACGCCTTACACGAACTCGACGCCCACCAACGCGCAGAACCAGATCGCGCTGACCTTCACCGGCTCGACCGCCTTCACCTACAACAATGGCGCGGGCCAGAAGTTTACGACGGGCCTCCCCGCTGACGGCACCGCGTCGCTCTTCGGCACCACGGTGCCCGTGGCCGCCGGTAACACGACGCAGAGCGATGGCACGGTGGCCAACCGCCTGACGCTCGATTCCGAAGGCCTCATCCTCGACCAACGCGCGGGCAAGAGCGGCGCGGGCTGGATCGGCGACGAATACGGCGGCTCGATCTACCACTTCAACAGCTCGAAGCAGATTGACGGGCAACTCATCCTGCCCGCCGCGCTGATCCCGCACTCGCCCGTCGGCACGGTTAATTTCAATGGCACGCCGGTCAACGGTCGCCGCGACAACCAAGGCATGGAAGGCATTGCGCAAAGTCCGGACGGCACGCGGCTCTTCGCGCTGATGCAGAGCGCCACGATCCAGGACACTGGCTCGGGCAATCAGGGCCGTTATAACACCCGCCTGCTCGTCTATGACATCTCCTCCACCGACACGCCGACCGATCCGATCGCGCAGTATGTGATCCAGCTCCCGCGCATCGACACCACCGGCTCCACAAGCAACGGCACCACGGTGGACAAGGTCGGCGCGCAAAGCTCCATCGTCGCGTTGAGCACCAATCAAATCCTGATCCTCTCCCGCGATGGCAACGGGCGCGGCTCCAGCGGCTCGCCGGTCTTCAAGTCCGTCCTGCTCGCCGACCTCTCGTCCGCCTCGAACATCGACGGCAGCTACGACGCCGAAGGCGCAGCGGTCGCGCCGAGTGGCACGCTCACGGCCGGCGTGACGCCGCTGGCGTGGACGGAAGCGCTGAACATGGTGGGCAAGCTCGGCGCAACCACGGCCGAAGTGGAGAAGTTCGGCTTGAATCTCAACACCGCCCCCGGCGACACCAATACCATCAGCGAGAAGTGGGAGGCGCTCACGTTGGTCTCCGCGAATGACGCAGCGAACCCGAACGACTACTTCCTCTTCGTTGGCAACGACAACGACTTCATCACCGGCACCGGCAAATATCTGGACGCGAGCGGCACGGTGCAGAGCTACAACGCCGGCCTTGAGAACGACTCCATCGTGCTTGTCTGGCGCGTGCGCATGACCAGCTCGTTCAACCAGCCGCCGTTCGTCGCCAACGCGATCGCGGATCAGACGTCCGTGGCTACGGCGGCGTTCTCCTTCGCCTTTGCGGCGAACACGTTTGCTGATCCGGAAAGCCAGACGCTGACCTACACGGCCACCAAGGCGGACGACACCGCCCTGCCCTCCTGGCTCACGTTCAACTCCAGCACGCGCACCTTCTCCGGCACGCCGACCTCGGGCGACGCGGGCACGCTCACGGTCAAGGTGACGGCCACGGACAACGGCTCGCCGAATCTCTTTGGCAGCGCGACCTTCACCATCACGACCGCCGTGGACAGCACGTCGCCGACGATCAATCTCAGCGCACCTTCCGCTAGCATCACGGCGGGCGGCTCCGTGACCTACACGGTGACGTATGCGGACGCGAACTTCAGCGCTAGCACCCTGGCGAACGGCAATATCACGCTGAACAAGACCGGGACCGCCAACGGCTCCGTAGCGGTGACCGGTTCGGGCACGACGCGCACGGTGACCCTCAGCAGCATCACCGGCGATGGCACGATTGGCATCTCCGTCGCCGCCGCCACGGCCAGCGACACGGCGGGCAACACCGCTCCTGCCGCCGGGCCGAGCACGACCTTCACGGTGGATAACACGGCGCCCACGGTGGGCATCGGTTCGCCTTCGGCCAGCAGCACCGCCAGCGGCCCGATCACCTACACGGTCACGTATGCGGATGCGAACTTCAGCGCGAGCACGCTCACCACCGGCAACATCACGCTGAACACGACCGGCACCGCGAACGGCAGCGTGGCGGTGACCGGTTCGGGCACGACGCGCACGGTGACCCTCAGCAGCATCACCGGCACCGGCACGCTGGGCATCTCGCTGGCGGCGGGGACGGCCAGCGACACGGCGGGGAACACCGCGCTGGCGGCAGGGCCGAGCACGACCTTCACGGTCACGCCGGCGGTGGCCGACCTGAACATCTACCTCACCGGCTCCACGGCCTTCCGGGCGGCGGCGTATGCGGGCATCGCGGCGCTTTACAACACCGGGTTCAGCGTGAACGCCTCCGCCAGTGCGGCGGCGCCGTTCACCACCATCGCGAACGCGCAGGCCCCTAACCGGCCCAGCGCGGACAGCACCTTCGAAGGGGCGAACTTCATGACGTTCAGCGGCACGATGACCATGTTCGGCGCGCAGGTCGTCGTCATCCGGTGCAACTGGAGCGGTTCGGTGGCGGGCATCCGGGATGTGGCGCAGCAGAACAGCCTGTCCTTCCTGAGCACGGCCCTGAGCCAGACCTCGGCCTTCACGGACAACGGCACCACCGGCGTGCCGGACTTCTGCTTCTCGGACGTGGGCCAGACCGCGACGCTCTACAAGTCCCCCACGCTCCAGAACGTGACGTGCGCCGTGCTGCCCTACGTGTTCGTGAAGAATCAAGGCGCGCCCGCCAACCTCACGAACCTCCTCCACCAGCAGGCGATCACGTTGTTCGCTAATGGCGTGGTGCCGCTGCCCCTCCTCACGGGTGACATCACGGGTGACACCAACAAAGTGGCGTGTTTGATCGGTGGCTACTCCGGTTCCGGCACTCGCCTCGCGGTCTTTGCCGACACCGGCTACGGCGCGCTGAAGAACTCTGTGAATTACAAGTATAGCGCCACCGCAAACGCCGGTTCCCCGGCCTTTACCCTCGTGTCCCCGGACCCGAACGTCGGGCACACCAGCGGCGGCTCGGTGAAGAGCGACCTGAGCAACGCCATCAGCACCGCGCTGAACGCGGCGGGTGACACGTATGTCACCGGCTACGCCCTCGGTTACCTCGGCATCAAAGATGCCGCTGGGGTCACCGGCAATAGTTCCGGCGCGTTGAACCTGGCTTACGACGGCGCGACCTATAGCGCGGCCAACGTGAAGAGCGGCACCTACTCCCTCTGGAGTTACGAGCGGCTTTACCACCGGTCCGGCCTCAGCGGCGACCTCACCACGTTCCGGGGCTTCCTGACGAACGCGGTGATCAGCAACTTGGGCACGTCCGCCCTCCCGCTCTCCACTATGTCCGTGGAGCGCGCGGTGGACGGTGGCCCGATCGGCACCAAGTATTAAGCGACTGGCTTAAACCTCTGACTCAAACAGCGCGGGCCTCGGCTCGCGCTGTTTTTTTGTGCCCGGACCTGGCCGGGGAAGCGACGGTTTGGGGAGCCCAGCCGGAAGGATGCAGTGGACCCGTAAGGAGCGCGGCCTTCAGGGCGCAGCAACGGCCTTCCCCTCGCAGGGTTTAGACCAACGACGGTGTTGGGGGAGACAAACTGTTGGGTTCGTTCCCAGCGGACCCCACGAAACGGGTCCAGCCCCCCGGCGATGCTACGCTTCTGCGGCCTGAAGGCCGCGCTCCTTATGGCATCGGTCCCGCTAAGTCATCGCAGAGTGGCCAGTTGGCGGGCGAAGCGTGCTCGCGGGCGTCCGGTTTGGGGTAAATCACGAGCTTCACGGCAGGAATTTGATCTTGAGTGGCACCAAAGGGCCAAAAACCATCTAACCAGTCACTAGACAGTCAATTATTTCGACTGGCCGACTGATTTGCGCGACTGGACAGTCCATTAACTTAACTGGACAGCCGATTTGCGCGACTGGACGGCCTATTCACTCTACTAGATGGTATAGTAATCTGACTAGTCAGATGGTCAGGATAGGTTTCCGGCTGTGATTTTGACCCTTGGGAAGGCTCTGTTGTGTGCCTGCGGGGTGGGGGATGGCATCGAAGTCGATAAGTCTTCACGCTAGAGGCGTAGGTGAAGGGGATGGTTGGGCCGCTCAACTCGGTGCGCTTGTAAACCCGGTAGGGGCGACCTGCGGGTTGGCCAGGGTGGGTGTCGGCCGCCGGCGGCCGCGCGGCCGCGCGGCCCTACCTGGGTTTAAGGTTAACCTTGATTGGAACAGCCGTAGTCCGGGTGGACTACAGGGCACTGGTGCGCCGCACGGCGAAGATTTCGTCGCTGCTCAGGGGGCCGGTGGCGGGCACGCGCTCGCCGTCGAGGTAGAAGAGCGAGTAGCCAAGGCTTTTGAGCAGCCGGACGCACTGTTCCTCCTGCACTTGGCCATGCAGGGCGAGCAGGATGTCCGGCGAATGCTGCTCCAGGATGGGCCGGAAGGCGGGGAGGACCGCGCTTTCTGCACCTTCGATGTCCACTTTGAGCAGTTGAGGGATAGCGGCGGGGAGGGCGGCGAGGACGGCGGCCGGGGTAAGCGTGGGGACGAGGTAGGGGAGGTCCCGACCGGCCAGGGCACCCATCGAACTATTGTGGGTGGCGGTGAAACCGAGCAGGTCGGCGGTGTCACTGAGGGCGGCTTGGATGACTTTAACGTTGGTGAGGGCGTTGAGTTCGAGGTGGTGCAGGAGGAAGGCCACGTTGGCGGCCAAAGGTTCAAAGGCGAGCACCTGGCCGGTGGGGCCGACGAGTTGGGCGAAGGCCAGGGTGTAGAAGCCCACGTTGGCACCGATGTCCCAAACGGTCATACCGGGTTTGACCACGCGGGCGACGAAGTCTTGTTTCTCAAACTCGTAGGTGCCGAACCAGCAGCGCTGGATGCTGGAGCCGCAGACCCAGCGGCGGCCGCGGTTGAGGCCCGTGGGGATGCGGACGACGCAGCTCGCGGGGACGAGTTTCAGCGGAAGCCGCAGGAGCCGTCCCAAAAGGGAGGTGTGGTCGGTGCGGGTGAGCTGGCGGAGCATGACGGCGGAGGCGTTGGCCGTGGAAGTGGGAGCCACAAGCGCCGAGGGGGCCTCGCCGCCGCTTACGGCACGCGGGTGGCTTGCAACACGTAGAAGCGCGTCGCATCGGGGTTGGTGTCGGTCAGGGTCTGCGGGCTGCCGTTGCCGTTGACGCTGCCCGCCGCGACGGGCCAAGTGCTGATGGGGGAGTTAAGTCCAGCGGCGTTGGTGTAACGGAGGGTGTAGCTGACGCCCGCGTAGGAGGGGAACGTGATGGTGGAGGTCTGGCTCACCCGCGTGATGCCGTTGGCGCTGATGAGCGGGAGGAAGGCGTCCACGATGGTGCCAGTGGCGGGGTTGGTGCCCAAGGTGCCGTTCACCGGGCTGGAGAGCAGGACGGTGAAGTTGACGGAGTTCTTGTAAGTCGTGCGGCCCAGCGCGGGCACGGTGATGGTGAGGTTTGTGATGCCGGCGATGAAGTTGAGCGTGCCGCTGGTGGTGGTGTAATCCGTGCCGGCCACGGCGGTGCCGTTCTGCGTGGCGTAGTTGACGGAGACGGCGGAGGCGAAGTTGGTGGAGAGGGTGACGGTGAAGACGGCGTTGGAGGTGCCATTGGTGGCGATCTGCACGGTGGTGTTGGCGATGGAAATAGTCGGCGGGGTGGCGACCGCGCCGCCCGCCGCAGTGAAGGTCATGGTCCCATTGGCGAACAGGTCGAAGTAACCGAGGAGCGTCGGCGTGCCCAAAGGCTTGAGCTGATACAGGTCGGAGCGGACGAAGGCCGCGCCGGTGAAGGGCGCGGGCGTGAGGTTTTCGATGCTGCCTTGGAAGCCGCCGAAGTCGCCGTTATCGCCGATGAACGCGTTGTAGCTCTGGGGATTCCCATTCGGAATGATAACGGCGGTGGCGGTGTTGTTGGCTCCGGGAGCGATGCTGCTGCTGTAGGCGGCGGCATTGTCGCCGACGGAGAGGGCGGGGGTAACGGTGTTGCCTTGGACGCTGATGGAGGCGGTGCTCCAGGGGGTGCTCTGGACGTTGGGATCGAGGCGCGGGGCCGTGAGCCAGAGGGTGTTCCGGGGGGCGTTGGGATCGCCGGCCGCGTTCATGCCGCCGGAAACCGACCAGTTGACGTTGGCGTAGGAAGCGCCGAACGCGGTGGTGAGCTGGCTGGCGGTGAAGCCTGTGATGGCGAACGTGCTGCCGGGCGTGGCGCCGTAGTAGAGGGAGGCTTGGCCCAGGTTGACTTCGAGGTTGGAGGTGCCGCCGACCTTGCGGAAGCCCAACATGAGGTCTCGGACGTTGTAATTCAGCGGGCCAGCCGTGACTGCGGCCACACTGGTGAGGATGGCGACGGCGACAGAGAGTAAGTTCAGCGAGCGTTTCGACATAGGATGAAGGGCAGTCAATTTCAAAAAGAGGGCGTGACTTTAAGGAGGGCAGTCAGTGGGAGCATTCGGTTTTCGGACATGGCATGGGAGCATTCGGCCACCAGAATCCGGCCCGATTCCCATGTGAAACGACGCCAATTCCGGGAAACCGCCGTCGGAGGGGAGATTTGTTGCCAAATTGTGCGGCCGCCGAGCCGGGCCAGCGGGCTACGGGCTGGCCTGCTGGTAGGCGACGGCCTCGCGCAGATACTCATTGTAGCGCTGATAACCAATCAGCGACCGGAGGAGGTCGTCAGTCTGCTGGAGGGCGGCGCGGCGGCGCTTTTCGAAATTGGGGTCAGCCGTGTTGGTGGGGTTATTGCCGAAGTCTGCCTCGAACTGCTGGCTTAGGCCTTGGAGCAATTTCAATTCGGTCTCGCTGGGTTTGATGCCGGCGTAGATCTGCTTCAACTGGGCGAACGAAGCGTCCTGAGTGGTGAAGCCAGCCAAGGAATCTTCGGTCGCCGGTGAGGCGGCGGGTGAGGGCGCAGCGGAGGGAGCCTGCGGGCGCGCGCCGCTGGTGCGAACGGCGGCTGGAACCGACGATAACGGCGGTGGGGACAGGAGTTGCTGGCGGACGGCCTGCTCCTCGCGGTCGATGGATTCCGTCGCGCGGGCAACTTCTGGCGCTGCCTTGGCAGTCGCGCGGGCGGTATTGCGGCGAGCATCGAAGAGGCTCTTCAAGTCCGCGCTGATGATGTCGTTGATGGTCTGCTCCGGGCAGCCGATCGAACGGAGGTTGGCCAGGTATTCCGGGTAGGAGGCTGATTCCACTTGTCGCCAGTGAAACGGCACGGTGTTGGTGACGACCACGCTCGGCTGAGGCAGCGCGCTGGCCGGCTGAGATGAGGCCTCGGGCCGACTCCAGAACATGGCGAGGAACCAGCCGCCGAGCAGCACGTTCCCAGCGACCGAGAGCAGCAGGAGTCGTTTCATGTCAGGGCTTCGGTAGCAAACGCTCCGCAGGAAGGGAAACAATCTTCACCCCAGCCGCATAGGTTTTCCAATTCGTCGCCTAATAGACAACTGATGGTAACAAAGGGGCTGAAAACTTCTCGTTCTATGATTAGTTGTCCGAGCCTGACCTTGCAGACCATCGCGATCCCGATTGGGACAGAATGGTCTCCGGATCAGCCCGGCTTGGGGTTCTGCCGGGTCAGTGGTGGTTATTTGCTCGGACCAAATTTAGGCCGGGAGTTGACGGCGGGGACGGTGGTGCAGTTCGCCAATCAAAGCGGCGTGCGGTTTCGAGCCAGCCAGCTCGAAGCGGTGGAGCTGCAATATTTCTACGTGCGGCCCGAGCTGCTGGGCGGCCTGCTGACCATGGCGGAGCAGGGGCTGTTGCATCAGGTCATCGGCCAATTGACGACCGCCCCGCGGGTGCTGGAGCCACAGCACCCGTTGTCCGGGGAATTCGCCGAGGTCTGCCTCGCCCCTCCGCCCGTGAACGAACTGGTGCGGCGGGCGGCCTTGCTACGGCTGGCCGGGGTGGCGATGGGCGCGGAGTTGCAAGCGGCGGGGCCAGTGCCGGAGTCCAAAGATTCCCGCGACCGCTTCCTGTTGCTGCTGCGGCGGATGTCCGAATCCGAGCTGCACGATCACACGCCGGCCGAGCTCGCCCGCATGTGCGGCTGTAGCGAACGCCATTTCAGCCGCCTCTTTCAAAGCCACTTCGACGTGAACTTCCGCACCAAGAAAATCTCCTTCCGGCTCGACCGCGCCAAGCAACTGCTGCGGGAGTCCAACAGCAAGGTGATCCACACCGCGATGGAGAGCGGTTTCAACAACGTAGGGCAGTTCAACCGCATGTTTAAGCGCCAGTTCGGCACCACGCCCTCGGAGTGGCGGCAGCGGGCCGCGAAGACCGGCGGGCGAGCGAAGACAGCCACGGTGGCGGGCCTCACGGCCTTGTTGTTCGGTGTCACGGCGTGGGCGGCTGATCCGGTGAAGACCGCTCCGGCTTCCACGAACGCCCCCGCAACCGCAACCGCCGCCCCCGCCAGCACCAACGCGCCTGCCAAGCCGACGTTCAACGTCCTGCGCTACGAAGTGACCGGCAACACGCTGCTGCGGCCGGAGGAGCTGGATGGCGTGCTGACCAACTTCATCGGCCCGGCGGTCACGGTGGAGCAGGTGGTGCTGGCGCAGAAGACCTTGAACCTAGCCTACCGGCGACAGGGATACGTGACGGTCAGCACGACGTTGCCGCAGCAAAAGATTACCAACGGCGTGGTGCAGC
This sequence comes from Verrucomicrobiota bacterium, assembly GCA_039796295.1. Classification (GTDB taxonomy): domain Bacteria; phylum Verrucomicrobiota; class Verrucomicrobiia; order Limisphaerales; family SXTU01; genus SXTU01. The sequence continues at coordinate 190,893 of JBDKJY010000005.1, forward strand.
TCCAAGTGATCGAGGGGCGGCTGGTGGAACTCACCGTGAGCGGGAACCGGTATTTCAGCTCGAACAACGTGATGGCAGCCTTGCCCAGCCTGCGCACGAACCAGTTCATTCAACTGCAATGGTTCAACCCGGAGCTGGACCGCGCGAACTTGAATCCCGACCGACAGATCTATCCGGAAATCGTCCCCGGACCCGAGCCGGGCACCAGCGCGCTGATGTTGAAGGTGAAGGACCACCTGCCGCTGCACGGGCGGTTTGAGCTGAACAACTTGAGCACGCCGGGCACGCCGGATTTGCGGGTGAACACCTCGCTGCAATTCAACAACCTCTGGCAGCGCGAGCACTCAGTGGGCTTGCAGTATGGCTTCTCGCCAGAGGCGATGAAGGAGCAGAACCGGCTGCCCACGCGGTTCTTCGACCATCCGTTGATTGCGAACTACAGCACCTACTACCGCATGCCCCTCGGAGCGCCGGACTCGTTCCGCGCGCGGGCAGAGGCGAACCCCGGGGCCTTCGGCTACGATGAGGCATCGAAACAATTTCGGCTTCCGGCGGCTACTGGCAATCCCGAGCTGTCCTTCTTCGCCTCGCGCTCCACCACGGACACGGGAACGAAGTTCGGCCCGACCAACAACATCACGCAGACGGCCTTCTTGACGATTGACTCGTTCGACAGCGGGCAGGACCTGAGCAAAAACGAAAGCTACGGCTGGCGGGTGAGCCTGCCGCTGCCGGAAACGCACGGCCTGAAGTCCACCTTCACGGTCGGTCTGGACTTCAAGTGGTCGCACTCGTCCAGCTTCAACACAAACAACTTCCCCTACTCCATCACGGTCTTCGACGCCTTCGGGGTGCCTTCCCAGACGACCACACTCGTCTCCTCGCCGCAGCCCCCGCGCTTGAACAGCGTCACCTACCTGCCAGCGTCTCTGCGCTGGGATGCGACGGCTCCGGACAAGTGGGGGCAGAACAACTTCTTTCTCGGCATGGCGGCGAACGTGCCGATCTTCTCGTCTTCCGGTGATTTCAAGACCACCGCCGGATCGGCTCTGGCGATGAGCGATTACCGGATCGCCACCCTGGGCTGGTCGCGGGAACAGCGACTCCCGGCTGGCTACTCCGTGCTGCTGCGGGCCGACGGGCAGTGGGCCAGCGTGCCGTTGGTCAGTAATGAGCAATTCGGCATCGCCGGCAGCTCGGCGGTGCGCGGCTATCAGGACGGCGAACAGTTCGGAGACGGCGGGTGGAAGGTTTCGTTGGAGCCACGCACGCCCTTCTACGAGCTCGGCATGGTGGACGGCACGCTGCCGATGCGGGTCCGCTGGTCGGCATTCATGGATTACGGCGAGACTTACTACGTGGATGGCGCGCGGGGTGCGGCCAACCATTTGTGGGGTGCCGGGCTGGGGTTTCAGGGCGGCATCGGTCAGCTCCTGGATGCGCGGGCGGTGCTGGGTTGGGCCTTGGAGAGCTCGCGCATCAGCCCGGCTGGCAGTCTCCGCGCCACCTTCGTCTTGGGATTACAATTCTAACCTGCCACCACGCGCTATTCGGACACGTTCACGCAAAGGTAACACTTCCGGTATTCGTAAATCACCGCCAACCCCGTAAAAGATACCCTCGAATGTCGTTCCAACGAGCCAAGTCCGCCGGACCCAAGACGCTGCGCCGAGCGCTGCTGCCGCTCGCGGCGTTGTGCTCGCTGCCGTGTCTGCCGACGGCGCGCGCCAACCCCGAGGGCATGGTCGTGCGGGCCGGCAGCGCCAGCGCTTCCGTCAGCGGCAACACGCTCACCATCCAGGCCGGGCACCAGAGCTTCATGGATTGGCGCAGCTTCAACGTCGGGGTCCATGAAACGACCCGGTTCGTGCAACCGTCGGCGAGCTCCATCGCGTGGAACCGCATCAACGATCCCAATCCGTCGCAGATCTTCGGTCGCGTCGAGGCCAACGGCGTCCTCGTGCTGGCCAACCAATCCGGCTTCTTCTTCGGCCCCAACTCGTTCGTGCGCGCAGCGGGCCTCGCGGTGACAACGGCTCCCATCGCGCCCGGCATGGCTGGGGGCGGGCCGTGGCAATTCAGTTCGCTGCCGCCATTGGCCAGCATCATCAACTACGGGACGGTCCAAGCCGAGAGCGGCGGTTCGCTCCACCTCATTGCCGAGAAGATTCTTAACCACGGCATTCTCACCGCGCCGGATGGCAACATCGGCCTGTATGCCGGTAAATCCGTTCTCGTCAGCGAGCGCCCGGACGGGCGTGGGTTAAGCGCCCAAGTCAGCCTGCCGGAAGGCACCGTGGACAACCACGGCAAGCTGATCGCCGATGCCGGGACGATCGCGCTGCACGCGCGGGTCGTGAATCAAGGCGGCTTGGTGCAGGCCAACACCGTCCGCCATGTCGGCGGCGTAATCGAACTGGTGGCGGCGGACAGCGTGAACTTGCAGGCCAGCTCAGCCATCAGCGCGCAGGGCACGGAGGCGGGTGCGCGCGGCGGTGAAGTTCGCATCCAGTCGGGCAACGCTTTCACCGACGCAGCAGGCTCCACGATCAACGTCTCGGGCAGCGCCACCGGCGGCGACGGCGGGCGCGTGGCGCTCTCCGCGCCGCAGATGAGCGCGATTGCTTCGCGCATGGAGTCGCACGCGGCGGCGGGCAGCCGGGGTGGTGAGTTGGTGATTGATCCGCTCGACATCGTGATCAGCAACGCTGGCGCGGGTAGCGCTGCTTCGGGGACGGTGAATCAGACGGATGCGCCTGCGGCTGGCACGTTGACGGTGCGCCCTTCGGCTTTCGCGAGCTTCTCGCAGATCACACTCCAGGCGACGCGCGACATCACCGTCAGCTCGGCTTGGAATCTCGCCAACAGCACGGACCCGACGAGCACGCTGCGCTTGCAAGCGGGGCGGGACATCAACGTCTTCAGCAGCCTCACCGCTGGCCAAAACTGGTCGGTGGAGCTGGTGGCAGGGGCCAACTTCTCGGTGCCCAGCGCGGCCAACCCGGCGGCCGCAGTGAACGCGGGCGTGGGCAGCGTGAACTTCTTCAGCAACGGTTCCGCGCAGACCCAGAACGGTCATCTCTCGCTCTACGCCGGGCTGAACGTCGGCCTGGAAAGCGGCTTCGCCCGCACCGTGGGCGGCGGGAACATTGATGTGCTGGCGGCCAGCGGCGATGTGAACTCCGGCACGGGCAGCGTCGGCTATTCGTTTGCGCGCACCAGCTATCGGGTGAATCTCGCCAACCTCAGCGGGCTCAGCACCGGCGCGGGCGGCAACGTCAACATCAAGGCCGGGGGCAACGTGAGCAGCTATCTGCCGGCGAGTAACTTCGAGACTGACGGTGGCAGCGGGGCTTTCGGCAGCGCGCCGGGCAATGTCAGCATCGAGGCGGGCGGCGATGTGGCCGGCCACTTCGTCGTGGCGAACGGGCAAGGCACCATACTAGCCCACGGGAACGCCGGTATCTCCCAGCAGTTACTCGCCTTGAGCCTAGTGAAAGGGGCTTGGAATGTTTCCTCCGACCACGACATCAACCTCCAGGAGGTGCGCAATCCGAACGGGGTGTTCAACAGCCTGTCCGGGGCGTTCAACCACCGCTTCAACTACGATGCAGCAGCGGCGGTTTCCCTCACGGCGATCAACCGCATCAATCTTTCCGGCGACAACCGACCGTCCACTGCGGACGTTACCATGCCCTCGCCGATTTACCCGCCGAGCCTGACGCTTCGGGCTGGCGCGGGGGGCATCAACGTCGCCAACGACCTCATTTTATTTCCGTCCGCGCTCGGGGGCTTGGACATCAGCACGACCGGCGGTGGCTCGCTCAATGGCGTGAACGCGCAGGGCAGCATCGTGAAGGTCATCATGTCCGACAGCGGCCTGAGCCGGTTCGTGGACACGGGTGACTTCGGCGAGGCGGACCACGCGGCGACACCCGTTCATTTAGGCGATCCGAATCCGACCCGGATGTCGATCAGCGGGGACATGAGCAACCTCACGTTGGTGTCCCCGAAACGCGCGGAAGTCGCGGTGCATGGGAACATGCTCAACGCCGGGTTGACCGTGCAAAATCTTAGCCCGCTGGATGAATCCACGCTCACGGTGGACGGCGACATCCGCAACCGCGTGCCCTATACGTTCTACGAAGCGCTGGCCACGCCGCCGGATTTCGAGGCCTTCGGCCACGCCGTTCCGGCCTTCAGCAGCAACCCGTTTCTCTACAACGCCCAGACGCGCCGCCTGATTTTCCAAGGCCGGATGAGCTTCGACCAGTTGCAGCGGTATCAAGCCTTCCAGGTGCCGGTCTTGGATACCTTTGGCAACCCGGTGCTGGTGGATGGCTTGGGCAATCCCGTCCCGGTGGATTCTTTGGGCCGCCCGCTGGTGCCAACCGAGACCTTCCCGGTCCTGACGCCTGGCCGCTTCGTGGACTCCGCCGTCGTGCAAGCGCTCTACAACGCCAGCCAGGACGTGCCCTTGCAGAGCGGCACGGGCTACATGGTGTCCGGCCCCGGCAAGTTCACCATCAACGCGCGCCACGCCGATTTGGGTGACACCGCTGGCATCGTCTCCCGCGGCCCGGCGGACAACGCCGCAGTGGCCGCGCTGGGTCCGGCGGCCAACGTCAGCCTCAACTTGAGCGGCGATCTGAGCATGTTCGCTTCCCGTATCGTTTCCTCCGCTGGCGGCCAACTCGACTTGAACATCGGCGGCACCGTGCAGCTGGGCTCGCCGGATTCGGTCATCCGGTTTAAGAGCGACCCCGGTCGCGGCATCTACTCCGCCAGTAGCGGGGACATTAACATCATTGCGGGCGGCGACATCAACGTGCAGGACTCGCGCATCGCCTCCTACGACGGCGGCAACCTGCTCATCCGTTCGCTGAACGGCAATGTGAACGCCGGCGATGGGCGCGTGGACACCCAGACCGTGAACCAGTTCCGCGTGGACCCGGTCACCGGAGCGGTAACGAGCTCCAGCCGCGTCATCCCCGGCAGCGGCCTCATCGCCACCACCTTCCCCGACTCACCGAACACCGTGGTCGGCAACATCACGGTCGAAACCCCGAAGGGAAGCATCATCGCCGGCTCTGGCGGCATCGTGCAGGTGAACCTGAGTGCCAACCCCACGCCCGGCGGCCGGGTGTCGCTCACCGCCGGCACCGAAGTTGGCGGAGTTGTCACCGCGCCCGGCGACATCAACGTCTCCGGCTCCGGCGTCATCGGCGTCAACGTCAGCCTCAAGGCCACCGGCAACATCTCCGGCGTCGCCGTGGCCCAGCAGAACATCGACATCGCCTCTCGGCAAAGCGTCTCGATCTCCGCGCTCGGCGGTGGCGACGTGAAGGCCTCCGCCTCGGGCAGCATCTCCGGCACGCTCGTTGGCGTTGGCGGAGTCGCAGCTACCGGCGGTTCCGTGGATGCGAACGTCATGAGCCAGAACGTCGCCGCTGGCACGGCCACCACTGGCCAGAAAGGTTTCACGCAAGCCGCCGCCGCCGCCGGCACCGCCCAAGCTGCCGCCCAAAGCGAACCGACCAAGCCCGCCGCGGCCAAACCAGCCATGGCTGAAACCACCACCGACCCCGAAGAGAAGAAGAAGAAAGCCCTCGTCAAACCTGTTCTCACGCGGACCACCGGTCGAGTGACCGTGATCCTGCCCGGCAAATAAGTTAACCCAACCCAGCTCATGACTTCGCTCCTCCTCAGCCCCCTGCTCGCCTCCGGCGCTCTGCAATTCGCCTTCGAGAAAGCCACGCTCGAAGGCAAGATCACCATCGGCTCGCTCATCATCGTTTCGCTCTTCAGTTGGACCGTGATGATCTCCAAGACGCGCCAGATCTGGATCGCCCGGCGCGCGGCCAAGAAGTTCTTCACCGCGTTCCGCGAGAGCCGCGATCCGCTGGAGCTGGCGCGCAAGGGCCAGGAGTTCGAGGGCGCGCCCGCCTATGAAGTGTATTACGCCGGGGCGCAGGAGCTGGAGTATCAGCTCAAGCACAACCCCGTGGACATCCACGGCAAGCCCCACATCAGCGCCATCTCGTTCGAGTCCGTGCAGGTCGCGCTGGAGCGGACGGTCGGGGCTGAGTCCCTCGCGCTGGAGAAAGGCATGATCGTGCTGTCCACAGCGGTCGCCGGCGGCCCCTTCATCGGTCTGCTCGGCACGGTCTGGGGCGTCATGGAAACCTTCGCCGGCATCGCCAAGGCCAACTCCGCGAGCCTCACCACGATGGCTCCCGGTGTCGCCGGCGCGCTCATCGCCACCGTCATCGGCCTCCTGGTCGCTATCCCCGCGATGTTCGCCTACAACTTCATGGTCACGACCATCCGCGCGATCACGCAGGACCTGGACTTGTTCGTGTCCGAGTTCTCCACCCTGATCGGCCACGCCTACGTGGACAAACGCTCGCTGTCCGATGAGATGATCGCCGCGCTGCGCGCCCCCGGCGTCGGCAACGGCTCAGTGACCCAAAGCGCGACCGCGAAACGCGACGCCGTGGTGGTCAACTAAGCGCCCGCGATGGCCAAGAAGTTCTCCAAATCCAGTCATCACGCCCTGGCGGAGCTGAACATCACGCCGTTGCTGGACCTTGCCTTCGTGCTGCTGGTGATCTTCATCATCACCACCACGCCGGTCGTCAACGACCTCGACCTGACGCTGCCCACCGCCTCGAAGCGCGAGAAAGACCCGCCGCGCAAGGCGAACTACGTAACCGTGGACAGCACCGGCAAGCTCTTCCTCAACAAGAAGGAAGTGGACACCGCCGAGCTGCTCGCCGAGCTCGTCGAGATGCGCACGGTTGACCCCGACCTCAGCGTCATCGTGCGCGGCGACGCGAAGACCAAATACCACCGCATCGTGGCCGTGCTCGACGCGCTTCAGCAGGCGAACGTGCTGAAAGTCGATCTGGCCACCGAGGTGGTCAAAGACACCCCGCCACAGCGTAACTAGCCGCCATGCACGCCCCGCCCCGCAAGAAGCGCAACTCCACGAAGGTCAACCTGGTCGTTTCGTTCGTCTTTCACGCGGCGGTGATTGGCGCGCTGTTCTTCTTCGCCGCCCGCGAAGGCATGCTCGGCCAGAAGCTCAAGACCATCGCCGTGCAGATGACCCCGAAGGAAAAGCCACCCGAGAAGAAGCCCGAGGAGAAGAAACCCGAAGAGCCCAAGCCCGAACCCCCGAAACCGCCCAAGCCGCCCGAGCCGCCCAAGGCCGCACCCAAGGTCGCCGTCGCCCCGAAGGCCCCGCCACCCCCGCCGCCGGCCACCGTCGCCCCCCGGCCCACCACCGTCGCCCCGCCGGCGATGGTGGCCCCGCCCGCCGTCGTGGTTGGGGGTTTCAACTTCACCGACGACAGCGCCAAGACCGTGCAGAGCAGCAGTGATCCGGTGTTGATCTACAAAGGCTTCGTCGAATACGCGCTGCGCTCCAAGTGGGCGCGGCCCGCTGGCGTGGACGATGTGAACTTCATGGCGGAAGTGGACGTGACAATTGACCCCACCGGACGGATCACGAGCACCGACTGGCGCAAAGGCTCTGGCGACACGCGCTGGGACGACTCCGTCAAACGCGCGTTGAAGGACACCGTGGCCCTGACTCGGCCGCCCCCGAAGAATTTCCCCAGCAAGGTGCTCGTGCGGTTCGACACGCAACAGGAGAGCGAACCGATCACTGCTTTGGGCCAATAATGAAGAAACGCCGCAAATTCTCCCAGTCCCACCACGGCTCGATGAACGAGCTGAACATCACGCCGCTGCTCGACCTCGCGTTCGTGCTGTTGGTCATTTTCATCATCACGACGCCGCAGCTCGTGAACAACCTGGAGATGAACCTCCCCAGCGGCAAACCGCCCGCCGACGCGCCCAAGCCGAAGATCAACAACATCGTCATCAGCGAGACCGGCAAGCTGGTTCTCAACGAAGCAGCGATGACGTTGCCACAACTCAAGCAAGCCCTCACCGAACTACACACCGTCGACAAGGAAATGACCGTCGCCGTGCGCGGTGCCCAAGACGTGGACTACCAACACGTCGTGGCGGTGCTGGACCTCCTCCAGCAGCTCGACATCACGCGCGTGGGCCTGGCCACCGCTACTGCCAGTCAGTGACCGGACGCACACGCCTGACGCGTTGGCCCCGCTCATCGCAGCTTCCACCGCCGCCGCCGCGGCCCAGACACCCGCAGCCGCAGCCACGTCGTGTTTTCGGGTTCCGCCTCGCGACCACTTCCCTGACGCAGCGTTCGGTCGTGAAAGTCTAAAACCGGTAACTGACACCCGTGCCGATTCCCAGCCCGTCCGATAGATTGATTTCCCCGGAGCGGGTCGGGCCGTTGTGACGGATGCGCCCGGTGAGCAGGTGTCGCACTTCCACGTGCGCGTCCCAGCGCTCGCTCAGGCGGCGGTTGACTCGCAGCGCACTGAAGAGTCCGGCCCAGAAGTGCGCGTCCGAAGAGCGTCCGCTCTGGCTGATCGGCGCGATGTTTGGCGTGGCCACGGTGATCTGTTCCGCGAAACTCAACCGGGAGAAGCCCAGGCCTAGCGCCAAGCCGCCCTGCACCCCGAGCTGCCACTTCTCAGTTGGCTCCCACGTCAGCGCCGGCCCGACGCGCAGTTGCAGCGCATGCATCTCCAGCTTACGAGGGCCTGTCACCGTCGCTGCCACCGTGCCCTCGGTGCGCACGGGCGTGCTACCCACAGTCGGGGTAAAGGGGACCGGCGTGAACGGGCCGGCGTAAGGCGCACCGGGCGCCAGCGCCACGCCGCCAAGGCCAAAGAAATCGCTGATGAGGTCCACCGTGGAGTTCGGCGCGCCATTCCGCTCCCAATGAAAGTAGTTGTAAGCAGCCGCGATTTCCCAGCTCACCGACCAGCTCTTGGCCGCTTTCCAATCGTAGCGGTAGAAGAGTTCCAAGCCCGGAAAGGGCTGGTTGTCGAGGCTCCGACTGTAATCACCGCCGTTGAGTCGAAGGCTGTGCATCGAAAGCGTGCCGCCGACCTGCACGTCGGCCTGATAGCCGAAGAACGAGGTGCGGGGCTCGCCCAGCAGCACAGGGTTTCCCGCCGAGTTGACCCGGTTGTAGCCATCGTCGTAGAAGCGGTCCACCCGGCCGTCTGCCAAGGTGGCTGGCGCAGCGGGGGCCGCGCCGGGATTGGTCGCGCGCGTGGCGGTGAACTTAGCGCGGGCGTTGATCCAGGTCGGCGTGCCAAAGCCGAAATGGTGGCGCGCGGTGGCGGGGTGATCCAGCTCCTGCCCGTGCACCGAGGCGTGCAAGACGCACGCGCTGATAATGAGAAGGGAGGTTCTTGTCATGAGGGTTTGGAGCGGTTTCAAGGCGGGGTGAGGACCCGGTAAAAGCGCGCGCGCCCAGGCGCGGTGTCCGTGTTGGGCGGGCCGTCGTCAATGAACTGCACCACGAAGCCAGTGCCGGTGACGGTGACGGGCGAAGTCCGCCACGCCGCGCCCAGCGCGTCCGCATATTGCACGTAATAAAGTTGTCCCGCGCGGGAGGGGAACTGGACGTAGATCTTCGCCACCCGGTCGGGAGAGTAGCCGGTGCGCAGCGCGACGGCGGTCATCACCGTGGCCGCAGGGGCGCTGATGGCGCGCTGCTGATTCAGTAGTTCGAGCCGCAGGCCCGGCGTGAAGATTCCGAAGTCGCTGCTGAAATACTCGAGCTTGAGCGTCACGCTCCTGCCGGAGGGCACGGTGAGGTTGTGCTCGATGTAGGGCAGGCCCCCGTTGGTGAGCGTCGCGTTCTGGAGCGTGACCGTGGCCGGCAGATTGGTCGCCGTGATGCGCAACGCGGTGAAGCCGAAGGGGGTGTTGTTCTGAACGGTCACCTTCTGCTCGTAGAGGCTGGTCTGCGGATTGAAAATGGGGGTGCTGAACGTGCTGTCGTAGGTGCCGCTGTTCGTCGTGGCGGTGAGTAGCGGTTGATAGATGATCACGGGCACCGTCACCAACTGCGTCGAACCGTCGTTGAAGCGCACAAGCACCGTCACGGTCGAGCGGTTCGTGGATCCGTCCTGGCCGCCGACCGGCAGCACCGTGATCACGTTGTTCGTCGGGTCGAAGCTGACGCCTTGCACGAGGTTGGTGTCCAGCGAGATCGCCGTCGCGTTCGTCACCATCAAGCCGGTGTTGTTATTGTTGAGCCCCTGCAAGGGCACTTCCAGCGACGCGCCCCGCGCCGGGATTTCGACGAGGATGGATAAAAATCCGTTGCCCCGGTTCGTGCGCCCGCCCTCGTCCGTCGTGACGATCACCAGCGTCTCGTCGCCGAAGTAATTGGTCTTGGAGGTGTAGCCCAGGCTTTCCAGGGCGGCGTTCACATTGGCACTCAGGCCGGACAGCACCACGTTCGTGTTGTTGGTCAACCCATTGGCGAAGGTCAACCCGTTGGTCACGGACACCAGCACGGTGCCGTTGGTCACGGTCAGCGACACCGTCAGTGCCGTGCTGTCGGGATCACCCACGCGGATTGAGTTGTTCACCGTATTCGTAGCCGAGAAGCGCAGCGCAGCGCTCGAAAAGACGGTCTGCGAACCGGGCACGGAGTTGGTGGGCCGGGCGTAAACCAAGATGCTCACCGTGGCCGGGGTCGAGTTCGAGGACGCATCCGAGGAGCGATAGGTAAAGCTATCCGGGCCAAAGAAGGTGGCGGAAGGCGTGTAGCTGAAACTCCCGTTCGCATTGAGCGTCACGGAGCCATGACTTGGATCGCTTAGCTTCAGCGCCGTCAGGGTGTCGTTCTCCACATCCGTGTCGTTGGCCAGCACGCCGAGGGCGGTGTTGAGCCTAACCGACGTGATCCCGCCCACGGTCAGCACGTCGCCCTGGTTCATCGTGTAGCTGTCAGGCACCGCCACAGGGGTGTCATTCACAGGTGTCACTACGATGACAAACGTGTTGGTGCGCTTGTCCACGCCTCCGCCGACCACGCCTCCATTGTCCTGCGCGACGACTGTCACGGTCGCGCTGCCGTTTGCATTCGTTGCGGGAGTGAATGTCAGCACGCCCGCGTCGTTGATCGCCGGGGCTGCACTGAACAACGCCGTATTGTCCACCGTGACGGTGTAACCCACCAACGTTTGGGTGGATTCATTAGCCGGCCCGGGCGAGAAGGCTGCGAACCCGCTCCGACTCTGCGGCCCCGCGTCCTCCAGCACTGTCACGGTGCCCTGCGAGAAGGTCACACTCGGCGCGTCGTTTACTGGCATCACGGTGATCGTGAAGGTGTTCGTCACCGCGTCCACTCCCCCGTTGGCCGTCCCGCCATCATCACGCACCACCACCGTGATCAGCGCCGTTCCGTTCGCATCGGGCACGGGCGTGTATTTTAACGTCCCGGTTGCGTTCGGGCTCGTGTATGTCACCGCCGGATTCGGGATCAATCCCGGGTTGCTCGAGGTCGCCGTCACGGTCAGCACTTGCCAACTGTCATCCACCGGACCCGCGCTGATCCCGCCTAGGTTCAGCGTCTGCTCCCGCGCATCCTCCAGAATCGCTGCCGGATTGGGGATCTCGGCCAGAGTGGGCGCGGCATTGTGCAGCCCGGCGGCAGGCAGGAAACCCGTTTCCAGCACCTGCGATCCCCACGTCACGCGAGTTCCCGCCTCCGCCTGACCAATCGTGCAGACCAACGCCAGATCGCCCACCGCAGAATAACCTCCGCCCGCGCTGACCCGCGAAACCTCCAGCGAAAACACCTGCCCGCTGACCACGCCGGGAATCAGCGCGAGCATCGCCGCCCACACGGCTCTAGAGATACGACTCACGGATTTATTCGCCTCCTCCACCCGCTGCGTGGCGACTGCTGGAATAGGAACGATGGCTGGCCCTTTATGGTGACCACCGCGTGCCCTGTTCCACGACCGCCGACGGCTAAACGAATCTCCGGTGGCTGCTGGCGGCTGCTGTTGGCTGCCGGCATATCGCGCTATTGGATGCGAAGTTTGAAAAAGCGCAACCCCGCCTGGTTGCCTGTGGCCGGCGCAGTTACCTGGAGCAACTGAACATTGCCAGACTGAAAGCTCTCCATCATGGCTGGGTCGGCACCGGGCTCGGCGCGCTGGAAGGAGACGGTCTGCCAAGTCTTGAGGTCAGCCGATCCCACGACGCTGTAATTTCGCCCGCGCACCGCCATGAACTCCAGCACCGGGGCTCCGCCGACCACCCGCACGACTTTCAAGTTCAGGCCGTTTCCATCCTGAAACCCGTAGGTGCCCGCCACGTATTCCTGCAACAGCGTCACGCCATTGCCACCCGGAGAAGAGTTGGCAGTCAGATTCGTGAGCGACACGTTCCACCCGCGGGCGTCGATCAACGCCTGTTCCCACGTGTCTGGCAATCCATTCCCATTCTTGTCTTCACCCAAGGTGAGGTCGATGTGCGTCTGCTTGCCGGGCTGGCCCAGCAACGAGTAGTCGCCCGTCACCTCGATGGGGAGAAAGGTTGCACTCCCGATCACGACCCGCAGCCGGAAGGGAACGGACGGCTGCAGGGCAGCCACCTTGTAGAAATCACTCCGCACCGCCGAGTCCATCGGGATGGTCATCCGATAATTAACACCGGGCTGTAGCCCGGGAACCACCTGGCAAGAAACCGAAACCCCGGATGACGTCGTCAGCACGACCGTGGCATTGGTTGTCAGCGGATTTCCAAACTCATCCCGTGCCAGACCGTAGATCGCGTGCGGCAGGGCGGGAGGGAACGCAGAAAGGATGAAGGTTGAATGATGAATGATGAAGGCGAAGAGCGCGGTGACGAGCCAGGCGCGTCGGCTGTTCCGCATTCCGCGTTCCGCATTCCGCATTGAGGAGTTCGTGTTCATGGCGAAGGGAGTGGTGGGTCAGTTGCCGGCGTAGGAGTAGGTCACCAGATAAATCTTGATGTCCTTCACCGTGCTGATGAAACGGTCAAGACCGTCGTTGGGGTCGTTCAGCAGCTTGTAGCCGGGAATGACCAGCTTCCACTTGCTGTTCCAGACCGAGCGACCGACCAGCCGGGTGTTGGTGTATTCCGACTGTTGCAGCGTCCCGCCGCCGCCGTAGATGCTCCTGCTGAAGGCGGCAGTCGTGGACACGGGGCGGAATTCCGGGTGTTTCCGTAGATTGAACAATGGCTCGGTCAGCGAGTCCGTCGATTGATACAGCGCCTTGGTCGAGAAGGCCGAGGCCCCGATGTTGAACGGAAGCGGGATAGTCACGTCGTTCACCGCCCAGGTCCGGATCGCACTGACATCACCCAAGGGTGGACTCCTCATAGAATCGACACCCACCGGAATCAGATAAATGCCCGGCGTGGCCGCCAGCGCCTGTGGATCGAGGAACGAGGCACTCGGATCCGCCGGCGAGGTGCCCCCCGACGATCCCACCACGCCGGTGTTGGCGGCGGGGTTTGCCATTCCTTTGTAGCCCTCGAACGCCACCCCCAGCGAAAAGATCTTGGTCGCGAAGTAGCTCGGCGGGAAATAAGAGTCCCCGCCGGCCAGCGTCCGCCCGAAGAAGTTCTTGCCGGGCGTGATCGTGGTGCTGAACTCAATGACCAGCCCCGGCACCGTCAGGCTGTCACCGGGGGCAATCTGCAAGCATTGGCGCCGCACATCCTCGTCCGCTAACATGTCCGTTCGGCGGGCTTGGTTCAAGATGTCCTTCCATGAATTATCCCCTTCCGAGCCGGGCACGAGCCGGTGATTCTCCATCCGGAGCGAGACGGTCGTTCCGTAAGCAGTGGGGTTGTTGAACCCAAGCCGTCCTTTCAGGACATTCCAGTCCGCCTTCATTTCCGCCAGGACACTCGACAAACCGGGATCACCGGTGTTGCTGCCGGCGTATTGAGGCTCGCCCGCCTTCACGACTCCGAGCGCACGGGAGTTCACAATCCGGCTGATGAACTGCTTGCCCTTGGTGGTGTTGAGCAGGCCCGTCTCGTAGTCGTAAGCCTGCGCCGCCATGAAGGTGTAGCGCGCGCTGAGATCGAACAGCGTCTTGTAGCGCTCCAGCTTCTCGTTGCGGAAGATTCGGAAGGCCGCGTCCCGCGTGCGGTAGCCCTGGGTGATTGCCGCAGCGCGCTGACGGAACACCAGACGCTCCTGTTGAATGCGGTCACCCTGCGCGATGAGGGATGCGTATTCCCGGAGTGCATCATCGCGGTCTCGAATAGCGCCATTAATTTTATACAAGGTCGCCTGCAAAGTCTCCAATTGGCTGCCCAAATCAGCGATGCCAGACCGGACTTCTTCGTTCCATTCCAATGGAGCAATGCCGAAATTCTCTACAAAGGTATGCAAATCCGCATTTGCATTTTCCTTCTTCAAGAAATCCATCCCGACATTGGGTTTGGCAATTCTCAAAGGGGTAAGTGCTGCAAGACCTGTCAATTTAGTGAGGCCTTTAATTATTGCTCCCGGATCCGTCCCAACCGACAGACCCGCCTCCACAAATCTGAGGGGTATCTCGGCAACGGCGTCCGTAGCACCTGCGACAGTTGCAATAACATCATCAAGAGTTTGCGCAGTGTTAGCCGCAGTAAGACCCAAATCTCCAAGCGTCTGGTCAGCCGTTGCCAAACCGAGCTGCAGCAGACGAATCTGATCGTGCGTCTTGAGTCGGAGCTTAAACAAAGCGATAGATCTCCCCAAATCCGTCACCCCACCGGCGTTATCATAAACCGCTTGCCGAAGCCTGGCATTGGATGCAATCACCTTGGAGATCGCCTGCTGAATCCGGCCGGGAGAGACTCGCTTGCCTACCCAGTCGCTCGGTTTGTCGAAGCCATGTGGGCCGAGATGGAACGTGATAAACCGGTTGGAGGTTGCCCCCTCAGCATAGGAAGCCAAATTGGCATCCAGGACATTTAGGTCGGTGAGATAATAGTTCGTCGCCCAATCCGGCGGGAAATTTTGGATGTCAATCTTCCAGTCTGTGTCTGTGGCGGCTGCGTAGTTCCAAAGCGATGGAAATGGCAGTTCTGGAACATCGACATAGGCGTAGTGAACCATATCCGGTCCGGTGTAGCCCTGCTTCCAAGTCTTTCCCGGCCCGATGTCGTCGGAATAGGGCGTGCCATAGCAGTTTCTTGAAAAATGGGTGATTTCCACAGTTGTGACCTCCGTTTTGTGACTCGCCATGCGCTTGTGGCGGGGTGTCGGATTCGGTTTTCACCGTTTCCAGACACACCGCAGGTTCCGGCGTC